>SOJX01000106.1 GCA_004376375.1 Planctomycetota bacterium
CAGGCCCTGACCTTGACCCTGACCCTGACCTTGTCCTTGTCCTTGTCCTTGTCCTTGACCCTGACCCTGCTTGCCCGCACCTTGCTGGCCGCCCTGCTGGCCGCCCGGCTGGTTGCCCTGCTGGCCCTGTTGACCTTGCCGGCCCTGCTGCCCGCCTTGAAATCCCACGCTGAAGTTGCTTGCCCTGGTCAGCCTTATACCCTGTCCGCGGCCACCTTGGCCGCTGCCTCCGCCCTGTCACCCTCCGCCCTTGGCGAGTTGCTGCTGGGCCTGGCGGAGTTGCTGTTTCAATTTCTTCAGGTAATTCTTGTTGGTGAGCAGTTTTTTCAGCCGCTCTTTTTCCGCAGGCGAAAGCTCTTTCAGCAGCGTCGCATATTTACCCTTGTTGAGCGAGCTCATGAGTTTCCTGAACTCGGCCGGCAGAATCACGTCCGGCGCGCCGGGGCTTTTCTTCTTGCGGGCAAGAAGAGATCTCATCCTGTCCAGGTCTTTCTTCAGCGCTTTCTTTTCTTCTTTTGTCAATTTCGAGCTCTTTTCAATCGTCTCCTTCATGGTTTTCAGTCTATTCATGAGCTTGTCAATCTCGCCCTTCTTCATCATTTTCGGGATATCCTGCAGGAGCTTCTTCAACTGGTCGCCTTCCTTGGTGGCATCGGAGGAAACTTTATCGGCCATTTTTGCATACTTCTTGGCCTTCTCGGAGACCTCGTCCTCTTTCGCCTTCAGGTCCTTCATGGCTTTCTTGATATTCTTTGGGCGCTCTTCCAGCTTTTTCGTTTCTTTCAGCACGCCTTTGAAAAACTTTTTCACTTCTTCATCAGCCTGTTCGAATTTTCTTTCTTTCTTCATCTTCTCAAGGCGGTCGGTCATTTTCCTGATTGCTTTCACCACGACCTTTTTCTCAGCCTCGAGCTCGCGCTCGGCTTCACCTCGGCCGAAAACGTCCAGAGGATCTACAAGGGAAAGCAGGGCGCCCGCGGTAAAAAGCAGTATCGGGATTATCCACGCCCGCGCCTTTACCCGGATGGGAAAGGCGTTCCCTACAACGATATTTTCGGCATGCCGTTTGGCGTCTGCAAGCATGAGCGGAGTAAACGGGCTGGCATCGCTGCCCGAAGTCATCGCGGTGGAAAGGCGCTCCTTGAGCTTGAGCTCGTTGTCGACGCGAATCGCGGCGGCGTGGACTGACCGCCGGGTCGTTATCGATGATGCAAATGCAACTATTCCCGAAATTACAACCAGCGCAGGCAGGACGTAAAAGTGGTATAGATTAATATAAAAAATCTTGTGAACCACCACCAGCAGGCAGAAAACCCCGGCCGCCACAAGCAGTCCGATAAAGAAAATTTCAAGCGCCCTTAGCGCTGCAAGCCTGCCTGCCACTTCACGTACTTTTTTTTCAATTTCACTCATGGTAATATTCCGTCCTTCCTATTATTTATACTCGTCTAACCTCATTGACGTTTATTATACCATGCAGGTTCCTGCCGCGCAAATTGAAATCGACTATACAGCCATTGTCCGCCGGCTTCAGCCTTGTCGCAACACTTTGCCTGCAGGCTAGTTACCGAACAGCGGGTGCGGTTTCCCGGTCAATACTATTTATCCCCGGCACCTGAAAAAATTCGGTTTTTGCCTTTAATAATCCGCCAAGGGTTAAAAAATGACAATTTTGAATAATAAGATCCCTTAATTTCGTTGTATCCAGCCTGATTTTCATGATATTATAGGCGCCGTTGCACATTTCGGCCCCGCCCCGATAACCGGTCTGCGGGCGGACCAACGGATGCCCAATACAGGAGGGAAAAATGGCTGTCGCAAGAGTAACCAAGATAACGGCATCATCCCCGGAGAGCTTCGGTGATGCACTCAAAAACGGAGTTTCAAGGGCAAGCTCGACCCTGCGCGGAATCACCGGTTTGCACGTGGTTGAACAGAAATGCAAGATCGAGGACGGCAAAATCACCGAGTACCGCATCACGTGTGAGATAACTTTCATCCTGGAAGATTAGGCAAAATAGCCTTCACTGCTCTCGAATCGTAAATTACAGAGACGCCCGGAAGAGTTGCATTGACAGGCCCAAAACACGGCAAGGGGCAGCAAAGGGGATATTCTGCACTCTCAGCCCCGTCTGAGAGAGGTCCTTAATTTATTGACAGCAAAATCCCTTTGTGCTAATATCAGTGCGGGGCATTTAAGGTTTTGCGAAACTGCGGGGGATAAAACAGTGAAACGCGTTTTCATTATCCTGTTTTTACTGGCGGCGATGGTCGGCGCCTTTATTGCCGCGGTGCTGTGTAATTCCGATATGCTGGCAGATGCGGCAAATGTCTCTCATACGCTATCGGGTATCGGCGTTCCGGGACTGGGCTTTCTGCTTGCCGCCGTTTCAGCCTTTGTCATCGGCATGGTAATCTCGATCGCGCGCCCGGTACCAAAACCTGACGCACTGCCCGCAATGCCCCCAAAAAACCGGATACTCGAAGGCACGTACCTTGTCTCCATGCTGGGTGCCGCTGCGATCTGTCTTCTGACGCTTTATCTGACAAGCATCCGCGGAAATATCACGGTAATTACCATATTAATGCTCATTGTGGCTCTGCAGATATTAATCGGCATAATGCTTTTGATAATAGGTATACGCAAATCGCCGCGCGCAATGCCGATTCTGGTCCTTGCAATGCTGCTGCACCTGTTTTGCCTGATTTTCGTGGTCGGAATGCTGCTCTTCGGTTTCAAAGTACTTGAATAAGGGTAAGAATATGGAACACCGCTACTGCGAAGAATGCGGGAAAATGATAATGGCCGACATCTCACAGGTCGAAGGGCGCTACCTGTGCGAAGACTGCGGCGCCAGCGCGGACCAGAAGGACAAGCCCGGCGACGGAGATGTCCCGACTCTGACTCCAGCGAATCCACCGGCAGGTAACCCGGAACAGAAAAATGCTTCAGAAGAGAAATTCAAGTTCCGCTGCCCGGGATGCGACGTCCTCCTGTCCGCCAAGCGCTCGGATAAGCGCGTTCGTATCAAGTGTCCGAAATGCGCCAAAGCGACTCTTGTGAACCCGGACGGAACCCTGGATGACGCCAGGCCGAAAACCGGCGCCGTCGCCGGGCCGCAGGAGCAACCGCCGCAGGAATCCGACGAACAGGCAATGCAGGACCTTTTTTCCAGATCAGGCCAGGAAGCTGAAGGCGCGCGAAAAGACACCTGGTCAACGGAGAAGGCTGAAGCATCGGATGACATTGTCGACCTCCGCACTCAGGAAATCCCCGCGGGCAGCGCCCCGGTTGCGGAAGTGCCCACCATTACCGATAAGAATCCGGCCTGGATGACACAGGATGAAAAGCTGGGCCTCGGCGGCGACGGCGTACCCGAGTTTGACGACGACATGCCGGGGCAGATAAGCGCAGGAGAGGCTGTTTCAAGGGGGCATGCCGGCACGACCGAATCGGGCGACGATATCCATTTCTCTGAAAAGAAACAACCGGCACAGTCTGCCGACGAAGACGCGCTCGACCGCATGCTGAACGAGCCCTCTCCCCCTCCGGGCGATGATGCGACTCCACAGGACGAGCTTGAATTGTATGAAGAAAAAGAGGAACCGGCTCCAAGGAAGAAACCTGCGCCTGTAAAACGCGGTGCACCCGCCAGGCCAAGCGCGCGAAAAGGGC
This sequence comes from Planctomycetota bacterium, assembly GCA_004376375.1. GTDB lineage: Bacteria > Planctomycetota > E44-bin39 > E44-bin39 > E44-bin39 > E44-bin39. Next base: position 3,677 of record SOJX01000106.1, read on the forward strand.
TGAAAGGGAAAAAAAGGACCGGCCGGGCAGCATTGGAAGATGTCGCCGAGATCCGCGGCGCGTTCAAAGCCCGCGTGCGCGATACGATTCTCGGTACATTTCTCTTCATACTGCCGCTTATCGTCGGCGCGGCAATAGCATTCCTTGCCTCGGCGCCGGATGTCGACCCCAAGGAAGGCCTTCCGGGTATGCTCCGGGAAGTGGCCAAACCGACCGCACGAGGTGTTGTGGGCATTATCGACCGCCTGAGTTATCAGGATGAAGAAAAATTCAAAGCCACCAAAGCCCATTACGACCGCATTATACTTCAATGGGAAGGAGGCGTACCTCTCCGGGCGGAAGAAGAACCCGAAGAAACAACTGAAGAGGCAACCGAGGAAACAACCGAAGAAGCAACCGAGGAAACAACCGAAGAAGCAACCGAGGAAACAACTGAAGAAGAACCTGAAGAAAAAACTGAGGAAGAGCCCGTAGAAAAGCCCATAGAAAAACCAGCGGAGAAACCGGTAGACAAACCCGATGATAAAACCGCTGAAAAGCCTTCAGAGAAACCTGAAGAAAAACCAGCGGAGAAACCGGTAGAGAAACCTGCAGAAAAGCCAGCAGAGAAACCGGCAGAAAAACCCGCTGAGAAACCGGCAGAGAAACCCGCTGAGAAACCGGAAAAGCCTGCTGAGCCTGACGATCCCAGCGTCAAACCGCGTTGATTCTCAGTTTATTCTAAAAAATACCGGCAGCACAACCTGCTGCCGGTTTTCTTTTATCGGCAGAACGAATCTCATTCCGCCGGGATAATACTTCTTACTGCTCCGGCCCCGTTCCTGCCCGCCAGAACTCCGCAACCTGGTCGGCCGGCTCTTTGGCGATCAGCTCCCGCGGCGAGTCGGTATACCAGTACGAAGGAATACATTCCGCATACTGCTTCCAGGCGAACCGCTTGCACAAAAGCATTATAATTCCCCGGTCTTCGGCCGAGCGGTGGACGCGCCCCGAAGCCTGGATAACACGGTTCATACCCGGATAGAGGTAGGCGTACTCAAAACCTTTTTCGCGCGTCTCGTGGTAATACTGTTTCATCAGTTCGGTATCAAGCCCGTACCTCGGCAGAGCGGGCGAAACGATAAACACGCCGACAAGCATTTCGCCCGGATAATCAACCCCCTCGGCGAAAATACCGCCCTGCACGCCGAGCATGAGATGGCTTCCCGGCCCTTCCAGCATTGCCAGAAACTTCCGCCGCGCCCGCTCGTCCATGTTGCGTTCCTGCCTTTCAATGCGGAACCCGGGCAGGCGGACATATTCCGCGACTGATTCCATGTACTTGAAACTCGGGAAAAAGGCGAAGTAATTTCCCGGGCGAAGGGCTGCGCACTCGCATATGCACCCGGCGATATCGGGCGCAAAGCTTTCGCGGCGGCGGTAGGTCGTATCTACCGAATCCACTATGATCACTTTCCTGTTCTCAGGCGGGAACGGCGACGGCAGGTCGCAAAGCTCGGTCTCCCTCGGAAAGCCGAGCACGTCCCTGTAATAAGTCATGGGCGAAAGCGTAGCCGACATCCCGACCGCGGCGTGGAAGCCCGACACGCGCTCGGCGAGCTGGCCCGAGGGGTCTTTACAGAGGATGCGCAGAATATCTTTCTCCTCCTCGTCCGCAAGGCGCATGATGTAGGCGAACTCCGGCCCCTTCAGCGAGAGCACCCGCTCGAACCGCGTGAACGCGAAATAGAAATCCAGTATCGGGTCTTCTTTTTCGATAATGCGTTTCCTTCGTTTCTCGGTCAGGTGTTCGAGGACCAGCATGTCAAGGCGTCGGCGGACGCGGGCGAACGGCTCCGGATCGAGATCGATTACATACTCGGACTCGTCCGGGTAACTGATTTCAGAATCCTTAGCCCGCTCCCTGGCCGCTTTGAACAGTTTGTCCAGGCTGCGCAGCCATCGCACAAAGTCCTGCGGAAGGCCCGGCTCGTGCAGGAGCTTCATCGCAAGCTCCCGCCCGTGCGAGCGTGAAATCCGCGGAGAGTAGTAATCGCACCCCCTCGAGTACAGGTTGTGGGCCTCGTCAACGATGCAGATAAGGTGGTCGTACGTATCTTCGTCGAAGAACCGCGAAAGCGCGACCACGGGGTCGAAAACGTAATTGTAATCGCCGATAACCACGTCCGTGCGGGTGGTCAGCTCCAGCGAGACCTCGAACGGGCAGAGGATTTCGGCAACGGCGCGCTTGTAGATTTCGTCGGGCAGGATTATGCCCTGCCTGAGCAGGTCGTCGATAACCGTGGATTCGACGAGCTTCCTGTAAAAATCCCCTGCAAACGCGCACACCTCGGGGTGGCAGAATACCTCGCCGGTCGGGCACATGCGCTCTTTTGCGGCAAGCGTTACCGAAGTTATCGGCGCGCCGGCCTCCTGCATCGCTTTCAGCGTCTCGGCGACAAGCGCCTGCTGAGTCCGCTTCGGCGTTACGAAGAAAACTGTCCGTCCGCATGCGAACGCGGCCCGCAGAGACGAATAAAGCGCGGCAGCGGTCTTGCCGATCCCGGCCGGCGCAGACACCAGAATACCGCCGCCGCTGTTACAGACCGCCTCCACCTGCTCGACCATCACGTCCTGCCACTCGCGGACGGCCTCATAAGGAAAAACAATTTTCTCAACAGATGCGCGCCTGGCGTCTTTCTCCCTCTCATCAACGAGGGCTTCTTCAATCAGTACCTTTACCGCGCGCCTTATCGACTGCTCGACGTCGTCAAGATCGGGCTTGATATCGAACTCGCGCACTTCGCCGTCGGGGTAGTTTACGAAAACAAGCCTCCCGGCAGCCGCAACATCTTCCTGCTTTTTCAGAAAATACAGGTAAAACTCGAGCTGACGGACGTACATCGCGTACCTGGCGGGTTTCAGTTTTGAAAATTCCTCGGGCGCGAGAATGACCGACTTGATTTCCTCAACTATGGTCGAGCCGTCTTTCTCGTAGATGCCGTCGATTCGCCCGCGGACGGTGACTGTCCAGTCGTCGATTTCGAAGGTCTGGTTTATCGAAACCTCGCGCCTGTAGTCGCGCTCCGATTCCTGGGCTTCCTGGCGCCGCTGATGGACGTCCCGGCCGATTCTCGCGCGCCCCATCCTGAGCATGCCGCCGCCTATGGAGCCCCTCTCCTCGTCCGCGGCAAGGTCGCGCACCGAGCATTTCAGGGTTTTTTCTTCAACGTCTATTCGCACCGTCATGGCGAGACATTCTACACCTGCTGGCCATCCGGCTCAATTTAAAAACGCCGTTTCAGGTAATGTTCGGTTACGCAGAAATTTTTCCGGTGGGGCAGACATTCCTGTCTGCCCGCCGCAGGCGAAAGTCTGCGGCGCCAATATGTAGGGGCACGGCGCGCCGTGCCCCTACGCACGCCGCAGGCGGCGCGGGGGTGCATCCCAGAATTGTGGGTAAAAATGTCGTTGGGATGCAAAAAATGTTGCCATCCTCTTAAGAATCCATACTTAGACCCATAAGGTCCCACAGAATTGGAATGACGTTTTCCCCGCGCGTAAACCCATTTATGCAGTATCCAATAATTGTCTTATTGTGGTATGACAATAACACATTTATTGGAATCTGTATTCCCGAATGCGGTGGAAAGTAATAAGAGGCCAAAAAAGAATGACGGTCAGCAGCGAGGTCGTGCGAAAGGCTCGACAGGAAATTCTACACACAAAACTGGAGTGCACCCGCGGCGCGGCTAACATCAGCTTTGTACTTGGCTCACCGGCCCGACCGTGTTATAATCCGCCGCGATGAAGCCAGAAACGCGTGACCTCCTTGGTAGATTAATCGGCGGTACCTTCTTCTCAGCATTTGCGGCACAACGGATTGTATTCTACCTCCTCAACCCCGATGAAAAACTGACCGACCATCTTCATTTCATCGTGGTTACACTGACCTTCCTGGTAATAGCATCAACATACGTCATTCGAACGAAGCCGAAGGTATTCGCATCCGGTTTCCGGGAAACGATTTTTCCCTTCATCCCGGCCGCGCTTCCGATTGCGGTGGCAAACTGCTGGTGGGCGGCGTATAAGTTCTGGGAGCTTACGCCTGACGGGTATCTTCCCTACTTTCCGAAGGCAGCCGGATGGAATAAATTCTGGCATCCGCGAATCGCAGAAGGTACAGAGGCATTTGTCTGGATCGTAATCGGGATTGCCGCAAACGCGTTCGTCGTCTGGTCTTTGATTAAACTGCGGCATTCGTTTTCGATAATGGCTGAGGCCAGGAAGCTGGTTACGGCGGGGCCATACAGAATCTGCCGCCACCCCGTTTACGCGGGTGAAATCTTCGCGACAGCCGCGATGCTGGGCGGGAGGTTCTGTCCGGGCGCGGCAATTTTCTTTATCCTGTTCGTAATAACGCAGACAATTCGTGCATTAATCGAAGAACGTAAACTCTCAAAAGCATTCCCCGAGCATGCCGACTACCGGAGCCGCACGGGAATGTTTTTCCCGATACCGCTTACCCGAAGGAACTGAAAGAGACAAATTGCATGGACTATGAATCACAACTGATTGAAATCCTGAAAAAGAAACGCAAGAAACCGCTGAGCGTGGCGCAGCTCGCGGAAAAACTCGGCATCGACGACCGGGAGCTGTTCAAACAGTTTCTTGACGAGCTCGAAGAACAGGGGATAATCGTTCCCGCGGGAAAGAAGGGATACGCGTTTCCCGACCAGGTCCACCGCTACACCGGGACATTTATTCAGATTTACCCGCGCGGCGCAGCCGTCAGGGGCTCTCACAAAGGCCACGATTTTGAAATCCTGGTCCCGTCCGACCACACGGCCGGGGCAAAGCCGGGAAACCGCGTGCTTGTCGAGATAACGGGCCGCCGCGGAAAAAGTCGGAAAGGCCGGCACCTGCTCGAGACGCGCGGCCTGAGCGGGAAAATAATAAAAGTATACGGCGTTCAGGACGCCGTTTCGGTCGGTATCGTCGTCCGCGGCCGTCACCACCGCCTTTACGTTCTCGCCCGCGGCGCCTCGGGAAAAAGATCGTTACGTCTCAGCCGCGGCAGCCGCAGACTTGAAGCGGGTACGGTCGTACGCTTTCGCCTGCTCGAGCGGGCCGGACGTGAAGACGCCGCAGAGGTAATCGAAATTATCGGCGACGTGACCGACCCGGCCGCGGACTCGGATATTGTCGCGCTCTCATTCGGAATCCCCGTTGACATCCCGGACGACGCCCTGCGCGAGGCGCGAAAAATCCCGGCATCGGCCGTGCTCGAGGAAGCGCCGAACCGCACCGCCCTCACGGGCGAGACCTGCGTAACGATCGACCCGGAAGACGCAAAAGACTTCGACGACGCCGTCTCCTGCCGCCGGACCGCAAAAGGATGGGAAGTGGGAGTACACATCGCCGACGTCTCGTTTTTCACCCCGCGCGGCTCTACCCTTGACCGTGCCGCACTGGAGCGCGGAACCTCGGTCTACCTCCCGGGCCGGGTAATCCCGATGCTGCCCGAGCGCCTGGCAAACGACCTCTGCAGCCTGCGGCCGAACGAGCCGCGCCTGGCAAAAAGCGTTCACATGACGGTGGAAAAGAACGGGAACGTGCGTGATATAAAAATCGCACGCACTCTCATCAAAAGCGCGCGCCGGTTTACATATGAAGAAGTCGGGGCAATCCTCAGGCGGAAAAAAGACGAACGGCCCGAACTGGTAAAACTGCTTCGTGCGATGCAGGCATGCGCGAAAGCGCTCCGCAAACGCCGGATATCAAAAGGCACACTGATTCTCGATATACCGAAACCCGATATAACTCTCAATCCCGACGGTACGCTCGTCTCGGTCGAGCGGGAAACGCAGGACGAGCCGCATTGGATAATCGAAGAATTCATGCTCGCCGCCAATGAGGCGGTCGCTTCATACTTTATCGAGCGCGGCGTACCATACATCTCCCGCATCCACCCCGAACCCTCTGCTGAGTTGCTTGAAGCGCTCGGCGAATTTTTGAGAGACCTCGGGCATGACGTGGGGGCGCGCCCGTCCCCGTTCGACCTTCAGAAAGTTCTTGCAGCCACATCAGGCAAGAAAGGCGCCGGTGCCATTCACCTGGCCATCCTCAAATCAATGCAGCGCGCGGAGTATTCTCCCAGGCGGTCCGTCCACCACGCGCTTGCCACGGATAAATACCTTCATTTTACTTCCCCGATCCGCCGTTATCCCGACCTGCACGTTCATCAGACTCTGGATGCGCTTCTTGGCGGCGGCTACAACCGCAAATACGAGGAAACGACCCGCCTGACCCTGCACGCCATAGCCGGCCTGTCGACCGCAATGGAGAGGCGCGCAGAAAAGGCCGAGCGCGAAGTGGTCGAACTGAAAATACTCCGCCACCTGGAAGATAAAATCGGCCTGAAATGCGGAGCCACCGTTTCCGGCGTCATGGAGTTCGGCGTCTTCTGCCCCCTTGACGACTACCTTATTGACGGCATGATATCGATGAGAGATATGGAGCCGACGGAAGTCAGGCACAACCGCTACCGCCTTACGGCTTATACGTCCCGGGGGAAGATGGAGTTTGCCGTCGGCGACCCGCTCAAAGTAACAATTGAACGCATTGACCTTGCCAGGCGTGAGCTTGACCTAATTCCCGTTGTCCGCGGGCGCGGCAGCGCGTCGACTCGTTCCACGCGCACCGCCGTGAAAAAGAGCGGAAAGAAAAAGAAGAAGCCCGCCGGACGCAAAGACCGGGGTCGCCGTAAAAGGGAGCCGAAACGCAAAGGCCGCAGAAAAAGATAACGCCGGAACCCCTGTATACTATTTACAAAAACAAACCCCGGTCAGATGACCGGGGTTCGTTTTCAGGCTTACAGCGCTTCGAACAGTGCTGTTTGTTTATTACGGTTTGTTGCCGCCGCGACCGGGTTTCGGCCCGCCTGGTCTGTTCGGCTTCTGCGGGCGATCGGGCTTGTCCTTATCGCCCTTGTCACCGTCCTTATCGTCGTCCTTGGGCCAGTCGCCGGGCTTGTCTTTGCCCCTGGCGATGCGATCGGCAATCTTCTTGCAGAACTCATGCCTTTTGTTCCTGAGAAGGTGGTAGTACCTGCGGATGCGCAGAAGCGATTCCCACTGTTCTTCAGACAGGATCTGCTGGAGGGCCTGATTCCACTCCTCGTCCCACTGCTGGCGAAGCTGCTTGAGCTGCATCTTCTGCTCGAGCGAGAGACGGAGATAGGCGAGTATGATATTCTCGTGGAAATAGTGGGGATAGAGGTAGTGCTGCTCGTGACAGAACTTCGCAATGACCCGGATGGGGAAAAACTTTCTGCGGAGCGCATCTTGAGCGGCGCTCAGCCATGCAAGGACTTTCCTGAATTCTTCCGAGCCTTCCTCGAGCCCGGCCGCGCGCTTCTTGCACTCCTCGCGGAGCTTTATCATCGCGACGTGAAACGCGGTCTCAATCTTGATATGGAGCTTCTTTTCCTTGAGAAGCATTTTCGCATAGGCCTTGACCTGTCTTTCCTCGCTCTTGAACCTGGCAAGCTTTTTTGCCACTTCGTCGTGAATCGCCTTTTTCGCTTCTCTGATTTTCTTGATAAGCTCGGTGCGAAACTCCAACTGTTTCTTGTTGAGAATGGAATAGAAACCCTCTTCGCGGTTTTCATTCAGCGCCTTTTCGAGCTCATGCACCTCGGCCCACTGTTCTTCGGACAGTTCCGGGCGGACCAGCCTCAGCGGACGCGGAAGCGGGGGCTCAATCATGCCCTTCTGAATCGCCTTCCTGTAAAGCCTCGGAAAACCGAAATAATCGGGCACCCGTTTGTTGAGCTTCCCTTTACGCCCGTCTTTGTCCTTATCCTTGTCAGGCTTGCCCGGCTTGTCAGGCTTATCTTCGCCGCCGCGGGCAATCGCCGGCATTGTCAGCGCCAGAACAAGGAACGCCAGTATCAGAATTCCTAGACCACGTTTCATAATTCTTCTCCTTTGCGATTAGACTGACTTTCAAGAAACACACTTGTCGTTTGCAAATACATATGCAACGGATGTGCCACTGGAATCGCATAAAGCCGTCCAGCCACAACTTCTTTTATATAAAAGGATTACATCGCAGGATAATCCGGGGATAACTGGTTGATTCGTAAGAATCCGATTACGGTACAACTGTGTTTGTAAAAAGGCTTTACAAATTGCGGATTGCGAATTGAAATTGAGAATTGAGAATTGAGAATTGAGAATTGAGAATTGTAATAATAAGAAACGCTGCTGGAGATCATCACAGAAATAAAAATTAATATACAATTGTCAATCTTCAATTCGCAATTTGCAATTCACAATTCTTCAGTTACCCGAACTCATTCTGGGGACTTCCAGGATAAATCCCGGAGGAAGTTTATCCGGATCAGGGAGACGCGCGATGCGCTCCCTGTTCAGCAGCTTTATCGTTCTTGCCTTGGTGCGGTCTTTCAGCACTTTCTCTGCAATCGACTCAAACGTGTCGCCCGGTTGAACTGTATATGAATAGGCAACCTGGACCGGTCGCGGCGAGGGCTTCGGTGAGCGGGCAGCGGCAGCCGCTTTCGCGCCGGCCGGTGGAATAGTGAGGACCCAGCCGCGCTGGATGTTGTTCTTGTCTTTAATAAGGTTCCGGTTGGCGTTAAAAATGAGTTTCCACTTGCTGGAGTCGCCATACATTTTGCGGGCAATAGCATACAGGTTATCGCCGGGCTGCACGGTATATTTCCGCGTTTCCTGCCGTACAGGCCGTGGATCGGATGGCTGCCGGTCCGGCGCTGCTGCCGTCGCATTATTTTCAGGCTGGGGTTGAGCTGAAGCCGTAATTGCGGAATTATCAGCGGTTCCAGCCGGCGGAGCTTCCATCGGATTATCCGGTCCCTGTTCGGTCGGCAGATCAGGAACAGGCGGAGGGCTCGGGACAGTACCCTGAACGACACGGACGTCGGGTTTCTGGGCGGCCGTCTGCCCCTGTTCTTCATCAGGTTTTGACGAGGCTTCGCTGCGGTTCTGCAGATCGTATACTATTCCGGCCAGAACAAAGATTACTACGATCCCGACAAGGCCTATTACGTGCTTTACACCCACAATAACAACTCCCCCGTACCTGTGCTTCCCTTTTCATGTTTACGCGCTGAAGAGGAACCAGGCGCGGCAACGTCAATCTTTATTATTATTATCCCGACCGGGCTTGTTCCGCCCGCGTCTTTTTCTGGGCTTCTTGCGCTGTCTCTCTTGAGGTTTCCCGGCGGGGGAGCTGTCCGGAGCCTTCTTCGCCGAGGGCGCGACCACCGTTTCCGCCGCCCCGGCATCCCGTTGCTCGAACATGAGCAGAACCGGAACAGCTATGAAAATCGACGAATAGGTCCCGACTACCACGCCGATCATAAGCGTAAACGAGAAGCCCTGGATCGTCTGGACACCGGACATGAACAAGACGAGAACTACAAGCAGAGTAGTAAGCGACGTCCAGACAGTCCGGGACAGAGTCTCGTTGACACTCCTGTTGACGAGGTCGGCAAATTCCCCGAAGTTCTTGAGCTTTTTCTCTCTGACCTGTTTGCCGAGGTTCTCGCGGATGCGGTCAAAGACCACAATCGTGTCGTTCAGCGAGTACCCGATAATCGTAAGGAAGGCGGCGATGGTCGGCAGCGATATCTTGATATCCACAAGGCCGGTCTGGTCGACGAAACTGATTATTCCCATTGCGATAAGGACGTCGTGGACCAGAGCCGCGATGGCGCCCAGCGCAAAACGGAACTCGAAACGGAAAGTAATATATATAAGGATAGCAATACCGGCCAGCAAAAGCGCAAGGAAAGCCTTGGAGCGCAGGTTGTGAGCGGCGCGCGGCGCCACGTTGGTGGACTCAGGCATGTTTTCCGAGACGGCGCCGTAATGGTAATCCGCCGTATTGAATACCCGCTTCACGGCGCGCAGAAGGTCCTGACCCGATAAAGCCCCTCGCTCGGCGGTTTGGGAGCTTTTCGCCTCCACCTGAAGCTGTATAAAAAGCTTCCTGGTTTCCTCGTCGGCATATCCGGTTTCGCTCACGTCGATGACGAGAAGCTCCTCGAGACTTCCGCCTTCAATTTCCTCGAGCCTGGCTTTGTAATAGGAAACGATTTTGTCCGGGCTCGCCTCCGGGCGGAGAAGGTTAACGCGCAAAATCGTCCGCCCTCTTCTTTTCGCGTTGTATTCCTGTTCTATATAATCCTCTTTATCGGCAACCTCGTTCGGCCCGGGCCACCCGGCCAGCGCGAGCTTTTTCTCAAAAAGATGTAACGCAGTCGCGGTGATTAAATCACCGGCCGTGAAGTCCGCGGCAACATACTTCTTATTTTCCCGCTCGGCAGGTTCAAGTTCCTGTTCTTTTTTCTTCACCAGGACCTTGCGTACTTCTTCAGGAATTTTCGACCAGATTTCCGCGCCGGGGTCAGGGTCGCCTTCCTTTAGAGCCCGTTCTGCCAGAGGTTCATTCGGCCGGATTCGCGTTCGTATGACAAAACTTTTTGCCCTCCCCCTGGCATGTTCTTCATCCGCCACCTTACCGGCCGTCAAGTGAACGGATTTTACCTCTATCGTTTCAATGCCGGGCAGCGGAATGTTATCGCGAAGATCTTTTTCCACATATCCCCGCGACTCGTAATCGTTAAAGACAAGCCGGAAAAGCGTGCCGCCGGTGAAATCGATGCCGTACTTCTCCTCACCCCGCTTGAAGAAAACGAAGAGCCCGGCCACGATGAGCAGGAGCGAAAGAACCATCGCCGTATGGCGGAACTTGATGAATGCTATCGACGGCTTCTTGATGAGGTGGAGCATTTTGAACCGGGTCACCCACTTGTGCTCGAGCAGCCACGAGAATATCGCCTTGGTGCAGAAAAGCGAGGTGAACATGGAGGCAATGATGCCGATAAGGAGGGTCGTGGCAAACCCCCTGATCGGCCCGGTCCCCGCCTTGAAGAGGATAAAGGCAGTAAGCGCGGTAGTCAGGTTGGCGTCGAAAATCGTCCAGAAGGCGCGCGCATAACCGGATTTCATGGCCTGCCGCACGGATTTCTCCAGCAGGCGCTCCTCCCGGATGCGCTCGAAAATCAGGATATTCGCGTCCACCGCGATGCCGACCGTAAGAATTATGCCCGCGATTCCGGGAAGGGTGAGCGTCGCGTCGAGGAGCGCGAGCGAGCCCACGATAAATATCAGGTTCATCAGGATGGCAATGACTGCCACGATTCCGCTGCCCCTGTAATAGAAGACCATGAAGACCACGACCAGCGCGGACGCGATGTAAATCGCCATGAAGCCCTTGTTGATCGCGTCCCTTCCGAGCGCGGGGCCGATGAAGTTCTTCGACTCGAGCCGGGGTTTTGCGGGCAGCGCGCCGGACTTCAGGGTGATAATCAGCCGGTCGACCTCAGCCTGGTCCATCCCGCCGCCGTGGATTATGCCCGAGCCGAAAATTCGCTCCTCGATATTGGGAGCGGACAGCGCCACTCCATCGAGGATGATGGCCATCGGCTTTCCCTTGTTGTCGTCGGTCATCCTTGCGAACTTCTTTTTGCGGGGGCCGTCAAATCCGAAACCGACGGCCGGAGCGCCCTGAGACGTCGTGCGATAGATTTGTTTGGTGTCGAGATACTTTCCGTTAATCCGGCGGTTCTTGTCGTTGAAGCAGATAATCCTGAAGGGTTTGGTCCTTTCAATCTGTTCAGGGGTAAGCTTCTTACCCTGTTTCTGCAGTTCTTTTGCCTTCTCGACCGGAATCTGACACCAGTGGATAATGCGATCGTACTCGATCGTGTTCTGCTGCGTCGCCCCCTCGACCTCGTTCTGTTTGCGGATTTCCCTGTTCCTGATGTCGATTGCCTCCATCTCCGCCTTGATTTCCGCAAGATCGGATTCGGTAGGCACAAGCTTTTCCCACTGCCCAAGGCGATGCCCCTGCGGAAGCGGAACCCCCGGCCGCCTTTCCTGGACGATGCGGAACCAGAGCTGGCCGGCCTTCGTAATGGTCTTGATTATGTTGTCGACTTCCTTCGGGTCGGCCCCGGGATATTCGACGCGGAAATGCGCGGGCGGTGCGGGCTCGAGCGTAACCTCCTTCACGCCCAGCAGGTCGATGCGGCGCTGGAGAACTTCGATAGTAGCATCCAGATCAGCCCTGGTAATCATCCGCTCAGGATTTTCCGGATCTATCAGAGTAAATTCGAGCTCGGCGCCGCCGCGGAGGTCAATGCCCTGGCTGATGCTCGAAAGCGGGTAACATGCCCACGCCCACACGGCAAGAAGCAAAGCTATCAGCACGAATTTCCATGTATAGTCTCGCTCGCCCATTACATCTCCGTTCGGTCCTGGTGAGGCAGGTCTCGGATTGCAGATTTCAGATTGCGGATTTCGGACTTGGAGAAATCCGCAATCCAAAATCCCAAATCCGCAATCGAAATGACCCGCCCCTACGTTCGGTACGACAGACATTCTTGTCTGTCGATTAATGAACAGACAGGAATGTCTGTTCTACTCGACGGGCGAGCTGCGGTCTCGCCCTTGCATAAATACGGAACCGGCCCGGAAAACCGGGCCGGAAAAATACTCGATCTATGTTCTGGCCCGGTTAAACTCTCTTATCCTCCGCCTTCTTGGGGTTGATTTCATGAATAGCGGAGATGGAAAACGTCATATTCGTCTTGTCGTCTACCCTCACGACGACCTTGTTCTCTTCCGCTCTTACCTGGTGGACGGTACCGTGGATGCCGCCGATGGTAACAACCTTGTCGTTCTTCTTCAGGCTGCTCATCAGCTGCTTGCGCTCTTCCTTCTGCTTCTTCTGCGGCCGCCACATGAAAAAATAGATAATGACCAGAAAAATTCCGATCATGAAAATAATCTGCATGCCGGCGCCGGACGGCGGTTCTTTGCCGCCGTTATTCTTCGCGCCTCCGGGAACCTGTGTACCCGTCGTTGTTTCTTGTCCGGCCGAAGGAGCCGCCTTGGCACCTTCCGCGGGTGCGACCCTGCCTTCGCCGGCGGGAGGTTGAGGGGCCGGTTCGGCGTCAGCGGTTATTGACGGCAATAGTGAAAGCACCTGACCACTCCTACTGTTTTCCCATGGATACCGGTTCTCACCTGTTCGCAACCGGTTTACAGACCGATTATTATATCGTTGAGCCAAGTAAAAGCAACAACTTTTTTCTCATCTTTCGATTTCGGATTTGGGATTGCGGATTTCTCCAAATCCGAAATCCGCAATCTGAAATCTGCAATCCAAATGACGCTCGACGCCTGACGCACGACTCTCGACGCTTAAATCCCGGCCGCCGATTTGAGTTTGTCAACCATGTCGGTTTTTTCCCAGGTAAATCCCGGAAGGTTGCGGCCGAAATGCCCGAAGCGCGCCGTTTCCTTGAAAATCGGCCGCAGCAGGTCAAGATGTTTAATAATTGCGCGCGGCTTAAGCGGGAATACCTCCCGAATAAGGCCCTCGATTTTCTCCTCTGGAACCTTTTCCGTACGGTTGCAGTCAACCAGAATTGAAATAGGTTCGGCGACGCCGATTGAATAGGCAATCTGCACCTCGCACCTGGATGCTAATCCGGCCGCGACAACGTTCTTTGCAATATAGCGCGCCATGTATGTTCCGGAACGGTCCACCTTCGACGGATCTTTTCCTGAAAACGCGCCGCCGCCATGCGCTCCGAAACCACCGTAGGTGTCAACGATAATCTTGCGCCCGGTAAGGCCGCAGTCCGCCTGCGGCCCGCCTATGACAAATCTGCCGGTCGCGTTTATATGATAGATTATATCTCCCGTCACCAGTTCCGCCGGGATGCACGGCAGGATAATCTTGTCAATCACCTGCTTGCGAAGCTCGGGAGTTTCTATGTCATCCGAATGTTGCGTGGCAAAGACTATCGTGTGAACCCGTTGCGGCATGCCGTTCTCGTACTCCATCGTTACCTGGCACTTGCCGTCCGGGCGGAGAAAGGAGAGGGTGCCGCTCTGTCTCACTTCGGCATGCTTTACCATCAGGCGGTGCGCAAGCGCAATCGGCAGCGGCATAAACTCCGGCGTTTCGTCAATGGCAAATCCAAACATGATTCCCTGGTCACCCGCACCCTGCTCGCGGTCTTCCGACTCGTCAACGCCCATGGCAATGTCAGGAGACTGCTTGTCGATTGATGTAATGACCGCGCAAGTCTGGGAATCGAACCCCATGCTCGCGTCGGTATAACCGATTTCAGCAATAGTATTGCGGACAATCTGGGGGATATCCGCGTAGGTTTTCGTCGTGATTTCGCCCGCGACAATTGCCACTCCAGTGGTTACCATGGTTTCGCAGGCTACCCGGGCGTTCTTATCTTTGGCGATTATAGCATCGAGAATGCTGTCCGATATCTGGTCCGCGACTTTATCGGGATGGCCCATTGCAACGCTTTCTGAAGTAAACAAATGCCGTCCTCGCGCCATGTCAGATCTCCTTGTCTTAAGAAGTATCGAGTTTCGAGTTTCGAGTTTCGAGTATCGAGTTTCAACGGAATCAACACGCGGCAAGCCGCGCCAATGGATTTTCGATTTACGATTGTCGATTTCAGATTTCTTTTCCCCTCTTCCCCTTTTCCCCTCTTCCCCTCTTCTACTCTTCTTATACCGTATCCCGAATCCGGTATCCCGTATCGCT
>SOJX01000140.1 GCA_004376375.1 Planctomycetota bacterium
AGGAAACGGTTTCAGTAATGGCGGGTTCTGACGTGAACGGGAGTAAACACTATATCTACGTAATTGATCCCCGGGAATTGCGTCTGTGCGGGTACACGATGAAGGGGGATGGGAAACTGCATTTTGTAGCAGGCAGGAATCTTCAATATGATATGCAGATTCCGTATGACTTTATCTCGAAAGGCAAATACGTAAGCCCGAAAGAAATCGATAAGATGCTGAACAAGAAATCTTCAGGCGGCAAGGGCTCATCCGGGAAGCCCAAGTAAGCAATCCGGAACCAGCTTTCGGGGCAGAAGAGCCACCGGCAGACGGAAGAAAATGTGCTAAAAAGGGCAGGACTGCAACCACAGTTGAGTTGCAGTCCTGCTTATTGCTAATGGAAACCGGTGCGGGGATGTATAAACCATCCCCGGCAGGCTACGGAGATTAACGCTTGCGCCTGCCTCTTTTCTTACCTTTGCGCCCGGCCTTCTTTTTCCTGGGTTTCTTTTTCTTGGGCTTTTTCTCCTCACCCACCATGGTCGGCACGAAGTCTTTCGCCCGGATAAGGGGGATTTTCTTGTCCTTCATGAACCGGATAAGGTCGCGGTGGAACACCAGGCGCCTTTCGGTCCCGAGGGAAAATCCCGGCAGGATGCTGCGGTCGATCCACTTCGTAATGGTGTTCGTGGTTACAAAGCAAAGCCGAGCACATTGTGCCGTGGTGAGAAACGGCTCCTTCTGGAGGCGCTTGATCGGGACGTTGTGCTTATCGACGAATTTTAGGAATTCCGGTTTCGAAATCCTGCGGGTATTTGAACCAGGGTGTTTGAATCCATCGATAAGACCCGCGTCAAACCACTTGGCCACCGTGTTTGTGGTGACTTTCAGCAGAGTAGCCACCTCACCAGTCGTCAGGACGTCCTTAAGTTGCATCATCTTCTGTCTTCCTCCTTTTCGTCCCATAACAAGAATTCGCGAACCATTTACAGTTCCCTTCATTTAAAAGGTCATTTGGGACGAGGCAGCGTATACGGTGGCACTACAGTCGCACAAATGACCCTTTTCTTACGGTACACCTGCCAACGGGGAGATTCGCACTATGGTGGCGAGGATGCTCGCCGGATACTGCCCAAACCCCTCCCCGGCGAATCTTCTCTGAATGTAACTGCAGCATTATAACAATCATCAATGTGCTTGTCAATTCTTTAAATTAAGTTTACCTCAATATGTTCATATCCTAATTCACTAACAAAAGGCTTAAAAACTATAACAGGCATTGTTTTATTGAGTTGATTGAGAACGTATAACTTTGGCTTTCGATGAATAAATGCATGTTTCCTATTCCGGAGAGTTCTATCCGGCAAACGTTTCTTGCATATCCAAAGACTGTTGTGCTAGAATGAATCATCGCAACACGATTGCCCGTATAAGACGTCGAAACAGGAAATGCCCGGGAAACTGATTCAACATTCCAGGCCGACAATCGGCGCGACTGACCAGGCCGCGCTGAAAAGGGTTCTGAGATCCGCCCACCTTACGCCGGGACGGGAGGCCGGCTCTTTTGAACTCGAGATGGCGAAGTGCGTCAGGGCGAAGCAGGCCGTCGCCGTCGGCAGCGGGCATGCAGCGTTGCACCTGGCGCTGCTTGCGCTCGATATCGGCCCCGGCTCGGAAGTTCTTGTTCCGACCTACGCGTGCACCGCGCTCCTGAACGCGATCGGTTATGTGGGCGCAAAGGCCGTGGTCGCCGACGTCGATCCCGAAACATACAACATGACGCCTGAGACGGCGAAAAAACGCATGACCCGCAGGACCCGGGCCGTAATCGCAGTCCACGCCTTCGGAATGCCGTGCGATATAAAAGCCATAAGGAAGCTCGGCAGGCCGGTTATTGAAGATGCTGCAATGGCCGTCGGCGGGCCGGTCGGGACCGGGGGAGAACTTTCCGTTTTCAGCTTTTTCGCCACAAAAATGATGGCGACGGGGCAGGGAGGCGCGATTACTACGAACAGCGGCGCGAAAGCAAAGTTGATTCGTGATTTAATCGCCCATGACAATCGGAAATCTTACAAGCTGCGTTTCAACTACGCCATGAGTGACCTTGCCGCGGCGCTCGGGCGCTCTCAACTGGCCCGGCTCGGGAAGTTTGTCATGCGCAGACGGGCGATTGCGGGGAAATACATGCGCGCCCTGAAAGGCCTGCCGGGGATTATCGCAAGGCCCGGCAAAACGCAGGTCAAAGCGGGTCATGTTTTCTTCAGGTTCTGCGTGAGGACAAAGAAGACGGTGAGAACTCTTGCGCCGAAGTTCAAGCGGCTTGGAATCGAGGTGAAGGAGCCTGTTTTCAAACCGATGCACAGGTACCTGAACCTGCCCCGCGGGAAATACCCCGGTTGCGAATCTTTCACCGGGCGTGTCCTTTCGCTGCCGATCTATCCTTCGCTTGCCGATGGTGAAGTTAAACGAGTGATAAACGCCTGCCGCCGGATTCTCGGGTGAAAAGAGATAAGTGATAGGTGATAAGTGATAGGTGATAAAAAAAAAGGGATACGGATTTTATTAAATAATGCGCGAAGCTCATTATACCTTATTTACCTATCAACTTATTAACTTATCACTTATTTGTTGCCTGTACGAAGCGGAGACGTAATTCGGCCAGACCGGCATCGATCGCTTTTGATTCTTCGGCGGGCCGGTGGCCTTTGGGCTTTTCCTTGAAGGCGTCGGTCAGGTCGATGAAAAACTTCGCGGCCGTGAGGTCGACTTCCTTCTTTCCGGTGGTCGGGTTTTCGATTTCCCCAAGCGATATGTAAGCCTGGGTGACGTAGCTCGAGAGGATGAACGAAAAGCTTGGCTCGGGAAATTTGCCCTTCGTGCCTTCTCCCCGTTTCTCCTCGACTTCCTTCTGAAGCTGTTCCTTTTCCGCCTTCGCGCGGGTTTTCCAGTCCGAATCCGATTTCTTTTCGGTCATGTTATTGTTCTCCTTGGCCGGTTGCGCCTGAGCCTTGGGAAAGCGGTGCAGCGTTTCCGGCATTTTGCGCATCGGCGCTGCGTTTACTTGCATAATCCATGGCGGCGGTGATGAAATCCCTGAACAGAGGGTGGGCCTCCATCGGTTTCGACTGGAATTCCGGGTGGAACTGGACGGCCACGAACCACGGGTGCTCCGGCAGCTCGATGATTTCCACCAGGTCGCCCTTTGTGAACATTCCGCTGAATCTCATGCCCGCTTTCTTGAACGCTTTCATGTATTTGTTGTTGAACTCGTAGCGGTGGCGGTGCCGTTCCTTCACTTCCCTCTTCCCGTAGGCCGCGTGGGCTCTCGAGCCTTTCAGCAGCCTGCATGGGTAGTGGCCGAGGCGCATGGTGCCGCCGAGATGCTTCTGCTTTTTCTGCGATTCCATGATGTCGATAACGAGGTGCGGGGACTTCGGGTCGAACTCGGTGGAATTCGCCTTTTTGTAACCGAGCACGTTTCTGGCGAATTCAATCACGGCAAGCTGCATGCCGACGCAAAGCCCGAGATACGGAATCCCGTTCTCACGCGCGTAACGCACCGCTTCTATTTTACCTTCCATTCCGCGATCGCCGAAACCGCCCGGCACGAGGATGCCCGACATTCCTTCGAGGAAATGTGCCGCGCCTTTTCTCTCTATATGCTCGGCCTGCACCCTGTGGTCGTGTACGCGGCAGTTGTTGGCTATGCCGGCGTGGGTGATTGACTCGTATACGGATTTGTACGTGTCGGGAAGCTCGATGTATTTGCCGACGACCGCGATATCGACTTCGTGTTTGGGGTTGATGATCTTATCGACCATTTTCCGCCACCCGGAAATCTTGGCGCGGGTGTTGCGTATCCCGAGCTTGTGCGCTATCAGCCGGTCGAGGCCCTGCTCGTGGAGCATAAGCGGCACCTCGTAAATGGTATGATCCACGTCTTTTTCAATTATTACCGCGTCCAGGGGTACGTTGCAGAAAAGGGAGATTTTCTTTCGGACGTCTTCGTTCGCGTCCTTCTGCGTGCGGCAGATGATTACGTCGGGCTGGATGCCGATTTCGCGCAGCTTGCCGACCGAGTGCTGGGTAGGCTTCGTTTTGACTTCGCCGGAAGTCGGGAGGTAGGGAAGCAGCGTCAGGTGAATGAACATGACGTTTTCCCTGCCGACGTCAAGCTGGAACTGCCGCATGGCCTCGGTAAACGGAAGGCCTTCGATGTCCCCGATTGTTCCGCCCAGCTCGCAGATAATTACGTCGATATTCTTCTTGCGCGCGAACGAGCGAAAGGCCTTTTTTATCTCGTTGGTAATATGCGGCACCATCTGAACGGTCTTGCCGAGGTATTCCTTGCCGTGCCGCTCTTCCATGATCACGGAGTAATAGATTTTGCCGGAAGTGAAGTTCGAAGCCTTCGTGATCGGCGTATGGGTGAACCGCTCGTAGTGCCCTAGGTCGAGGTCGGTCTCGGTGCCGTCCGGCGTCACGTAGACCTCGCCGTGCTCGTAGGGGTTCATGGTGCCCGGGTCGACGTTGATGTAGGGGTCGTACTTCTGTATCGCGATGCGGTAGCCTTTGCCCTCGAGCAGAGTCCCGATCGCGGCGCAGGTGAGCCCTTTTCCGAGGCTGGAAACGACTCCGCCCGTCACGAATATCCACTTTTTCATCAGTCCCCTCTCGCAAAAGGTGATAAGTTGACAAGGAAACAAGTAACAAAGAATGAAGTATGAAGTATGAAATTTCAGCCTTCAGCCTTCATACTTCATACTTTCTTCCTTCATCCTTCATACTTCATCTTTTCTTCCATATCGTTTCACAAAAGCTGCATAATCTTCGGGAGTGTCGATGCCCGGCGCGGCGCTTTCGACAAGGCCGACTCTGATTTTCATCCCCGCTTCGAGCGCGCGAAGCTGCTCGAGCTTCTCAACTTCTTCAAGCCCTCCTTTCGGCAGTCTGACGAAGTTTTCAAGCGCATCACGACGGAAACCGTAAACGCCGACGTGTGCGAGAAATACATTTTCTTTACCGTTGCGGTCGTGAGGTATGGACGCGCGGGAAAAATAAAGCGCGTTTCCGTATCCGTCCGTAACGACCTTCACCACCGACGGGTCAGCGAAGCCGTCTTCGAGCCTTTTTCCAACCGCAAGTGTCGCCATTTCAGATTCCGGGTCTTCAAGCAGGCCGGCCAGAATGTCGACATTGGCCGGATCGATCTCCGGTTCGTCACCCTGGATATTGAGGATAATGTCTGCTTTTATGCCGTTATCCGTAATCGCGGCATGAATGCGGTCGGTTCCGCTCGGGCAGTCCTCGGGAGTCATGACGGCCTCGGCCCCGAAGGAGTGCGCGGCCTGAAGGATATCCTCGTTATCAGTGGCTATGATAACGCGCCCGGGCGATTTCGCGGCCGTAACGCGCTCCCAGACGTGCTGGATCAGGTATTTGCCCGTTTCTCGGAGGAGGGGTTTTCCCGGCAGGCGCGTTGAAGCGTAGCGGGCCGGGATTACCGCGACGACACGCATCACTCGCCCCCGCTTTTCTTATCGGGCCTGTTCTCGTCCGGCGGGGCGGCGCCGGGCTCGGGAGCCAGCTTGGTTTTTTCCTCTTTCGTCCACTTCGGGATTTCTTCAGGCTCTCCTATCGGCACGGTCACTTTTTCGGTCTTTTCGAGCTCTACCGTGAATTCCTGAGTAATCCTGAGAAGAGTCGGTATCCTTACGACAAGCTTTGCGGGCACGCGCCACTCCGCGTCTACCCAGAGGTCTACGTTGCCTTTTTTTTCGAATATCCCTTCCCCTTCGAATTCGTAATCGGGTTTGACGCGGAGGCATTTACGCTTGCCCAGGCTTTTCAGTTCGAGATCCTCGACACCGAGGACGTAAAGCACCATAGGGTAAAGTTTTTTTCCGGCGGCAACGTCGAAATGATACTTGAAGCCGGGCTCGATTTTCAGGCGCTGGCAGAAGAATATAACCGAAAGCGGGTCATGCGTAGGGCCTTTCATGATCATGGGAAGCCCGCGGCGCATGATCTTTCCCTGTTTTTTCTTCCACTTCCAGGTTTTTACCCAGCGCTTCTCGCGGTTGAAATCGAGGTAAATATGTCCTCTTCTGCCGCTGTGTATCTTGTGTTCCTCGTACCAGAGGGGGAGGAACTTTTCAGTATCAATGTAGGACTCGAACTGGTCCTGAACCGGATATATGGCCTTGATAAGCTTATCTGAGCGCGTGCGCGCCAGGAGCTGGTAGACTTTGCGGCCCTCGAACTTCTTCATGGGCCCGATTTCAAGCATGGCTGTGCCGGCCCGCATTTTGCCCCAGTAGACGGCATAGGTGTACCGCATTCCGGGAACGAGTACGCCCGTGCGCATGGGGTCTATTTTTATTCTGGCTTCTTTGCATTGTTCGGGAGTAAAGGTGGATGGTGGCGAGTGTGTGGCGCAGGTCGTGCACAGGCAGGTGCTTACGGCTGCCACGCCCAGAATGAAAATCAGGGCAAATAAGCGGACCCAGTTCATAATTTTCCAGCGCCGGGGCAAAAACGCCTGACTCTGCTTGCCGTCCCCGGCTTGACCTCTCGACGTAATTCCATGCAGTACAATGAGTTTCGGCGACTCCCAAGTGAAACAGATCGTATTATTCAATAAACTCTCGACGCAAAGCCGCCGATTTCAACTCAAACCGAAAGATAACATACACCCGGCATAAAGTCAACCGCGGATTTCAAAGAACACTGCTTGCCCGGAATGCTGCCAAAAGATACAATGGGGTAGTGGTTAATCGCCAAGTGTCAGGCCGTAAGTATTGTAACGAAAAAATGTTTATTCCATTTGATACTTGACGCTCGACCCTCGACGCATGAAGGAGCTTTCCATGCAGGCGATGATGCTGCTTGAGCCGGGCCCCGTTGAAAAGGAGCCGCTCGCCGTAAGCGAACTCCCGGACCCCGAGCCCGGACCGGGTGAAATACGAATCCGCGTCCGCGCATGCGGGATATGCCATACCGACCTTCACGCGGTGGAGGGCGAGCTCGAACTTCCGCGGCTGCCGATAATCCCCGGCCATCAGATCGTCGGGGTGGTTGACGGAATCGGTGAAGGCGTTACCCGCTTCGGCGTCGGCGACCGCGCGGGCATGCCGTGGCTTGCAGGCACCTGCGGCGAATGCAGCTTCTGCAGAACCGGACGGGAAAACCTTTGCCCGGACGCCCGGTTCAACGGCCTGCATGTCGACGGCGGTTACGCGGAATTCGCAATAGCGGCTGCGGAATTTGCTTATCCAGTTCCGGAAGGTTTCGACGACGTTGCAGCGGCACCGCTTTTGTGCGCGGGGATTATCGGTTACCGCGCGCTCCGCCTTTCCGACGTACCCGAGGGCGGGCGGCTCGGGCTTTTCGGTTTCGGCGCGTCGGCGCATGTAACGATTCAGGTCGCGCGCCACCTGGGTTATGAAGTCTATGTTTTCACCCGAAGCGAAGAGCATCAGGAGCATGCGAAAAAGCTGGGCGCGGCCTGGGCGGGAACGTCGAAGGATGCCCCCGGCGTAAAGCTTGACTCGGCGATTAATTTCACGCCTGCCGGACAGGTCGCGTTTGACGCGCTTTCCCATCTCGATCGCGGCGGTACAGTCGCCTGCGCGGGGATTTACCAGACGCCGCTTCCCGAGACGCCGTACGAAATGCTCTACCACGAGCGCACGATAAAAAGTGTGGCCAACTTTACCCGCCGTGACGCCGAAGAGCTTCTCGAATACGCTGCAGAGATTCCGATTAAAACCGAAATTCAGACGTTCGATTTGATGGATGCAAACGCCGCCTTGCTTGCCCTAAAAAAAAGCGAGATCCGCGGCGCCGGAGTGCTTGTAGTTTCCGAAGGATAGATACGCTGTATTGATTCCTGAGGGTTAAGTATATACGCATAAGAATATTCTTGCCGAAAAACCCGTTCCGGTATAGAATTGTTTCCGGAGAGGTGCCGGAGCGGTCGAACGGGCCGGTTTTGAAAACCGGTGACGGGTTTACTCGTCCGCGGGTTCGAATCCCGCCCTCTCCGCTTTTGTTTTTTAAGATGTGTTAATACCCCACAGTTAACCCGGCTTACCTGACTGGAGTCACGAATGCTTAAGCTCGGCTCAGTGTTTAAAATGCACTTTCACGTTCAATCTGGAATTATCCGTTCTTCCCTGATTCTTCTGGTCTCATCCATAATACTAAGCGGATGCGGACTGGCTGGAGTCGGTGTGATAGCGGCTGCGACCGGCGGCGGAGGCGGCGGCAGCGGTCCTATTCCGGCGCCGCAGAATGATGCTCCAACCGTATTCGTCACAACACCGGGTCGTCAAGTCGGCGATATCGCGATTTCCTACAAGTTGGTGGACAATGACGCTGATAATTGTTCAATAACGGTAAAGTTCGGCATAGGCGGCGCAAGCCCCGACAATGCCGCAACTCCTGCGGCGGGCTCGGAGCCGGTAACGGGGCTTACTTCCAGTATCGCGGGCGTCAGCCACACATTTATCTGGGACAGCCTTGCAGACGTCGGCGCGGGATATAAAACCGGGGTAAGTATTTCCATTGTCGCGACCGACGGTAAAGATAATTCCGTGGAGCAGATTACTGGCCAGTTCGAGATCGGGAACGATGCTCCGGTAGTCGAGGTTCTGACGCCGGCCGGGGTGCAGTCCGGCGACATCGCGGTCGTCTATACCGCGAAGGATACTTCATCCGACGGTGCGAATCTCGAGATTGAATTCAGGCTGGATAACGTTTCGGCCTGGACGCCTGCGAAACCTCTGACCGGAATCCCGGTGAGCGGAATTATTACCGCGCCCGATCCGGGCATTCAGCATGTTTTTGTGTGGGATTCTTACGACAACGTGGGCGGGGTCGGGAGCGCCGTTTCACTGGATGTTCAGGTCCGCCTGCGCTTGAACGACGTCTACGATAACGGCGCCTGGACAGAATCAACCGCATTTACAGTCAACAATAACCAGCCCCCCTTTGTGCAATTCACAAGTATCGGCGACGTTTCCGAGGAAAAGCTTGTCGGGATTATTCCAATTCGCTACAGGCTGCTGGATGAGGAAGCGGATGTCTGCTCGGTCGTGGTCGAAGGCTCGCTCGACGGGAGTGTGTATTTTGCGCTCGAGGAGTTCCCGGCCGGTTATGAAAACAAATCGTATTCTCAGGGCACGACGAACCTTTCCTCGAGCCAGTCCGGCGATGAGCATCTGTTTCTCTGGCATCCCTATGCGAACCGATTATCGACGGCTTCCGGCATGTATATCCGTATCAGCGTGAGTGACGCATACAACTCCGGCAACCCGGCACAGATTTTCACGACCAAGCGCCTGAGCTACAGGCAGAACGGTTCGCCTCAGGACGGGCGCTTACTGACGGACACGAATTCCCCGTTATGTATGGCGTCGGGAGACTTTAATAACGACGGGATCGATGATCTGATCGTTGGTAACAACGCCTGGGACAACTGCAGTATATTCGCGGGTAAACTCGGGAACCTCCCATCGGATGGAGACGGTGTAACTGTAAACGCAGGCGCAAGACCGAGCAAGATATGCGTAGGTGACTTTGATAATGACGGGATCGCCGATTTCATGATTGTCCGGCAGGCAACCCTGCACTGTTACGTTTACAGGGGGAAAGACCTGGCTTTTCCGACAGGAGATCCACCGTGGATACTCGAAACCGGATCAGAGCCGGCAGACGGCGTTGTCGGCGATTTCAATGGCGACGGAATCGATGATTTCGGTATCAGCAGCAAAAACGACCTTTCCGTAAAACTTTACCTCGGCGTAAACGGAAGCCTGCCATCAAATACATCCGCTATTGATCTGCCCACGGGGAACTATGCGAGAATCACCGCGGCGGGTGACATAAACAACGATGGAATCGACGACCTGGTGGCGCTGAATTCCTATGACAACGACTGCACGATTTTTCCGGGCAAGACCGGGACCGGCCCATCGGGGGGCGACGGGTTCAACCTGCCCACCAACGACATGCCCAGCGCTATATGCTTCGGAGATTTCAACGGCGACGGGCTTCTGGATTTTGCCATATCCTGTGCCTATTCAAACAATATCATCGTATACGAAGGCAAAACCGGTGAATTCCCGGGACCGGCGGATGGAATATCGCTTGATGCAGGGAACAGGCCTTTCGGCATAGGCACGGGCGATTTCAACGGTGACGGGATTGACGATATGGTGGTGACAAATATCGTGGGCGGAACGCTTACCATCTATGCGGGCCAGGAAGGCGCAATGCCTCAGAACGGGCAGGGGATTTTTGTCAGCGTGAACAGCCTTCCCACTGCATACATAATAGACGATTTCAACAACGATGGCCTGGATGATATTATCGTCATGGCTACAAACGTCCGCTTTTATGCAGGCATGGCCGGGCTGTTCTTCAGTGAAGATGACGCGGTCCTGCTTCCTCTGCAGGGTACTGCAAGAGTAATTACTGCTGGAGATTTCAACGGCGATGGAATCAGCGATGTCGCTTTCAGGAGTTTGTTCAACACGGCAGTGTACGCCGGTTATCAGATGACGGCGCCGAAAGCAGATGAAGAACATACTTTCCCCGCCGGAAGATTACCATGGAGAGGAGAAGTATGCGATATCAATAACGACGGCGTAGACGACATAGTAACCGCTAATTATGTGGGAAAGACCCTCACCGTCCAGCCGGGAAAGGCCGGCGCTTTCCCGTTAAGTCTTGACGCGGTCAACCTTACGGCAGAGTTCGGGCCGGTCTGGGTCGCCTCGGGCGATTTTAACATGGACGGCATAGACGACATCGCCGCCTTGGCGGGTATCCTCGATAACCAGACTGCCATGCTTTTCGCAGGAAAAGACGGCGAACTGCCTCTCGATGGCGAAGCCACCTATGTGGACGTTCCTGCCGGCACCGCCGACGTTGCAGTCGGCGACTTCAACGACGACGGCATTGCCGACCTTCTCACGGGAACAGGTGAACCCGCGGGCGAAGAATTCATCCTCTATCCGGGTAAATCCGGCCAGATGCCTCTGGGCAACGAGGGAATTACATATTTCGGACCTGTCGCATTCGGCGGTTCGCCGCGCCTTGCCTTCGCGGTCGGAGATTATAATTGCGACGGGATAGATGATTTCGCATCAGCGAATTTCTATGGCGATGACACAACTATTCTTGCCGGACAATCGGGCGCGTTCCCGATGGAATGCCAGAGCGTTATCCTTCCGACAAGATCGGGTCCGGCATACGTGGTGACCGGAGACTTCAACAGCGATGGGATTGATGACCTCATATTCGCCCACGAGACTACGAAAGATATACTAATTTATCCGGGGCAGGACGGCGGTATGCCGAAAGCGGCCGACGGGATATTACTTCCTCCGATTCCTCTGGGTGGGACGCCTTACGCAATGGACGTCGGGGATTTCAATGCAGACGGCATCGACGACATGATAGTCGTGCACGAAGCTGCCGGCAGCAGCAACGCCTCCGTTTACTTCGGCCGTCTAGGTAACTTCCCAATCCTCGGCGCAGATATCACCGTGCCCCTTGACACAGGACCGGAAGACGTAATCTCGCTCGACATAAATGGGGATGGAATCGATGACTTCGTCACCGCTAACGGCATGGCGAAAACCCAGACAGTCTACCTGGGAAGACCGGACCAGAACATGATTCCGCTGACGCGAACAACGCTGGCCAGCGGAGAAAACCCGCATTCGCTCAATGTTATGGATGCGAACGGGGATGGCCTGAAGACATTTGTTGCCCTCGACAGGGATGCCGCTCAATGCATCATGTACAAAAGATTCCTCTGCAGCCCGTGCCTGACCTTCATGCTGACTCCGCAGGCGGTCATACGGAAATGGAAAAATGATTACTGGCGATTAAGCGTTTCAATTCCCGCCGGCGCCGTTACGGAAAATGAAGTCGCATATATGATGCATGTAGATTACCTGGATCTGCCCGAGCGGTCGGCGGTCGGCAGGTACTATCGCCACGCCTCTACGGCTGTCAAGTTTATGCCGGAAACGCTGGCCTTCCAGGGCGGCAATAAGGTTACCGTTACGATGCCGTTCCTCGATGGGATTTCGCAGGCTGATATCGACTACGCGAAGTCCAAGGACATCGTACGCGTTTACCGCTGGGAGCGCGAGATCGACAACGGCGACGGTACTTTTGGAAAACTGGCCGATATATCAGCCGGTAATATTACGGAAATAGATATCGATAAACGCACTGTCACGTTCACTACTGACCGTCTTGGAGTATTCCAGCTCGGAATCGAATATGTTCCATGACTTTCCGGGCCGGATTATGAAGTACGATACGGGCGCGCCCCATAACCTGATATAAAATAAATATGGCGTTTGATAAAAGAGAATCGGCCTGCCTGCGGGTTCCCGATATCACGACGATGCGCGAGCTGCGGCGCGTGACATGGGTCGGTCTGATTGCGAATCTTTTCCTGTCCTCGCTGAAATTCGTCGGTGGCATATTCGGGAAGAGCCAGGCGGTCGTGGCTGACGCGGTCCACAGCCTTTCGGACAGCACGACCGACGTTGCGATTCTGGTGGGGATTCGATACTGGTTGAAACCTCCCGACGATTGTCATCCCTACGGCCACAGGCGCATCGAGACCCTTGTGACGATTACAATCGGTCTGCTGCTGGTCGGGGTGGCGGCCGGACTTGCCTATAACGGGCTTGTAACCCTGCAGGAGAAACATTCATCCGGCCCGAACTGGATCGCCTTTGTGGCGGCGGCCGTGTCGATTGTATGCAAAGAATTTCTTTACCACTGGACGGTCGCGGCCGGCAGGCGGCACAAGTCGCCGGCGGTTATCGCGAACGCGTGGCACCACCGCTCGGACGCACTGAGCTCCATACCGGCCGCGATGGCCGTTCTGGGCGCGGCATTGTATCCGACATGGATCTTCCTCGACCACGTCGGCGCGGTCGTCGTCTCGGTCTTTATTCTGCAGGCCGCGTGGAAAATCATGTGGCCGGCGCTCAGGGAGATTGTCGACGCGGGCGCTTCCGAGCGTGATTGCGAGAAGATCAAGACGATCGCCCTCGGCATCGAAGGCGTGAACGACGTCCATGCAATCCGCGCGCGCTACCTCGGCTCCGGGTTGCAGGCGGACCTCCACATTACGGTTGACGGCAACAAGACCGTGCGCGAGGGCCACGACCTTTCCGAGAAGGTGAAGGAGATGCTGCTGGCGAACGGTCCGGACGTGATAGACGTTGTCGTGCACCTTGAACCAGCGGAAGAAAGTATGAAGTATGAAGGATGAAGTATGAAGTTTCATCCTTATTAGTGATTGCTATTTCGGTTTTTCCGGGGTTGTTTCGGTCGTGCCTTCGGGATTCTCTGCAGACTTATCGGGCGGGTCGGCGGGATTCCGGCCGGGGCCCAGGATTCCGCGGCGCTCGAGCAGCGCACCCTCCAGGCGGTAGAGCTCCACCATCGACTTCAGGTATTCGACAATCGTCCTGATTTCCGAAATCCGGCTCGCGACGAGGTCGCGCTCCGCCTGCGCGACGAGAATCGTGGTCGATTTCCCGACGCGGAACTTTTCCACCTCCGCCTTGTGTGTTTCTTCCCTGTGTTTTCGCGTCGCGGCCGATGCGGTTACCTGTTCTTTTGCGCGGTTGACTTCGATATAAGCGGAGCGGACGTCGACCTCGATAAGCTGCTCGAGGTTTCTGAGAGATTCTTTCGCCTGCTCGAGGTTGAATCGCGCGCTTCGGTGGCTTGCCCGCGCGCTCCGGTTTCGGACGGGGAATTCGAAGGAAATGCCGCCGGAGATGCCGTAGCTGTCCTCGTCGCTGATGTTCGAAAACGACGTGGCGAACGAATCGGCGTAACCGCTCTTACCGAGCGTGATGAATAAATCAAGTCTCGGCAGGAGGCCGTTTCTGGTCTTGACGATTTCCAGCTCCTGGCGCTTGATCTGGAGCCGCGCCTGGTTCATCTCGGGCCGCATTCTCATTGCGACCTTGACGTAGGACTCGACGTCGTCGAGCTTGATTTCAGGGACGGCGGGTTGATTCCTGAGATTTACTTCACGCGACCAGGTATTCCCGCCCGGGGGGTTGAGCATTCTGAGCAGGCGAAGGCGCGTTTTGGCAAGGTCGCTTCGCGCGTCGATGAGTGCGCTTTTTCTACTTGCAGCTTCGGCCTCGGCGGCGGCGAGCTCCACGCCCGCAAGTTTCCCGATTTTTATTCTTTCTTTCGTTTCGGAAAGCTGCTGTTGGGCGATTTTGAGCGAGTCGGAATAGATTTCTATGTTCCGCTTCGCGAGTACGTAGTCCCAGTATGTCCTCTCCACGTTTGCAACGAGTGATTCGGCAAAACCGCGAAGCTCGTATTGCGATACCAGCGTATCGATGCGGGCCTGGCGGAGGCGGGCGAGGTTTACATCGGTGCCTGCGCCCTGAAGGAGGGCCTGCGTAAACGTCAACCCGGCACGGCTCCTGTGCTCGTCGCTGTACATACTTGACAGCGTGCGGGCGGTGGAGAGCTCCAGGCTTACGTCGGTGCCGCCTGCGAAGCGCTTCGAAAGGCCGACGCCCGCGTCCGTTGAGCGGCTCACGCTGTTTGTATAACCGCCGCTGCTGGTAGTGTCCTTTTCCGTCCGGCTTCGGGAAGCGCCGACGTCGGCGGTGACCGTCGTGTCGAAAGCCGAGCTTTCGATTTTTTCCCGTGTTTTCCTGATTGCCGGGTTCATGCGCTCGATAAGGAATTCCCGGTTGTTCTCGAGCGCCATAAGTATCGCGTCGTTGACGGAAAGGTCGAGCGGTCCGGCCGGCAGTTCAGCAGATTTCTCGGCGGAAGGTGCTTTTTCAAGCTGTCGGCCCGCACCTGTTTTTTTCCCCCCAGGGTACCAGAGCTCGTCTCCGAGAGGTTTTTCGACCGGGGTGCAGGCTGGAAGAAGCGCCCACGACGCACAGAGCAGCAGCAGGGCAAGGGTGCGAATCCGTCCGTGATTTCTGTTATTCATATCGTAGCGCCTCTATCGGGTCGAGTTTTGCGGCACGGCGCGCCGGGTAGTATCCGAAAAATATTCCAACCGCGGCCGAGACGGAAAGGGCGAGAATAACGCTTTGCGGTTCCACCACGGTGCTAAATTCCATCATGCTCACGATCCTTGCGATCCCGAAGCCGAGCGCTACACCCAGCAACCCGCCGACGCCGCTTACGATAAGCGACTCGATGAGGAACTGGCGGAGGATGTCGCGGTCTTTCGCGCCGACGGCCTTGCGCACGCCTATCTCGCGTGTCCTCTCAGTCACCGTAACGAGCATGATGTTCATTATCCCGATGCCGCCGACGAGAAGTGAGATGCTCGCGATTCCGCCGAGGAGGATGGTGAAGGTTTTTGCAAAGCTTGTAAGCATTTCGCGGATATCGGCCTGGTCGCGGACGCTGAAATCGTTGTCCTGCTCCGGCTGCAGCCGGTGGCGCTTGCGCATGAGTACGGCTATATCGTCGATGACCTTCTTGCTGTCAGCCTTATCGGTAATTTGGATGTCGATTTCGCGGACATTGGCGACGCCGAGCACCTGTTTCATCGCGGTGGAGAGCGGGATTATCGCCCTTTCGTCGGGGTTGAACCATCCGCGGTCGCCTTTCTCCTTCATCACGCCGATAACGCGGAAGTTGATGCCGTTTATTTTTATCATTTCTCCGATGGGGTCGTTTTCCTCAAAGAGTTTTTTGGCGGTTTCCGAGCCCAGGACTGCGACGCGGGCCATTCTTTCCGACTCGATTTCGGTGAATGCTCTGCCTTTTTCAATTTCGAAATTGCGCATCGGGAAATATGTAATTGTGGTGCCGATAATCGAGTTGCTGGTGTTCTTGTTGAAATACTTGAGTTGCCCGCCGCGGCTCACGACCGGGGCCACGGCTTTGATGTTGCTTATCTGCTTCAGAACGGCTTCCGCGTCCTGCAAGGTAAGGTTCTGGTGGGTTCCGGTCGTGACTCCGTGGTGTCTGCGCTGGCCAGGCCTGAGGTACAGGAGGTTCGTGCCCATCGACGAAACCCTGTCCAGCATGTTCTGCTTGGCGCCGGCGCCGAGCGCGAGCATCGAGATGACCGCGCCGACGCCGATTATGATGCCCAGCATCGCCAGGAACGACCTGAGCTTGTTTGCGTAGAGGCTTTTGAGGGCGAGTTTTATTGTCGTCCAGATAAGCATGGGAAGTACCTTAAGAAGTACCGAGTAACGAGTAACGAGTAACGAGTACCGAGTACCGAGTACCGAGTACCGAGTACCAAGTAACGAGTAACGAGTAACGAGTATCGAGTGAAGAGTACTGCAATTATATATTACTCAAAACTCGGAACTCGATACTCGAAACTTCTTCCTAGTCTCCGATTGACTCGACGACTTTCCCGTCGACGAGTTTGATGCGCCGCTTGCACATCTCGGCGATTTCCGCTTCATGTGTTACGATGATAATTGTCCGGCCTTCACCGTTGAGTGATTCGAAAAGCTCTATGATTTCTATGCTGATTTTGCTGTCCAGGTTGCCGGTCGGCTCGTCGGCGAGGATAATCGCGGGGTTTGTTACGAGCGCCCTTGCGACCGAGACCCTCTGGCGCTGCCCGCCGGAGAGCTGGTTCGGCTCGTGTTTCATCCTGTCGCCAAGGCCGACCTTTTCAAGGGCAACTTTCGCCATCGCGCGCGGGT
This sequence comes from Planctomycetota bacterium, assembly GCA_004376375.1. GTDB lineage: Bacteria > Planctomycetota > E44-bin39 > E44-bin39 > E44-bin39 > E44-bin39. The sequence continues at coordinate 16,698 of SOJX01000140.1, forward strand.
TACTTTCTCCCGCGTAGAGGAGGGGGAGCTCGACGTTTTCCAGCGCCGACATGCGCGGCAGCAGGTTGAATGTCTGGAAGACGAATCCGATTTTCTGGTTGCGGATTTCCGCGAGACGGTTCTTTTTCAGCTTTGAAACGTCTTCCCCGTCGAGGAAATAATCGCCGGAGTCGGGCGTGTCGAGGCATCCGAGGATGTTCATGAGCGTGGACTTGCCGCTTCCGGAGGCGCCGGTTATGGCGAACATTTCGCCTTCGTCGATTTTGATGCTTACGTCGTCGAGCGCGTTTATCGTGTCCCCGCCGAGGACGTAGGTTTTTGTAATTGCCCTGGTTTCGATCATTTTTTCTTTGCCGGCTGCCTTCTTCTCCCGAACATCCTGCCCATTCCACCGCGGCGGCGCATTGAGGAGTTTCTCATCTGGGTGCGCCACTTACTTTCGGCTTCGCCCATGCGGTAGATAATTTTTTCGCCTTCGGTAAGGCCGCTCTTTATCTCGGTGAATTGCCCGTCGGTTATTCCTTTTTCGACGGCGCGCTCCTCTTCGGTGCCGTCCGGTTTCAAAACATTGACGATAGATCCGTTCTCTCCGCGGAAAATCGCCCCGACCGGAACGAGAACGATGTTTTTCACGTGCTCGGCGATAATCTCCACGTTCGCGGTCATCTCGGGCTTGAGCATTTTCTTGTTTCTGCTGAGGACTTCGATTTTCACCTCGAAAGTCACGACATTTGAGGAGCTGATTCCTTTCGTCGCTATGCGGACGACGTTCCCGCTGAAGCGCATTCCCGGAAACGCGTCAACCGTAATTTCCGCGGCCTGATCGGTGCGGACTTTTCCGATGTCGCTTTCGTCGACGGACGCGAGGATGAAAATCCGCGACAGGTCCGAAAGGGTCATCACCGTCGTGCCGCCTCCGACGTTGCTGATTCCGGATGAGATAATCTGGCCGATCTGGACGTCGCGGGTCGACACTACGCCTGAAATCGGGGCATAGACTTTGGTGTCTTCCAACCGCTGTTCGGCGTCGGAGAGATTGATCTGGTCGGACTTGACGCGAGCCTCGGCAAGGGAAACGTCCTGCTGTTTGAGCTCGAGCCCGAGCTCCTCGATTTTGAGCTCCTTGATTCTGATCTTCGCGTTTTCCAGGTCGGATGCCGCCTGGATTGCCGATGCGTTCGCGGTGTCGTATTCCTCCTGGCTGGTAAGTTTTTTTGCAAGGAGTTGTTTCAACCTTTCAGCTTTCGCAACGGCGTCCTTGTACCTTGCCTCGGCAGATTTCAGGGACGCCTCGGCCCTCATCTGGTCGGTCTTCAGGTTTTCTTCGGCAATCGTAAGGCTGAGATTGGCCTGTATCTTTTGCGCCTGCGAAGATGAAAGCGAAACCGTCGCCTGGTCGACCTTGCGCTGCTCGTAAATGGGGTCGATTTCGACGATGAGCTTTCTGGCTTCCACTTTGTCGCTAACGTCGAAAGGAAGCGAGATAACCTCGCCACCGGCCCTGCACTTGATTTCGACGTCGAGGTTTGACACCACGCGGCCGGTTGTTGAAATGCTCATCTTTATGGAGCCGCGCTCGACCTCGGCCACGGTCGGCTCGTCGGTCTGACTCGCTTCCTCCGCGCTGCCGTTCATCCAGACGAAGACGCCGCCGCCCACAATCACAGCGATGATTATCAGTATGATAATTTTCTTCACTGTATTTCTCCCAGTGTTTATTTTTTTACGACCTGCGCGCCGTTACAGAAAAGATCGACAAGTACTTCGTGGCGTCTGAGCTCCTCTGGAGCGTCCTGCAGCTTATGCGCGCGAGTGCGAAGCATGCTTCTGAGAAACTCGGCAAGGATATCCGGGGGGATATCGTCGCGTATTTCCCCTTCTTTTACGCCGATACTTATTATACTCCCCAATGCCGCGTTCAGTTTCTCGTGGCGCTCCATCCAGCGCTTCTTGACATCGCCTTTGAACCAGGGCATACGCCCGTCTTCGGCCTGCATCATCCTGAAAAGCTGGCGCCTGCTTGAGAAAAAGTCGGTTATCTGCTTGCATACACTCAGCAACTGGTTCTGGAATGGCGCATCGCCCGGCACTTTCTGCGAGAGAAGCTCGCAAAGCTCGTCCAGGCCGGACGTTACCACCTGAAAGAAAAGGTCGTCCTTGTCCTCGAAATAACGGTAGATCGTGCCTTTTCCGACCCTGGCCGCGTGGGCTACTTCATCCAGAGTAATCTCATGGAATCTGCGGCTTGTGCAGAGCGCTTCAGCCGCCTGCATTATCTGCTTACGTTTGTCCTGCTTTACCATCAGGCAGTTCCTTATAAAAACTTCGCATTACAGAACTGACCAGTCAGTATTTATACGATATAAATTGCCGGTTGCAAGGAAAATAATGAGAATTATTCAATGTGTCGTTGCAAAACGAACATAACTGACTATTCAGCAAGGAATTAGGATGAAATTGCAGTCTGAGGGCCGATCAATGACCGCCGTAATGGACGATAATATCATCTATAAAATGCGGGTCATCGTTGGACAAGCCTTTGATGACGATCGGTCCGGAACCGCGGCCCAGGTCGACAGTGGCGTCGCTTTCCGCGAAAAGCCGGTTGTCTATCCAGAAGCGGACCGTGGATGAGACAGTAATTTCAATCTCAAAATGGTGCCACTTATCGAGTGCAATATAATCTCTTGTTTCCGTGCAGGCCGTGGTGTAACCCGTACCGTCGTAAAACAGGGCCTCTAATGCGTCGCCGCCGACGTCGTATTTCCAGGTGAAACCGGCGACGAATGGATCGTTAATTTCGTCGAACGCCGACGCGTTGTCCCGCCCGATCATGAAGGAGACGTTGTTCAGGCCCGCGCCCGCGCTGTCGGTGACTTTGATCCACGCCGAATAGACGCATCCCGGCGTCCAGGGAAATTCCTCAAAGGAGACGACTCCCGAGCTGTTACTAAAATCTCCGTTGGCATCGAAGGAGTTGGATGAATAGTTATGACCGTCGGGTTGCAGAGTCGGGCCGGGCAGACCGAACGATTTCCATTTTGCGGGATCGATTATACCGCTGTCCCAGTTTTCGGAGAAGGCGGCGTTGCCTGCCCAGGTCCATCCGGGGAAAATCGTCATCACCATCGGCGGCGGGTTGCCGTCGTCGCCGGGCGAAGGCGATTCCTGGCGGTTGTCGATAGTCAGGTCGTCGCCGAGCAGGGCGATTGAGAAGAAATTTGAAAGATACGCGAATTTCGAGACTCCGCTCATTTCAACGCGCGTCGGAAACTCGTCTTCCAGTCCAAAGGTTACCGCCGAGAGGTGGTCGTTTCTTACTTCGTAGGTGCCGAGGGCGTTGTCGTATACGACCTGCCACACCCTCGGCGAATAGCCGCCGCTGTTCGTGTAGTCCGGGCAGGCGTCGGAAATTCCGTGCACGATTTGGATCGAGCAGTCCGAGCTTTCGCATGCCGTGGCTATGCCGATGCGGGATGAAACAGGGTTGACACACTGAACGTCAAAGCTCCTCGCCAGAGATGCGAACTGGTCCGGCGTGAATGCGATGGGCGACCACCTGGCGTTCCATCCTTCGTCAATCGGCCTTCTCTGTTCGTTGTACTTGAAGATGTCGTCAAACTGTTCGTGCCTGATGAACGCCCTGGCAAGCAGTATCGGGTTGGTGAAGTTATTTTTCAACCAGTAATTCAGGTTGTAGAGCTCGAGATAATCCTGCGGCCCGCCCGAAAGATACGAGTTATCGAGAAGGTAAACGTATTCTTTTCCAAAAAACAGCCCGAGCAGGTTGTGCCTTATGTCGAGGTCGGTGACGCTGTCGTGCGGCGTCAGGTAATCGGCATTGTCGAGATACGCCATATCGAATCCGTGGTAGTTCCACATGAAGAGATGCTCGCCGCATGCGAATGCGCACAGGTTGTCGTCGCCGTTCTCAACCCTTCCGAAGATATAGACTTCTCCGGAGTTGCTCAATGCGACGGTTGCATCCAGGCCCGCCGGGCGGTATCCGGCGATACCCTCGTACATGGAATCTGCCGGGAGCAGATCCAGGAAACTCCTGTTGTAAAGCACGAAGTTCGAGCTCCTGACGGCGCCGGGGTAACAGGATGTATCGCTCAATATGGCGTCCGTGTCGATTATCGCGCCGGTTTCGACGCGGAGGGTTATCGTGCTCGTGTTTATCAGCGCCGGTACGACGTCGTCCGGGAGCTTTGTCCTGAAAGTCCAGATCGTGGTCGATGAATTCCCTGCGGCATTATGGGCGATAACTTTCCAGTAGTAAGACGTCTCGAAATCGAGCGGTCCCGGGTCGTGCCGTGAATCAGTGACATCGGCGACGTAAGGCGGGTCCGGAACATTTCCGAAAGAAACGTAATAACCTTCGGCCAGCGCGGCATTGTCCCAATCGAGGATAACGCCGGTCAGTACGTATTTTTCGCCGTCCGCGGGGTCGGGGTTGGCGGGCGCCTCCGGTCCGCGGTTATCAAGAATGAACTCGTCGGTGACACCCGGCTCACCGACGGCCGCGTCGCTGGGCGTTATTTTTATTCTTACCGTATTTTCGGGAGCAGTGAGCGCGATATTGTCCGCAATCGAATCCCAGACGTAAATATGATTGAATCCGTTGCCGGCCGCCGCCAGGTTTGATGTTCCGGATCCTCCGCCGTAAGACGCGGGAAACCATTCTCCGCTGTTGCCCAACGAATACTCAACCAGGATGTCGCAGTTGTCGCCTTCGAGATCGAAAAGTCTGTATGAAATTACCACGTCCGCGCGCTCCGGCCCGGCGGGAGACGTCGTGATTTCCACCCCCGGCGGCTCGTTGGGAAGCGGGGGGACGTTGTCTACCGTGAAGTTACCGGTCACGGCTTCGCTGCCGGTCGATTTGCCGTAAGGTGTGATTTTGATGCGGGCCTCATTTTCCGGCCAAATCATCCCGACGTGGTCGGCGAGAGAATCCCAGATGAATGTGTGCGCCGCGCCCGCTGCGGTTGTTGCGAGTTCCGTCAGGCTGTCGCCGGCGGCGGCGGCGGCGGGGCTCCAGTTCGCGCCGCCGTCGGTGGAGTATTGAACCGCGATGCTGCAATTTTCTTCGTCAGCGTCAATAAGCGAGTAATTGATAGTAATGTTTCCGAACTGGATGTCGGTAGGGGTCGTTATCGCGGCCGTGGTCGGGTTGTCATCGGCAGGGAAATAATGATACTCTTTCTTCTCACTGCATCCAAGACATACTGTGAGAAATGCGATAAGGCAGCACCAGAAGATGGCATTTTCGGGTTTCATGAAATAGCTTGTTCAATCCGGATAAGAACACCGTTTATCAAGGTTCTTTTACGCACCGGAAACCGGTAAACATATCCGCGCCGTCGGGCATTCCGGCATGCCGGTTGGGGCATCGCATGGAATACGTGCCGTTGTTCCACGACCCGCCGCGCATGATTCTCATTGTTCCCGAAGCCGGCCCGGTCGGGTTTATCATCGTGCCTGCTCCGAGACAGTCCGTATAGTAATCGGGGTCATAGTAATCGCTGCACCACTCCCAGACGTTTCCGGCCATGTTGTAGTAGCCGTAACCAGTTGGGTTATAGATGGAGTCGATGCCTGTATCGGAAACCTTCACGGGCGCCGTCCATGGGTAGTCGCCGCTTTCAAATTCGTCGCCGCTATTGCGGAAGTTCGCCTGTAGGCCATTGATTGAGTCGCCGGTCGGATAAAGCCTGTACTCAGCGCCGCCCCTTGCCGCGAGTTCCCATTCGGCCTCCGTGGGCAACCGCCACGTGTCGGCCGTTTTTGAAGACATCCACTGGCAATATGCGGTTGCCGCTTCCCATGATACGTGGACTGCGGGAAAATCCTCCTTGCCGGGCAGGGGTATGAAGGAGCCGTTCATGTGCCGCTCGATCTGCTGGCCGGGTGCGCGGACGTAATACTGATCGTTCCCGTCGTTCAGGAACACGGCGAACTGTTGATTTGTTGTTTCCGTATATGCGATATTGAAATCATCTACAAAAACGGGATGAGGCGGCGTTTCATCGGGGTCGCCGATTCCGTAACTGTCGCCCATCGAGAAGATATCGCCGCTGACAAACATTATTGACCGAATGGTTATGTCGGACGGACCGCCGCTCGGGGCGATTTGCCAATTCCACGAAGCCGAGTCTGAAGTACCGCCGCTATGGTCGACGGCAATGACGGAGAATGTGTGCGATCTGCCGGCTTCGAGTTCCGGCGCCGTCCACGAGGTGTTTCCGGTGCTGCCGTATTGCCTGGAGTCGATTGAGGGCAGGTAGGAGATGATGTATCCGTCAATGTCATTCCCGATCCAGTGAAAAGTGGGGGTCAGGTCGAATGATCCGTTTACGGGCCCTGATATGATTGTCACGGTCGGTTTAACGTGCACCCAGAGATTCCTTGTTGTCTGGCTGGCCTGTATCGCGACTACGCCGCCCCCCGCGCCGCCTCCCGCGATTGCCGCGATTGCGATCTGCGCCGGCCCGCATCCGGCGAGCGTAAGCGCGAAAGCCACGAGTGATACTGCCAAAAACCTATTCACGTTCCGGCTCCTCGGAAAAGAAAAGGAATTTCGTATCCGCCCATCCGAACCTGGCGGTTTTCATGCCGGCCGTGCCGCCGACCGCGTTTTTCATCTGCGAGATAAACTCGTCAAGGGAGAGCACCGCGTCGGCGTCGGCGTCGGCCTGCGGGCTGAAAGACGTCTCCAGTCCTTTTGCCCATTTCGACTGGTCGATGGTTTGTCCGGCGTCCGCCGGGCCCGAGGCAAGGGCGGTCCGTGAAGGCGCCTTGCCCAGCGTCGCGGCCAGGAGTGAATAGTCGATCAGGGTTCCGTCCTCCGTCGCGCCCGTGAACAGATAGATACCGCAGACGTTGGGGCAGGCGACGTGTTTATCAAGCGCCTGCCGCATGTCGGCAAGAGAGATGCCGGCCTTTTGAACCTGCCTGGCCGTCAGGGCCGTGCAGGCGAGGTAGTTTGATTTGGGCGAGCTTCCCAACCAGGCGCCCTTGCCGACGTAGATGATGAATATTTCGTCTTTGTTCTCCGCTTTCCCGAGAAAGAGCCTGACCGCGGATGTGACGTTCTGCTTTGTGGCGTTTCTTCCGCGGAGTATCAGAAATCTTTCCCGCGAAAAGCCGCTTTCACGTTTCACACCCAGATTTCTTGTGAGTTTTACGAAGGGGTTGTTCGAGTAGCTGAGTGCATCGGGCAAAATGAAAAGAACCCACCGCCTGGCGGCATCGGGCCGGGGAGGTATGCATTCTATTTCGACTTCTTCCTCGCTGACGCCGCCCTTGTCGTTCCAGGCGGTCAGTTTGATTTTATTTTTGCCGGGGGAAAGCGGCAGCGATTTCGCGATCTCGGCCGATTTCCCGCTGAGTTTTTCGAAGAAGACGGGGGCTCCGTTTACCGCAATCGAGTATCTTGTCAGCGGGCTTTCACTTTTGACGAGCACCTTGAATCTCGGCTTTGCGTATTTTGTTGTGGAGTCGGGCTTCGGGTACAGGAATGTAATGCCCGGCCCGGCCGCGGGCTGTTTTCCGGGCGTAAGCGTTGGGGCGGCGGCCGGGATAAAGAAGTCAATAATCGCCATGCGGTCGGCATACATTGCGCGCTCGATATGCTCGGACGCCTGTCCGATTGCAGCGGCAAGCTGGACGGCCGGAGTGGCCCGTTTGAAATTATACATCGAAATGTATTCGAGCGCCTGCCCCTTGCCTGAGTAGCTCCTGAACTTCGTCCCGGCCGGCCTTGCGAGGGTTACCTTAACCTCGAAGTCGGCGTATGGCTCAGAGAGAGTTCCCCCGAGGATGGGATACAGGTCGAGCGTCACCGCCGACAGGAGAAGGGTTTTCATGAGCGAGCCATTGTCGCCCCAGTCGGATTTTTTGATGTGTCCCGAGATTATCAGGTCCGCGCCTTCGGGGTGGTCAATTACTTTCTGGAAGACATTGCTTTTCCGAAGATGTTCCCTGAAATACGCGGCGACCTGTTCGGCGAGCGGTTTTTCAAATTCGAGTTTCGTAAATGAAAGGTGGGTTGAAAAGGTTTCGTCGGTCCCCTCGGCCAGGGTGAACTCGGTAACGGCCGCGACGATTTCGAGCGGCCCGCCCGGCGGGCGCCATGAGCTTTTGGGCTCGGAAAGAATAATAGCGGAATCCGGCGCGCAACCGCATGCGGCAAGGAATAGAACAATAACAGTTCTCCGAAGCCGCATTTATCCCCCCGTCTCAGAAAATACCGCATTATTCAACACACGCTGCCCCATAGTTCAATCTCCTCAGCGGAGAGTATACATCAGATTGCGGACGCTTGTCAACCGGGTCCGTCAATTCAAACGGAAGAAGGGTAAAGAAAGTATGAAGTGTGAAGGTTGAAGGATGAAGTATGTTTTAAACAAGAATATATTTGGCGGCAGGGCCTGCCCGCCGCGTGATTCGGGATAAGAAATAAGCAATCCGGGATACGTGATTCGGGGTAACGGATAAGATATTTCTGTCTCAATAGCTTAAAATAACTAACCAGTATTTCTTGCAGCATCTATTGCACAATGCACTCATATGAATGGAGTTAGGGGAGATATAGCATTTCAGGTGATAGGAAAATGTGATTTGGTTGAAAATGATATCACAAATATTGTATACTTACCTGGAAAAGGCTGCAATTCCCTGAAAAAGATTACACCGGCACTGCGCCGATAGATATATCCTGATCACGGCGGTGTCATATGAATATGGAGCCTTTTACAGAACGACGTGCTCACCCGCGGCGTAAACTGCTTGTGAAGATGGAATTGCATATTCCTGATACTGCAACCGGTGAGGAGCCGCGGAAACCTGGTGAGCCGGTCATGAAGTGCGCTTTTTCGCGTAACGTCAGTGCGGGTGGAGTTCTGGTTCTTTTGCCGGAACCTCTTCCGCCTGGTACGAATATTCGCGTTCTGATTCCGTTTCATGGTCATAATACTACCGTAGCCTTGGCCGGAGAAGTGACGCGTTGTGTCGAGTTGGAAACGGGGCATGAAGTGGCGCTGAAGTTTCTTGACCCGGACCCGCATGCAGTTGAAGTAATCGAACAATATGTTTTAAAGGATTAGAGCGCGAATATACGAAAAACGCCGCCCGGTTGTCCGGGCGGCGTTTCTGTTTTAACGTTATCGCTGTATCAGTTTGTTATCAGGTTTCCGGAGGGGTTGTTGTTCCAGGTGTTTTCATTCAGGACGTCGTTTGTGACGCCGTCGGAGGCGTCCTTGTACATTCCCCATCCCGCGCTGTGCTGGATAAGGCTGTTTGTCATAGTGAGGCGGACGGTGAATCCGCTGGAATCGAGCCAGATGTTGGCGGCGTAACCGTTGTGGGTCGTTCCTCCCCCGTACTCGACCGTGACGTAGTCGAAAACGTTGTCAACCTGGTCGGAGTTCACGAAGTAAATGCCGTGCCATGAGCCCGCGGTCTGGGTTTCGCCGGTGAAGGTGATTCCGTCGGCCGTGGTGCCGACTGCTTTCAGGGCGCCGTCGTCATAGACTTCGATGCCGCCGATGCTGCTGAAAACGAGCGTCGTGCCCGGCGATATGGTAAGGGTTGCGCCGCCTGAGGAGTAGAGGGTATCGTCGACGTAGTAGTCGACGTTCAGGTTCTGCCAGGTCGCACTCGAGGTAACGCCGGTGTATCCGCCCTGCACGAAGATGTAATCCGTGGTGTTTCCGGAGTAGTCCGAAGCGGTGTCGAGTTGGTGTGCAGTCTGGGGAAAGATATATATCGGGTACTCCCCGTTAGCGGTAATGGAGTTATTTGAAAAACCCGTAAGGTTTGCCATGTCGTCGCACCAGAGTCCGTAACCCGCGCCTTCGCGGATGGTGCAGTTTGCCATCAAGAGCCTTACGGGAGAGCCCGAGGAATCGAGCCAGATGTTTGACGCGTAGCTGTTGTAGGTATAACCGCCGGCGTATTCGACAGTCGTCCAGGTCATGATATTGCTTACGCTGTCGCTGTTGACGATGTAAATCCCATCCCAGTATCCCTGGGATTTATCAAAACCTGTAAGAAGCACGGGCTGGCTTTCTATCCCGGCGATTGTAAGTCCCCCCGTGTCTTCGACGTACATGCTCGCATGCTGGCGGAAAACAAGAGTCGAGCCGGGGCGGATCGTCAGGGTGCCGCCGCCGGCGACGTAAATCTGACCCTCGATGAGGTACGGTATATCGATTGCCTGCCAGATATGCGAAGTGTCGAACGTGGAATAGTCGCCCTGCACGAAAACGTAATCCACGGTATTGCCGGAGTAGGTCGAGGAGTTTGTAAGCTGGGAGATTACGATCTGATCGCCCCATGCCGCGCCGAGTGCATTCTTCGTTATGGTGTTGCTTTCGAATTCCGGCATGGCGGTCATGTCGTCCATGTAAAGCCCGTATCCTGCGCTCTGCTGCAACGTGCAGTTCGTTATGATTGTGCCGGTGGCAAACCCGCTGGAATCGAGCATGACGCAGGCGTCCGTACCACTGGTGTACGTCCCCCCGCCTGCGTATTCGACCGTAGTATAATTTAGAACGTTTCCGGCCGAGTCGCAGTTGTCGTAGTAAATACCGCGCCAGAAACCGCGGGATCTTGTTTTTCCCGTCATCTTGATCGGTTTTGCGTCCGTGGCATTTGCGATAAGGGTTCCGCCCGACAATACTTCAATGCCGATGTCCTGGGCGAATATCAAAGTAACGCCGGGGTCGAGGGTGAGGGTTTCGCCGGCGTCGATGTAGATCATCTCCGTGACGTTGTATTTCCCCGCGGGGACTGTCGTACTTGCTCCGTTCATTCCGGGGAACGGTTTTGCCGGCGGGATGTAGAAACCGCCGCCACCGCCCCCGCCGCCTCCGCAGCCTCCGCCGGTGTAAACGGCGACGATAAACAGTAGTATTCCCGTGACCAGGTAGTTTCGGACTGTCATTGCGGCCTCCTTGTACGGCTTAAAAAAACATTTTGCACTGAAGGGAGGGAATAGGAAATCTATTCAGTAAAAGAACAGGCTAACCTGTGTGGCTGCAAAAGTCAAGCTTTACTCTCAACCCTCCGGCGGGAAAGTCTCAAACGGTAAAGTAGATTTGCCGTATCTTATTTATAAAGGCGGATATATCAAGAGAGAAGGTGTCAGTTAATGCTTGAAAAGCCCATTATTGTACATCATAATCTGCTCTGCCGGGGAGTTGCCCTGAGATATGAATCCCTGATCGGGTTTGGAGAATAATATGAGAAAATCACGCGTTCTGCTGCTGATTGCGGCTCTTGTCGCAACGCCTCTGTTGTTTGCCGGCGACGAGGTCGAGGTAAGTTTCGCAGACCTCATCGCCAAGCCCGGGGATTATAATGGGAAGACCGTCAAGCTTTCGTGCGCGGTTGTCTACCACGGCTCCGACAAGCTGGCCGTTGGGGAAGTGAACCTTGACGCCGACGAGAAGCCATACGAAGGGGATGCGATTCTCCTTTCCGGCGTTAAAAGCTCGGTAAAGAAGCAGCTTGCAAAAGTCAAGTTCAAGAAGAGAACATGCTACCACGGTACCGCCGAGATTATCGGCACGGTGGAGACGGGCGAGTTCGGCAAGGCAAAATACAAGATAAAGATAAAAGTTACGTCCATGACGGCCGAAGGCGGCGGCGGTTCTTCCTCGGGCGGATTCAAGGTTCTGAAGAAGAACTACCGCACCGACAAAATGGCAAGCGAGAGCCAGATAGACCGCCAGGCCCGCGGCAGGAAAGGCACGGGAGACAGCAGGTTTAATCCCCCGACCTACCCCAAGTATGGCGATGGTTCCGGCCTGGCGGCAGGCACCGTCGTTCTCTGTCTTACGAACGGCAAAGTGTCGAAAGCTTTTCCCATCGACATCATGGGTTGCCACGAGCTTGCGAATATAAAGTTCGGGAAGATTCCAATCGCGGTATCGTGGTGACCGCTACTACAGACGGCCATATGTTATGTCCGTAAGATTGACGGCAAGGAAGTCTTTTTCGGTCACTCCGGCAGACTCTACAACAACTCGTATTTCATGTACGAAAAGAAATCGAACTCCGAGATCTCGTCCGTCGACGGCGTCGGCATGACGGGCAAGTACCGCGGCGTTATCCTTCAGCAGTACCCTTCGGTCGTGACCACCTGGGGCGAATGGAAGAAGCACTACCCCAAAACCAAGGTGATGCAGGGACGCTCCACGGGCGGCATGATGGGGACGTATACGGGGATTACCAACAAGAGGCTGAGCGGCCTTATCCTGTCTCTCGACGTCGACAGCAAGGTCAAGGGATACGACATGACTTCGCTGAAGGGCAAGAAAGTCGTGAACGACGAGTTCAACAAGAAGAAAATCGTCTGGGTTGGCCTCGACAGCTATACCCAACTCGTTTTCGAGCGTACAGCGGGCGGGAAGACGCTTACTTTTGAAAAAGGCCGGAACGACTCGAAGGGGCGGGAAACCCTGACCGACAAGGAAACGAAATCGACCTGGCTTGCGATAAGCGGCGAATGCGTAAAAGGGAAGATGAAGGGGAAGAAACTAAACCTGCTTCCCACGACTCCGTTCAAGAGTTCCAAGTGGTCGTTTTTCCATCCCAAGGCGGAACTGAAGAAGTAAGAAAACAAGGGAATAAGGGAACAAGAAAACAAGGGAACAAGGGAAAACAGACATTCCTGTTTCTTCGTTTAGCGGCGCAGCTTGCTGCGCGCGTCTTTTACGGAAAAGAAAACAAGGGAACAAGGGAACAACCAAAGAGCCAAAGAGCCAAAGAACAAAGAAACAATAACCCATCTTCCGCAATCCGAAATCTAGTGACACTGTTCGCAGATATCTTTTCCCGGCATCTCGATTTCGGATGTCTTTTTCGTTTTTGCCACGTCGCCGTGGCAGTTGGCGCAGTCCTTGTCGCTCTTGACGTGGTTTGAGTGTTCGAATTTGGTTTGAGAGTAAATTGTTGAAACCGGCCGCTTGATTTTCTTCTTTATCGGTTTTTTGTGGCACATGTAGCAGGTGGGATTCTCTTCGTCCTCGTGCAGGGCCTCGTCGTGGCATCCGGCGCACAGGGCGGCTTCCGGATAGCCGGCCGTAGCCTTGCTTTTCGCGTCCATGTGGCATTCCATGCACGCGTAGCCTCCGCAATGCTGCGAAGCGTCGTGCTCGAATTTCAGCTCGCTCGAGTATCGCACCGGTTTTATCTTTACCGCGTCCGCCTGTGAAGGCGCCGGCTTATCTCCACTTATGCATGAGGCAAGGGCGATGAGGAAAACAACAGCGGTTACGATGACGATAGCTTCCCTGCGCATCTGTTGCTCCGGGAAATTTATTTGGCAGCGATGCAGATGAAAAAATATCATGAGTTCAAAGCCCGGTCAACGAAATAAAAAATATTCTGCCGTTATAATTGTAGGGGCGGGTCTCAGACCCGCCCCTACATAAAGGATTACTCCTCGCAGCGATAGATAAGTTTATTTAATGTGTCCCTTCAAGCGGCGCAGGATAAGCAGCGCGTCGAGGGCGCTTACCTTGCCGTCGCCGTTCATGTCGGATACGTAACGCTGCTGCGGCGAAAGCGTGTCAAGCCCATGTTCGGCGCGAGAGCAGAGAACCGCGTCGGACTCGTCAACCGTTCCGTCAAGGTTGGAATCGCCGAACAGCAATGCTTCAAGCATGGTTGCGGTGAGCGTGAAGTCGCGCGTATTTTCGCCGCTGGCCGGATAATCGTAACTCTCAAAAAGCGTCATGTCTCTTATCACGCCGCTGGTCTTATCGTGGATGTAGAACCGCCAGCCGTCGCGTAACTCCGGCGGAATATTCCACGAAAGACTGACCAGGCCGTTCGCGTCAGTCGCGTAGACTTTCATGTTCCACGTCAGCGTGCCGCCGGCAACCGGGAACGGCTTTACATCCATCGCGTACGGACCGGAGCAACGCCCCCATTCGGGGTGATCGAAAATCGTGCGCATGTAATCCGTTGAATACGGCCTTATCTTCATAATGTCGTACTGGTCGTAGGTAATAAGCGCGCCCTCGCGCGCACCGAAGAAAGTCTGCGTGTCGAGGAGCGAGCCACTCTTTGCAGTCATTTGCACTTTCCAGTGCAGCATTGGCGGCGGCAGCGAACTCGGCGCGGCCTGGCCGGGATCGTATATATACACGAAGGAGTTGGAGCCGTTTGCATGGACCCAGAAGCTCGCGCCCGCCTGAATGGTGTTTGAGCCGCAACCGCCGTCAATCTGATGACGCATGTAGTATTCGGTCCCGTTCCACGGGCCGTAATATGTCATCTCGCAGTTCTGCAGGTCGCAGGAAGACCATGAAATTGTATCTGAAAACGGATTGCGGATAAGGTTCCAGCCGGAATTGGCCAGCTCTCCATCGTCCGAATCATCCAGGAAAATCGTTTTGTGGCCTTCGTTATATACGAAGCCTCCGCTCATACCGATGATTGCGCCCGGCTCGTTGCACCAGATGAAGTAGCCGACACCGTTTTCGAGCGTGTCGGAAGCGGTAAGCCGTATCCAATCCTGGATCGATTCGTCGTACCTGTGGATCCAGATCAATCCGATATCGTCGCCGAGGATTTCGGCGACCGTAAGGTCTCCGGTGAAAACGGGCACTTCCATCATGTGGTTGCCAATCCATGGAAGGCTCTGCGTGAACTGCGCGACTTTGAACCATGCGGTTTCGGTCGAGAACGGGCTCATCTCGCCTGAACCGTTTTTGAACCTGATTTGCCAGTAATACGTCGTTCCCGGAGTCAGGTAACCGCCTCCGTAGTTTATTACCGGGCATTTCCACCCGTCCGGGCAGGACGAAGGCGTGAGCGTTTTCCAGCCGCTGCTCCAGTGGAGGCTGCCGAAGTTGGAATCGTCGTCGACCTGTATCCACGCTTCGGTCGCGGGATTGGGCAGGCCTTCGTCATGGTATACGGCTGCGAATTCGACCTGGTTATCGCCGAGGGAGCCGGGATTCGTTCTGTCGTTTGCCAGAAGGCCGGTCGGCTCGGCCGGCAGCGGGTCGGCTTCGTATACGCCCATGTCGACGGTGCCGCCCATGATGCGGGGATTATATTCGAGGTCGTAAATTATCCCCGCCGGTACAAATGTATTACATCCGGCGTGGATGCAGGGCGAACCGGACTGGAGATGAAAATCACCGCCGGCCGCATCAACGAAAAGCGGATCGTCACTCCGGCAATTGCCATCCGGCGAAACAGTGCCGTTACCCTCAATATCTCCGGCTGAGTTAGCGTAATCGCAGAAATTCAAAGTTACAATGGGAGTAGTGTCTGCGGTGAAAATCTGGTTGCCGCTGCCTGCGGTATTGGACCAGATTACCGTGTTTTTCAAAACCGGAAAAGCATTAAGGAGACAAAAAAGGCCGCCTCCGGTGTAGCTCGTGTCGTTTTTTGTAATTGTGCAATTAATTATAACCGGGCTGCATTGCTGAACACTCACACCGCCGCCGCCTCCGGTAATCCCACTTGTGGAATTGCTTTCAATCAGACAATTAATGATTGTCGGAGCAGGGCTCCCGAGGCAAAAGATGCCTCCGCCGTAACTGGAGTTTGTTGCAGCATTATTCCTGATAATGCAGTTTACTATTTTTGCCATACTGCTATTGCAGCAAATGCCGGCGCCCATCCCGCCCGAAACCGTTATTGTGCAATCGCTTATAATGCAGTCCAGGATTGTCGGACTGGAATTGTTGCATAAAACGCCGGTACCGCCAAATACTCCTGCCCCATTCAGGATGGAGAAACCTTTAACAACCGAATCATTCGTTTCGCCGCTGTGGAAATGGAAACCCCTGTTAGAATACTCACAGTCGATAATACATACACCGGCGCCGTTAACTGATTTCAGGATTATGTCCTTGCCGCTAAAATCGAGCCCCCTGTTTCCGGTTCCGGTATATGTACCGTCGGCGACCTGGACGTTTGTGCCGTCGGCGGCAATGTCAAGGCCTTTCTGGATGGTCTTTACGGCGGCCGCCCAGGTTAATCCGGTATTCAAATCGTTTCCGCTGTTTGAGACGTAGATATTTGGCGGGGGCGGTATTTCGCCGTAACGGGCGACGAAGGCATCAAGGCTTCCGGTCGCATTCAGAACTGTTTCGCCGTCTTCTCCTGCGCCGAACGCGGTGCTGCCGGAGAAGAAACCCGTTACCAGGATCGCGCCGTCCTGAAGCGCGGCGACTCCGTAGCCGTAATCGGTGGCCGTGTTGCCTGTCCTCTGTGCCCAGGCAATGGTTCCATCCGGATTGTATTTCGCGAGAAAGACGTCAAACGATCCATAGTTTTTAAGTAAGGTTTCGTTTGCCTCTCCCGAGCCGAAAGTAGCGTCTGCCTCGAAGTATCCTGTTGCCGCGATGGAATCGTCGGAAAGGGCGGTCAGGTCGAGTCCAAAGTCGGGACCGGTACTTCCCGCGCTCTTCACCCAGGCCAGCGTGCCGTTAATATCGTATCGCGCGATAAAGATATCGGTCTGGCCCACTGCAGTGACAGGGGTTTCGTCTCCTCCTTCCCCGAAGGTCGCGGTTCCGAAGAAACCCCCAGTAATAATCGCGGAGCCGTCCGAAAGCGCCGTAATCCCGTAGCCGTTGTCGGCGTTCGCGCCTCCGGCTTTTCTTGCCCAGGCAAGCGTTCCGTTTGAATTGTATCTTGCGACGAAAATATCGGACATTCCGCCGGAAGTCAGGGTTGCTTCACCGGGTTCTCCCGGGCCGAACGTCGCAGTGCCTGTAAAATCCCCCGTTATGACCACGGAGCCGCCCGGTAACGCGGCAGCACTGTAGCTGTAATCGTTTTCGCCGAATGATTCCTGGCCGGTACCCTCGCAATCCGTGCAGGTGACACCTCCCATGCCGTTGCAGGGCGAACAGAGAATGCCTCCGCTGCCGCCGCATGGAATGCAGCCAATCCATCCCGTGCCGGTGCAGGGAGAACAGGTTATCGACCCGAAACCGGCGCAGTTGATACAGGGCAGGCTGCCTGAGCCGAAACATGTGCCGCAGGTCTGCGTGCCGGTGCCGAAGCAGAAGCTGCACATAACCGACCCCGTCCCGCCGCAGGTTGTACAGTTCACCCATCCCGTATCAGCGCAAAACCCGCATCCGGACCCGCCGCAATCCCCGCACGTTTCCTGTCCGGTGCCGGTGCAGGTCATGCAGGTTTCCCATCCGGTGCCAAAGCAGGGTGAGCATTCTTCCATTCCGTCACCGCCGCAGGGCGGGCACGCTTCCGACCCGGTGCCGCTGCACGGCGGGCAATTAACGGAGCCCGAGCCTGTGCAGGGCGGGCATGAAACAGTCCCGCTTCCGGTGCACCCGGGACACGACTGGTTTCCGGTCCCCGTGCAGGGTGAGCATGAAAGCACTCCGGCACCGGTACATGGAGCGCAGGTATAGGCGGATGTTCCACCCGCGACCTTGACCCATGCAAGCACGCCGTCCGCGTAGTACTTCGCTATGAAGATATCGGTTGTTGCGGGATCGGGATTCAAATTGAATGGACCGAAACTGGCGTTGCCCTGGAAAAAACCTGTTACCAGTATGGAGCCGTCTGAAAGAACGGCAACACTTTCTCCACCGTCGTCATAATAGGCCGATGTCTGGCCGCTGCCGGCGCATGTGGTACAGGAATTATAACCAAAGCCGAAGCATGCTGTACAGGAAGTGATGCCGGAGCCGAAACAGGTGCTGCACGTTATGGAACCTGCGCCGAAGCACGTGATGCATGTAGACATTCCCGAGCCGCCGCAGCTTATACAGGGCACCGATCCCGTATCATTGCAAATCCCGCAGCCGAATCCGCTGCAGGACGTGCACATTTCCTGCCCGGAGCCGGTGCAGGTGGGGCAAGTGTTCTCGCCGGTGCCGCCGCAGATTGAACAGGCTTCATCTCCCGACCCGTAGCACGTGAGGCAGTATTCTTCCCCGTCGCCCGCCGCAGAACGTGCATGGGTCCTCTCCGTCTCCGTTGCAGTGGCTGCAGTTTTCAGGGCAGAGCCCGCCCGCGCTTACCGCCCAGGCGGTCGAACCGTCCGCGTTGTATTTGGCGAGGAAAATATCGCTTGTGGCGGAATCCGTGATAAGGTTTGCCCCGCCGAAGTCCGCGGTGCCTTGGAAGCTCCCCGTCACCACAACCGAGCCGTCAGGAAGGGCCGCGACGGCGGTGCCCAGGTCTTCGCCAAGGTCGCCCGCCTGTTTTGCCCAGACCAGATCTCCGTAGCGGTTATACCTGGCGACGAAGATGTCGTACAACCCATAGGAAGTAAAATCCACCTGAGTGGGTTCGCCCGGTCCGAACGTGGCGGTTCCCTGAAAGTAGCCCGTCACAACCGCCGAGCCGTCCGGGAGGACGGCGACGCCCTGGCTGACGTCGACGTTGGCGCCGCCCGACTTCTTCGCCCAGGCGAGTTTTTCGGGCACGTCGATATGGAAATTCCAGACCGTTGCGGAGGCATTGTCCGAGCCGGCGTAGGCAATCACTTTCCAATAGTATGTTGTCTCGTCCGTCAGAACGCTGGTGGGCCAGGTCGTGCCGGCCGTAGAGCCGGCGTAGTCCGGCGGGTTGGTGTCGGACAGGAACACGTAATATCCGGTCGCTCCCGCCGAGGGGTCCCATGAAAGCATAAACTCTGTGTTGGAAACGGTCGCACCCGAAGACGGCCCGGGGTTGGCGGCGGGTGCCGGCGCGGCGGCAAACAGGTCAGAGGAAAAAGCAAGGACACCCACCGACAGCAGCATGATTATGTAAACGCCTCGTTTCATCATGGTGTTATTCGCGCGTATGTGAATCAAGGTCCACCTCCAAGCGGTCTGATTTTATATTTCAGGCGGGAGTGACTTCTTAAATCTGCGTGCAAAATCCCTCCCGCAATTTTACTGCTCCCTTCGATTAGATAACCAAGTATAACATGCCGAAAATGATAATTTCAATTTTAGCAGGTTTTATTGAAAAGTTTATTATGGATTTCATAACGATACGTACAAAAAGGGGTTGCGGCAGGGAAGGGCCGTGCGGGAAACAATGCTTTTTGGGTTAATAATTTCCTGTTCCGGCAGAAAAAACCCCGGCTCGATGAAGATGAACCGGGGTTTGAAGCGCTTATCAGTTTTCTGGTTCGGAAGCGGTTTTCCGATTATTATCTCTTGCCGAGCTTGACGGTGATTTCTTTTTCCTCGTCGCCGCGTTTGATTATGAACTTGACCTCGTCGCCGATTTTGTGTTTCGACACGACGCCGCGCAGGTCTGAGACGGTCTTGATATCCTTGTCATCCATCTTGAGGATTATATCGCCGTCCTTCAGGCCGGCCTTGTCGGCCGGAGTGTTTTCCTGCACCTGCGTAATCTTCAAGCCGTCGTCAGTTTCTTCGAGGTTTACGCCGATGAAGGGCGTGTTGGCGGACGGGCCGCCGCGGCCGTAATTAAGAGGCTCGAGGAATTCAAGCCAGTCTTTTTCAAACTCCTCGATGCTTTTGCCGTAGATTTCCTCGAGGGTCTTCAGGCCGCTCTTGTCTTCATCGTAATTTTCGCGGTACTTCGCGTACCACTTCCGCAGCAGTTTTTTCTCCTGCAGGAAGTAGAAGATGTAGCGCGAAATCGCATACGCGAGTGACTGGTTTTTACGGAAATGTGACCCGCTGTTTGAAATGAAATCTTTCAGTGGGTAGCATGTCTCGTTTGCGATCGCGCGCTTCAGGCCGGGCAGCCGCCAGTTGAGCAGCCCGTAACCGCTCCCTTCCCTGCGGGTGCATTGCTCGTAGAGCGAGCCGAATCCCTCGACAACCCATTGCGGATGTCGTTGGCTGAGCCCTTCCATGTCGCCCCAGTGGAGCGCGTGCGTGAACTCGTGTATCATCGTGCCGCCGCCGGTGGCGAGGTTGACGGTGAGTATTTTCGTGCCTGGATTATAGAATCCCGCCGCGCCCGACCGACCGCCGAAATGCTTCCTGTAGTCTTCGGTGCTCTTGGGAATAAGAACCGTAATGTAGTATTCGGGTCTGTTTTTGAAGAAGTCTTTCCAGTGGCAGTCGGCGTATGCGATAAGCGCGCCGCGCAGGCTCGTAAGCCTGCTGGAGTCCACGTTGGTTATAATTATCAGCTTGTATTTCTTGTTTTTCTGAACTGTGTACTCGTCGCCGAGGCGTTTCTTGTATCTTTCGATAATCTTGTCCGCGGACTCGGCGAGGTACTTACCTTTTTCCGCGAGCAGCTTCTTGTAGCCCTCTTCCTCGCGGATGTTGTCGAGGTCCGTGTCGGTCTCGATATGGGCGAAGTCGACGAACCCCGCCCCCACCGCTTTTATCAGGTATTCCACGGCTTCCGCCTTCTTGTCGAGAAGCGAATACCCGCAGGCGGTGTTGTACAGCGCGTTGGAATCGTCGGGGTATGCTTCAATGATTTTCTTATAGAGTTCGATGGCTTTTTCGTATTCCTTGTTCTGGTGGTGTTGTCCGGCTTTCCGCCTGAGCGACTGCACTTCGGCGGCACTCAGAGTCGGCTTTTTCTTTACCGGTTCCGACTCGTCGTCAGTCTCTTCTTCGGATTCTTCTTCAGTTTCCGGTTTCTTTTCAGGTTCATCTTCAGTTTCCGGTTTTTCTTCGGGTTTGTCTTCAGGGGTGGGTTTGTCTTCGGGTTTCTCTTCAGGCTCATCTTCGGATGTGGGTTCATCTTCGGGTTTTTCACCGCTGAGTTCGCTTATGATTTTCTTGTATTCATCCATTTCCCTTATGTTATCGAGGTCCGTGTCCTGCTTCATATGCTCTATATCACCCCATCCCGCCTTGACGGCTTTTTTGAGAGCTTCAACAGCTTTCTCTTTTTCTTCCAGTAACGAATAAGCGCATGCGGTGTTATAATGGCAGTTGATTTCAATCCGCTTCCCCTGACTGCTGTACTCGTCAGGCAGTTTTGGGATTAATTCCAGGACTTTCCCGTATGTTTCAATAGCCTCCTTGTACTTCCCGGCCTGAAGAAGCTCTCCGGCTTTCCTCTGCAGAACGGGAATATCCTGGTATCCCTGTTCGCCCGCCTGCGCGGGGGATGCCGCAAGCAGGACAAATGCAAACGCGCAAGCGATCAGAAGTATGTTCTTTGTCATGGTTTGCTCCTTGTGCGGGCGGGATTGTTAATCGCGCCTATCATAAAAGGTTGGCCTGATTAAGGCCAACCTTTTATCCGGTTTTTTCGCTGAGCGGGCAGGGTTCGAACTTGCACCCTCCTGGTTAACAGCCAGGCGATCTACCTGTTGATCTACCGCTCAGGGATGTACTTTATACGTAAGTATGCAGGCGGAGTTTGTTTGTATTTATTTATTTTTTCAGTCGAAGAAATCCTAATTAGGATTGATATTGAGTTCGAGCGCTGCGGCGAAGACGGCGTTGCGGTCGTTGCGCTTGAGAGCTTCCTTGACGGCAACGGCGGCGGAGCGCTTGACTTTGCCGGAGAATTTTTCTTTGCCGTTAACTTCCACTTTAATCGGTTTATCCAGATCAAGCATTTTGTCAGATAGAAATAAAGTGACCCTGGAAGCTTTCTCCACGGTCAGCTTTATTGTGGAGCCGTCTATCTCGCCGGTTACCTTCGCCCTGCGGGAAATACCGTCCAGGCGTATCCAGTACGCGGTATCGAGCTCGGCGTGGTCGGTGTCGAAAACGACCTTCTTCGAGTACAGGTCCCGCGTTTGCTTTTCCATCCATGCGAACAACTGGTCCCATTTCCTGAAATTAGCATCGTGCCCGCCCGAGGGGAACTGCTTGTGGGTAAGGTTGGTGTAACCCAGTTTCTTGTATGCGTTTTCAACCATGTTTCCGAGCCTTGCCGGGCATATCTGGTCGTCCGCATTGTGCATCCAGAATACGGGCAGGCTTATCATGTTCTTGAGCATGGACAGGTCGAGGCTTCGGGCCTCGTTTGTCGGCCCGCCCGCCAGGGGTCCGAGGCCTGCAAAAAGAGTGGGGTTCTTCATGCCGACGGCCCAGGTCGAGTGGCCACCGTTCGAGAAGCCGGTTACGAATACGCGGTTCGTGTCAACGCTGTAGTTTGTTTTGAGGTGCTTGAGAAGGTTGTATATTCTAACACTGTTTGGCCACGTCCACCAGTCTGCGCCGCCGAGCGTTGGGGCTGCCACGATATAACCTGCCCTGACGGCCTTTCCCCATTCGGTCTTGTCGTTACACCATGCCTGTCCGCCCAGGCGCTCTCCTCTCCCACCGGCGCCGTGCAGCGCGATAATCACGGGGAACGATTTCTTCGGACTGTATTTGTCCGGCACGCGCACAAATACCGGCATTCCGTCGATCTCCGTGGCAGGCTGCTGCTCCGTCGAAGGTTTGTATTTTTTCCAGGCTTTGATTTTCGTTGCGACCTGCTCGAACTCCTTTTTCGACATCCTGCTGAAAGATTCAAGTTTCTTTTTGTCAGAATCCGACAGACTCCCATTATTTATCGCGTTCTCGATGACTTTCAGAGCCGAGGAGACTTTCGACGAGGAGCCGTTCGAACCACCGTTGTCCTTCTTTTTCTTCTTCTTGTTTCTCTTCCTTATCTGGGCGGCGGTTAGCCATTTGCCTTCAACCTTTGTGTGTCCCAGCTCTTTTCTCGCGCCTTTATGGTCCGGATCGGCGGCGATTACTTTTTTGAATTCCTTTTTCGCCTCGGGGCGAAGCCTGTTTTCCTTGCACCAGAGGCCGAGCTCGTAGTGTCCCTGCGCGTCACCCTTGTCCAGCGCCCCGGCTTTTTCCTCGTAGACTTCCTCGGGCAGCTTCCCTTTCTCGATCCGCTCGATATCGTCCCTGTCCAGGGTTATTTCGCCGTGCCGTGCCCTGACGACGACCGTTTCATCGTCCTGGCTGACGATCCTGCCGGTGATTTTGCGGCCGTCGTACATGTGTATCACGTCGGCTTGTGCGGCCGCGTACAGGAGGAAAACAATCGCGAATACGGCTATGTAACGTTTCATCGTCTTTACCTCCAGGCAGACGTTTTCGAGCCCAGGCTGATAATCGTACCTTTCTCACCGACTGCGATGCCGGCATTGCCCTTTTCGTTGAAATGAAGCCCGTAAAGGGTTTCCCTTGTCGAAGCCCTTTCTTTCTTCCAGCTTTTGCCGCTGTTGGTTGTTTTGAGGATAATCCCGTCCTCGCCGACGGCCCAGCCGTTCTTACTGTCGGTGAAGCAGACCGCGTAGAGGGCGTTGTCCGTTACTTTCCTGCAGAGCGTCCATTTCCTGCCGCCGTTTGAGGTAACGAGAATCGAACCATCATCGCCGACGGCGCAGCCGAATTTCCTGTCGACGAACCAGACGCTGCGCAACTGATTCATTCCGCCGATGTCGGGGGCGTCAACCGGCTCCCAGGTCTGGCCGCCATCGGTTGTGTGAATGATGCGTGCCGATTTGTTTTTCAGCAGCGGTGAGGTCGGTCCGCGTCCGCCCATGAATCCTACCGATACGCGGCTGCCGACGGCCCAGCCCTCACTTTCGCTGACCCAGCAGCAGTCGTTCAGTCCGCGGTAAACCCTCTTCTGCTGCCAGTTTTTCCCGCCGTCGCCGGTGATTATCTTGTCTCCGTCGGCGTGGTCTTCTCCGCCGTGGTTGCATATCTGCCCGACTTTTTTCGACGCCATCCATATAGAGCGGAGGTCGAAGTTGGTTTGTACCCAGACGCGCTCCCACTTCTTTCCCCCGTCCTTTGTAATGAGGCATGTACCGCATTTCATCGGTCTGCCGGTAACCCTATGCCCTTTCGGATACGGCCCGTCCGGGTCTCCGTCGCCGCAGATCCAGCCGTGCTTTGAGTCCGTGAAGTGGACGCCGCGCAGGGTGGCTTTCGATTGTACTTTCACTTTTTTCCATTTCCTGCCGCCGTCCCTGCTGACGATTACCGTGCCGCCGTCGCCGGTGGCGAAAGCTGTTTTGTCATCAGCGAAGTAAACCGCCCGCAGGTTTGTCCTGACCGGGCTTTTGACTTTTTTCCATTTGGATGAGGTTGCCTTACCGTTTTTATTGTTTTCATCCTGACTCGAAGACGCCTTTTCGCCCTTGCCGTTGCCCAGGTCGGCCTTAAAGGTGTTTTTCAGGCTTCCGCCTCCGTTGAAGGTTATCTGGCCGTATTGTGATGAGTTCGAGCCTGACATCTTCAGTTTTATATCGAGCTGGAGCCCGACCACCTTCTTTTCCTCGAGTGCGAAATAAAGCTCGCCATTGCCCTTGAAGCCCGGGGCGTTCGGCTGGTCCTTGGGCTTGACGTCTATCTTCAGCGCGATAACCGCCGATTTGTACTTCTCGTACTTTTTGATTTTCTTATAGGTTGCCTTTGCCGTGCCTTCGAGCTCGCCTTCAAACTTCTGCATCGCGGAGCCGAGCAGCTCGCGAACCGCTTCAGGCTCGATTTCCCACGATTTACCTTTCTTTACCGGCTTATCGGGAAGCAGCTTGCCGTACTTTCCCTCCAGCGCATTTTGCAGGTCTTTCTTCTCGCTCTCGCTTACTGCTTTGCCGCCTTCGAGCCTGACTTCCACCCCGTCCTTTGTCTTCTCGATAATGTAAGTATTCCCTTCGAGAGATCTTGGGGGTTCGGAGCCCGCTCCGCCGGAGTCCTGTGCTTTTATCTTGTCTTTAATATAACGGCGCGATACCTTTGTCGGTTTGCCGTTCTTGTCCACGCTGAGCACTTTCTGGACATATTCCTGCGTTCTCCTGAAACTGGAGGATTGCTTCTGATTGATGCCCCTTGCAGCGAGGTTAATATCGATGTCGAGCGTCATTTTCTCCTGCGAATCAACCGTGCAGGCGTCGCCCTTTGCATACTTTTCCCTTAGTTCGAGTTTGGTGTTTCCGGCGATAACGACGCCGCCCAGAAGTACGGCTGCGAATACCACGAGAATAATCCTGCGAATCATTTTTTTCCCTCCCATTATGGATTTTTGTCAGCGCTACCAGGCCAGTTTCTCAGTTTTCAAGATCGAATCTGCATCTGCTACAATTATATACGACAAGCAGCAAAAAATGCTAGATAATACTTGAAATAAAGCATTCCGTGTTGTATAATACATTGATATAAAGGCGATTATGACTACTATAGAACCTGTAATAAACCTGTAGCAAACCTGTATTTGTGACGAAAAAAGCTGTTTTTTCGCACAGAATTCTGGCGTATTGGTTTTACTGTTTGCCCTGATTATGTTTATTATGTTGAGATGCCTGGCACCTTATGCGGAAGAGCATGGTGAAAAAGATCAAAGAGCTTCCATTTGTCGGCCGCAGGCCGGAGATCAAACAGGCTGCGAAATTCCTGGGCGAGCCCTCTGTTTCGGAGGGTTCGAATGCCATCTGGATAACCGGTGAAAGAGGGGCGGGGAAGACCAGATTTATAAGGGAGCTTGCTTCGCAGGCCAATAAGCTTGGGTTTCAGGTCGTTTTTTATCGTTGTGAAGAACAGGATCGCCATCATTCATTTGGAACACTGTCGGCTATCATTCGCATTCTGCTCGGAAAGCCTCAGGACTGGAAGCCTCGAAATATAAAGACCCTCACCAACGCCGTTAACAGGCGCTTTGAGGAGCTTGTGCTCGCCGGGGACGAGGCGGAACTGGTTCTCTGGCTTCTCGGCGCAGGCAAACCTTCGCAGTATTCCTCGGATCTCGATGAGCAATCGAGAAGAGGTTTAATATCCGTGTTATTCAACAGGTTTCTCGAACACCAACTGCAGGGCCAGCCGTTTCTGCTTATAGCGATCGATGACCTGCACTTCTGCGATCAGTTAAGCAGAAGTCATTTGCTTGAAGGCAGCTCTCTCAGGGGGCTGGCGCTGGCGGTAACTGCTCCATCGTTGTCTGTTGCCGTGCAGCGGGGAGAGGCAAGAGAGCTTTCTTTACCGCCATTCAGCGAGAAAGAGGTCGGGCGGCTCCTTTCGGTCCGTTTCGGCAAAGCTTTTCCCGCGGACCGGTTTGTGCCCGAGCTGCTGAAGATTACCAGTGGCAACCCGCTCCACCTCGTGCAGATAATGACTTCGGTGCCTTCGGACGAGGAAGCTCCCGTAAAACTTTCCGAAATGCTCGAGGGGAGACAACCGGACGAGATTCTGCGTGCAGCCCTCGAGCGCTTCAAACCGCTTGACGTTGCCTCGACCACGCTTATCAAGTATGCCTCGGTTATAGGTGACAGGTTCCCGTTTCAGATTGTCAGGCAGATGCTCGGCCCCGCTTTCCCGCTCGATAAAGCTGTCCGCAAGCTGAAACGCTGCAGGCTGGCCTGGGTGGAGACCAACGCGGACGGGCGGGACCTTTTCCTCTTCGAGCACGCCACGGTGAGGGACGCGGCGTATTCCATGCTCGGAGCGATTGAAAAGGAACGCCTTCATGCCGTGACCGCCGCGATGCTGAAACGGTACTACGGGAAGCGTAGCCACGAGCACCTGATGTCGGTTGCAGGCCACTTCGAGAGTGCCGGTGCTAATATAAACGCAGCCCGGGCCTACTTCGAAGCGGGCGAGTATTATAAGAAGCTCGGCGATTTCCCTTCAGCGGAAGAGGCGCTCCGGAAGGCTCAGGAACTCTTTGAGGATAACGAAAAAAGACTCGAAGCAATGGCGGAATATATAACCGTACTTGGCGCGCAGTCCCGGATCGAGGAATGCGAGAAAGTATCCAGTCGGCTGTTTGAGAGCAATCCCGGGCCCGGCCTCCATGCGAAAGCGCTCGGGACTCTGGCGCATGTGCAGGCCGTGGCCGGAAACCTTGACGAGGCCGCCGACTATGCAGGGAAAGCCCTGAAGCTTGCCGAAGAAGCGGAAAACCGGGCTGAAATCGTGAAGGCATGCACACATCTTGCATATGTGCACGCCTCGAAGGAGAATTTCGAGGAAGCGCTCGACTTTGGAAACAGGGCGCGCGAGGCGGCGCAGGAGCTCGGCGACGACAGGCTTCTTGGCGGTGCTTTCCAGGCGCTTGCAACGGCGAACTGGGCGGCGGACGACCCTGAAAACGCGAGACAGATGTATGAGCTTGCCGCCCGGAAGTTCGAAAAATCGGGACACCTTTACAATGTAGCGGTGATGAAACAGAATACCGGCGTAATGCTTCAGGCAATGGGCGAGCTCGAGGCAGCCCTTGAAGCCTACGAGGAAACGGCCAGGTCGCATGAGAGAATGGGCGCACTCACTTCCCTGGGCGTGACGAAGTGCAATATCGCATCCGTCCTTTTATATCTCGGGCAATATCGGAAATGCCTGTCGCTGCTCGATGAGTCCGGGCCGTTTTTTGCCCGGCTGAAAAGTCCCGCGCTGGCCGCCCTGGCATCGATGACAAAGGCGAGCTGCCTCGTAAGAATGGGTGAGACGGAAAAGGCGCTGCCGTTGCTCAGAAAGGGCTGGAAAGCCCGAAAACGTGCGGGCCGGTGGTCGGACATGGGGCAGTTCGTGGAAGTGCTGATACAGGCTGCCGCCGTCACGGGAGACGCCGCCGAAGCGCTCGACGAGTCAAAGGCGTTCCTCGAGGAGGCGGAAAAGAGGTCTGCGAAAAAGGCGCACCGCCATGCGCTCGCGCTGAGGTTGGAGGCGCTGCTATTGACAAAGAAAAAAGGCGAGGCGGAAAAAATCGCGACCTTGATTGAAGACGCGAACACTTCCCGGCGGAACAATTATTCCAGAGCGCTCACTTTTGCGTTACTGGCCCGTTTTGCCGCGGTAAAAGGCAATGCCGGGCAGGCAGGGAATTTTCTTAACGAAGCGTTTTCGACCGGCCGTCTGAACAGGGAATCTCAGGCGGCTTTAAATTTCCATGTCGGCCGGGCGATGCTGAAAGAGGGCAGGCCGGCGGAAGCGAAACAGTTTCTCGAGAAGGCAAAAGATGAATACTCGATTCTGGCGGCTGCGGGCTACAGGAAGCACGAACTCGAGAAGTGCAGTGAACTTCTTCTAAAACTCTCCACGTGATTACGAATTATTTTAGAATCCCATAAATGCTATGCGCTTGTCATAATTCTGACAAAAACAACGATATACTGCCGTTAAGTAAACTGATGCGCTGTCTTCAGGCAGTTGCATGGCGCATATTCCGGGCTGATTTTCCTGGAAACACACGGGTCGAATAGAGAGGGGGAAACATGGATCGTCTACGGCTAACGGCATCTGTAATCGTTGTACTTGCGCTTATGCTTACCAGTTTCGGGTGCGGGGGGAACGGCTCCGGCTCGCGGCATTCTGATGAAAAGCAGGCAGGGAATGAAGATAATTCAGACGGTAAAAATTCACTCACGCCTTTCGCGGCCGTTCCTCTAATTGGTAAGACACAGGTTACGATTCTCGATTCGAAAAACGCGATCCCCATGCTCACCCCGGCGGGTGTAGACTACACGCTTATGCTTCCCCAGCCTTACGACGGCGAACCTGTTCCGCTTGCCGTTGTTTACACTAGAAGCGCAAGGCCGATATCGGCTATTCCCGACATCCTCGATGCGAAAAAGGTTTTCAACTCGGCCGGGTTTGTCACCGCCATAATCGAATTCAGGAATCTCCGGAGTGCGAAAGATGTAATCGCGCACGTTCTGGAGAACGTGAATATATGCAGAGATAAGGTTTATCTGTTTGACATTCCGGATAGAAAGAATGCGAATGAAATTACATTTTCTCCAGCCGTGAAAATAACACTGGACCCGTAGCCGGATACAAGGCGGGGAGCCGACGCCTGCATCCCGGGAGTTAACATGACCCGACTTACGATGTCGGGTCTTTTTTTATGATTTTAGATATCACAAGCTGTTTTCCTATCTGCCGTCAATGTGGGAGGTTATAGAATCACCCCAACGCAGGCTTCCTTTTCACGTAAAAAATATATATAATCGAGTCATAGAAGGTCTGCACTGGAGGAGAATAATGAAATACCTTTTTAATCTTCTGATGTTGTCGGTTCTCTGTCTTGTGATGAGCCTGCCCGCGTACGCGGGAGGCCGCCGCGGCGGGCGCGGCGGGGGCGGCGGAATGTTCGGCAACTTCCCCAACCAGAAACCTCTCGTGGGCGACAAGGCGCCCGACTTCAAGCTGGAGGATACGAAGGGAAAGAAGTACAAGCTCTCGGATTTCAAGGGCAAGAAACCCGTGGTGCTGGAATTCGGCGCGCTGACGTGACCGCCTTACATTCAGAGAGTATCTGCCTTGGAGGACGTTGCCTCCAAGTTCAACGACAAGGTCGAATTCTGGACAATCTACACGCGCGAACCTCATCCCGGCTCGAACCGCAACACCGCCGCGCCGAGGCAGCCGCACAAGGATTACAAGGATAAAATGGACGCGGCCAAAACCTGCGTCAAGCTCATGAAAATCAAAGAGTGGAGGATGCTCGTCGACAAGTTCAACTGCGAGGTTCAGAATGCCTACGGCGGTCTGCCGAACATGGTTTACATAATCGGCAAGGACGGGAAAGTCGCATGGAAGGCCGCGTGGACCCGCGCGGGCGAGATCGAGGAGTTTCTCAAAGGTATGTCGCTTTCCGATTCCGGCGGGCCTGCGGGCGAGGAGATAAAATACAAGTGCGAGCACCTCGAGCTCAAGGCGTCGCTTTTCACGCCTGAGAAAAAAACGAAGAAAGATGAAAAACTGCCCGCGATAATCTACTGCCACGCGGGCATCAAAGGCGTCCGCGACTATGACAGGGAGTTCTGCAGCCTGTTCACCAAGAAAGGCTACATCGTGGTCGCGCCGGAGTTCCGCGGCCAGGGCGGCTCGGGCGGCAAAATCCAGTACGCGGGCAACGAAGTGAAGGACGTGCTCAGTCTGCTCGAACACCTGAAGACGGTCGATAAAATCGACATGGACCGGGTCTACCTTGTCGGCGAGAAGCTGGGCGCGACGGTCGGGCTTCTCGCGTGCGCCCAGAAGCTGAAGGTGAAGGCGTGCGCGGCCATAACGCCGATTACCGATTTCCCGGCCGTCTTCAAGAAAGACGAGGTCATAAAAAAGAACGCTGAAGAGCATTCCGGGATAAAGGCCAGCGATGGAAAAGGCTGGGCGGAGCGCTCGCCCGTCACGTATAAAAAGGCGCTGAAGGTGCCGCTTATGCTGCTCCACAGCGGGAAAAATGAATACTTAAGCGCCGACCTTACGAAAGCGTTCGCCAAGTCGGTGCGGGCCGCGGGCAACTCCGACGTGAAGGTGAAAACCTACTCCGGCAAGGAGCACAGCCTTGTCAAGAAATCGGGCAAAAAGGTTGTGAAGGACATCCTGAAATTCTTCAAGGCGATTGATAAAAAAAAGAAACCGGCCCGCAAGGCTAAATAAATAATTATGAAGGATGAATTATGAAGGATGAAAATAATAAGATAATCAGCCGGCGAGTTTACTCGCCGCGTCTTATTTAGCCGGCGGCCCAGCCCGCCGCGTTCCTCTGGAAAGACCGCGCCACTGGGTGGCGCGGCTAAATAAGAAAGGGGCACAGCGCGCTGTGCCCCTACATTTTAATTCTGGATTCCCGCCTGCGCGGGAATTACAAAGATAATGCGGATATTATTCTTCCACAATAATTTCAACCTTCCAGTCTTCGCCGATCCAGGCGCCGATGACGTCGGCGGGGTAGCCCCACGAGCGTACCGCCTCGACCGACCGGCGGATGTGCTCCTTGTGCTCGTCGTCGCTTACGGGGTTGCCCGCACAGTAGCAGTGGCCGGCGATAAGGATAACGCTCGAGCCGTGTTTCTCGACGGAGATTGCAACCCGGTTCCTGATGTTTTCGATGAGCGCGGAACCGCTGGCGATAAGCCCGTCGGGCCCGGCCTCGGTTATCATGTCGACGTAATCGACGTCGTAGTTTCTTCTCAGGAAATTGATAACGGGCTGCTGCACACGCCCGTCCATGCAGTTTATCGCGGTCGCAAAAGTACCGTCAGCCATCGGTGCCTCCGTCCGAAAAAACGAAACGCGGAACGCTGAAACCGCAGCGCGGAGACCGGTTAGCGCTCTGTGCGCCCACGTTCCGTTACAGTTACCCGATTCGGCAATACTATCCGCCGCGGCCATCGGCGTCAAGAAATTTGCGCGGGCTTCCGGGGACACGTGTCGGTTTTGCTGTCGCAAAACCTTTACATGTCCCCGGTCCGACGCGGTTTCGGATTTGCTTGTGATTGCAGGGTCGTTTTAGTAAAATCTATTAATCGACGGCGCGGTTTTCGACGAGATTACAATCAGCAAGAGATTACACATAATTTTGCGGGAGGAATCCAATGAAAGGAATACTTCTGACCTGTGCGGCCCTTGCGCTTGCACTGTGCGCGGTGTTTCTTCCCGGCTGCAATTCGGGGCATGACGGCGGCAGCATCGAGGTGGACCGCGGAAAAGCCCAGACCGTATGCCCGGTGATGGTCAATCCCATAAACAAGAAGTTTTTTGCAAACCACGGCGGAAAGCGGGTCTATTTCTGCTGCCTGTCCTGCGTGAACGAATTCAGGAAAAATCCCGGCAGATACATGGAGAGACTGAACGAGGCGGGAGTTATCCTGGAAGACCTGTCCGCCGGCGGTTCGGCGAATGCAAAGGAAAAGCCTGCACCGGCTTCACACGACGCGCATAAGGGCTGAAACCACTAGGCATTTATCGCCGTGCGCGATGTTTTGTCCCGGGGCGCGAAGCCGAGCGATATCCTGAGCTAACGGCCCCCAGCAGCAACCCGACCGGTATTCTACTTGTCGCGTTTCTCTGCCGGAGGTTTTCCATCAGTGGAGGTTTTTTCCTTTTTCTCTTCCTGCTTTAGTTTTTCTTCTTCGGGCGGTACGGGGAACAGGTCGCTCGCCTTGAGTATGGAATATTTGCTTTCGGCCGGGGGCCGATTCATCCTGTGAAAAGCGATGTGCATTTTTATGTCCGCCGGCTCGAAGACAACGGAGTGCAGCGTGATACCTTTCTGGAAAACGTCGAGAAGGATTTTCTTTATCCCGGCAACGTCGAATTTTTCATCTTTCTTTCCGGCTTTTTCAAATGTGTCGAACCGGGGACAGGAAACGTCCTTTTTCTTCATCTCCTCGGTTATCATGTGGTTCGTGGAGTAGAGTACTCCGACCTTCGACTCCCTGAAGGCGATTCCGCCCGGGCCGAGTTCGGCCACTATCGAGTTGTTCGCCGCGTCGCATATCATCAGCGTGCTGGCGCGCAGCGGTTTGTGCTTGTATGTTTCCAGTTCTTTTTTCGCCTCGGCGACGGTCGCGCAGTTTTCGAGCAGGCGCCGGTAAAGGTAGCCGGGCGGGATGCCTTTCAGAGCCTTCACCTCTTTCGCGTTGTTGCAGTGCGTGTTTCCGATGGAGAGACCTTTTTCGTTTATCCCCGTGTACGCGCCCATCAGGCCGGCGGCCCCGACTTTGGCGAAATCGTATTTGCCCTCGGGGTGGAACACGATAACGCAGCCGATTTTATCGGAGATGCCGGGGAAGGCAGACTGGCCCAGGTTGCGCCCGAAAAGGAGTTTGCCGTCCTTCGTCCTGTTGCCCCAGGCCGAGAACGTGCTGCACCTGATTTCCCCCATCGCGTTGACCATGAGGATGGTGGTGTAATCGATACCGGTGGCTTCGGATATGGCCTTCATCTCGTCCACGTATTCTTTCGGGATATATTTCTGAAAGCCCGGGGCCATGAACCGCGCAATCGCTTTTTCAGCTTTGCTCGGGAAAGAGTCGCTGATGTAGCCTGAAAGCCCGACAAGGAGTTTTTTCAGGATCGTCCCGTACTGTTTCCCGGTTTCGCTCCCGTTGCCGTACACGTGGAGGACGGGGATGCCGTTTATAACCGAGAGTTTCGCTTTGCCGCATTCCGCTTTTTTATAGAGTACGGCCTTTGCGGTCTCCTCTATCAGCTGTTCTTTGCTTTTGGCCGGGGCCGCTTCGCCTGCGAAGAGAGGGCTCGATATAAGGGAAATAAAAACTACTATCCACGGTAATCCTGTTTTCAATTTCATTTCCCGATCCTTTTCATTTTCTTTTTATGCGGAAGAGGTCGGCTTCGTACAGGTTGAAGACGGCGTCGAAATAGAAATGCGTGAAGTAGAGCCACTCGCCGTCTTCGGTGAGTGCCGGCTCGCCGAGGTTGTGTCTGACGATTTCCACCGGCCGCCCCCATTCCGTGCCGGTCCAGTCGGTGCGGTAGATCGAAATCCCCGTTCCGGTCGCGCCTCCGAAGGAATCGTAGTACAGGTGCTGGCCGTCGGCGGAGATGAACGGGCGGTTTTCCTGGTTCGACGTGTTGACGCTGTTGCCGATGTTGTACGGTCCCTGCCACTCGCCGTCTATCCTGTCAAAGTAGAATATGTCGTCCGAGCCATATCCGCCGAGGCCCGGGGAGTTGATGTATAACCTTTTCCCATCGGACGAGATTTCCGGCTCGCCCGCGGAAATACCCGGCATGTTTACCGGCGGGCCGGGGTCGTAGCCGATAGACAGCTTTCCGAACCAATCGTATGCGACGTAGCTGTGGACGCTCCAGCCCGTGAAGTCGCCCGCGATGTTGAACCAGAATTCGCCGCTGTGCTTTATGGAGCCGCCGCCGCAGAGCGCTCTTGTGCCGTTCGGCACGAGGCCGAGCTTTTTCGGCTCGCTCCAGTCCGCGCCGTCGAAATGTGAGACATAGATTCCGACGGTCGGGTCGTCCACCATATCCACCGGCGTGTGGGAGGCGTTGCCGATAAACGAGAAGTAAAGCGTATTCCCGTCGGGCGAGATAAAGGGTGCGTCCTCGATCCCGTCCGAGCGTATCGGCGCGGGGAGCCGCTCGAGCGTCGCCGCGTTCCAGTTCGTCGTGTCGACGACCTCGACGGGGAAGGCGTCGAACGAGAACCCTTCCCCCTGCGCGATGTAGTCGTAGCGGCTGGGGAATTCTTCGGTGCTGAATTCATACGGGCAGTATATGAAGGGCTTGTCTTTTTTCTTTTTGCATCCGCCTCCGCAGAGAATTACGACTGCCAGAATGCATGCAGTAACGGCAATGTGTTTCATATTGCGATTTCCTTTGCAAATCCGGAGTCAGGAATCGAATTAAATCCTGCTTGACTGCCAGCTTCTATTCTAGGCTAATTCCGGGTGAGTGCAAGGAGAAGTCTTGAGTACAAAAAAACAGACGGGCTGTTAGCGGCGCCGCTTGCGGCGCTTCATAATGGAAACAAGGAAACAAGAAAAAGTCCTTGTTACCTTGTCAACTTGTTACCTTGTCCCTTTTCCCGGGGCAAGCCCGTCCGCTAAATGTATCTGATTAATGCCCCAAAAATAAAATACCTTTGACACCCACGAGGAATTGAAGAAAACTTCTCCCCTAGGTTGCCGTTTTGCCTGTTTCTGTTGTATAATTTATTGAGTATGTATTCGGGCAATTACGGGCAACCTCTTTCCGGGTAGACGCAGGCCTTTCGGAGCCGACCTGCCGGGCATCGGGCTGCCGCACATTCGGGGATAACACCATGACAGTCCATCGACATCTGCGACCGCGAACTCTTTTCCATACAAGCATTTTTCTTGCCGTCTTCGGAATAATAATTTTCATCGGTCAGCCGGCATTCGCCGCCGGGCCAAACGCACCGTTCAACTTTGCCGCTGTCAGTGAAAATGAATCTTCGATCACCTGGAGCTGGGAGCACGACATTGGCCCGCCGTCGGTCTATTTCCGGCTATACAATTCCTGGGACATGGCGCTGGTGCTGGACTGCATTTCGGCCCTTTCCGTCGTCGATAATTTTCTGAACGAGAACTCGATGTACGAGCGTTGCGTCACCGCGGTTAACGGAGGCGGAGAATCCGGTACCTCCGGCTCGGCATACGCGATTACTCGCATCCACGACCCGCTGGACTGCGAGTTCGTGGTTACGCCGCTGCCGTACGGCCGGATTGAGATGAGCCTGCCGGTTCCGCCGAACGACAACGAAGGCGACACCGCCAGTTATTTCCGGTGCGTTTCGGGCCAGGCGTGGGGCGGAAAAGATTCCGTCTGGATGTGCGGGAGTTACACCTACGTCGACGACGGACTTACCCCGGATAAAATATTCAGATACGAGGCAAAGTACCGCAACCAAATGGGGGTCGAGACAAGCTACACCAACTTCATACAGGTTCGCTCGCTTATGAACCCAGCCGCCGGCCTCAACATCAGCGACATCTGGGAAACCGGCTTCTACATGGAATGGGACCCGAACGGCAATCCGACGGGCGCGAATTACGAAATATGGATGTCCACTGATAACGTCAGTTATTATTACTGTGATACCGTAACCTACAGCGGTCCGCCTCCATTTTATGCCAACTCCAGCATGATGCCGGGCACGACTTATTACCTTCGCATCCTGGCGATAAACTCCGACGGCTGCGCGACGGAGATGGACAGCGGGCCGTACTGGATTGAGAAGTTCCCATCAAACAGACCGCCCAAGCAAGACCTTTCGACCATGGTCTACGTTGCATCGACCGACAACTGCGTGCTCTTCGGTGGCGGCGCTTACGATCAGTACACATGGAACTGGGACGGGAATGAGTGGTCCGACAGGTGGGCGGGAAACCCGCCCAGCGGGCGTATGTACCCCGCCATGGCGTATAACCCGGATGAGGATGTCATCATCCTATTCAGCGGATACGACGGATCTAGTCACGATGACACGTATTCTTACCATTTCATTGAAGGTCCCAACGAGTTTTTCTGGGACCAGCTTTTCCCGGACAGCCGTCCGAGTTTACGATACAACCACGCGATGGTGTACGACATGGACAACGGGGTAATCGTTCTCTTCGGCGGGTATGACAGTACACCTAGAGACGACACGTGGATATGGGACAGCTCGGACTGGCAGCAGGTCTTTCCGCCGACTATTCCGCCTCCCCGGATGAAACACATGATGGCGTACGATGCAAGCCGCGGCGTGGCCGTCATGTTCGGCGGGCAAAATAGCTCGGACGACCTGAACGACACGTGGGAATGGAACGGCAACGACTGGACGGAAAAGGCCTGTGCAACACCGCCGCCTCCGCGCGACTGCGGAGGGATAGCATACGACTCCGCCCGCGAGCGCATAGTGCTGTACGGCGGTTACCGCTACATCTCGGGAAACGATACGCATATTTTCTACGAGGACGTGTGGGAATACGATGGCGCCGACTGGCTCCAGGTCTCGGCCTTCAGCCCGCCGGGCTGCCGCGCAGGCATCGCTTTCGCGTATGACGAAGAGCACAACGAGTTCGTGCTCTTCGGCGGAATGCACGTGCAAAACGGCACCATGGACGATACCTGGACCATGAAATACCCGGACTCGCCGGTTGTTTATATACCTTACGTAACCGCGCCGGGCAACCTGCAGAACGACTGGCAAACTCCGGATGCAATAGCATGGTCATGGACCGACCTCTCGGGCAGCGAGGCCGGATTCGAGCTGCTCGATCCCGAAACCGGACAACTGATAGAGGATCTTGCCGCGCCCGACCAGAGCAACACGCTGGAGATGGACCTGGAGGAAAATACCAGGTACCGCCGGGTCGTGCGCTGCTACACGGCCGGGAAATTCGAGTTCTCCGACAACTCGAACGAGGTCGAGGCCGTCACGCTTATCTTTGACCCGTATGACGACAACGTCTCGATAATCCCGCTCCGGGGCGGCAGGGTGAAACTCGAAATAGACCCCATCCCCAACCGCAAAGAGGGTCTATCGGGAAGTTACTTCGAAATCATGAGCGGCGGAGGGGGCGGAGACTCGTCCGGATGGCTCTGCGGCTCCTTTACATATATCGACGACGGCCTGGCGCCGAACATGTGGTTCTCCTACAAGGCAATGTACCGCGGCATCGAAGGCTTCACGACGGGCTACAATCCCAACCCCGTTGGAACGTATACCCGCTGCAACCCGCCGGGGAACCCGAATCCGTGGTTCTCCGCAGCGGAGGAGGGCCGCCTCCAGATAGTGTGGGGCTCGAACGGGAACCCGGGCGGTACGACTTATTACATCGAGATGGGTTTGACCCCCGAAACTCTCAGCCTTGTTGCCGTTACAACTGACCTTTATTACGATAACACTTCGCTCTGGCCGGACTCGACCTATTTCTACCGCGTAAGCGCGCAGAACATGGACGGCCTGTTCGACGCGACGGTATTCGGCACCGACTGGCGCCAGCGTTCCCCTACCACATTTCCATGGCCGCTCCGAGATGCGATGATGGCTTACGACAGCAACCGCGGCGTCGTCGTATTGTTCGGCGGCTATGCGGGCTTCCCGATGTACAATTACATCAACCAGACGTGGGAATGGGACGGGTCCAACTGGACGCAGCGTTCCCCGAGCACTCCCCCGCCTGAGATGAGCGCCAGCGCAATGGTATTCGACTCGAAACGGAACGTATGCGTTCTCTTCGGCGGTTTGAGCTTCTCAAGTTCAATCGACAGCACGTGGGAATACAACGGCACGAGCTGGACGCTGCGAAACCCGGCAACAAAACCGTCAAAACGAATGAACCACAGGATGGCCTATGACTCCGAGCGGGGCGTCGTTGTCATGTTCGGCGGCATAGACTCCGGCGGCGGCGGCAGCCTGTCCGACACCTGGGAATGGGACGGAAACAACTGGGAAGAGAATACGAGCGGCCCGGTTCCCGAAAGCAGGCACTCGCACGCCATGGCCTATCACGAGGAAGCGGGAAAGGTCGTCATGTACGGCGGTTACCACGTCGACGGCGCTTCAGGGCGGCTCGACGATACATGGGAGTACAACGGTTCGAGCTGGAGCCAGAGATGGCCCACGTCCTACCCGCCCGCGCGCAGCTGGCATGCAATGGTCTATAATTCCGATAACGGTGCGATAATCATATTCGGAGGTGAAACCGGTTCCTACACAAACGACATATGGATGTACGATTACAATATGAACAACTGGGAGCAGAGATGGCCTTCCAACAATCCGAGTGCAAGAACCTGGCACATGACGGCGTATGACAGGCAGCGCCGTGAAATGGTGCTTTTCGGCGGGAACGACGGCTCCGATAAGAACGATACGTGGACGTATTCGCCGGTTGATCTTAAGACGGGCTGGACGACGCCGTTTATGGCACCGTCGAACCTGTGGGTGCCCGAGGTCTCCGGCGGCACGATAACCTGGACGTGGGACGAGAACTCCCAGGCCGAGCAGGGATACCAGTTGCTCGATTTTAATACCTCATCCGTCGCCGTCGACGACATTGCACCGAACACGACGTATCACATTGAAACCGGTCTGGGCGAAAACAACGCGTACTGGCGCTCGGTCCGCGCCTTCAGCGGCAACAAGACCATCTTCTCCGGCAACGCATTTGACCTGTGGTGCCGAAGCGGTATCTTCGATCCGGGCGCGGGCGACTGGGGATTCACTTCCGTCTCCGATACAAGCGTCGAGCTCTGGTGCCGCATGCCGAACAACCCGTTCGACTTCGGCACCGGCGCCGAATACCTGCGCAACGACGATTACTGGCTGGGCTGGACAACGTCATACGACAGCTTCGTTGACGGCACGCTTACTCCGAACAGCACGTACAAGTACTGCCTGCATTACAGTAACGCCGACAGCTGGCCGACCGACTGGTCGGATAATAAGACAATCATCACGCTGTGCAGCAAGCCCATGTCCCTGGTGGTAAACCAGACCGGCACCGGCTGGATTGAACTTGGCTGGGATCCCAACTTCAACCCGGCATGGACCGACTTTGAACTTGAATACAAGAAAGAGGGGCAGTCTTACACCCTCTGGGACACCCTCCAGGATATCCTGGACAACGTGACGAACCTTCTGCCGCGCACCACTTATTATTTCCGCGTCCGGGCGTCAAACCTGGAAGGCGCGAAGACTCTTTACAGCAACGAGGTAAGCCAGCAGATACCCGACCTGGCGCCCGCGCCGCCGACGGATTTGCTCGTAAACGGATTGACGAATCCCGGCTCGTTCGTTTGCGACTGCTGCTTCGATATCAAGTTCACGGCCCTCTACCAGGACAACGGGCCGCCGGGCGTTCAGGCCACTGACTTTCATATTCAGCTCAACAACATCAACGAATTTACAGTCTCCCTCTGGGATACTTCCAAGCAGGCAATGAGCCCGATCGACATCGGGGAGCGCTGCCAGCCGTTAACATACTCGGGGTCCCTGATACATCCCGGCGTTACATACTACTGGCGCATCAAGTTCTTTGACAGCTTCGGAAACGAGGGAGACTGGAGCCTGGGCACCAGCTATTTCAACATGGCCGAGTATACCCAGACCCTGCCCTGGAGAGGCTACCACCTTGTTGGAATCCCATACGATACGGGCACCATGACGCCGGCCGAACTCTTCGGCGACGACCTGCCCTCGGTATGGATATACGGCTACGACGAAGTCAATCGCGAGTGGTACAACCCGACCGTTCTCATGCCGGGCCGCGGTTACTTCATCTGGGCGACAACCCCGGGACTGCGAATCGGACTGAACGGCCAGGATATCGGCGGCATGGGCGGGCAGACCATCTGGCTTTCCTATACCGACACCGGCGAGTTCGACAACGACGGCTGGAACCTGATAAGAAACCCGTTCGCCAAGGAAATCTCCTGGACGAGCCTTACCCTCGACAAATGCGGGACCACGCATTACCGGCCGTGGAACGGCACGCAGTACGAATGGTTCAACCGAAGCGGTCCAACATCGTCGGATTGCGGCAGCGACACTATCCCGCCGGGCGCGAGTTTCTGGGTGCATGCGGAAGGCGATTGCGCTTCCGTAATCATCGCGGACCCCGGCCCCGGCCCCGCGCCTCTGCCGGTGCCGCCGCCTGTTTTATCGTGGCGAATCCCCGTCACCGTGGTAACGGGAGCTTACAAGGACAGCGCAACCTACCTCTCGGTCCGGGAGGGCGCGAGCAAACAGCACGATTCCTACGACGTCCTGGAGCTCAGGCCGTTCGCTACGACATACATACAGGCATACTTCAGGCATCCGGATTGGGGCTATTATGCCGCGTCGTACACGCAGGACACCCGTCCGCTGCCGGGCGCCGGCGAGTCTGTCGAGTGGCGGCTCACAGTATTCACCAACGATGCGGACGGGCAGGTCAACGTCTCATGGACCGTGCCGCCCGAGTGCGGCGAGGACTGGGATTTCTACATCCGCGACGAGCAGACGGGCGACGTTATCGACCTTCAGATCGAAAACCTCTACCAGTATGCGGCAAGCGGCCCCGATACCCGCGAGTTCACCGTCACCGCCGTCAGGCTCAATGCGTTTCAGGCCGGCGACGTGAACCGCGACGGTGAAATCAGCGAAGAAGACGCGCTCCTTGCGGTCCGCGTCGAGCACGCGCTCGAAACGCTGACGCCCGAGCAGATCGGACTCGCCGACGTGGATTCGGACGGCAAGGTAGGGGTTCAGGATGCTTTGATAATCCGCAAACGAATCAAAGGCCATC
Source organism: Planctomycetota bacterium (assembly GCA_004376375.1). Lineage (GTDB taxonomy): Bacteria > Planctomycetota > E44-bin39 > E44-bin39 > E44-bin39 > E44-bin39. The sequence goes on from SOJX01000140.1 coordinate 57,112, forward strand.
TGCCGTAGACGGGTCAAGCGTCAAGGGTCAAGGGTCAAGGGTCAAGGGTCAAGAGTCAAGAGTCAAGAGTCAAGAGTCAAGAGTCAAGAGTCAAGAGTCAAGAGTC
>SOJX01000085.1 GCA_004376375.1 Planctomycetota bacterium
CGTTCCCAGCGAGGCCGGAGTTTTCAGGCGCCCGACAAACTCGGTGCGGGATATTTCGCGGATCGACTGGAGGCCGTGTTCGAGGTCGTTATGCATCTCGATAAAAGTCTTTCCCTTGTCATCGCTGCCGGGGGAGCGCCTGATCTGCCGGTAACCGGCATCGTCGGGAGCGGAAATCTCGTAAGACGTTCCCGAGCGGGTAAGAATTCGGAACGCGCGCTCGTCGTTGATTTTGAAATCGGTTATATCACCCATATGAATCCTCTGGGGCTTTTTACGCACAAGATAGTGGAGCTAATTCTAACGTCCCGGGCCGGACTAGTCAAGATTTTCCAAACGGTTTTTTGTGTTTTTGGGCGTGAAATTATTCCCGCGAAGGAGAAGTAGAATGGCCGTTCAGTGCCCGCGCTGCGGCTCACAATACGATATAACGCTTTTTGGGTTCGGGCGCAAAGTCAAATGCAGGTGCGGAAAGATGCTTGATGCGCGTGAGGCGCACACCTCGAGGCCCAAGCCGCCTCCCCACCTGCGCATAGTTGAGCCTGAACCCGGAGAACGGGAAGACGAAAAACCTTGACCTGTCCCGGCGCCCTGCATATAATCAAAATCCGCTTCCATTAAAACCAATTTCCACCAGGGAGAACTGAAATGAAACATGTATCCCTTTTCCTGCTCGCCCTTTTTGCCGTTTCCGTGGGACTCTGCGGCTGCCTGCACCACGAACCGGTTCAGCAACCGGAGCCCGAGCCGGAAGTCGAGGCACCGGCCGAAGACCCGATCGGCCCGATATCGGTGACCGGCCAGGCTGCGGAAAAGACAGGCCCGAACGTCAATCCGGTGCAGGCCAAACTTGGCGCACAACGCGGCGCAAGAGTTGAGGCGTATCGCAGACTGTTCGAACAGATTGCCGGATTACAGCTTGACAGCCAGACCCAGGTAAGAGATTTTGTTACCTCCTACGACCAGATTCACACCAGAACGGGCGGCTACCTCGACACACCAGGTCTTGTGCATAAAGCAGTCGAAGCAGAAGAAGGCCTTTGGGAAGTGACAATCGAACTCACTGCCGAGGAAGTACGCGAACTCATCGACGCGATAAACGCCGGAAGAAACAGATAATCGGATCGGTATGCTGCTGACCATGCGGTATTTTATGATGCTTTCAATCCTCGCGGCAATGTGCTGCGTGCACACCGGCTGCATCACCGAACCGGTAAATAAAACTCCGCGCGAGACGCGGATACTTGTCCGCGTCTTGCGTGTTTTTAGCGACGCAGAGACCCTGGAGCTCTCAAGCGGCGTCAAGGTGCGCTGCGTCGGCTTCAGGCCGCCTGCAAAACCGAAGATCGGGCAGCGGCCTTCGCCGGAGTTCCTTCTGGCGCTCGAGCTGATAAGAGAATTAACCGCCGATGCGCAGGTATGGATTAAATTTCCCGCCGGGGTCAAGCTCGTCTTTGATCCGAAAAAAATCTATCCAGCCTACGTGTGGCTCAGGCAAACCGGTTCCGGCAACGTCAGTGAATATGAAGACGTGCTGCTGAACGCAATGCTGCTTCGCGCCGGAGCGGGTATTCCCGCGCTTGATGAAGTACCTGATAAAGAAATCCGCGAGCTTATGCAGGGCGCGGCCGGAGAAGCCAGGCAAAAACAAAAAGGCATCTGGGGCAAAAAATAAGTTTGAAGTATGAAAGTTAAGAAGTGTTGAAGTTAAGAAGTGCTGAAGTGGAGAAGTTAGCGGCGCCGCTTGCGGCGCGTTAATATAATTAGCCGCCGAGCTTGCTCGGCGTGTTTTTAATACTGGTGGCGGCAAAAGAACTGAGACGGAAAAACAGAAAAGCCCTTAAATTGCCGTTCTCGGCCTTTATTCCCCCAAAAAAGCACCTCCAAAAAATGACGAAAGATTATATTCGGATGACAGTTCTATGACATGCTCGTACTATATTGTATGCGGATGTTGCACCGGTTCTTTTGAAACACCCCGCAACCGAATGCCAGATCGGACGGCGGGGATTTACGAAAACACCCGCGCGGTGTAGTGCGGGATCGAGTCCGGGGTCTCTCGGCTTCCCCGGACTTCAGTGGAATACCCGATGTGCGTGGCATCGGGGACTCGACCCCGGGATATTCGGCTACCGGGGTCGGGTTATTTAATGGTTAGTTATTCAGTTATTCAGTTATTCGGTTATTCCGTTATTCGGTTATATGGTTGAAGCATGAATATCCGAGAAGATTCTGCCGATAAACCGTGGGGTTCTAACTGCCTTCATCGGTAGGTTTATCCCCGGCTTCGGACGCCGAATCCTTTTCCTTTACATTCTCGGCTTCAGCGGATTTTTCCGCCTCAATATCGGGCGATTCGGCCGGTTCGCCATCGGTTTCCTCCGCTTCAGGCTCCGGCTTTTCGACTTCTTCTGCCACCGGTTCCGGCGGCTCGTTCAGCATGACGTTCAGGTCGCGCTGGGTACTTTTGACTTCTTTCCTGATGTCGGCGGTGGATTCGTAAAAATCGCCTTTGATTTCATCAATACCTTTTCGGACCTGGAAAAGCGTCTTTCCCAGACGCCTCCCGACATCGGGCAGATCACGCCCGAATATCACTATGGCGATGAGCAGGATGACGATTATCTCGACAGGGCCGATGGAACCTATAAATGCGAGTGTCATGGAAGCAATTATAGGCATTTGCGGGACTTCAGTCAAGGCCGAAGCGCGGACACGGCCACCCGGCCGGGGAAAGGTATCCAAAAACGCTTGACAGTTACGTGGTTAGGGAGATATGCTGGAGCGAACGACTCCGCGTTACTGCCTTGCAGGGCCAGAATATGACAGACAACAATAAATATCTTGCAAGCCTGTTGCTGTTTGCCTTGCTGATCGGCAGTGTCCATTTCATCGGGGTGCAGGTTCTGGCCGACGGGCCGGAAGACGCGAAAAGCAAATTAAAGAAATGTGATCTTAAAAAGACTGTAAAACCGCAATGGTGCCCGCAGTGCAAAACACATTTGCTGCGCCTGAAATGCGAAGACTGCGAGCTGAACAAATGTGAAAAATGCAGTCACCATTTCCAGATAAAGGTGATCCCGCCCGGCAAGACAAAAACCGTCAAGTGCTCATGCTGCAGCGGCAGGAACCTGGCCGTTCTCTCGTTGAAGGCGGGCGATAAATGCCTTTCCTGCCGTAAAACGACCCGGGCGGGGGAGGTCGAGTATTGCCTGAAGAGAACCTACGCCTGCCCGGACCATCCGGATTACAAGAACCTCAAGCCGGATATGTGCCGGGAAGAAAACACGGACCCCAAAAGCAAGAAAAAGAGGTGCCTGAAAAAACTGGTTCTGGTAGAGGTCGACTATGCGGGAATTAATGCATTCCTAGCCTGCCCTGCATGCCAGAAAAAATCCGAAGAGGCCGGGAAATGCGGCGATTGTAAAAAGGATTTCAAAGAGGAAAAGGTCTGCAGAAACTCGGGTACTTTTCCTCATATGAACGAACTACGATGGAGCATGGCGCTCAAGAAAAAGTCGTCTTCATCTGGGTCAGAAGGAGGGGATAAAGACCAGCAGACAGCGAACTCGAAACCGGAAGTAAAGGTGTTCGAAGGCACCAGGCGCCCGGTACAGAGAAGCTGGACATACCTTATTTACTGCCCCAAGAAAAAAGAGGCCGCCCTGGTCGACGCATCTTGCGATGCGGATGCGCTGGCAAGGTTTTTAAAAGAGAAAAAACTCAAGCTCAAATATATCTTCATATCGCATGGCCATGGCGACCACGTCGTTACCATGGGTCAGATCCGCAGACAGTTCCGCGGCGCGAAAATACTCAGGTTCAGGAGGCCGCTGAAAGATAACGACTATATTAAAATCGGCAAGGTTATGCTGAAAATCTTCCACACCCCCGGGCATTCTGCCGACTGCATAGTGATATGGACCGCAAACATGCTCTTCACGGGCGACAGCTATGACCGGCCGGTTGGCCGCGAAGAAACCGCAAAAAGACTCAAGGGTAAGGGATCTTTCACTATCTACGGCGGTCACGGCAAGTGGCAGGATTCGTATTAGCCCTGATATATCATTTCCACACTTCGTTCAGCGGGCTAGCCGCGGGCCCGCACCTGCAAATTGATTCCCAACCTTCGTCGCTTGACACATGACGCCTGACGTGCTTATGACAAGATATCTTTATGGCGGAAGTGATGGAGCCCTATCAGCATGAACGAAATGATATAGCAAAACAGCAGGCTCGCGTCCCGGAAAAGGACTTTCACCGGCGGCGACTCGAGGAACAGGTCGCCCCAGTAGTTCATGGCCGACGTGAGCAGATAGGGCTTGATTGTCTGGAAAATCTCGAACGGGAACTGCCCCAGGATGTGGCAGATAAAATAGGTGGAAATCGCGGTGACGATCGCCGTTGCGGGGCTGTCCGTGAAAACGGACAGGCACATCGCGAAAGTCGCCATCGCGAACGCGGCAAGAGTAATGATCGGCACGGCCCACATGAGCCTGATGAAGGCCTCGGAGGCCGAAATAGTATAGGGCGTCGAAATGGCGAAAAAACCGCGCCCGTTTATGATAAGTTCGCCGCTTCCGAAAAACCATAACCCGGCGACGAGGTAAAGCATAATCAGGATGAACGTTAGAAGGAAAGTGAACCCCAGTATTGCGAAAAACTTAGCGAAAAAAATCTGCCGCCGCTTCACCGGGCGTATGCAGAGAAAACGCAGCGTTCCGCCCGCCGCCTCGCCCGCGAACTCGTAACCGGCCAAGAGAGCGACAAAAAGTGGAAGCAGGAAAAGACAGGCGGGTTGCAGTGAAACGCGCACGAAGAAGAAACCGTTTATATAATCCTGCGGGTCGAGGTGCCAGCGCGATGCTATGCGCTCGAGCGTGCGGAACCGCGCTTCGGACACGCCCCAGAGCATCAGGCCTAGGAATATCACCACCAGGGCGAAGACGACGTACGTCCGCCTGAGTCGGAAAATTTTCTCGAGTTCCAGGCCTATGAGGCGGATCATTTGTCCTCCGCGGTCAGGCTGAGAAATATATCTTCCAGCGTATGCGCGACTTCGGTGATCCCCATGACGCCGATTTCGTATTCGACGAGTATGCGGTTTATTTCGCCGATGCGCTCCGGATCAATGTCAATCTCCAGCATCTCCTGTCGCTCGACTTTCTTGGCGGTTAGATTCGCCAGACTTATAGCCGCTATCGCGCGGTCAGTATTGTCAACCTTCAGGTGGAACTTGCTCGTTTTCGCCTTCGGAAGCAGCCCGCCCGGTTTTCCCTCGTAGAGAAGGCGTCCTTCCTTGAGAATGCCCACGCGCGTCGCAACCTGCTCCACTTCGGCAAGCAGATGGCTCGAAAGAAAGACGGTGACTCCCAGCTCTTCCGAAAGGCGGATTATAAGGTCACGAACCTCCTTCATGCCCTGAGGGTCAAGGCCTGTTGAAGGCTCGTCCAGGAGCACCAGTTCCGGCGAGTCGACAAGCGCGGCCGCGATCGCAAGCCGTTTCCTCATTCCGTGCGAGTAAGTTCCCACGCGGTCATTTGCGCGATCGCTCAGGCCGACAAGCTTCAGCATCTCGTCGATTTTCCATGTATTTTTCGTACCACCGTAGGCCTGGTAAAGCTTCAGGTTCCTGCGGCCGGACAGGTGGTTATAAAAGGCGGGCTCCTCGATGAGTGCGCCAGTCCGGGCAAGGGCGGAAGTCAGATGAGCGGATGTGTCTTTCCCGAACAATGAAACCCGGCCCGCAGTCGGCGTTATAAGCCCGAGCACCATTCGCATGGTTGTCGACTTCCCTGAGCCGTTGGGGCCCAGAAAGCCGTAAATATCGCCCTGGCGTACGGTAATGGAAAGGTTGTCCACCGCCCGTCGGCGGGAAAAATCCTTGACCAGTTCAAATGTCTCGATCACGGCCGTCATGGGTGCGAATGCCTCCTGCCTCTACGGCGGGGCGATTTGCGCTTTTTTCTGCTTTTACCCGTTGGATCGCGGAGCAGGTAAAAGACCTCGTCCATCAGCGGCTGGTATTCGAGCCTTTCATGCTCCTGCGCGGTTCGGAAAAAATATTGCAGAAACATTTGCCTAACTTCTGAATCTGATTGTTTGCAGAGCAGACGTATAAGAAGATCGCGGTGTGCGGGCAAAACCTTGTTGCGCCCATGTTCGGGTTCAGGTAGGTTTTCATATGCCTTATCCACAAGGTCTGCCCGTTCCTCCGGAGAAAGGGCGAGAAGACGCTTAAGGATGTGCCGTGTCGGCGTAGGCATCATGGTTTGGATAAGAAGGTCCCGATCTTCGCGGCTGAGAAACGGATAGACGACCGCAAAATCGGAGCTTCGTTCAAACCGCCGCCTGGAAACGTTTTCCGCCGTCAGGAGATGATGTTTGAATTTACGGAAAAAATCTTCCTTTTCCTCCTTTGACATGGCGGAAAAATCGGTTATAAAAACCATGTCCCTGAGTTCTTCAAGACTCATCGGTTTTTCTGTTAAAGCACTGTCGATTGGCAGAAAAATCGCCCAGAGCGCGATCAGCGCCGCCAAAAGCAGGATGCGGTCGATATTGAGGCGTCGTTTAGAAGTCATCGGTTTATATCCCGCAAAAAGTGTACACGAACGGCGGAAAGTTGTCAAAGAAATCCGACTCTTTAAGTAGGGCGACTCTAAGCCATGTAGGTTTCCAACATTGCGGCGACGGTTCATCCAATAATTTTCCACAGAAAAAATACAGGAAATTCAGAAAAAAAATATTCTATTCTAACGTGCCGTTTCAGCTATGGTTGATTTTATCTCCCGTTATTTCGGACTCAGGAATTCCTTGACCTGCCCGCCGGGCCGTGGTAACATTCGCCTCACGCGAATTGGGAGGGATTTGATTTTGAGCCCCTAAAATAATGACGGTTCGGCCGGAAGGTACTTACGCCGCCCGCAGCAGAAACGTCATCATTTTAGGAACTCATAAAGCCTCCAACCCAGCTTGTTATGCCGAAGAGAGCTGGTTTGATTCGTTTGATTCCGGGGCGGAATTCAACGATATAACTCCCTCAAGTCAAATATTCCCGCAGCGCGAAGCCGCTTGGGGATAGGTATTTGCCCATTTTCTGAGAGGGGGGCATTTTTGCCCGCCAGTGACCTTGTAGACAACTGGCCGCAGGTGCTGACGCACCTTAGAGAGCGACTCGGTGAAGACCTGTTCGCCCGTTGGATCGCTAAGACAAGCCTTCTTGACGCCGATGGCGATGGCGTCAGGCTCTGTGTGCCGAACAGCTTTGTTCAGGCCCGGCTCGAGCAGGACTTCACCGATGAAATCTCGCGTGCCGTCTCCGAGGTTCTCGGCGTCAGCCTGCAGGTTGAGTACGTCGTCACGGAAGTGCGCCCCAAACGCGAAACAACATCGGATATGTCGCAAACCTCGAGCAGCAAGCATAATGCAACGTTAACCGCGGGTGCCGCCGATGAAACCGGACTCCGGGCTCGCCCGGAAAGAGGTGAAAGAGCGCGCGGCCGTCGCGGCCGCTATCCGCTTCTGGATTTCGTCGTCGCCGCGGAGAACCGCCTGGCCTATCTTGCGGTGCGAAACGTCCTGACAAAGGCGAGGACCGCATATAACCCGCTCTATATCTACGGCCCGACCGCCACCGGCAAGACGCACCTTCTGCGAGGCCTGGCGCTCGGCCTGCGCCAGAATTACCCCGACCGCACGATTCGCTTTTCAACTTCGGCCCAGTTCAGCAGCGAGTACGTGCGGGCCTGCCGCGAGAAGAAGCTCGACCTTTTCCGCCGCAAGCTGTACGGCCTTGACGTACTTCTGCTAGACGACATCCAGAACCTGGAGGGCAAACGCGGCACGCAACGTGAGCTTATCGTGGCGTTCGATATCCTTCACAGCCGCGGCGCGCTGATTATAGCGGCGGGCTCGCACCTGCCCCGCAGGCTGAACGTGATTGACCCGGCGCTTGCCAGCCGGCTTACTTGCGGCATGGCGGCGGGCATAACTTCCCCCGGATACAGGACAAGGTGCGCGATCCTGAAGAAATACGCCGAGAAGCTCGAGTTCTGCTACCACGCCACGCAGGATGTTTTCGAGTTTATTGCGAAAGCCTTTCCCGATAACGCGCGGGAACTTTTGGGCGGGCTGAACCGGGTCGAGGCGGGATACAGGCTTGCCCTGTCCGGGGCCAGACCCCCGAAAATGGACGTGGAATTTGTGCGCTCCGCGGTTAAGGAACTTTTGCCGGACCGCGACCGGCCGGTCACGCTGCAGGGACTGGAGCGGCTGGTGGAAAAATATTTCGGACTCGTCCGCGGCTCGCTGCGCCAGCCTTCCCGCAGACGAAGCATTACGATACCGCGCCAGGTCTGCATGTACCTGGCGAGAAAGCACACCAACCTTTCGCTTGCCGAGATATGCTCGTACTTCCGCCGCCGCAGCCCGGGCACCGTGAAGAACGCCCTGAAGCGCGTGGCGAAGATGCTCGAAACCGACCCGGCCTGCGAGCGCCAGATCCTCCGCATCGAAGATGAGCTCGCGCGCACATCGTCAAGCGCCGTCCGACCGGGAAATGACTAACAACCAACCACTTTACCGGTAATAGTATTCGTATTTGTATTTGAACTCTTTTTCCGCGCCCGGCTCGAGCGTGGTCTCCCATTCGACTCGCGAGACAGTGTTCACGCCCCAGTACCAGCTCGGCCAGCCCGACCACCACCGTGACCCGTAATACGACCCCCTGAAGTAGTTGGCCGAGGGATCCTCCAGTTCCTCCAGGAAATGTATGAACGTCACTTTCCCGGATTCGGACTGCGCCTTGCCGAAAAGAGTTCTCCTGATAAACAGCTTTACAGACTCTTTTTTAAAGTTCTTGATCGTTAATGTGCCTTCAACCTCCACCTTTGCATACGTGTACCCTCTGATGCTGATGTTGTGGGTGCGCCCGATTTCCTTCTCGCTCTTCCTTGCGTTCACGTCCACCGCAGCCGTTATCGGCAGATCGACGTCGTTGCCGGACGAGGTGTAGGTTATCATATCCTGCCCGAGGACTTTGTCGCCGTCAAATATCATCGCGGGGCCGGTAGTGAATGGAAATTTACTGTCGTTCTTTATCCTGATCTTGTGGATAACCCTCGTTTTGTAAAGATGACCTGCAAGCTGGCGCTGCCGGTCGGATGAAAAATGGCGCATCATCTCCGTGGGCGGCAGCGCCGGAAGATCCCATGCGTAAATGTCTTCACACGACGCCTCGATTTCGAAAATCTTGAAGGTCGCGCGCTCGCCTTTTTTCAGCGTAAGGCCGTCGCGGTGGTAAAGGAACAGGTCCTCGACCTGGCCCGACATTGCCTCGACCTCTGAACCGCCCTGCCTGCCCTCGCCTTCGGAGCGGGAGCCGAACGCCCCAGACTGGCTCATCATCGCATTGTAGAGCATACCGTAACTCGAGCCCTGGCCTCTCCCGCGCCCGGAATAGAAATACGAAGACAGTTTGCCCATGAACTCCTTCAGCGCAAGCGGGCTGAGCTGGTCCTTCATCAGGAAGTTCGGGACGCCGACGACAAGGTGGCATTTCACTTCTTCGAGGTCGATTATATCGTTTACGACCGTCGCGCTGAGAGATACCTTGACCTTGGACTTGCCCGAGCGCACGACCCTGTATGACGGAATCCATCGAATTCCTTTCTGCAGATACGTGTAACCGACCTTGACGTTTCCGGCCGCTCCCGAGACCTTGAGCGCGAGCTCCCGGCCCCGCTTCTTTTCCCGCACGAGGTCGCCGGTCACCCCCGTCACCTCGACTCCGGCGATATCCTTTATCAGCACGTAACTGGTGCTGCGGTCGGTCTGGATGCCGACGTAATTTGCCCGAACCAGAGTTTTATCTTCTGAAACCTGCGGGTCGGTATAGACGTACCGCCCGAGATACCGGTCGTAATACTGCCTGCTTCCCTGCGGATAGATCTCTTTCTTCTGCTGCACTTCCTTTTCAGGAATTTCCTGAAGCACTCCCGAAATCTGGCGCGTCCTGCCTTCGCCGAGCGCAACGGTCAGTATTACGTCCTTGCCGGCATTCGCCCGGAGCAGTTCTGAAAGAGAAGTACAAGGCTCGAGTTTTTCCACGTCCCTGAAACCGGCCTTTACCATTTCCAGCTTTGCGCCTTCGGTCGAGGTAAAGGCGGTCAGCGTGCCGAGTACGGGTTCGGGCACTTCGTCCGTTGCGACCCAGCCGTTTACCGGTGTGGCCTCGCCCTCGTGCAGAATCAGGGCATGGCCGTCCTTGAACACCGTAATCTCCTTCACCGGCAGTTTGGGCGCGCCCGCCTTTTCAGCTTCACTGTCTGCAAAGGCATCAGAAAGAAAAAACGTGCAGGCGAGTATAAAACATAAAATAAACCACCTCATGACAATCTCCTTTCGAGAAAGGGTAATAATCCCGCATTACATAAGCTCCGCGTTACACATCTTATTATACTTAATATGCACCCCCATGGTGTAACCGGTTTGTAACAATTAAGGAATGCAGGGGCACGGCATGTTGTGCCCCTGCTTGCTGAATCCGTCTGCGCACGCATGGGCTGTGGAATTACTTTTTTTCTTCGTAAACAGTTCTGGTCGAGATCGTCATTGTGATCAGCGGGGGAGGGGGCGGCGGTTTGGGTGTGAACTTTTTTTCGCCGGGAGAATCCGGCTTGTCTTTTTCTTCGGTCTTGTTTTTTTCGTCGGGCTGCTTTTTTTCCTCAGGCAGCTCGGGGCCCATAACGACGAGTATTTTCAGCTCGGAATTTATTTCAATGCGGGTCGGGCGGTTGGCGTCCAGATCGTGCAGCATCGTTCCCTTGAGGTTTCTCGTAAGGCTGATTATTTTCACGGATTTATCGATTCTTTTTTCATCGGTAAAGCCCGGCATGGTTGCGGGAACGTTCGCTATCTCTATCGGACCGCTGAGGGAGATTATCGCAACCTTTCGGCCGCGGCGCTCCTCGACTTTCTCCAGGCGATATGAAAGCCTGGCGGTGGGTTCGGTTCCTTTTGCGAACTTGACGGCGTCGACCTGGGAAAGCGGAAGCAATTCCGACCAGTTTCCACCGACTGCCTTGGGATTGTCGGGGAACCTGAAGCCGAAGAAAGCGGTCTGCCTGCCGGTCGCGACCGAAAAGAAGCGGACCACTTCGCTGTCTCCCAGTGGTTGGCCCTGGGTTCTGCCGCTCGGCTTGATTACTATTTTCATCGGCCTTTCGGTGATGCCGAATACGCGCTGGTGTTCGCTGACCTCGGGGAGGGCCGCGATGTTGTCGGTGTCGGCGTAGAGCTTATCATTGCGGAACATCTGCACCTTGTCGCCGTCGACCTCGAGGCGGCGGCGCTCGGCGCCCGTATCGAAGTTCTTGGTCAGGCGAAGGGTCTTGTAGTTTACCGTGTATTCGGGCTGGTTGTCCCGCTGACCGGTCCGGGCGAAAGTGAACATGGTGCTCAAGGACGTGTTGCCGGATATCTCCACCGGCTTTCCTTCCAGCGCGATGTTTATGCCGACCTCGGAAAAGAAGCTCATCGTATATGTCGTCGATGAGTTTTCAGGCGGGCTCAGGCGCAGGTCGAGTTTTTCGCCACCGCCCGCTGAAAGCCACAGCACGAGTATCGCGATTGGGATGGCGAAAAGGATTATGGTCCGTCTGTTCATATCGCGGCATTATATACCTGACGGCTGGCCATGTCAAACTCTTCGCAATTAGGTTCGAAGGTTCTAAAGTTCGAAGGTTCGAAGGTTCGGAGGTTCGCAGGTGCGCGGGAAATAATTAAAAATATAAATCTACGAACTTTGGAACTTTTGAACTTTCGAACTTTTTAACTTTCGAACTTTTGAACTTTCGAACTTTCGAACCTATCCACCGGATATCCTGACGGTTTTTCCGAAACCCGGCCGGCAAATTATGGTTAGATAGGATAGAGAACAAAACATAATGGAGACGAAAGCAGGAAAGGAGAAAGCCATGAAAAACATGAAAACAATGGTGATTATCGCGTTCGCTCTCGCAATTGCTTTTAGCATGCCGGCTTATGCGGACGATGATTCTTCGGACAAGGACAGGGCCGGCAAGGCCAGGGCCAAGTGGATTGAAAAGATCAAGCAGTTTTTCAAGAAGCGGTTTGACGCCTTTTTCGAAAAGGCCGACAAGAACGGCGATGGCGTGATAACCGTCGACGAGATCCCGACGGCCGAGGAGCGTCTCGCAAAGTTGGACGGCGACGGCGACGGCCAGGTCACCAAAGAGGAACTGGCGGCGGCAATCAAGAAGCACCGCGAAACAGTAAAGAAGAAAATCATAGAAAGAATCAAGGCGCGCGGTGAGGAGCGCTTCAAGCAGGCGGACAAGAACGGCAACGATGTCATCGACAGGGACGAGTTCCGCGGCAGCGACGAGCTTTTCGACAGGATAGACACGGACGGCGACGGCGGCCTGACGAGGGAAGAGTGCAAGGTCGCCGTTCAGAAGTTCTTCAAGTACCTGCGCGAGCGCAGAAAAGCCCGCTGGAACCGTCTGCGCGGACGTTTCAAAAACAGGTAGTCGGATACAGGTCGGAACGGATCATCAATATAAACGTCCAGAAGACACCTCTTTTATGAGGTGTCTTTGTTTAATGATATTCCCAGCGCCTCGGCAGTCTGCTTTTCTTTTTGCGTAGGCTGTTTCAGGTGAATCATCATTGCCGTAGCCATAACGAGATTGATTATGATTACGGGCGTAAGAAGCGGCATCACAGCCACCACCAGCGAGCGGTTGAAGTCGGGGTTCGGCAACAGAAGGCCAATAGTTCCCAGAACCAGCCCTATGCATGCGAGGCTTATTGACCAGACGAAAATGATGGAAAAGATAACAATTACTAATTCTCCCAATTCGGGAGGTGTTATAGACCGACCGCCGGCAATCCTGAATCCTATGAAAACAATCGCGCCCACGTGCATGCAGCAGAATGCATAGAAGGAAAAGAGAAAGGACACCCAGCTGTAATTGTTCAATCCGTATTCAGAACGCTGGAACCGGAATTCGGCCGCCTGTTGCGTTGGAGGCTGCGGCTCTTCCGGCTGCGGGGAGATGGAATCGGCGGTGTCCATGTTTCATATGATAACCGAAAGGCATCCGCTGCGTCAACTCTAAGACGCAACCCGGCGGGACGGCGGCGCTGCGATTCCGATTGTTAGGAAATGACGATGAATGGCTAGCGTTTGCTGTCGTTTGATTTTCGCTGAGGCTGTCTCGGTCGGTTTAAAAGTCCGGGCTTCTTTTTCGGCTGGACGCGGGGGCGTGTATTTTTCTTCGACTGGCCGGGCTTCGGAAGCGGGGCCAGCTTGACGTTGTATTCCTTTGCTTTTCTCAGAAGGAACCAGATCCGCTTGTGACGCGGCAGTTTCCCGAACTCTTCCCAGTCGTCAAGCGTCAATTTCCTCAGAAACGTTTCCCACGTCACGCGCTCCTTCGGAGGCAGAAGCGGCGGCAGCAGGTCCCCGACCTTTTTCTTCCAGGATTCGTTCTTGGCGCTTCGCGGCTTGCCCTGGTTCCGATTGAGCCAGCTTTGCTGTTTTTTCTGGCGCGCCTGCAGGTATAGAAGCCACTTGAGGCGAGCGTCCTTGGGCAGCCTCATAAGGAAGCGATGCTGCTCCGGCGTGAGGCTTTTCATGAATTCCGCCTGCTCGCGGATAAAAGCCTCGAAGCGTTTGCGGTTGATTTCCCTCTTCCGCGCCCAGCCCTTGAGTTTGCCGATACGCGCGCGCTCGCCTTTGGGCAGCGTTTTGAGGAACTGCTGGTCGCGCCTGTTGAGCTGCCTGTTGAAAAGCTTTTTGAATTCGCGCTGCCGTTTGCGCTCCGGCAGGGCTTTCAGGCGCTCGGCCTGGTCCGCCGGGAGGCTTTGCATGAATCTGGCCGTCATCTGCTCCCGGTGCTGCTGGAGGAGTGCGCGGAAGTGTTTGTTGAGCTCGGACCGTGACAGCTTTTTTATCTTTTCCCGGTCTTTTTTGGGCTGTTGCTCGATCAGCTTTTTCTTAAGCACTTTCCAGTGCGGCGACATGTCGCGCAGCCGCTTGCGCTCCTGCGGTTTCATCTTCTTGAAATTGCGCGACTTCTTTCTCAGGTTCTCCCGCTCCTTCCGGGAAAGCGACTGGAAGCGCTTGTGGTTTTCCCGGATGCGCTTGCGCTCCTCGACCGACATCGAGCGCCATTTCTCGAATTTCTGCCGGAGTTCGAGGCGCTGCTTCTTTGAAAGAGACTGCCAGCGCTTGAGGTTCCTGCGGTAGCGCTCGCCCCGGGTGTCCGCGGCAGACAGCAGCGAGGTGCTGAATATCAGCGCGAAAAGGAGGGCGAATTTTGCATAACGGTTGCTCACCGGAGCGCTCCGCATTTAAAGGTTTTCGAAGTCTGTTTCGTCAAGCTCGGCCAGGATGTCGAGGTCCTCGATAACGTCGAGGTCTTCGATGATTTCCAGCGACTCGAGAATGTCCAGGTTCTCCACTATTTCGTCTTCATTGAACGTGACCCGTTCTTTTGAAGTATCATCCGAATCTCTGAAAACAAGGAAAAGGCTGAGGACGAGGACTACGGCGGCTGCGGCCGCACACGCGGCTATCGTGCGGAGGCGCGTCCAGGGCGAAACGGTTTTCGCGACGGCTTTTCCGGCCTCGCCCGGACGGAGCCGTTTCCAGAAATGTGCGTTGTAATCTGCCGAAATGGGGGGTACCGTCAGCGCTCCGAGTGCGTTCCAGCCGTATTTCAGCTCTTCAAGATGGCGCCGGCAGTCTTTGCACGATGCGGTATGTTTGCGGACCAGGGCGGCTTCTTCGGCCGATCCTTCGCCGTCGATAAAGGGGCTCAGAAGCTCGCGTATTCTGTCGCATTCCATCCGTCGTCTCTCCTTCTCCAGTGCCTATACGGTAAAACCCGGCCGATTTGGCAAGGTTTCGGCTTTTTTAAAAAGGTTTCAGGTTTCAGGTTTTAGGTTACAGGTTCAGGAAAAAAAGAAATTTCCTAACACCTATCTACCTAACACCTAATACCTATTCCTAACGGGCCAGTATTTCAAGGATTCGGCCGGCAATTTCGTGGGTTCTGAGCATGCCCGGCACGAAACGGACATCCTTGAACTTGAGGAGGGGTCTGAAAGAGGTCTGCGTGCGGTCAGCGTCGACGATGAACAGCTGCACCTTGTCAAAGTCGTATTTTTCCCTGACAAACGAGATAAAACCGATAATATTCTCGCTTGAATCCTGTACGGAGAGGCAGATGGCGTCAGGAGCTTCAAGTGCAAGGTTATGCGTCAATTTAAAAAGCGAGGTGAATTCATTGATAGTCACATCTCCCTGTTTCGTAAGGTGTTCGGAAATACTGCCGCTGCGCTTGGGATCTGTTGCATACAGCCAGATGGTTTGCGTTTCCCTGAAACTGGTTACGTGCACGACCAGTTCCTCGACCGGGACGTCCTTGCGCACCCAGTCGAGCTTTCTGTACTTCTGTACGGCGAACTCGTGCTCCGGTTTCTGCATCTTTGTGTAAACGGTGAGCGGGATACGGTCGAGTCCTTTGCGGTTGAGCTTTTCGAGCAGTTCCAGGCCGTGCAGGCCGGCAAGTTTGATGTCCATAATAATGCTGTGGGGCTTTCTAACCGTTATCCACTGTAGCAATTCCTCACCGCTTTCGGTCGTTTTGACCTCGATATCAGTCTTTTTTAGCTTTTCGGCGATTTGCTCTCGGATTTCCCCGTCCCGGTCGGCAACGTATACGAGTCTTGAAGGAGGTTTTTTTTCCGTAATGCGTGTTCTCACCGGAGGGGCTTTTCTTTCCGGCGCCGGCCTGGGGGCGCCTGTCTCACCGATGCTTTCAAGGGTGTAGAGAATGGCCTCGCGGTCACTTCCGGGGAAGTCTTTCCTTTCGACTGTCTCACGCAACAGTTCAATCAGGGCTTTCCTGTCCTCTTTGTTCTTGGTGAGGCTGTTTATGACATCCTTCAGTTTTTGCCCCTCGATGCGCCCGGTAACCATCTCCTTGATAAGAATATCCGTGCGGGCCTTGCGCGATATATCGTCGACAACCGAGTCGAGGTCGGCGCTTTCCGCGCCCGTTTTCCCGCCGGTGAGGGTATTCTGAAGGTCGGGCTCCAGCATCAGGATAACTTTGATGAGCAGGTCCTTGGAAGACGTCCAGGCGGTGGATTCATGCGTGAACATGCGGGCGATCTTATCCAGCGTCTCGAGCGTGGCGGCGCGGGTGGCGCCTTCGCCCTTTGTTCCCTGTTTTTCGAGGCGCTCTTTAACCGCCGTCATGATGGAGGACGCGACGTCCTGCGGGTCAGCCGTTTTCGCGTCCAGTTCAACGCCGGCCGATCTGGCCTGCTCTCTGGTGTCACCGTCCGGTACGGGCATTCCGGCTTTGGAGCCATGAGCTTTTTCAAGAAGGCGCTCGGTAAGGAACTTGGTAAGGACTTTCTGCTCCAGTTCGTCTGTGAGAAGGCCCTTGTCCTCGCCGGCGAGGTCGATGGTTCCGGTGCGCATCTTGCGGAACTCGAACGTGTTGACCGAAATGTTTTCAACGCGTTTCGAGAGATAGTCTTCCGGCCCGCCCGCTTCCTTGATTATGTCGGGCTTCATCCCCATCATCTTTGCGAATTCAAGGAGCTCCTGGGCCGTCAGGCGGCTTTTGAACGAGAGGCTTGTAAGGTTTATCCGCTCCAGGAGCTTTGTAAGCTCCTTGATTACCTGCGTCCCCGCGTCAATCGGTTTTTCATTAAACAGTACGGTCTGTTCGCTTACCCCGAGATTGAATTCCGGCTGCGAGACGAAGATTTCCCCAAGGGATTTCATCGTGTCTTCGATCCCCTGCTTGATGTAGGGGTGCTCGGGCGGGTAGAGCTGAACGTGCTTTATGACCTTTACGAACCGCTCCAGGAAGCCGGCCGCAACCCGCCCTGTTTCTTCTTTATTTTCGTCGGAGAACGGTGTTTCAGCCATTTATATTTTCTCGCAGTTATCTAATTAAATCCATACGGCATCCTAGCCTTCATTGCTGTTTGTGTCAAGATGTTTCTGCCTGGCTGCTGAGGCAACGGAGACGTGCGAGGGATCGGGGACCAGATGAGATTTTCACGCAGCGAAATCGGTGCATGCTTCGGGATTTCACGGTTCAGTGTATTCCTTTTAGGGTTTCTTATACATTCTCTAACTCCAGCCGCTGCAAAAGGTAAGTAAGGGATCGAGAAAAAATTCCCAGGTATCCTATTTTTCATTTGAAATCACTCAGGGGGTTGAATAGAATACCGCCTATTATTTCGGGGACTTTTTCCTTCCTTTCATGGTTTTTTATTGGAAACAGGGAATAAAGCAAGATGACAGGGCAGTACATCCCCATACTATGTGCAGCCGTTGTTTCTGTCGGTCTGGCTGCCGGAATGCTGCTTCTATCACGCATCCTCGGCCCGCGAAACCTTACCAAACGCAAGACATCGACGTACGAATGCGGTGTCGAGCCCACCGGCTCGACGAGAGAGCGTTTCCCCATAAAATTCTACATCATCGCGATGCTTTTTATCCTGTTTGATATCGAAATAATATTCATGATTCCGTGGGCTATCGAGTTTCGGCAGCTCGGGTTCCTGGGCTTTATCGAGATGGCCGTGTTTATCGGCGTGCTCGTCGTGGGGCTGGTTTACGTCTGGAAGAAGGGGGCGCTCGAGTGGGATTAGAAGAGGCGCTCGGCAACAACGTTCTGACGACCATGCTGGCGAAGCTGGTCAACTGGGCGAGGACCTACTCTTTCTGGCCCTACCCGTTCGGCACCGCCTGTTGCGCGATCGAGTACATGGCCAGCGTCGGCTCGCATTACGACGTTTCGCGCTTCGGCGCAGAGGCCGTGCGCTTTTCGCCGCGCCAGGCCGATATGATGATTATCGCGGGCACGATAACCTACAAGCAGGCCCCGATACTGCGCATGATTTACGACCAGATGTGCGAGCCGAAGTGGGTCCTCTGCATGGGCGCCTGCGCGTGCAGCGGCGGTTTCTATAACGCCTATCACGTCGTCCAGGGCGCGGACCAGATAGTTCCCGTGGACATCTATATACCCGGCTG
>SOJX01000148.1 GCA_004376375.1 Planctomycetota bacterium
TGGCCGAACCCAGTAGGTTGTTGTGGCTGAAGTTAATGGTAAACTGCTGGGCGTCGGGGATTTGCGACGTGATCTGCACGGCGAAGTCGGACTGGTACTTGCCGGGAAACATGCGGTCGGCCATCTGGTTGAGAATCTGCGCCAGTTTTGCAGCGTGGTTCTGGCTGACGGCGAAGATGATGGACTTGCCGATTTCGCCGCTAACCGGATCGCGCAGGGCATTTTCCAGGAAGGTCTTGCAGAAGAGCTGGTTGGTGGCCTTGGCAAAGAAGCGCTTTTCGAATTCGCGCTGTTTGAAGGCCTCCTGCTGGTCTTCGCCGGCATCGTCGGTGAACGAGACGACAAAGCCCTCTTCGGAGAGCAGCTCGGTGGTGATCTCGGTCCGGGCATAAACAAATATTAAAATAATCAGGTAGCCCTCCTTCACACCATCCAGAAGCGAATAGCGGTAGGTTGGCTG
This sequence comes from Planctomycetota bacterium, assembly GCA_004376375.1. Taxonomy (GTDB): domain Bacteria; phylum Planctomycetota; class E44-bin39; order E44-bin39; family E44-bin39; genus E44-bin39. The sequence continues at coordinate 461 of SOJX01000148.1, forward strand.
ACTGTTCTCGCAGCCAAAGGTGCGGTACGTGTCCAGCATCAGACGCCGCTCGGCTTCGCGAGGGTCGCGTGTGGTGGGGTTGGCCTGGTTGAACCGTTTGAGGTAGTCGCGAGGCGTGGCCGTGAGGCCGAGCTTGTAGCCGATGAAGTAGTCGAAAACGGCACGGGCGTTTCCGCCGATGGAGCGGTGCGCCTCGTCGGAGATCACGAGATCGAAATCGGTCGGCGAGAAGAGCTGCTGGTACTTGTTGTTAAAGAGCAGCGATTGCACCGTGGTGACCACGATTTCCGCCCGCTGCCAGTCATCACGGTTTTCCTTGTAGACCACCGTCTGAAAGTCGGACGACAGCAGCGCGGCAAAGGCCTTCTTGGCCTGATCCTCCAGTTCGAGGCGGTCCACCAGAAACAGCACCCGCCGGGCATTGCCGGACCGAAGAAAGAGCTTGATGACGGCGGCGGCAGTGAGTGTCTTGCCGGTGACGGTGGCCATTTCGAACAGGAAGCGGTCTTTGCCGTCTTTCACGGCCCTTTGCAGGGCATGAATGGCTTTCAACTGATAGGGCCGCAAGAAACACAGTTTATTGGCCTGGATGTAGCCAGGACGCTCGGCTTCGCTGCTCCACGCCGCTTCGGATTGGTAGTTCGGCCGCTGGGTCAGCACGGTGTAGTCGTCGCCGACCTGCTCCTTGATTAGGCGCTGCGGATTGGGCATGACTTGCTGGTAGCCAATCACCGAGTCCGGCGTAGGGAAGGACGTAATGATGTAAGGGTTGCCGCGCTCCAGGTCCCAGAAGTGGTGCAGATTACCGTTGGAGAGAATGACGAAGCGGCAGTTCTGGGACTTGGCGTATTTGCGGGCCTGTTCCTTGCCGACGAGGGGGTTTTTGTCCTCTGATTTAGCCTCCAGGACGATGAGCGGGAAGCCTTTGGTGTCTATCAACAGGAAGTCGATGAATCCCTTGCTCGTCTTCTCGAAGTTCTCGCCAAGTGCTTCCAGATCGGATGACTTGATCGTCACGCTGGGCTCAAGGCGGATGTTAGCGGGCGCACTCCCTTCCGGGAAAAAGCGCCAGCCTGCCGTTTCGAGCAGCTTGTTGATCTTGATTCGAGCTGTGGCTTCTTTAGCAGACACTTTCGTTCCTATCTCGGCGTGGGTTGTCAAGCGTTATAACGCTTAGTTAAGCAGGCGGCGGTTTATAACAAGAACATGGATTAGGACATCCTGATTTTGTATTACAACAAGATGTCCAAAGGACGCAGGCTTCCACCGCTCTGCTTGAACGGCTTGTTATAATTTCTCCATCCTTCCACATTTAGTACATTGCACGACCTTTCCATCCCAAGAATCGTTAGGGTAATTTCTTACTTTTGCTTCACCGCCGCAATCTTTGCATATGATATCAAACTTTTCCATAGTTAGTTCTCCTAAATTATAACGGCAGAAATCAGGCGCGGGCCGATGAACTTGCCGCGTCAGCGCCGCCGCGCCCCTTCCCGTCGCCTGAATTGACTTGATATGTGATATTTTTGTTTATGCATCCTCAGACGAATGTGGGAGACTCCCTGGTAAGTCGGGAATGCCAGCTAGAAACACAGCATGGTCGGTATAATTAGCATACCCTTCAAAGATATATTCATTCCAATAATGCCGACTCAAGCCATACTTCATGAGTTTCTCATAAGCTTTAATTTTGTCAGGTTCTCCTGTCTTTTCCAAAGTGCGCTCTAAAAATGATACCCAGCTATCGATGGCCCCTATGTTTTTAAAATATCCGTCTTCTACTTTCCCAACAATATATGGTGTTGTGAAGACAACAGAATATCCAAAATCCAACTCTGGAAATGGTTCTGAAAAAATTCTCACCAACCATATTTCGCCAGGGGTGCCAATATAGCCACTTGGTGCGACACAATCTATTTTTTCGTTGGTTATTAGCTCTTTCAAAATGGTACGGTTGTCGGCAGTTCCTTCATGTATATACAGCCCCATACGGGATTTTTGCATTTTTTCGAAAATCGTGATTAGGTTCTTATCCGAAGAAAGAGCTTGGCTTACTTTTATGGCAATATGGCCAAATGATTCTTTACCTACTCCTACTCGAAGATCGAAATAACACCAGCACGAAAAATATGAATTGGTTACAGGACTTATTGGTGGGTAAGCAGGCATATAAATATCGTCAGCTTCAGCACAAACTGAAACCAATTTGTTACAAGCTGGCAACTGGGCTAATTGTTGGATAAGAATGTCAATTCTGTTTTGCCCATAGACATAAATGGCATGAAGGGGATCAAGTTGAGAAAGTTCTTTGTCGGAAGAAATGGTTGCCTCCAAATCCTCTGCCGTTGCTTTCGCCTTTTTTATGTCTTCAAGATTGATGATTTTTCTATTCGCAATTTTGTCGAGATCAGCGATTATCTTTTTCGCGATTGAAGAGCGGGGCGAAGTCGAACTCACTTTTTTCTTTGCCATTTTTCCATAATCCTTGTTCACATATCGCTAAGGTTGAGTTGCGCAGGGATTTTTCCAGAGAGGTGGAAAATATTCACAAACTCAATTAAAGCACGTAACTTAAAAAGAACCAAAAATCCCTGCGTCAACTCCAACCTTTTGTTAGGTTCTCGTTTCACGTAAACGCTCAAGATTATCCAAAAATTCCAATATTATAGGCTTTTTCCATTGATATTCCTTTACCCAGGCAATGTTTCCATTTAGATAACTTGTCATTAAATGTATCGCTGTTTCAGAGTCAAACATGGAAACACATTCTATTGCTTTATTACCTTTTTGTATTAATTCAAGACGATGGCCTGTTTTTTTGTTCCCTATCCAAATAACCAGGTAATTGTTTTGGCCTATCTGAAGTCTCACTATATCCTCGCTACAAAATCCTTCCTCGCCATCTGGATATGTAATTGCATTTCTTATATCTTTTTCTGTAGGATTGTCTTTTCTTCCAATTGTATCAGAAACCAGTTTCATATTGTTTACTCCTAAAAAAACCTAACGCCAAAATCAGCGGCGGCTGTAAGACGTCCGCTGGATTGCCTTGTTGGGCGGCCCTTTCCGTCACATGTCAACATTTCAAGGGTGTCCCCCTTACCCCCATCGCCATTGCGTTCAAACAGTCATCAGTCCGCTCGTCCGCTGCTTGCCTTCGTTTGCGATCGTGTTTTTGCGACACCCTCAACCACCCAAGAAGGTATTGGACTGGTCGCATTCTGATTTGAAATGAGTCTCAGGTACGGAAGCCACACCAGTCCCAATTCCGATGGAGAAGTCGCGTGCATGAAGAGGATTACGCCCGCAACACGCGTGTACTGTCCGGGGGTAAACCGTTCTGGGACCCGCTTACTCCAGGATTCAAAAGCAGTAGGCTGCAGATTTACGTTAACCATTACGAGGCCGCACTCGTCCTTCGGGAGTTGTCTGGCTTCACGCTTGAGGATCTCTTCGGCTCTCTCATCGGCAAATGGCACGCGCGCGATCAACTGTCGATTCGCAGTCCCGGGCCCGACAATCGAGCGCGCCATAGACATGCGAGTGCGACTGTCGTCCGGAATTGGAGTCGGAACAACGATTTCAGAATCTCCGGTCTTGATGAGGATGGATGCGACATCAGTTACCGTCAGATCATGCCCTGCGTCAACCCCACAGGCTTCGGTTGCTGCACCAAGGAGCAGTTCCTCCTCATCCTCCGACGGTTCCCGATTGAGGACGAGTTCGAGTACAAACGACCGCTCCACTTCCATCATCCGTTTGGAGATTCTCTCCAGGAGTTCCTGAACACGGGCACTAGCGGCGGAACGATGAAGCCTAGTCACCTCAACGTATACCCACGGCTCGGTGCCCCTCCGAATTCGGAAGTCCGGTTTCTTGTTCTTATTACCAACCTTCACGTAAGGCCCAATTTCTAAGTCCGTCACAGAACCCCAACTTCGCAGAAGGTGAATTGCCGTAGCCTCTTCATCGGCATCCAGATCGCCTTCGGTGACTCGTCGAATGAGTTCATCGCTTCCTTTGGCGCCGAGAATGGAGGTCATCCGGATTCCAAACCAGTACACCCGCAAAAACTCAGAATAGCCGCCACGGCGACCGACGCCGGGGAACTGAAGCAGTGATCGGTCAACTTCCGCTCCTAGTACCCAATCCTGTCCACGAAGCTGGGCGGCAATATCGAAGGCGCGCTCAACATCCGCCGCGGGCCAGCTTAAGTGTGCTCCGGCAAACCACTGCTCCTCGATCTCTTTAATTGTCCAAGTCAACACGACTCCCTGCCGTCGGAGAAACGGCGTCAACAAAGTGTTTTAAGATCTGTTGCATTCCGCCCAACAATTACTATACCGAATTTTTTCGGCATATTACCGATATTGGTGGACGCTGAGATAGACAACATATGGTATTATTGCCTCTCAAAGCCCCGGTATATTGTATAACAAAAGGCGCTTTCTCTGAATATTGAAATCGGTAAATTTGGACTTAATTCCATATATTTCAATATGAAGGAATAAATTCTGAATATAAGCTCCTTTTCGATACTATCTTACTTAA
>SOJX01000014.1 GCA_004376375.1 Planctomycetota bacterium
ACGTCGCTGTACTTCGAAATCAAGGACGAAGACCGCAATATAGTTTCAGAGCCGGTCGAAGATATCGAGGAGATGTCCCCCGAAGACGATTCGTCCGAATAGCATTCATTGCCGTATGCGGTAGCCGCCGGCTGTTTATTCTGCCGGCGGTTTTTATTTAATATCCGTCCGGGAATCACCCGGCTTGAAAGTAAAAGTACTGCCTTCGAGAACCGCGCGGGATTTGCCGCCCCTGGTTACCCTTGCCCCGCCCAGCAGGATCCTGATTTCGACCTTATCCGTGAAATTAACCTGGACCGTAGTTTCTCCCCCGGCATCAACAAGGGCCTCTCCCACGGTTACGCGGCCGCCCGACTTGAATCTGAATTCACACCGCCCGCGTTTGACGTCCGTATTCAACCCTTCCGGCGTATCGTCAAAACTCAGACTTGTGTCACGGTAAGCGGTAACCCGGGAGCCGTCTTTCAGCTCGAAGATCACACGGCCGTCGCCCGGGACTTCATATCCGGGTTTTCCAAACCTGATCGGGTCGTCGCGCTTCACGCCCGGAACACGCAGAACCTCAAGCACCCGGTCAACCTGCTGGAGTTTTGGTTTTTCTGAAGCAGCCCCGCTGCCCTTCCTGACTTGATTGCGGATTACGATTACAACTATTATTACCAATACAAAAATCAGAACAGCGGCGATAAGAACGGGTAATGATTTTGATTTATTTTTCTTCACGCGTTCACGCACGCGGCCGCGCTCCGGCAGGATGCCGCCGTCGCGTAAAGTGCGGCATTCAAAGCACTCCTTCGTATGGCTGTCCAGGCGCTTCCTTTCTTCTTCAGTAATCGCGCCTGCTTTGTGTTTTTCAATCAACGGTTCGTATTCGGAACAGGCCATTTTATTCTACCTTTTTTCCCAGTTCTTTCTTGAACCATGAGCGCGCCTGGCCGGCCAGGTAGAACGATCCTGCAACGACTATCGCGTCGTCGGGCCGGGCGCCTCGAAGCGCGAGCTCGAGAGCGTCTTCGACTTTATCCGCGGAGTGAAGCTCGAAGTCCTTGCAGCGGTCTCTCGCAACAAGAGCCGCATGCTCGATCGTTCCGATATCCGCAAAACCGGGATAATCATAACGAGTCGTGATGAGATAGTCAATCAGCGGCAGGATCGGCCTCAGAGTATCTTCAATAGATTTGTCTTCCTTCATGGATATGACAAGCACCAGGTCCCTGTAGGAAAACTCCTTGATCGCGCCTGCAAGGTCAGCCATCGATTCCGGCGTGTGCGCGCCGTCGATGATTATCAGGGGTTTTTCGCTTATGATTTCGATCCGCGCCGGAAGGCTGATGCTTTCGAGCGCGTCGACGATATGCCGCCTGTCCGGCTTTTTTCCAAGCGCCGGCAGAATATTTTCCGCGACGGCGGTGGCAAGCGCAGCGTTGATACGCTGGTGTTTTCCCTTCAGGTTTGTTTTTTCCGGAAGGGTAAAAGAACTGAAATCGATTTCCGTCAAAGGCGTGTTTACTTCGGCGCACCTTTTACGAACTTCATGAAGACCGGAGCTTTCAACGGCAGTAGTAAAGACGGGAACCCCCGGTCGGATTGCGCCGACTTTGTGATTGGCAATGTCGGCAAACGTGGGTCCGAGTGCATCCGCATGCTCGAATCCGATGTTCGTAATCACGACTGCAATCGGATCGCAGGCGTTTGTCGCGCTGAACTCTCCACCCATCCCGGCTTCGAGGACGGCAAGGCCAACTTTCTCACGCTGGAAATAAAGAAGGGCGACAGCGGTAAAGAGTTCGAAAAAAGTGTAGGGCTCTTCCGATTTCTCGACAACCGGTCTGATTTCAGTAATCAGTTTTTCGAGTACGGATTCAGAAATGTATTCGCCGTTTATCGCAATACGCTCAGTGATCTCTTCCACGTGCGGGGATGTGTAGCAGCCTGTTTTTATTCCAGCGCCGGCAATGATCGACGCCGCCATCGCCGCAACCGAGCCTTTCCCCTTGGTTCCGACTATGTGAATGATATTGAAATCTTTTTCAGGATTGCCCAGCGCGGAAAAAAGTTTTTTTGCCCGGTCCAGCTTGGCCTGATCGTGTTTCGTCTTCCGCCCGAGCTTTCCCCAGTAATCTGTATGGTCCAGCAGCCAGTCGAGCGGTTTTTCAATCATTCGCTTTCCTTTTCATTTTGGTCTGGAAAGCGCTCAAGTACAATACCCGCCTGAGCGAGCGGGAACTTGTCGCCGACGGTGAGGTCGTCGAAACCCCTGGTTTTGCCGCGCGGTTTCGCAACCAGCGCGATTTCCCAGCCCTCGACGTTGTACCTGCGCTGGACCGCGGCCATGCCGACCTGCGTCGATTCGTCCACGAAGACGCAGCTCGTCACGTTGCCGATGAACTGGTTGCCGCGCACGTTTACGACGGCGTCGCCCGGATTGACTTTGCGCATCCCGCCCGTGGTCTTGAAGCGGCAGACCTCGCGTTCGCGGTTTTCCGCCATCTCCACGGCATGGTCGCGGCCGATGAAGAACGGCTTGTGCAGTTTGACGAACGGCCCGTAACCCGCCTCGATTGGATTGACTTTGGATTCGCCTTCAAGCTCGTGTCCGAAGAGTGGCAGGCCGACCTCCGTCCGCGTGGAGTCCCGCGCGCCGAGGCCGGTCGGTTTTACGCCGAATTCTTCGCCCGCCTCGAGAACCCTGTTCCACAACTCCGGCGCCTGCTCAGGATGGATATAGAACTCATAGCCGATCTGTTCGCCCGTATAACCGGTGCGGGAAAGCAGAAGCGGCAGGCCCGCAAGCTCGCAGTCGATGAACTCGGTCCGTTTTATCCCGCGGATACGCCCCTGCAGGATGCGGTCGCCGGATGCGAGCTTCAGAACCGTCGGCAGCGACGCCGGCCCCTGGAGCGCGACGTCGACCCTCATGTCTTCGCCGTGGGATTCGTCTTTCAGATAGCGGATTTCGACTTTCGGCGGAGTTATCCACGGCCTCGACTCGTCGATGATAATCTCGCCCGTGTTTACCGCGCTCAGCCAGTCGAGGTCTTTCCGGATGTTTGCAGCGTTGAAGACGACCATGTAATGCTCATAGGAGATGCAGTACGTGAGAACATCGTCAACGCAAGTGCCGTCGGGATAGAACAGGTAGCCGTATATGCTCTGTCCCGGGCGGAGCCGCACAATGTAGTTCGAGGAAACCATGTCCATGAACCGGCAGGCGTCGCGGCCGCGGACGTCGAGGACGCCCATGTGCGAGACGTCGAAAAGGCCGGCCGTTTCGCGCACGGCGCGGTGCTCGTCGATTATCGAAGTATACCAGACCGGCATCTCATGCCCTGCAAACGCCGCCATGCGCGGCTTGCCGAGCTTGAGGTGTTCTTCGTAAAGGCAGGTGCGGATAGCGGGTTCTTCTTTCGGCTCGTATTTGTATTGCTTTTTTCCTTTTGCATGTTCGGGAGAGCGTTTGACGTGTGCCGTTCCGACGAAATAAGGTTTTATCAGGTCAAACTGTTCAGGATGTTTCTTTAAAAGCCCGGATGCCGGCATTTGTTCGCCGCTGGTCACGGAACCGGTTTCTTTCATGGCCGAAAGCGCCTTTGAGATAATTTCCTTTGTATCTGTTCCGTCTGCGGCGCCGTCGCTCCCGTCAGACAGATTATTTACCACAACCGGCCCCTGGACTTTACGGTAGATGTCGTCGCTGTCGAAAAGCACGTACCCGTCCGACACCGAGCGCATCCAGAGTATGAGGCGTCCTGCGTTTTCGCCGGGGCAGACGACGATGTAGCGCCGGCGTACGGGAGAAGGCCCTTCGGCCCTTGCGACGACTGCGCGGCATATAAGGCTGCCGTTTCGGTCAAGGAAAAACGTTTGCCTTGTTTCGCCCTCATCCATCGACTGAACGTCTGCGGTGGAAAGCTCATTCAGGAATGCGGTCGCGCGCTCGCCTGAAACCTCGATTGTACCGGGACCACCGGCATCGGTCGGAGTTGCAGCTTCATCGGCACAGTACCAGTAGGGATAACCCTCTCGCTCGGATGAGCCTTCGACGTCCTGGCCGTCGGGGAATTGCTTTATGAATTCCCCCACTTCTGCCTTGACTTCTTCGAGCAGGTCCATATCGAGTTTGCCGCGGCCGGCGTCGCCCGTCGCCTCAATATATGAATAAGAGTGCGCGGAAGTCAGGAGTTTCGTGGACCACTCGGCGACCCGGTCGAGTTCCTCCGGCCCGAGGCCGCGCTGCGTGGCCCAGGTCATACCGAAACGGACCGCGCTCGGGTGCGCGGCGTTCTCGTCGCCGCCGATTGTGTTCTTGTTGACCGTGATGTTGACCATGTCGAGCAGGCGGCTGGCGATTTCGCCGGTTATCGGTTTGCCTGTCTGTGTTTTTACCGCGCGGAGATCAATCAGGAACAGGTGTGAATTCGTACCGCCGTAGCCGATTTCGATACCGCGTTTCCTGAAGCTCTCCGCCATCGACTGGGCGTTATCCAGAACATTCTTCTGCAGCTCTTTGAACTCGTCCGTCGCGGCAAGGGCGAAGCTTACCGCCTTTGCAGCTATAGTATTGATATGCGGACCCCCCTGCTCTCCCGGGAAGACGGCTGCGTCGATAAGCTCGGCGCAGTCGGGGTTGGTTGTGAGCATGATCGCGCCGCGCGGGCCGCAAAGCGTCTTGTGGGTCGTCAGCGTGGTCACGTCCACTATGCCGACCGGGTTCGGGAAAAGACCCGCAACGACCAGTCCCGCGGGGTGAGCGATGTCGGCCAGCAGGATCGCGCCGACGCTGTCGGCGACCTCGCGCATTTCCCTCCAGTCGATCGCCCACGGGTATGCGGAATAGCCGGCGATTATCAGTTTCGGCTTCTCGGCAATCGCCACTTTCTTCATCGCGTCGTAGTCGAGTTGCCCGCTGCGGTCGGGCTGGTAAGACACCATGCGATAGCGCTTCCCGCTGCGGTTCGCGTCGGAGCCGTGTGTGAGGTGTCCGCCAAAGGTGAGTTCCATTCCCATCACGGTGTCGCCCGGCTCGCAGAAAGCTTCGTAAACGGCGTTGTTTGCCATCGCGCCCGACATCGGCTGGACGTTTACGTGTATTGCCTCGGCGGGAGTGTGGTCTGAAGCGAAAAGCTTTGCAGCCCTTCGAATCGCCAGCGCCTCTACGAAGTTGGCGAATTCGGTTCCCTTGTAATATCGCCGGTCGGCGTAGCGGCGCTGGAAAGCGAGTTGGCGGGCGAAATCCATCAACTCATCGCGCTCTTCCTCGTACATCCTCAGCGCGGGATACCCTTCGGCGTACAGGTTGCTGAAGGTCGTCATCTGCGCCTCGCGCACGGGGCGGGGGCAGATGGATTCGGAGGCGATGAAGATGAGTTTCTTCCGCTGCCGGTCGGCCTCGACGTCGGAAAGCATCCGTATTTCGGGATCGACTTCCGCGAGGCTGCCGGAAAACATGAACGGGTTCTCGGACATGGTAGATTCCTTTCGCAGCCCGGTTCCGCTTTTCATCGCCTTTTGGCGAAGAAACTATTTTACGTTTTTCACTGTGCTTTTCAACGGGAAACTAAAGATTAGGCAATACCCTGGTTGGAACCCGGCGTGCCGTTGTTTGAGATGGGAATTTGCTCTTAGGCCTTGAACGTGTGCCCGCATTTGCTGCAGCGATACTTGGGCGGCAGCAGGAGAAGAGCGAGCCCTATGGGAAAGAGCAGGATTACAAGCAGCCAGATCAGACAGCTCCGGCCTCCCTTAGCCGTTCCCGAGCATTTTGGACACGATAATTGCCCCATTTCTTCATCCTTTCTTCGAGCGAGATACTGATTATCACGCAGATTATAACTCGAGGCACCAGACAGCGCGGGCTAATTCAGTTTAGTATTATTTATGCAGATTACCCCTGAACCAGGAGATTGTCAATGGGTTTTAAAACTTTAACTTTTCTGAGTTTACCCGAAAGCCCGGCGGATTTCTTGACATCAAGTTAGCGTTTTGGTATTCTCATCCCATTGCGCGTTTGCGCGTCAAACATTAATTACTTACAAACGGAGAAGCCGGATTGGCTGCAAGATTTCTTGTAACGTTCGTCCTGTTTGGGCTTCTGGCGGGCGGCTGCACTACGGTCGCTTTGCCGCCGGATTACTCGCCGTCGAAGGTGCGTGTCGGCTCACGCAGCACGCCGCGCGAAGCGCTCGAGCTTTGCCAGTACGCCATCTGGGAGGAACAGACCGACATTGCTTATCCAATCCTCAGCGAAAAGACCAAAGCTGAATACGGACCGATATCATTCTGGATTGCACTTGGATTCACTTTTCCGCCATGCGAAACTGACGAGAATATACTGAAAGAAGACTGGATTACAATCGAGACATTCTTGAAGTTCTTCAAAATAGTGCATATCCCTTCAAGGTGGAGAACCCAGAACAAGGTGTGGGTTAAAATAGTGATTGAATTCGAGAAAAGTCGTGTTGTAGCCACCTACTACGTACTTCTACTTCGAGAGCGGGACGGCTGGGCGGTCGGCCTGATCGAGATGATGGATAAGTACGGCGCGCAATAAACGTACAGGCAGCAAATCCGTAAATGGAAAAAACTCACCGGAGGCTTAAGCATGAGCAAGTTCGTTTACTTTTTCGGCGGCGGTAAAGGAGAAGGCAGCAAGGAAATGAAAGCGCTCCTCGGCGGCAAAGGCGCGAACCTTGCCGAGATGACCTCGATAGGGCTGCCGGTCCCGCCGGGATTCACCATATCCACCGAGGTCTGCGACTACTATTACAAGCACGACAACACCTACCCGCCGGAGCTCGATACGCAGATAGACGAGGCCATCGCGAGGGTGGAAAAGGTGATGGGACGGAAATTCGGCGACCCCGAAAACCCGCTCTTTTTTTCCGTCCGCTCGGGCGCGGCGCAGTCCATGCCCGGGATGATGGACACGGTCCTCAACCTCGGGATGAACGAGGAAACGCTGCCCGGTTTTATCAGGCTGACAGGCAACGAGCGGCTGGCGTGGGATTCGTACCGCCGGTTCATAAACATGTTCGGAAGCGTCGTGATGGGGCTGGAGCATCATCACTTCGAAGAAGTGTTCGACGGACTGAAAAAAGAGGTCGGCGCAGAGGTCGATACCGACCTGACCGCGGAACAGCTCAAGGAACTCTGCTCGCGCTATTCCGCCCTCTATGAAAAGCATGTCGGCAAGCCTTTCCCCCGTGAGCCGAGGATGCAGCTCCTGCATTCTGTTGACGCCGTCTTCGGCTCGTGGATGAAGCCGAGCGCCGTCACCTACCGCCGCATCAACCGCATCACCGGCCTGCTCGGCACGGCCGTGAACGTGCAGACGATGGTCTTCGGCAACATGGGCGAGACGTCCGGCACCGGCGTCGCCTTCACCCGCGACCCGGCAACGGGCGAGAACGTCTTCTACGGCGAGTTCCTGATGAACGCGCAGGGCGAGGACGTGGTTTCGGGCATCCGCACCCCGCGCGAGATTTCCGAGCTAGGCAGCGAAATGCCGGACAACTACAAGCAACTCCTCGACGTCAGGCAGACGCTGGAGAAACATTACAAGGATATTCAGGACCTCGAGTTCACGATTGAAAACGGAACGCTCTTCATCCTCCAGACGAGAAACGGCAAGCGGACGGGTTTTGCCGCGTTCCGCATCGCGGTCGAAATGGTGGAGGAAGGTCTGACGACGCCGCAGGAAGCTCTGAAACAGATCGAGCCCGACGGCGTCACCCACCTCCTTGTCCGGCTGTTCGAGCCAAAGGCGCTGGCGGAGGCAAGGAAAGAAGGCCGCCGCCTGGCGAAGGCTTTGAACGCGGGGCCGGGCGCGGCATCCGGCGAGGTTGTCTTCAGCGCGGACCGCGCCGAAGAAATGGTTAATAGCGGCAAGAAAGTTGTTCTCTGCCGCACCGAGACCTCGCCCGACGATATCCACGGCATGCACGTTTCGGAAGGCATTCTCACGCAGCGGGGCGGCATGACGAGCCACGCGGCCGTCGTCGCGCGCCAGATCGGGACGCCGTGCGTGGCAGGTTGCAGCGAGCTGGACATTGATTACGGCAACTTATCCATGAAGGTGAAAAAGGACGACGGCAGAACGGTGACGCTGAAGGAAGGCGACGTGATTTCACTCGACGGCATCACGGGCGAAGTGTTCGAGGGCCCGATAGCGACAATGCCGTCCGAGGTTATCCAGGTGCTTATCGACGGCACCATGAAGGCGGAAGAATCGAAGACGTACCAGAACTACGTGAAGATAATGGAATGGGCGAATGAGTTCAAGAAAATCGGCGTCCGCACCAACGCCGACACCCCGCGCGACTCCGACTACGCGGTCCGCTTCGGCGCCGAAGGCATCGGCCTCACGCGGACCGAGCACATGTTCTTCGGCGAAGACCGTATCGCCTTCATGCAGGAGATGATCCTCGCCGAGAACGAGGAGACGCGCCGCGCCGCGCTCGAAAAACTGCTGCCGTTCCAGCGCGAGGATTTCATCGGCATCTTCCGCGCGATGGACGGGTATCCCGTAACCATCCGCACGCTCGACCCGCCGCTGCACGAGTTCGTCCCGCACGAGGAAAAGGCAATCGCCCGCGTCGTGGAAAAAACCGGTATACCGAAAGAGAAGATACTGGCGGCCGCCGAGCGGTTGCACGAATTGAACCCCATGCTGGGCCACCGCGGCGTTCGCCTTTCGGTAACGTATCCCGAAATCGCCGAGATGCAGGTGCGCGCGATTATGGAAGCCGCCTGCATCGTCAAGAAAGAAGGCATCGACGTAAAGCCCGAGATAATGATTCCGCTCGTCGGGCACCGCGGCGAGCTCAGGTTTATCGAGAAAATCGCGCGCCCGCTTATCGAGAAAATTTTCGAGGAGCAGGAAATCAAAGTCGATTACCTGTTCGGCACGATGATAGAGGTGCCGCGCGGCGCGATTACCGCGGACAAGGTCGCCGAGGTCGCGGAGTTCTTCTCCTACGGCACCAACGACCTGACGCAGATGACCTACGGTTTCTCGCGCGACGACGCCGGCCCGTTCATCCAGCATTACCAGAAGAAGGAAGTCGGCATCTTCGACACCGACCCGTTCGCCGTTATCGACGAGGAAGGCGTCGGCTTCCTCGTGAAGCTCGGGATCGAGCGCGGCCGCAAAACGCGGCCGGACCTGAAAATCGGCATCTGCGGCGAGCACGGCGGCGAGCCGAACTCGGTCAAGTTCTGCGCGCGGGTGGGGATGAACTACGTCTCGTGCAGTCCGCGGCGCGTCCCCGTCGCCATTATCGCAGCCGCCCACGCCGCGCTGGAAGAATAATAGCCGAACGTCAAACGTCCAACGTCAAATGTCGAACGCTATATTATTCGATTATATATTTAGCGGCGCAGCTTGCTGCGCGTTGAATATGTAGGGGCAGGTTTCAAACCTGCCCAATATTCGGGCGGGTCTGAGACCCGCCCCTACAGCGCCGGCAAGCCCGCACGCTAAATATACAGATTTGACCGGATTTTCTCGAAGGAGTTCTTATGCGTTGTATAACGGCTATTCTGGTTTCAATACTTGCCGTTTCTACTGCATACGCGGAGGAAGTCGTCCTTGAGCCGGAGACGACGGGCGATAATGTCGCGCCTTTTGTTATTCAGCATGCCCTGAACAGGGAAATCGGCTGGAAGAAAACGGAAGCACCACCGGAAGGCACGAAGGCTCCGGACGGCGAAAAGATGTGGGGAAAGCTTAAGCTGGGCAGGCTGAGTTACGACTTTTTCATATCCATGGACAACGGGAATTTCGTCAAGCTATACGTTGACCGGGACGGCGATAAGGATTTCCTGGAAGAGACAGCGCTCGATAAAGCGCATGGTTATTGCTTCATCATGGAAAACCTTCCCGCAAAATTCGAAGTCGGCGGTAAGGAAATTCTGCTCAACATGCGCGTTGTGATACTTCCTGAGAAACCACTATTTATACTTGTACATACCGCGTTCGGCGGAAAACTTGAGAATATAAAGGAGCCGGTTAAAATCTACTGGCTGCCGGGCGAAAAAGCGCCGAAATTGTTTTACGGCGGCTTTGAGTTTCGTGGGGAACTTGCCATCGGCAACAAGCTTGTGGAGATAGGCGAAAAGGCCGTCAGGATTAATAAAAAGAACCAGCCTGCCGTTGCGTATAATCTCAGGAAGCTTGAGAACCTGTTCTCCGTCGAAGCTCCCGAAGACCTCGTGTGTCTAACCACATTTACAGAGGACCGGAAAATCCGCATGTATTTTCCGGTTGAGGGAAAAATATATCAGAAGGATGGAAAATTCTCGAACGTCCATTTCGTAATAAGAAGGCTAACCGAAAATGAGCGGTATTCTCTGAATATCGGGACAGGCAAGACGAAGGTCGGCAACGGTTTTTCCATCGGCCCGATCGAGCCGCTGAAGATTTCCGTTGATATCGAAAAGAAAGAGGACGGAAAGGTCGGCTTTAAATTAAATATAAAGGACGCTTCTTCGCGGAAAGCGGTTTTATTGGAGAGGAAGAAGGGTCTTCTCCGCGTTGGGATGGTTGTTAAGGATTCCAGTGGCAAGGTTATCGTGTCGCATGAATTTGTTAATTCGTGAGGCTGGAAAGAATTCGTCTGGACGGTACCGGACGAGTTGAAGGGTAAAGAACTGAAAGTCGAGCTGGAATTCGAGAAGACCCCCTTTGAGACTGAAACAAAAAGCGCAAATTTCAAAGTAGAACCGGAAAAGAAATAGTCGAACTTTATATTATTCTATTAAAAATTACGCGGCGCAGCTTGCGGGGCGTTTAATATGTCGGGGCACCGCGGTGGGCCCCTACAACACGGCGGGCAAGCCCGCCTGCTAAATACTATTTCACGGTTGCATATTCGATTCAATCCTACTACCGCACCAGCCGCACGGTCGCGCGTTAGAGGAGAACCCGCCTTGGAGTATCACGAAGAAATAGCCTACGCGAGGAAAAGACTGATCAAGATGGCGGCATCGGCCAAGATAAAGTCGATTCTGATGATGGTTGTAACCATACTCATCCCCACGGCGGGATTATTCGTTTTCATGCTGCTTACCTGGAAAATCGAAACAGGCAGGCGGGTTGTCAATAAAATAATAGTATTTGTCCTGCTTGGGATCGGGGCTTCTCTTTTCAGCCTTGTTATACATTTCCGCAACAGGGGGATGCGTTTCCTTGCGAAGGCGAACGCCCTCGTCGAGATCGCGAGGATGCTTGAAAAGCCTGACGGCGAAGAGCGTTTCCGGGATAAACTGCAAAGGCTCAAAAAGGTCAGCAGAAAAATGCATATCAAAGAAGGTTATGTGCGGAGCTTTAAAATCTATTCCCACACCCGTTCAGTAACCGAAGCCCGGTTCCAGGCCTACCTGTGGGTCGCGTCTCTTATTGGGTAAGTGATTTTTATTGCTGCCGCACGAGGCGGACCTGCGCGCGCTGGAGGAGGAAGCGGGTCTGGCGGTCGAAACGGGTGTAGTTGCCCTGCGGGCCGCGGCGCCATTCGCCTCCCAGCGCGGCCGCGGCGAAGTCGGGACCGTAGATTCCGGCGCCGCCGTTTACGGCTACGCCGAGTGTGAAGGAATCGAATCCCGCGATTTCCCCGCGCTCGTCGACGGAAGGAGTGAAATCAGCCTCGTTGAAACGCAGGCGCCGCGCAGGGTTCGCCGTAACTATATCAAGAACGCCCACCATGCCGGAGGTCGCGCCGCCCCAGCCGAAATAACCTCTCCGTTCGAGCCGCATCGCGTTTACGACGTGCACGTCGTCCCAGCGAAACAGAGTCTGCGCGCCTGTCCGGTCCTTGAAGGCAAGACCTTCTTCGCCGGATATTGCAAATTTGAGCTCTTCCGCCGACGGTAACGGCAGAAAAGCTTCCTGCGGGACCGCGACAACCGGGATGCCGCCTTTATTGAGCTGGCGGGTTAACGTTTCCGCAGCGTCGCCGGGAGCGTTCTCGGCGAGAATTCCGCCGCTGATATGAATTTGAGTTACCACGTCCGCTTCGTTCAGGCTCAGGTGGCCCGCGACGAGACGGCCGACGTTTGTCGCGGGTACTTCGGTGCCGCCGACGGCAAGTATGGTAAAGCGGTTGCCCGGCGAGTCGGAGAGAACGGGCTCTTTGAAAAAGGCGTCCAGCGCTTCAATGTGCGATTCGACCTGCTTCTGAAGCTTTTGCTCGTTTTCCAGTTCAAGGGCTTTCTTCAGATGCTGCCGGGCGAGAGCGAAATTATCGAGGTGGTCGGCGTGAATGATTCCGAGCATGGCGTGAAAATAGCCGAGGTTCGGGCTTGTGCCGTGTTTTTTTACGAGCGCGGAAAAGGAATCGGCTGCGATAAGAAATCTGCCTTCGGCAAGGGCGCGTCGCGCAATCTTTTCTTCAAGCTCGAGCGGCAGGGCGCCGGGGCCGAAGTAAAACCTCGCCTTCCGGCAGGCGGCGGCGAGCGCCATAAAATCTTCCGAATCAACAAGGCCGGTAATTTCGG
Organism: Planctomycetota bacterium; assembly: GCA_004376375.1. Lineage (GTDB taxonomy): Bacteria > Planctomycetota > E44-bin39 > E44-bin39 > E44-bin39 > E44-bin39. The sequence goes on from SOJX01000014.1 coordinate 12,493, forward strand.
AAACGGAGCTTTCGGGCGACCGCATCTTTACGGGTATGCTGCTTGCGGGCCGGGGTTCACGCCGCGGCGCTCTATGCCCCGGCTTCCAGGAGGTCGACCGGCCGCGCCAGTCCTGTCCGGTAACGTGTTCCCATCCTACATGGCGTGACGCGGCCCCGCCTTCGCCCGGCTTGGTTATCTTGAGCATGTGTAACGCCACAGCCGTCAGCAGGCCGGCCGCAAAACCGCCTATATGGGCCATGTAGGCCACGCCGGTACCAACGCTGTTGCCCTGTTCGGCCATGGCCATCAATACATCCTTCGCAATCCAGATTCCAAGGCCCCAGAACGCCTTGATGTGAAACGTTCCAATAAAGAAAAAGAACCAGTAGAAGACTTTAATCCTGTTGTTTTTGAAAAAGAAAATATACGCGCCCAGCACGCCGGATACGGCGCCCGAGGCGCCGATGGCCGGCCGCCCCTCCTCACCCGTAACGGCAAAAGCGAGTCCGGCGACGATTCCCGTTCCCATATAGAAAAAGAAATAGCCGACGTGTCCAAGCTTACGCTCGATATTATCGCCGAAGATGTAAAGGAACAGCATGTTGCCGATGAGGTGGAAAATTCCCCCGTGAAGGAACATGGACGTAATAAAGGTCAGCAAAGACTTTTTGCCCGGGTCCAGGCCGTATGCAAGAACGACTCCGTTGTATGAATCGACGGAAGCGGGGAGCGTTACGAAAACGTAGACCGCGACGTTGAGCCCGATCAGGATGTAGTTCAGGATCGGTTTCTTGTCGCCGTAGTTTTCGTCGCCTATGGGAATAAGCACAGTAAGCCGCCCGGTTGTTCCTTGTTAAATAGATTATATCACGGCGCGGAATGCTGAAAAAGAGAAAACACGTCTGGAGCATGTGCGGGTGCGGGCGGATTCGGCCTGAAAGAAAACGCCGTTTCCAGTATGAGGATCTGCCGCACGCTGGAAGCGGCGTTACCTATTCGGCTTGTAAGGCGGATTATAAATAACTCAGGTTGACTGATTTTTACATAATCCCCCGATATTTAGCAAGTTGCATCTCAGGCTGAAAGGCGGGCATTGAGCTTTCAGCTTTCAGCCGTCAGCATTCAGCAAAAAAAGGAAATGTCTTATTTCGTTATGGTATTTCGTTTTAAGCTGAAAGCTGATAGCTGAATGCTGACAGCTTTTTCGCGTGCTTATCAAAACGCAGTCAACTTGAGTAAATAACTATTTTCTCTGATTCAGCGACGCCGGTTGGCCGGTGCCGTCCCTGCCATCCTGCAATTTTCCTGCAGCGTTGCGCTTGCGCTCCCAGTCGTCGGCCCGGCCCGCAACCGCATTCTGCGGGTTATTCTGAACCGGCGCGTTCTGCTGTATTATCATGTCGCGCGTCGTAGCGGCCGGGACAAGGTAGGAAGCCAACCCAATCTCGACCAGAAAAAGTGCCAGGCACAACCCGGCAGCAAGAAGTACCGACAGCAACACTATCTTTTTCATACCCATGGTAAGCTCCTGGTGTAAATTGCAGGGGGTTGCTGCAGTAAAAACGCCGGGCCGAGTGACCGGCGCGAAAAAGCCTAAAGAAAGTATGAAGGATAAAGGATGAAGGATGAAATTTCAGCCTTCATACTTCATCCTTCATCCTTTATTCCCTTATTCTCTTATTTCAACGACGGTGCCGCGAGGAACAAGCATCGACAGATCGGTCACGTCCCTGTTGAACATGCGGATGCAGCCGGCCGAAATAGCGCGCTGGATCGTTTCCGGCTTTTTGGGGTCCACGGTCGAGTCGCCTGTGCCGTGGATGCCGAAGCCGGAGTACTCGTCGTCGTTGAACTTCAGCCAGTATTCGCCGAGAATGTTTTTCTTCGAGCCGTAAGGATACACGTTTCCGTCAGGCGCGTGCCAGGCCGGGTGCTTTAACCGGTCGACGATTTTGAACGTAGCGGTCGGAGTCGCGTCGTCCCTGCCGATCGCAACGGGATAGGAGCGCATGTATACGCCGTTGAGGTAGACGGTAAGCGTGAATTCGCTCTTGCAGACGACGACTTTCACGTTCATTTTGGAGTCGTCGGGTCCGCATATGATTTTCAACCGCTCGCCGATGCGGAGGCGGTCGTCGCGCTTCTTGTTTATGCGCTGGATAAAGCGATAGGGGCAATTATATTTCGCCGCGAGCCTAATGAGCTTGTCGCCCTGCTGAACGCGATAAAACACGCACTCGCTGAACTTCTTTCGCGAGAAAATCAGCCGCTCGCAGATCGGATCCAGCTTGGCGGCCAGCGCCCGGCGCTCCCTGTAGTCCGCAGCGCGCTTATATGCAAAACTGTATATCCGCCGCGCCGTCTCAAAATCGTTCTTGGCTGCATAAACGCCGGCAAGCTCGGGAGCAACCTTCAGGGCCTGGCCGCTTTTCGAGAAAGCCTCGACCAGGTGCCGCATCGCGGAGACGTAGGTCTGGTCGTCGCCGACCTCGCGCGCAAGACGGACTACCGAAAAATAATCGGCCGGCAGGTCCGTGCTTTTGCCGGCCTGTATTTTTTCAAGCACGGCAGTCAGTTTCGCCCTTGTAGCCGGCAGGGCATCTTTCGATGCCGCCTTGACGGGTTTCTTTACGTCCGCCTTGCCGGCCTTCGCAACCTTTGGAGCCTTCTTGGTTACAAGCGAGAACGAGCCGTCGAACTTGAAATTGGATACAAGATATACTGCACCGGCGCCCATCAGTACCAGTACAAGAGAAAAAAACACCTTGCGCATGATTTCCCCCTCTATGCGAAAGCATGGATTCAGATTTTAGTCGAACCTGTAAATGCCGGTCCCAGGCGAGTCCCCCTCTCCGTGGCCGACAGATGTATGATAGCGGCTGCTATGCTTTCGTCAAGAGGGTTTTATAAAAAAACAGTCGTGAAGGTAAAAAACTCCGGAAGTTCACATTCTCTTCAGAAAAATGTCACCTAATCTTCACGAAACACTCCTATCCCCACTACATTGGCAGGTCTTACTTCTGTTTTACTTCGGTCCGGGCGCCATGTTTTTTAAGAAATTCGGCAATCTCGGCATAGTCATTCACCAGAGCAATATCGAGGGGAAGCAGCCCCCTGTCACCCTTCATGTTTACATCAGCACCACTTTCCACGAAACACTCGACTAGCCCTCTCTGATTCTCCTCAACGGCATGATGTAAAACACTCCAGCCGTCCGAATTTTTTGCATTCACGTCAGCGCCCTTTGACAATAACAGCTTCGCCAGCTCCATGCGTACATTCCGGATCTCTTTAACTCTTTGCACGTATCTTTCCCAATCCTCGATCATATCCTCACTTTCGCTTCTCTCTCTATCGATATAATCTTCGTCAACATCATCGTCTTCAAATCCAAGGACATAATGGAGCGGCGTTGCCCCGTTATTATCACCCGCATTCACGTTTGCGCCACAGTCCAGCAGTAGTTCAACAACATCTAAGCCGCCGCTGCATACCGCAAGATGGAGCGGTGTTTTCCCGTTGTTGTCCTGAGCATCGATTACTGCACTGCTGTCAATAAGTACTTTGCTGGTTCCGAAATCACCGTTTCGACAGGAAACATGGAGCGGGGTTCGATCTCCGATTTCTTCATTATAATAGTCGATATCATACTCAGTTGCCTTCGCATTGACGTCGGCACCCGCCTCGATCAGCAGCTGCGCGAGTTTTTTGCGGGTTTCTTTTTCCACTTTTATTAAACGGGCATGTTCAATTTCATCTTCTTTGCTTTCATAGGAGCTTTCGAACATCCTGTCGCGCTCAAACTGCCACTTATCTCTACTCTCATGACTCGCCGCAACATGCAACGGCGTTTCGCCACCATCGGCAGCGGCGTTTACATCTGCGCCATTTTCAATCAGAAGTTTTACAGCTTCAACATCTCCAACGCCTGTGGCAACATATAACGGGGCCACTCCATAATTGTTTTTCAGGTTAACATCTGCGCCTTTCTCGATGAGATACCTTATCAGATCCGGTTCAGCCCTGGGGAACGCATAAAGAAGCGGCGTATTCCCCTGCATAGTCTTCACATCAACGTCCACGCCTGCCAAGACCAAAACCTTTACGACATCCAGGTGCCCTCCTTCAGCCGCCAGGTGAAGGGCATTTATGTTGAACCTTCGATTAGGGAAGGTAAACCTCGCCGCGCCGTATTTCGGCTCGGCCTTATGTTCCAGGAGAACTCTCACGACATCCGCGTGGCCGAAACCCGAAGCAACGTGAAGCGGTGTAACGTAACTGGTTGACTCGTCATTAATATCAATAGAACGGCTGAAACCGGCATCGACATTGCATCCTTTGCCGATAACGATTCTTGCCATATTCGGATAGCCATGTTCTGCAGCTTCATGAAGCAGGGTCCAGCCATACTGTACCCGATATTCCATATCTTTTACAGCGCTGACATTATCCCAGTTGTCGATCAGAAGTTGGGCCGCGGTTTCACCGTCGGGGAAAATTCCAGTAAGCGCTGCCCTCCCTTTCTCGCCAATAGCAAAGAGGCCGTCAATTCCCTTTATGCAAACCTTAATATCCTGAGAGCCGGCCTTTGAAAGGTACCAGCGTATGCGTAACGGCGTCCACAGGGACATCCCGGTGATCAGGGCGGCGAACACAAGAACAACCGTAATTCCGAGTTTTAATGGGAAGGCTGTTTTCATAAGTTCATTTTATACCGGTTATAAAGAAATGCAACCGATCAGAGATGCAATCCGATGTCCCCAATAAAAGGAGGCGGATAATGCTATCCGCCTCTTGAATATCTGTTCAGGTTTAAACCAGGACTTACTTCGCGGCGACGAGCGAGATCTCGACGCGGCGTGACTTGCGGCGCGCGGCATCGCTGCTCGGGTTCATGCCGGATACCGTATTGGGCGGTGTGAATTCTCCAAACGATGCCAGAAAAACGCGGCTGTTTGGAATACCTTTCTCGACCAGAACCAGCATCACCGAATGCGCCCGCTTCGCGCCCAGAATCCAGTTCGTCCCATATTCCTTTATTGTCCGTCGTATCGGCTGGTTATCGGTATGACCGTCGACGCGGATGTAATAAGATTTAAATTCGGGTGAATTCAGAATCCTCGCGACTTTCGCAATCGTTTCACGTCCTCTTTTTGAAAGTTGGTGACTGCCGGCGCCGAAAAGCACCTCACCGAGAATGCGAAGCTTGCCGCCGGAAACCGTTATCTCTCCTTCGCCGGCCTCCGCGGGCGCGGCGACCACAAGGCCTGCGTCTCTTGCTCCCTGCATGATGCTCCGGTCGAGTTCGCTCAGTTTTTTTACAGTCTCCTGACTCGCTTCGGCGATCTGCTTGTAATAATTGAATTCGGCTTCAAGTCTGCGTTTTTCAGACTGCCAGGTTTCAACTTCGCGTTTTGCACGTATGACGCTCGCATTAAGGCCCTGGTTGATTTCATATACTTTCTCGTACTTCTTTCCCAGCTCAATATAATCGATGACGGGTACGCACCCGGTCGTCCAGATCGCCAGGCAGAACAGACCGGCAATACTTAAAACCAGCACTCGGCTTGATTTCATGGGAGTCCCCTCTCGAGGTACAAGATGGACGATCTCGAGGCCCTACTTCGGCCCGCCGCCTTTTTTGGCTGCCTCACGGTTAAACTTCTTCTTGATAACCATGATCTCGACGCGGCGGTTCTTCGCGCTCTTCTCGCGTATATCGACCGGAACGGTTGGGCCGTGTCCGACAATGAACAGGCGCTTCTTGTCAACCCCCAGGTCGCGCAGGGCCCTCATCACGGCATGCGCCCTTTTGGCGGAAAGCCACCAGTTGTCGATGTTGGCGCCAGCGGTGCTCCTGACCGGCGTCGCGTCCGTGTGTCCGTCGATGCGGACATAATAATCGTCGTATTCAGACGAATTGAGAATCTCGTCGACAAGACGTTTGAGTGCAGCCTTCGCCGTGGGCTTGAGCGTGGACTGGCCCGTGTCGAACAGGATCGACTGGTCGAGCACGATCCCGCCGGTATCGCGGTTGAGCGCGATATCCTCAGGCAATTTGCCTGCAGCTTTCTTTTCATGAAAAATGCCGACCTGTGCGGTGCGTGCCTCGTATTCCGCGGCGGTTGCACGGTCCTCGGCCGCCTTCAGGCTGGCTTCGACGTCCTTCAATTTGCCCGAAAGCAGGCTATTGGCCTCCCTGAGGCGATTCTGCTCTTCGATGGCGGCGTCGTAGTCGGTGCGCCGCACCATCAGGTTGCTGCAGCCAACTAAAACGACCGTCACCATGACGGTCGTAAAAGCACACATAAAACGATAAGCCATTGCTCCCTCTCGCGACCGGCGCAAAACTTTTAATTGCCGAACCAGGAGTGGATCATATCCACCATATTGCGGAACTTGAACGCCATGTCGTAAATCCACTTGGGTTCAACGCCGCGAACCAAGTTCCAGATAATTGCGCCCGGCCAGATCATGATTATGGATGTTAGGAACAGAAAAACCGTGGAAACGGGATGTCCCCGTTTCTTTTTTATCGTCATCGCGCGAAGCCGCGCGGAGCGGGATATCCGCCCGCTGCCTGTAAGAGCTCCCGCCGCAAACTCATCCGGCTCCTCGACGAGATCGAATGTCGCAGGCGCCTCACCGGCAGTCGGGGGCTCGGTGTCGATAATTGTCGCGGCGGCGTCAGTATCGCCATCGATTTCCACTTCCGCGAGGTCGGGTATCTCGATCGGCTCCTCGTCGGCGAGCACGAAATCGGTCGCGCCTTCCTCAAAGGTGGGGATATCGACGGTCGGCACGTCGGAGTCGTCCGTGGTCAGAGGCGAGACTTCTTCCGTCTCGAACACGTCGATGTTGACGACGGTGTCCTTGTCCGCAGACTCGTCGACGATAAGGTCGGCCTCCTCGCCCGGGACTCGGATTTCGTGGTCCGAGTCGGTAAGGATGATCGTCGGCTCGGTCTCGCGATTTTTCTTGAGGTTAAGCACGTCATCCCTGCGGAACTTGATCTCGTCGCCGTCCCTGAAGCCCCGCAGTTCCCCTTGAGAAATAAGGCGCTTGAGCTCCTCCTCGTCGATCTGGAGCTCCTGCATCACCTCTTCAAAAGTGTAGAACTCAGCCATTATGAGTCCTTTCTTCGGCTATGCGTAATATGAAGCGCGGCGTCGCCGCACGCTGTTCTGTTGACCGTTCCCCGTCTAACGCCTGCTATTTACGCTTCTTTCTGGAATCTTCCGTGGGCGCCCATTTCCTCTTGGTCGCGTCCTTGATCTTCTTGTAGGAAGGATCCTGCTTCCCCGCCTCCCATTCGTCAAGGTACAGGTCGTATTTGACAGTCCTGGCGCTCTTCAACTGAATGCCGCGCCTGTCAAGCCCGTAGACCAGGAGCGTACGCTCTTTCGTATCCAGGATATACAAAACATCTGAATTTGCGGCCGCGTCGGCACCGGTGACCATTATGAAACCGGAATCAGCACCGCCGAAACCGCCCGCATGCGCCGGCTGAACAGCCGCTTCCCTGTTCAGACTGAAAATGACGCCGACAAGCAGCACGATTACGACGCACAGCAGTCCAATAATCATCTTGTTGGTCATATTAATACCCTCTCCGTTCCGGTAACCGGCTCCCAACACAAATTCTACTGCCGCGGCGCCGGTCCGGATGTTTCGGCATTTAGTCCGGCAAGCATTATAGCATGGGTATGGCCGCGTGCAACCGAAATCTTGCGGAAATTTGAGCCGGAAAACTGCAAATAATTACCTGCGCATCACTGTAACACATGTAGGTTTGCAGGGTTACAGGTTTGCAGGTTTGTAGGTTTGTAAGCTCTGCACGCGCAGCAAGCTGCGCGGCTAAACTAAATACTTGTTTTTCTTGACTCTCGACTCTTGACGTTCGACGTTCGACGCTTTACCACTCCCTGAGCTCGCCGACGATTTCTTCGACAAGGTCTTTTATCGTAAAAATGCCAATGGCCCGGCCCTGAGGGTTTGTAACTATCCCCAGCGGTTTGCGCGCCGCCCGCATCTCCAGGAGTACCTCGTCAACCGGGTCCTTCGCTTTTACCACCTTCGGCTGGCGCAGGTGCAGATCGACCGAAAAAGGCTTTTCGGAATAGAGGACGTCAAGCGCGTTTACTACGCCGACAATATTATCTCTTCGTCCTTCAAAAACCGGATATCTTGTAAAGCGCGTTACCGCGATTATCCCTTTGAATTCCTCCAGTTTAATCCCTCGGGGAATGGTAACGGCCTCGGCAAGCGGTATCATGACATCGCCCACGTTTCGCTCCTCGAGGCCGAGAATGTTTCGCGCAATCCGGTCCTGCTCCAGGCTTATCGCGCCCGCCTCGTGGCCTTCATGAAGGTGCGCCTCCATGGCCCCGTGTGAAAGAATTTCCACGCTTTGAGCGCGCTTAGAGCTGACAAAAAACCGTATCAGCCACGAAACGCCGTAACATGCGAGATTGACAGGCAGGAACAGATAATGGAAAAACATTATCGGCAGCGAAATTCTCCGGGTAAGGTTGTTCGCGCGCAGGCGGAAAATATTCTTCGGAACCATTTCGCCGAATATCAGAATGACTGGCGACATTATCAGAGTATTCAGAAGCGCGAGGTAAAAAGTTCCCTCCAGGCCGGGGATGTACCGTTCGAGCAGTTTCATGGCAAAGACGGAAGCTGCGAAGTTCGACAGGTTCGTGCCGACCAGTACGGTACCGAGCAGAACGCTCGGCCTTCTGAGCAGCTGCTGGATCATGAGGGCATCGCCATCCCCGACGGCCACCGAGACCGCAAGCCGTACACGCGACAGCACGTAGAATCCGGTTTCCGCTCCGGAAAAGAAAGCGCTGAAGAAAAGCCAGCCGAGCAGCCCGATAAACAGGACAAGTTCACTCATGACTCGTCCTCCGTTTCCGGCCGGTCCAGTTCCGCACCGGGGTGCGGCCTAACTTCGACAACACGAACCCGGTTAGCCGCCATTCGCCTGACGATAAAAGTGAAATGCCTGTCCTTCACTTCCGTTCCTATCGACGGGACATCTCCATGGAGGGCAATGACGCATCCCGCAACGGTGTCGCCCTTTTCATCGGTCCGCTCGAGTTCGAAGCGCTCGAGGAATTCGCGCAGGTTCATCGCGCCGGAAACAAGGTAGCTGCCGTCGTCAAGTTTCAGGAACATGCGCCCCACGCGGTCGTGCTCGTCCTCGATCTCGCCGACAATCGTCTCGAGCGCATCTTCTATGGTTACCAGTCCGATGACTCCGCCATATTCATCAACGACAACGGCCATCGCCCGCCTGTGGCGCCTGAACTCCCGCAGGAGCTGCTCAACCGCAGCGCCTTCCGGCATGAAGAAAGGCGGTTGAATAAGTTCCCTGATGTCGCGGTCACGGTGAATGAAAGTATCCTTTCCATCGATAAAGCCGAGCAGGTTGTCACGGGAGCGCTCACAAACCGGCAGGCGGGTATGGTTGCTGGAGCGGAACAGCTCTTTGAGCGCTTCCCGTCCATCCAGAACGTCGAAAAAAACGACGTCAGTTCTGGGGATCATTATTTCCCTGACCCTGATCGACCGGAGCGCGGGAACCTCCGCGAGCATCAGGCCGGATTTTTCGCCAAGTATCCCCGCCGCCTGCCCCGCCTCGGCCAGGGCTTCGATATCACGGGGCCCCAGCTCCTCGTCCCGTTTCCCGCGGGTCAAAAGCGCAACGAAAAAACGCGTTACGTACTCGAAAAAGACGCGCACCGGCCCGAGCACGCGAAAGAACCCCAGCATGATGGGCGAGCACCATTTCGCAAAAAAGACCGGACTCGAAATCGCAAGATTTTTTGGTGTGACTTCTCCAATTAATATCAATGCAAGAAGCGCACCCAGCTCGACCGCGACAAACGAACTCCTGGAGCCCGTAGCATGTGCAACCTGGGCGGCGGCGATAAGCGAAAGGCTTGCATAGAAAATATTCACCACCATATTGCCCAGAAGCAGCGTTACAAGGAGCGCGTGCTGGTCGGAAAGGAGGCTGCGGACGTTGACGCCCAGGAAACCGCCGCTCTGGTCGAGCGTCCGCTTCTGGTGGGGGGTAAGAGAGAAAAGCGCGGTCTCGCTGCCGGAGAAAAAACCGCTCACAAGGAGCAGCGCCCCCATAAGGATAAAACATAATACTGCCAGCTCGGTCATCGTCCTACCCGACGTCCATCAGTTCCAGACGTTTCCTGTACTGCGTTTCCATTACTGTTTTGAGTTTCGTATTCTCAGGTTTCGACAGATCCGCGTCCTCGTCTATTATCTTGAACGCCCTGTCGCGCGCAGCGCGAAGAAGCGGGTAATCCACGACAAGGTCGGCGACCGCCAGTTCGGGGAGGCCGTGCTGGCTCGTGCCGAAGAACTCGCCCGGCCCACGGATCTTCAAATCTTCTTCCGCGATTTTGAACCCGTCGGTCGTGCGCTCCATCGCGGACAGCCGCCGTCCGGCGTCCCGGGAGCGGGTGTCGCTGAAAAGAAAACAGTACGACTGCTGCGCTCCGCGCCCGACCCGGCCCCGAAGCTGGTGCAGCTGCGCAAGCCCGAACCTTTCCGAATGCATCACGACCATCACGGCGGCGTTGGACACGTCGACTCCGACTTCAATCAGTTGAGTCGCGACCAGGAGGCCGTACTCTCCGTCGCGGAACGCCTGCATTACCGTTTCCTTCTCCGATTTTTTCATCCTCCCGTGCAGAAGCGCCATCGGCACGTCCGGCAGAACCTTTTCGGAAAGGTATTCGAAGGACTCCTCGGCGCCCTGAAGGCCGAGTTTCTCCGAATCGGAAATCACGGGGTAGACAACGTACCCCTGCTTTCCTTCCTCAATCTGGCCGCGGATAAATTCCCACGCGTCGCCGTTTTTTGCGGGCGGTATCCAACTGGTCTCAACGGGCCGCCTGCCAGGCGGCATCCCCCTTATCGTGGACACGTCCAGGTCGCCGTAAACCGTAAGCGCGAGAGTACGCGGGATAGGGGTCGCGGTCATGACGAGAACGTTCGGTACCGTCGTCTTGTCTGTAAGCGCTTTGCGCTGCATTACGCCGAACTTGTGCTGCTCATCCACCACGACAAGTCCCAGTTTCCTGAACTGGACGTCGCTTTGAATTATTGCATGTGTACCGATTACAATATCAACCTTGCCCGTTTCAATGCCGGCAAGTTTTTCCTCGCGGTTCTTTTTCGTATCACCGCCGGCGAGGTGAACGATACTGACCTTGGCGTCCGCGAGGATGCTTGAAAAGGTCTGGAAGTGCTGTTCGGCGAGGATTTCGGTCGGCGCCATAATCGCCGCCTGGTGCTCGTTGCCCACCGCGACGAGCATCGCATACGCCGCGACCAGCGTCTTTCCGCTTCCGACGTCGCCCTGGAGCAATCTGTTCATCGGGTAAGGGGAGCGGAGGTCGGCAACGATTTCCTTCAGCACGTCATCCTGGAATTCGGTCAGTGTAAACGGGAAAAGCTCTCGGATGCGGGCATCGAGCTTCGGCCAGAGTTTAAAGACCGGTCCGGTCTTCTTACGCAACCGGCGGCGGCGGACGGCAAGCGCAAGCTCCATGAAAAAGAATTCGTCGAACTTGAAACGCCTGAGCGCGCGGTCTTTCTCTTCCGCGGTTTCGGGAAAATGTATCTGGCGTATCGCCTCACCAATCGCGGGCAGCCGGTTCTCGGCCAGAAACGCGTCCGTGTAGAATTCTTCGAGCTCGTCGGCAAACTTATCGAGGCAGTTGCGCATGACTTTTCGCAGCCATTTCTGATTCAGCTTTCCCGTAAGCGGATAGTATGGAACAATTCGCCCCAGCTCGAGCGCTTCGGAATCCTCCTCTATCAAAGCATATTCGGGCGACTTGAGCTCCAAGGCATGGTCAGGGCCTTCCACCTTACCGGCAAGCAGAACATCCGTTCCAATTGTAAGCTTGTCCGCGACCCAGGGCTGGTTGAAAAACGTCGCCTTGATGATGCTCGTGCCGTCGTCGATCATGACTTTGAAAACCGGCATCCTTCTGCCGTAACGCATCCTTGCGTCCGTCACCTTCCCGCGCACGACAGCCATTTCGCCGTATACCACTTCGTCTATCGGCGTCACGTCGGAGCGGTCGAGGTACTTGCGGGGAAAATGGTAGAGCAGATCGAGCACGGTCTGAACGCCGAGGGCTACAAGGTCTTTGCACCGCTTGGGGCCCACGCCCTTGACATACTGGACTGAGGTGGTTTCTATCGAGCTCATGGAGCCGGAGCTTCCGATGGAGGCAATGCGTTCAGGTCGGCGAGAACCGCAACGAGATCAAAACCGTGCAGCCCGGCGCCTTCCCGCATCGTCTCGACTTCAGAGGCAACGCATAGTTCAATCGAATCCGCGTACTTCGGGTCCACGCATTTAAGGCCGTGCCTGCGGAAAACCGTATGGGCGTCCGGGTGGGCGAAAACTGCGGCAATGATTTTCATATCAGGAGTGAATCTGATTTTCTTCGACATGTTCGCTCCAACGTCCTGAACCGGATTCTATCTTCACCACATGCGGAAATCAAGGGGATTTGTCCGACGCGGCTGCGGCGGGTATATTCCATATGCCCGTGTGATATCATATCCGGGGAACTTGAGCGGCCCGTTTTTCTGACCACGGTGCAACATACCGGTCAGGCTAAAATTAGGCTTGAATATTTCCCATAAATAATATAGAATAAATGATTATCGGGGACAGATTAGGGATGTATTTTAAGTTGGGGATGCAAATTATGAAGCGTGTTGCGATATGCCTCGGTCTGCTGCTCGGCCTGGCTCTTACGGGCTGCTTCGGCACCAGTAACAAACCATTAATCGAGAAAGAATCCGGCATCCGCGGCATACCGCCCCTGTACTGGTACCGCGGCGGCGAGGACGGCTACGTCGTCGTTCCGGCCCTGCTCTCGTATCTGCAACACGACAAGGAACGCACACTGACCTTCGGCCTGCTCGGACTGGTTCACTTCGGCAGCGAAAAACGCGAGTACGACGAGAACGGCCTGCTGAGTGAAAAATTCGCCATCGACCTGAACTTCCTCGGCATCTGGACGTCGTGGGGGATGGAAAAGGCCAGCGGCGGGAAGATCAACAAACAAGGTGAAGGGTTGCTCCTGGGCGGCCTCTTCGGCATCGGCTCAATCAACGGAAAAACATATTTCAAGCTTCTCGGGATGAAACTCGGGGCAAAAGACGCACCGCCTATCGAAAGAAAGATAAAGTGCAGGGAATGCGAACAGGAGGTTCTGGGCTACTACGATCTCGAATGCTCAAATTGCGGACAGCTTTATAAAGAGTAGGTTTGGAGGTTCGTAGATTCGTAGGTTTGTAGGTGTCAGAAAAAATTAATAATATATCCTGACACCTGAAACCTAAAACCTGAAACCTTTTTCGGATATCAGGATTCGGGTTCGACAGTGGGTTCGGTTTCCGTCGCTTTTTTCTTCTTGGGAAACTTTTCGATAGGAAGATATCTCAGCAACTCGTCCTGACGCTCTTTGTTATCGATAAAATACCTGATAAAGGCTTCGGCAGCCCATTCGGCTCCCTTGGCCGCCGCCTCGTAGGACGTCGGAGTTCTAATCTCGGGGCTTTTGATCTGTTCATTGAGAAACACTTCGCCGTCGCGGCAGTTCGAGATGAATGTGACACTAAGGGTGGTCTGATAGCTGCCCTGGTCCATACCGGGGGCTGACGCAGAGGCCCTGACTTGCAGGGTTTTAACGCTTGCCTGAATTTCGACGGCAGCTGAAGCACGGTCGATGTTGATATTGATCGGTTCACCGTGGTTTTCGAGCTTTGAAAGGGCTCTGGCAACTTCTTTTCCCACGGTCCTTTTGCTCATCGGCTGGTTGTTCGGCAGGTATTCCTTGACGAAAACATACACGCCGTCAAGTTCCATCTGCTGCGGCTCCCTGTCGTCTTCAGGGAACTTCACACAACCCTGGGCCAGGAAAAACAGGAGACCGAGAGAGGCGATAAAAGTTATTGAACGTTTCACGGACAAGCTCCGAATCAACATATATTGAGGTTTGAAGCCGGGTTACGATTAGCGCCGGGATTATAGCATGCTGAAAAAAGCTTTACAAGAGCTTTTTGGCAATTTTCAAACGGCCCGCATTGATACTGTCGAAGGTACAGCGGGTAAACGCACAAAAGAGCGTTCAGTAAAATCCGCCGCCCGGAAACGGGAATAGCGCGGTACAACCGGAAAGGAAGGAAAAGCTCATGTCGGTCGTCGCCAAATATTGCGAAGAGTGTGGCCTGAAAATACCGCAGGAACACTTTGAAGACGGTCGCGCGATAAGCTACCTGTACCTGTCTTATTGCGAGAACTGCAAGACGAAGGTGGAGAAGCTCTACAACGCCTTCCAGGAGTTCGCGAGCTTCGAGGCAGCCGAGGAGAAAAAGTCCTTCATCTACCAGATCCTGGTGCTGATTGTAGTTGCGGTCATCGTAGCCGTTGTGAGCTTCTTCATATCACGCGGCCTCGCCAAATCAGGTGCGAAAAAAGAAATCGCAGCCGTCGAAACCAAGCTCAAAGAGGTGAAAGCTGATTCAGAAAAAAAGATCCAGAAAGCCAAGGACGAAAAGACCAAGATAGAAAACAAATACAAGATGCTCCTAAAGAAAGGCCCCGGCACCTCGGATGACCTCAAGAAGGCCAGACAGGAGCTTGCCCAGGTACGCGCGCAGCTTGACACCGCCGGCAGGCGCGTTTCGGATCTGGAGAAGTCACGCGACAACGAGCGCGACCGCGCCGAAAAGTGGAAACAAGAGTCCGAGAAGTGGGAAAACATCGCGAACACCAGCGGCAGAGGGGAAGTGCCCAAACTGATGGACCAGGTTGAAACGCTCAAGGGAGAACTTAAAAACGCAAAAGACGAAAGAGATAAGGCGTATGCAGATCTCGATGAAATTAAACGCTCGGGCGTATCGCTCCCGGCGGGAAGACAACTGGACGATCTTGAAATCCGCCGCCTAATACTCGCGTGGGTTAACGCCATAAACGGCCGCGACGCAGTCGCGCTGAAAAAACTTTACAGCAGCAGAAACAGGTTCAGCCGCAATTCGTTAAGCTGGTTTCAATCCGCTCTCGACGGCAACGAAGGAGCGCACGGGGTAAAAATCAGAAAGATCGATATTGACACGACCACCGCGGTCGCAAGACTGGACGTCGAATACCGGGCCGGCAAGTTTACCGACCGGAAATCCGGAATCCGGATGAAACTTTCCAAGGAAATGGATAAGTGGCTGATCAGTGACGAAGGCTTTTAAGAAAGTATGAAGTATGAAGGCTGAAGGCTGAAGGCTGAAGGCTGAAATCTTATCCTTCACACTTCATACTTCATACTTCATACTTCATACTTCTTACTTCTTACTTCATACTTCTTACTTTTTACTTTTTTTAAGATTATCCTGAAACGTCAAGCCCGCGCGATTCACCAAGGTGGTGCGGCGCAAGCTCGATTCGCCGCTGCCCGCCCTCAATCATCTTGTCAACCGCCATCTGCCAGCTATCCCGCAGGTGCTGGATCACTTCCAGGGCCTCATCGATAAAAGCGGGATTCTTCTGCAGGTTGGCGCTCACCAGCTTGAGATAAGTAAACTTATAAAGCTGAATCAGCCGCGAGTAAATCTCGTCCCCCACCCGCCGGTCAAGGCTGCCCATCAGCTCGACGATGATGCGCTGGGTGCGAAGGAGGAATTCATGCATCTGCTCGTAATCCTGTTCAGCTATCGCCGTTTTAGCGGTTTCGGCAAAACGGATCGCCCCGTCGAAAAGCATGAGCAGCAACTGCTCCCTTGTCGCCGTTCTAACCTGCGTTTCGAGGTATTTTTGAGCCTGATCCTGTGGTCCGGTCATTGTATTTCCCGCATAATTAGCCTTATCTGTTCGAGCGCAGCATGTCCGTCATCGCCGAAAGCGTGGAATTAAGCTGAAGCAGCGTGTTCTGGTGCTCTCCCATCATTTGCTCGAGCATTGTGAACTGTCGCCTGAGCCTTTCCTCTTCCCTGGCCAGCCGGCTTTCGTACTTTTCAATGCTTTCCTCGTATCTCGCCACGTCCGAATCAAGCGTTTCGGTGCGATGTGCGATAGTACCCGAATCAACGTCGGTAAGAAAATCCAGAACCGACACAAGCCTGTGACCGATGCCGGGGGGGTCCGTCAACGTGATCTCAGAACCGATAATCTTTGTCCCGCTGGTGAACAGGTTCAGGCCGAGATCCGCGAAGGCGTGACTCCCGTTCATCGCGGTAACGCTCAGGTCGCCCCCGCCGCCGGTCGTATCCGTGATTTGAAGCCTTTTTCCATCCGCCGCGATGCCGGCCACAAGTTTCCCATCTGCATTATTCACATGATTGTTGATCATGTCAAGGACATCGGCCAGAGTAATCGCTCCGGTCAGGTCGACGATAAGCTGGACGCCGTCCTTGCGCGTTACCTTAAAATCAGCCACGCCGGGCAGGATTTCGACGCCGTCGCCGTCCGCGAAATCCTCCAGCTTGACCATCTGCTCGAGGTTCCTTGTCGCGGAAAAGAACTTTAAAACGCTTTCCGGGTCATCTTCCACGGCTGCCGTAAATTTCGCCGAATCGAAAGTCAGGCGGCCGTCCGTTCCAATCCTGATGCCGATTTGCGAGGCAAGAGTATAACTGCCCCCGGTTTCGGAGGTCGGATTCAAAATTGCCCGTTGAAGCTCCCGAACGATCCGGCGGACAGTGGTTTCGCCCTGAAGGATGCCGCGCTTGGCCGGGTCGATATCAAAGACGGATAACCCGTCAAGCATTTCCAGCACTTCGTTGAGAACATTTACAAAATCCTGGACTTTTGCAACAGCCTGGGTGGCGTCCCTGGTAATGCCGATAGTCACCGGTGTGTCTGAAACGCTTTTCAGCGTAATCGTAAGGCCTTCAACCAGGTCATTAATTATGTTTGTGGATTTCGAGATAAGCAGCGAGCTCGGGAGGCTGTCGCCGTACCGCAGGACGGCATCCCGGGCCGCGGACGTGCGTGTAAAATCCACCCCCGCGTCCAATCCATTAACAAGCACGCGCGCCTGCGAACCTGAAACATCGCCCATCAGGGCGAGGTGAAACGGATCAGTCGCACTGCCGTCGGAAAAAATGCTGGCCGTAACCGAAATGCCCAATGCATTAATCTTTTGTTGCACGCTCAAAAGGTTGTCCGTGGCATCGATGTCGACCGAAAACTCGAACGACCCGTCAAGCGTGCCCGACGAGGACGAGCCGGCGATATTGAGGTCGCGGGCCGTTCTGCCGCCGTCGACTTCGGCTATGGTCATGACGCCCGAACCGGAAGTATCGGTAAGCAGTATGCCGTTTCCCGCCGCGTTTATCGACGCTATGATGTTGGTACCAACCCCGTTTATTTCATCTATAACGTCTGCGATTGTGTCATCGTCAGCCTGCGAAAGATCAATGGTCACGGAAGTGCCTGCACCGTCGGTAATCTGTATTTTCCCTGCCTGAGCGCCCTGACCGCCGTTGAGGGAATCGAGCCTGGTTGCCCTTGATATATACTGGAAATTCAGATCATCAGAATCGATTTCATCCTGGTTAACACCCAGCACGCCGGTGTTGATCCCAAGGTCAGCCGCCGCCGTTGCGGAATTATCCACCACGATAAATGCGCCCGCGCCTCCGCTGGTGTCGGTAAGCAAAATACCGTCGCCGGATGGATTTACCGATGCGGTTATCGCGACCGACGCTTCGTTTATCCGCGCGATAACTTCGTCGATGGTTGCGGCATCGGTCAGGTCGACCGTATCCATCGCACCGCTCCGGTCGGTGATATCAATCGTTCCCCTTCCGATACCGGAACCGCCGTTCAAACTTGACAGCAGCACACTTTCCAGACCGCTGATAATATCTTCGCCGTTTATGTTTGCGGCCGTAACGGACTGCTCGATCCCGAGGTCGAGCGCGGTGTCAGAACCTCCGATCGAAGCAACCGAGAATGCGCCGCCAATCCAGCCGTTGTCGACAAGATTGATGCCGCGCGGCCCTATCGAAGCGGTGACCTGCCCCCCGTTTGCGATATCGTTATTTATCAGATCAACGACATCGCCCAGGGTTTCGGCGAAGCTTATATCAAGGGAAAAAGTTGCGGCCTGAGCGGTTATGGTAAGGTCATCGCCCGCTATTTCTCTGACGCCGCGTCCGTCGTTCAAGTCGCTTATTCTCGTTGATGCGCTGACCGTGCGGACGACTCCGCCGGTCAGAGTATCAGTCCCCCCGCTGTTCCCTTCAATACCGAGGTCGGTGGCTGTGGTCCCGCCCCCGATTTCCGCTACGACAATATTCCCAACAACGCCGGTAGTGTCTTTCAGAACAAACGCGCCTCCCCTGACGGAAGCTTCCACACCGATTCCGGCATTATTGATCGCCTTGATAACGTCTGAAGTATCGAGCGCCATCGACAGGTCTACGGTCGCCGAAGCATTGGTGGTGTCGGTAATCCGGATACTCCCGGCCTCGACCCCCTGTCCCCCGTTGAGCTCGGACAGGCGGGTCGGGTTTTCGACAAACCCCCCGCCCAGTTCGATGGTCAGGGTTCCCGTGGGCAGGCCGATTTCCGAAGTGGAGGCAAAACCGGAAGAAACACGCTGCTCGTTCTGCGCCAGTCTTCCGACCCGGATAAGATGCGTTCCCGCCGCGGCCGCCGGATCGCCGCTTACCGTGAGAACGCCGGTATCTGAAGAGGATATGGTGGATCCCATTAAGCGGTCAGGGTTGGCGAGATTAACCGAACGGCCGCGCAGCTCGAGCAGGCGGTTCGCTATTTCGAGGTAAGCGTCTTTCTTGCCGCCTGCGATAGCGACTTTGATCTCGAGCATTTTAATGGGCTTGCGTTTCAGAGCAAGCAATTCATTGATTATGCTCGTCGTATCAAGCCCTGATATGATGCCGTCGATATAAAGGCTCATGTTGTTTATCCCTCTCCTTGACCCGTTGTTTCAAGTATCGAGTTCTGAGTTTCGAGTGCCCCCCCAATCATTTCGTTACTCGGTACTCGGTACTCGGTACTCGGTACTCGGTACTCGGTACTCGGTACTCGGTACTTCTTCAGAACTCTCCGTCAAACACCAGACCCATCATGACCTCGATCTGGTTCTTGACCCGGAGAACCCTGTCGGACGGGATGGTCCGAATCACCTCGTTGGTCTCGGGGTCGATAACCTCGACCACCAGCGGCCCGCTCTCCGTCATATCGGGCATACGGAACCGGATCGACTTCCTCGCCGAGCGGAGAACTTCGTTTATCTCCGCGATCCGCGATGAAAGCGCCTCACGCGACTCAGCCAGACCTGTTATTTCAACGTCCGAACGCCCGTCTGCCAGTGGAGGCAGCTTAATCCTGGGCGCGGCTGGTTTTTTCGCCTGCCTGCTTGCGCTACTGCTCCCTGTTTCAGGCGGAACAATATTCGGAACGTTTTCCCCCGTCCTTGGAACACCGAAGTCAACCATTTTTTGAACCTCCTTGTAATGCGCCAGATGCAGGGGCGGGTCTGAGGCCCGCCCCTACGGAAATGCGCCCGCTTACTGCAAGAGCGTCAGCACGCTCTGCGGAATGAGGTTCGCCTGCGCGAGAACCGACACACCGGCCTGGAACAGGATCTGCACGCGGGTAAACTCTGAGGTTTCCCTCGCGTAGTCCAGGTCGCGGATGGCTGACTCGCTCGCGGTCAGGTTTTCAATGTTGATTTCCAGGGCCGAGGTGTTCGGATCGATAGTAAACGCCTGGAAAGAACCTATATATGCTCTAACGCCCGATACGTCGTTCAACGCATCGTCGATGATACTGAGAGCGTTCTCCGGGTTGCTGAGAAGGTCATTATCGCCGCCCGAGACGATGCTTGACAGCCAGCCTCCGACAGAAACACCCTGAATGATCCTCACGGGCATGCCCAGCACGGAAGGGTCAACCGACTGGAGGCCGATCGTTTCCTTATCAGCAAGAGAAATGCCGCCGTTGAGCTGGAACGTGAGTCCCGATTTTTTTACGGTAAAGGCGTAGGCACCGACAGCAGTGGCGCTGGCCATGTCAATCTCCGCGGAAATAAATCCGGTGGAAACCGTCATATGGTTTCCAAGAGCGGAGACCCTTGCGCCGTTAACGGTAGCGTCTATGTCGGCTCCCTGGCCGGAGAGCCTCGTACCTACCGGAAGCGCGGCGGCACCGCCCAGCACACCGCTTATAACCTGGCCGTTAATGAATTCCGCCGAGCCCCACTCGACCGACAGGAGCTGGCCAGCGCTGGCGTATATGCCGGTACTTCCGGTCATTGCGTTTACGGCAGTGTCAAACTGCACTACAGTCGAACCGCTTGCGATATTAATATCTTCCGAACCAAGAGTCCCGGTAAGACGGAGAACACCGTCGGCAGTCTGGTTCGCCGGGTTATAGGTAAAAAGCGCACCGCCGGTCGAGGCAACCGCCCTTGTCGCAGCGGCGTTCACGTCGACCGTGAAATTAACGGAAGTGTTTCCCGCAAACTGGACGCTGCGGAGTTTCAATTCTGAAATGGCGGTATCCTGAGCAGACACGTTGAAGTATGCAGCCCCATTAAGAAGGTTTCGGTCCGCGAAACGGGTCGTATTCGCGATACGGTTGATAGCGACGATAGCCGCGTCGACCGAATCCTGCTCCGCCTGGATCTCCGATGGCGAGTTTCCACCGGTGTTCATGGCGAAGAGAATCGAGTCGCGCAGCCCGACGAGCAGGTTCTGTACTTCCTGGAGCGCGGCTTCGGCCGTTCCCAGAAGGTTTGCCGCGTTCTGCGAGTTTTCAAGAGCCTGCTCCAGTCCTTTAATCTGCGCACGAAGCTGTTCGGAAATGACCATCCCGGAGGGATCGTCGGCGGCACGGGAAATTCTCGTTCCTGTCGAGAGCCGCTCCATGGATTTTTTCAGCGCCTTGTCCGAAAGCCGCAGCGTTCGAAGCGCGGTCAGCGCTGAAATATTGCTGTTGATTCTAAGCCCCATAGGGTAATCCTCCTTGATTCAGTCCCAGCCGGACATCCTTGTCCGGCAACGATTGCGCCTGAAGGCGCCCTGCGGAAGCGAAAGCCTCCGCATTTCGTAACGAAAACAATCGAA
This sequence comes from Planctomycetota bacterium, assembly GCA_004376375.1. Taxonomy (GTDB): domain Bacteria; phylum Planctomycetota; class E44-bin39; order E44-bin39; family E44-bin39; genus E44-bin39. The sequence continues at coordinate 33,628 of SOJX01000014.1, forward strand.
AATGGTTCTGTCGGTGGGGTGGCGCCTCCTTTCTTCGGAGTCTTATTTACTGGAAAACATCACGAACGTTCCTCATTCGATTTTTCGGCCATTTCTCCACCGGTTCTTGAATATTTCTTGAAAAAAACCGCCGACCTAAAGTTTTGGGTTCACAGCGGTTGTAAATCCCGTCAAATTTTCTTCATAAAAGCGCCGCATTCGCGCCACGTGTGTTTCCACATTTCCACACGCCGGCACGTTACTGCAGCAAATCCAGAACTGACCCCGGAGCAATGTTCGCCTGCCCTTTCACGCCCGACGCGGGGCTGGAAACCAGTTTCCCCCTGGCCCGGCCGGCAGCCTCAATCGCAGCTTCGAGGTCGGGAAGCGAGGATTCCGCGGCGAGAAGGTTCTCCGCCGCGACAAGCTGCAGTATGTTGTGCCGTGAAGGCGCGACCAAATCGTTGCCTGCAGCCTCTCCGGCTTCCGAATGGGGTTTGTTTTCCGGAAGTTTGCCCATCAGAAGCTGTTTCAAGGCCAGAAATGCGGCCAAGTCTCCGTTGTTGTCGACTCTCATATCGTTCCCTTTCTTATCAGGTGCGTAGGTGTGTAGGAACCTATGAACCTGCAAACCTGCGAACCTACAAACCTACAAACCTACGAACCTACAAACCTACGAACCTTCCTCACGCTTTCCACCCGCAAGAAGTTCACCGGCAGCGGCGAGCGCTTCAGCGTCTATCTCAACCGCGGCCAGGTTTTCAGCCTTTATGGACAGATATACTTCTTTTCGATGCACGGGAATCGCCATGGGTGCCCGAATTCCGATTTTTACCCTGTCGCCGCGCACCTCGACGACCGTTATTTCAATCGAGTCGCCGATCATTATCGTTTCGTCCTTATGTCTTGAAAGTACCAGCATCGTTCCCCCTATACCGACGCCGGCGCGTCTGTGCGGTTTTCCTCGCGAAAGACCTGAAACTTCACGGGATATTCATCACCCGTGAGGATCAGCTGCTTTGCAAGGCGTTCACGCATGTTTATAACGATTGGGCCGCGAAGGTTTGCGGTCATCTCTTTGAACGCGCCCCTGGGAATCACGAGGATGACGACCACCGCGCCGTCCTCGACCTTATCAAGGCGAATGGACTCAAGCTCTTCTGGGCGGACCTGCACGCGATAATCCTGTTTTATGATACCGGGATTAATAATGCAGAATGCCAGATCAGGCACGCCGGTCGCCTGAAGCCAGTGAAACGGCCCTCCGGCGGGATTCGCAATCATTGCGTACTCATGCACGTCGGCAAGACCGATCAAGCCCTCGGGAAAAGTGATGATTGAATCCGCTTCAACCTCTCTTGTCCCAAACCGTGTAGTTTCGATGCGCATAAACTGGTCCTTTGGTCTATTGGTCCTTTGGTCCTTTGGTCTACAGGTAGTCGAGCAGTGACGTTCCCAGTATCTTCCCTGTAGTCATTAGGGCAGCCTGAATCAAAGTCTGCTGCATTTGAAAGTTAATTATGGCCTCGGCGATGTCGGCGTCGCGCTGCTCGGAAACAAGGGCCTCGAGTGCGAGGTTCTCTTCATCGAGGAAGTTGGTTGCCAGCTCAACTCTCTGGATGCGCCCACCCACGTTCGCGCGGGTCGCCAGCATCTTTCCTTCAGCGTCCCCGAGATAGCGGAGCGCCGTGTCTATGATATTGGAATTGTCTTTTTCCAGGCCGTCCACCAGAGTTGAAAGCGCAGTAAATATGTTTTCAGCAAGCAATCCGGCCGGACCTATCGAGTCTCTTGCAATTATCGAGGCTTTATAAGTCCCGTCCGTGAATGGATTCGGCGCCGCGCCGGCAAGTGTAACTTCACCGGTTATAACGTTGAAATCGGAAATCGTTGACGTGAAGCCGTCGTTCGCACCGCCGACGATCGTTATCGCCGCGCCGACGACGTCGTTATACCTGAGGTCAAGAAGCGAGGTATCAATAAATGCGTTGTTCACGCCCGCACCAACCGGGCTGATGAGACCCGAAACGGGCTCGCCCGCAAGACCCAGGCTCGAGGCGACAAAACCGCCGCCCAGATTGATGACGGTAAACCTTTCAGACCCCTCGACCATGCCCTTCAGGACTATCCAGTCGTTCTGCTCGTCCAGGTAAGCCTCAACCAGCCGGCCACCCACGCCGTCGTCGTTGTCCGGATGGTTATTGATCGAATTCACCACGCTCGGGATAGTCTGCGAGTTGCTCATGTCTTCGGAGCTCAGCCTGAAGTCATCGCCCAGGAGGACCGGAGTCGGAAGAGGTGATTTGAATGTAATCTCACCCTGGCCGAAGCCGTTATCGGGATTATACGCATCCACAACGGCGGTTAACCCCTTGTTGTTGCCGGTAAGGAAGTAGACCGTTTGCCCCCTGGAAATGTTGGCCTTGTTATATATATCGGTGCTGCTTAATGTCAGCACGTCTCCACCGTCAGCGGCTCCGGTCAGTATCGTTTTGGCGTCCCCCACGTCGATATCGAGTTCGGTGCGGACCCTGAAATCGTCTCCCGCAAGAACGAGGTCCGGAAGCGGGGATTTGAAGGTGATCTCGCCCTCGCCAAAACCGTTGTCGGGAATAAAGCTGTCTACAATTGCGACCTCACCTTTGTTGTTTCCCGAAAGGAAATAAATCCGCTGGTTCGCATATATCTCGGTGCTGTTAAAGAGGTCCGGGCTTACCAGGGTCGTTGCGTCCCCGCCGCTTGCGACTCCGGTCACCCCCGGCGGCAACTGTATGCGGAAGTCCGCACCCGTAACAAGCCTCACGCCGGCGCCGTCATTGAGAAGCGAAAGCGGCGTATCAACGAGTTGCAGTATCATACTCATGTCGCTTGCGGTCGTTCCGCTCCCCTCAATTATGGTCAGCCTCGCGCCGGAAAGGTCGCTGATCATCTCTATCCCTGATCCATTTGACGAAATTCGCGCCGTTACGCCGACCCCCGATTCGTTGATGAGCTTAAGCATTTCGCCGACTGTACCGACCCCGTTGAAATCCAGGTCCGCGCTCAGGGAGCCGTTTCTTATCGTAAACCCATCCGGCGACAACCTGGTCCACTGCTCGTGGAACAGGTTGCTGAACTTGGTGAAATAAGTCATGGCGGGGTTAATATCGTCGCCGACTCTGATTGCAGTACCCGTTCCAAAGGAAGGTGTGGCAATCCCCAGGTCGGACGCGGTCTTGGAACCCGGGTTATCTGTAATCGTCAAGCCGGTACCGGTTACCGCTATATTCGATTCTATGAAAAGCCGCCCAGGCGGTCTGCCGTCTATAAGATAATCGGTATCGTAATCCGTTACGCGCGCGTCCAGTACGCCGCTCGTCTGATCCTTTATAAGACTGGCAGCGTCGTCCAGCGTTTCGGCCGTTGAAATATCAATATCGAAATACATCATTCCACCGGAAGTTTCGACGCGAACCTTGAAGTTGCCGAGCTCGACTCCCAGGGGTCCATTAGCCGAGTTGTTGAGATCGCTGAGCCTGGTGTCCCCGTCCGCAATGGGATAGAGGTCTTTGCTGCAAATCTGTACGTCCATAGCCCCGAACGCTTCCGAGCCGGGAACGTTGATAGGGATAACAGCGCCGTGCGAGATATTGCTCATCTGAAGCCTGCCGTCGCCCCTGTAACTGACTACCCCCTCGGTGTCGAGATGGAACGGAGCGGTTTCGGTTTCCGCGCCGCTGAATATAAAGCGGCCCGCGAATGCCGTGTTTGCAATCGAAATCGCCTGTTTGAGGAGCTGAGAAACTTCTTGAGCTGCAAACCGCCGGGCGTCGGGCGAACTGGTGGCGTTCTGCATCTCCAGCGCAATTCCTCTCGCCCGGATAACAAGCCCCTCGATGGAACCCAGCGAAGAGTCGGTAAGACCGAGCTGGGCCAGCGCGTTGTCAGCGTTGCTCTTGAATTGATTGTTGGTTGCAATCGCCCTCTCATGCGAAAGCACCAGCCTTGTGGCAAGAGGGTCGCTGGAGGGGCGCAAGAGCCGCCTGCCGGTCGCTATCTGTGCCTCCGCCTCGGCCAGCCTGGGAAACGCCTGGCTCAGGTTGGAAAGCAACAGCCGTCTCTGGAGGCTCAGGGTCAGCCTTGTGAACGGTGGAATGCTTGTCACTTTATCCTTCCTCCACGCGCATCAAACCATGCTGATGAGCGTATTGAGCAAATCGTTGACAATCGCGATGTAACGCGCCGTGGCCTGAAACATGCGCTGGTAAGTCACGAGATTAATCGTTTCCTCGTCGATAGAGACCCCGGATATCGCGTCGCGCTCGTTCAAGGCCTGGTCTCTCAGTATCTGCTGATTTGCATACTGGTCCTGCAGGGTCGCGCTTTCCGCCGCAAGCGCGCCGATAAGCTCTTCGTAATAACTCTCGAACGTGCTTGTCCCGTCCCTCATCAGCCGCTCGTAGCGGAGACCGGCCAGCATCTGGGCGTTGGAATTATCGCCCGGGGCCGACGACTGCGCCGCAGCCACAAAGCCCGGGTTGGACTCGACGACCGGATTTATATCGATACTGAAAGCATCTTTACCGGAAAAGAACGTGTTTATTCCCAGCGCGGCCAGGACTCCGGTGGAGTCTTCGCCGAAAGTGAATTCCATGCCCGGCACCCGCGAGTGTATCTCGAGCCTGCCGCCGACGACCCTGGCTTCGATCCTGTAGTCGCCTGAACCGGGAGTAACCTCGAACTCGGTATTTATTGCGTTGGCCAGACCGTTGAGCGTAGTGTCGTCACCGCCGATGCGGTCGAGGTCCAGCTTGATATTATGGCGGGTCTCCGTCCCGTCGGCGGATACTTGATAAATATTGAAGCTGCCGTTTCGTACTTCAAAATCCAGCCCGGCATTATAAAGAAACGCTTCCGCATCGGTGACGGCGATTACCGAGGAGACTGTTTCATAATTCGCCGTCCCGCGCCCCTGAGTGTGAACAAAGTTGAACTGCCCGACCAACTCCTTTGCCAGAGTATTTACCTGCTCAAGATAACTGCCAAGCACCTCGTCGCGTGCTTCCATAAGACCGGCGAGCTTTCCGCCGTAGGCGCTGATGGATTTTCCAGTCGATGCGACCCTTACCTCGGTAATGTTGATGCCGCCCTCAAAGCCGGTAGTGAGTTCGAGTTTTTCCGCATTATCGCCGTAAACCAGCACGTCGCTTCCCGCATACACGATAATCGAGCCTGTCGACTGCTCATGGGCGGTGACCTCGATCAGTTCCGAGAGGCGCTCGAGAAGCGCGCCGCGGCGGTCACGGAGGGTATTCGCCTTACTCTCGGCAAGTCCGCCGTCCTCCGAAATCATAATATGGCGGTTCAGGTCCGCGATTTCCTCGAGGTAGCGGTTAATATCGTCGCCCGCGGTCTGAATGCCCGCATCCACGGCGGCCCGCGCCTGCGTAATGCGATTGGCAAGAGAGCGGAAAGTGTCGGCGAGTTGCGCGCCCGCCGAGACAAGCGCGGCCCGCGCGCCCCCGTCCTCGGGCCTTTGAGAAAGGTCTTCGACGGCGCAAAAGAAGTTATTCAGGGCCGCGGAAAGGTCGGCGTCCGAAAACTCGTTGAATATGCTTTCCAGTCTCAGGTATGCCGAGCGGAGCGTTTCGAGGTTGCCGGCGCTGGCGCGCGACTCGAGAATCAACTGCTCGAGCGCGAAATCTATGACGCGCTCGATACGACGCACCTCAACGCCGGTGCCCATCTGATACTGGACATGATCCGTCGGCTGCCCCGGCCTCATGTCCACGCGCTGGCGATGATAGCCTTCGGTCGTCGCGTTTGCGATATTCTGGCCGGTAACCGCAAGCCCGACGTTTATCGCGCGCAGCGTCCTGTCGCCAAGGCTCAGTGATGAAAAAAGCGAGACCGACATTATCGTTTCTCCTCACATCGCTCCGCTAGACTTTCCGGTCAACAACAAGCGGCATCGTCGTCGAAGGTTTCGAAGCCGCTTTCCCCCCGGGGCCGTACCCGGCCTCCTGGTCGGCCGCGCCCGCGATGAGGCCGAGAAAACCGTGCAGGTGCGTCAGGACCTGCTCCGCCAGGAGCTTGTTGGTGTTGTTAATCCTGCGTAAAGCTCCCGCCATCTTTATCAGCTCCGCGCGCAATGAGTCCACGCGGCTCTTCACGCCGCTTCCAAGCTTGTCGAAAATCTCGCGAAGACGCTTTACTTTCTCCGGTTCGAGCCCGTTCTCTTCCGCTATCCCGGCGATAAGCTCGCGTCTTTCGTCTTCGTTTTCTCTGACGCGCTCGACAAGCTTCTCCTCTTTTGCCGTGGCGGTCCGAATGATTTCCAGGTCCAGACCAACGAGGCCTTTCCTTTTCATCTTGGCTGCATCCAGGAGCTCGGCATGGAATACGCTCGCTTCCTCCAGGTTTCGCGTAAGGTCGTCCTGCTTCATATTTATTTTTCCTTTCGGGCTTCCCGGGTCGCCTGCATGGTTTCGTACAACTCGAGGTGGCCCTTGAAACGCTCCGTGATCATTTTGCCGATTCCGAAAATCTGCTGCTTGGAAAGCTCTCTCGCGTAGTGTTCATCCTGCATCTCGGAGAACATCCGGTGGCCGGGTGAGTTTCCGAAAAGCGCATTGCCTTTTTCACTTCCACGCATCTTCTCCATAAGCATGTTGACGAATATCGACTCGAAGTCGGAGGCCAGCCCGTCAAGCTTCTTCTTCGCCTCGATAACGGTTCTGATCCCCGCCGCGCCCCCGGGGGCGGCTTTGGGTTCGACTGCCGCATATACTGCCGGTGTAATGCCTGATAGCTGCATGCTAGTTCTCCACGTATTCGATTTTCGCCTTTATGGCGCGCGCCTTGTGCAACCCTTCGATAATACCGATAACGTCTTCAGTCTTCACTTCAAGGTCGTTCAAAGTGCTTATAAGCTTCTGGAGCTCTATGCCGACTTTCGAGAACGGCGGCACGTTCGTACCCTTCGGCATCTTGTGGATTATATCTTTTCTCTTGGCCGGCGGCTGAGCCGGCGCCCCGAGTGCCACGGGAGGTTGAATGCGAATCGAAACATCTTTGTATGAAAAGGCGGACTCGGTTACGATGACGTACCCGGTAATCCAGATACCGTTGTTTTTCTTGTCTATGAGGATCTTGCCTTCAGGCTCCTCGACGGTCACGTTGACCTTCATGATCCGCGCGACAAACTCGTTGTTCAGCTTCGGCTTGCGGCCCTCATAGGTTATGTACTGCCTCGGCACCTTGATCCTGATTTCCTTCGAGTCCATCGCCTCGGCCAGCTTCATCGTCTGGGAAGAGCCGACGGGCAGAAGCTGTTCGCGCGCCCCGTTGATTGCCCTCACGACCTGCGCGGCCATGACGTGGTCCGGATGGTTCAGGACAAGCGTTATGCTCTCCGTTTCCTTATCGTAAATCGTGCTCGGGATTTCCTCCAGGATGATGCCGCCCTGCTTTATCATTCCGTTGGTTTTGCTGTCGGCGTCATCATCCACCCCCAGCCTCCCCTGCGCCCAGATCAGGTGCAGGGGGGTGATCTCTTTCCCATACTTGCCGGTCGTTTTCTGGAAAGGGCCCTGGAGATAAGTCTGCAGGAGAATGCCGCCTTTAAGTGATTTGGCCGTTCCAGCGGATGCGACCGTAATGTCAACGCGGTCGCCGACCTTCATATTCGGTTCGATCCTGGCCTGGACCGTTACGAATGCAATGTTTTTTGAAGCCAGGTCTTTTGCAGTGAGGTTGCGCGCGGCGCGGTAGCGTGCGAGGAGATTATGAAACTTCCCGCCCGCGGCCGGCGACTGGGTGTCGCCTGTGCCGTCAAGCCCTACGACAAGGCCGATGCCCTGCGCGAAGTTGACGTCTTCGTTCTTTATGCGCGCGAGGTCTCCGACGCGCTCGACGCCGCGTGCCGGAGCGGGAGCGGCAGGTTGTCCCGCAAACGCCTCAGCGGAAAATACAAAGACAGAGAGGAGGAACATGTAAAAAAAGACTGCTTTTTTCGTCATCCTTGAGCTCATTTCGCGAATCCTTTCACGTACAAAGCTGTCAATGCCTGCTGATTAGAACGGCCAGAGCCAGTCGAGGATCGTCGAAAGCAGGCCGCGCCTCGTCGAACTTGTCACCGGTCCGCCGCCTTCGCCCTCGTAGCGGATATCCGCATCGGCAATGTAGTCGGAATCGATTTTGTAACGGCCTTTTTCATCCTTCTGTATGTCGCGGATGGCAACACGCCCCGTAAGAATGATCACCGATTTTTCGCGGTTGATGGTGACGGTCTTGCGCGCTTCGATAAGGACGGTACTCGATTCCGGGTAGACCTGCACAACGCTCGCGGCTATCTGGGCGCGGATCTCGCTCTGGCGGTCTGTGCTGCCTTTGCCGTCGGTGCGGTGGCGGGCATCGATGTCTATTTTCGGCTGTCCCTGTGCACTCGGGAGCAGCTTGCCGTTGTTTATCCTCACCCACTCGTTCAGTGCGATATCAGTCCTGGTGCGCTTGTCCGTTGATTCCTTGCCGTCGGCGCTGGCGGTTGCGCGCTCGAGGATCTTCACGTGAACGATCTCACCCTCTTTGATCTCCACGGGCTCTTCCTCGGGATCGCTGTGCGGATCAGTCGTTACGACTTCTTTACTTGATTTGGCGATTACGTCGGCAAAAGCGCCGCCCGCAAGCGGGAGCGCGCAAAGGCAAGCTGCAATAAATCCTATGGCCAGTCTGCGAAACATGAGTTACTCCTTTCGAACCCTGCCAGGGCCTTCGACCGTGGCGGTATAAGTGCGTCTGGAAGTCGGGTTTTGAACCAGAATTGTATCTCCAACGGCGCCGTCTTCCTGTGCGACGGCCGTCGTCGTAAGCACCATTGAGCCGTGCTTCACTGTCACGCGGACCTTTTTCCCTTTCATGATAACCGGCGGAAGAACAACGTCTCTGGCCGTGAGCATATCGCCTCCCGCCAGCCGCCTGGCCGTCCTCTTTCCGATAACATCTTTCAGGGCCAGCGCCTTGCCGCTCACGGACTGAACGGGCACTTCTTTCTCGCTGCAGACGGCCTCCGTAATCCTGAACCCGCCCGGCAGATTACGGTTTATGCGCACAACCGTAACAAGCTTGGTGATGCTGACTTCAAGGGTAACTGAGACAACCTTATCTTTCGCATCGCGGGCCGATACGTAAACGAAGACAGCGTCGCCGCTGATGATTTCGGAGTTCTCCGCCGAAATCGTAATCGCACTCCCCGGCTCGGGAAAGACCGTACCTGTGCGGCTTTTCAGGACGCTGGTATCCACGCAGAGGATTTCAACACGCGTGCGGCCGGACAGGTATCCGGCGAGAAAGCGCTGCACGGCCCTGCGAATGGGCGAAACGTCGAGCGATTCCCTGTCCGAGCTGCAGCTGACCTCGACTTTCAGCGCGCCCGTTATTTCAACGTCTTTCAAATCGACGCCGCGGTGCTGGAGCCTGAGCTCAATTTCCCTGCGGGTAACGGTGCGGGTTTCGCCTTTGTCCGGCGCATCGCCGAGCGCCGTCCCCGCGACAAGCTCCTTTGTCTCGTTATCAAATCCTGTAATCTCCGCTATATCGCCGAGACTTATACTCGCATCGGAAGCTTCGGTGGAATCAGAAAGGCGGATCACGCCCGCCTCTGCGCCGACACAGATAAAGAAAAAGTAGAGAAATGCCGCCGCGACAAGCATCGTCGTCAACAGTTCCGAGATAGCGCGGTTTCTACCTGCCATGTCTAATTCCTAACTTTGTGCCGGGCGGGTTTCAAACCCGCCCCTGCATCTATTACCCACGAAGGTTGTTTGCGACCTGCAGCATCTCGTCCGCGGTCCGGATCGAGTTCGCGTTGATGTCGTATGCGCGCTGGCCCTGGATCATGTCGGTCAACTCGCGTATGACGTCGACGTTTGATTCTTCGAGAAATCCCTGTTTCAGCTCACCGAGTCCGGTGTCCCTATCGCCTGGATTGCCTTCAATCACGTTACCGGAGGCAACGGTTTCAACAAAGAGGCCGTCGCCAAGCGCCCGAAGACCGGCCGGGTTGATGAATTTCGCCAGTGTAATCTGTCCGGCGCTGGTAGCCGTTGGCTCACCGCGCATGATGTACTCGACAAGGCCTATCGGTGAAATGTTCATGGCGATGCGGTTGGCGTCAACCTGAATGTTGTCGGCAAGCCTGTACCCGTTCGAGGTAATCAGGTTGCCGTCGGGATCGAGCTTGAGCGAACCGGAGCGCGTATAGGCAACCTGCCCGCCGGGGCCTATGACCCGGAAAAAGCCCTGGCCGTCGATCATGACGTCGAGCTCTCCGCGTGTTTCTTTCGGGGTTCCGGTCTGGAACGAGCGCTGAATACCGATCAGGCGGGCGCCCGTACCGACCTGACTCCCGATCGGGCTCTGAACGCCCGCGACAGTCGTGCCGCCGACGAGGTTCAGTTCCTGGTAGAAGAGGTCCTGGAACAGCGCCCGGCTGTGCTTGTAGCCGGTCGTGTTCACGTTGGCGAGGTTGTTCGCGATAACGTCGATGTTCAACTGCTGTGCCCTCATTCCATTCACAGCCGTCGAAAGTGCGCGAATCGTCATTGTATTAATCCTCCGAAATTACGGTTTATTTATCTTCCCAGCCGCCCGACGTCGTTTACCGCGCGCCCCAGCGTGCGGTCCTGATAGCGGATAGCCTGCATGTTTGCCTCGTATATGCGGAAACCCTCGATCATTGATATGAGCTCGACAATCGGGCTGACATTCGACGCCTCAATGTAGTTACGCTTGACCTCGGCGGCGGAAAACACGGGCTCTTCGTTCGAGGTAAACATGTTTTCCCCGTGGCGCCTCATATGCCTGATGTTCTTAAAAGTCACGGCCCTGATGCTGTCGGCCTCGATATCTTGCGGGTCGCGGGTGTAGATTTTCTGCCCGCGCGAATCGAGAAGGAAGTACTCTCCGTCCGTAGTCATAAGGTAGCCGTCCTTGTTGGGGATGAAATTTCCCGAGCGGGTGTAGAAGCGCTCACCGGCCGAGTTCTCGCACATGAAGAACCCCTCGCCGGAGATGGCGAAATCGTAGTCGCCGCCGGTCCGCGTGAGAGCCCCGCCTTCGTGCACGGTCGCCACCTCATCCATGAAAACGCCGCCGTCGATCCGCTCGAGAAGCGGGTTCAGATGCATTCCGGAAATATTGTATCCCTCGGATGCACGCTCCCGGGATTCAGGCGGACGCCTGGAAAAGATGGCCATCTGGCGGCGAAAGCCGCTCGTGTTAACGTTGGCGAGGTTGTTGGCAATGATTTCCTGGCGAGCGGATTGGACCAGGGCGCCGGCAGTTGAAACGTATATACCGTTAAGCATGCGGTTCCTCCATGAACACAGTGACTCTCCGTCGCCGCTTCATAAAGCAAAGTGCGTGCCGTAAAATTTTAAAACGTAAGACCTGGAAAGCGAAAATGCGTAAAACGGGGCTGGAAGGCAAAGAAGAGTTGAATCCCTGTCAGTGAACGCATCTTACGGGAAGGAAGGCTCGAAGATTCTCCGCGCGACCATGCTGCAGATTCTGCCGGGCGGGAGGTGGTTTCTGCCGATTGCGCGCCCGGAAGCGGGAACAATTATCTTATATCGCCGAACAGCAACGGGTCGAAAGGATGATTGGATGATGCCTGAGAAAGTTAATTAGGGTGACGGTCAGCGATGAAACCTGCCGCGCTTTGATTTGAGGGCTTTATTGATTTGCTCAATAACCCCGGGATCTTTTTCTGTTTTAAGAAGTTCTTCAAAAATCGGAACAGCCACCTTGGGGGCGCGCGCCTTATTGATCGCGATGACCGCCGTTGCGCGCACGGTGGGGTGAAGGTACTCGCGTGCGACTTTAACAAGGAATTCATCGGATTCCTTGCTCCACAGGTTCGAGTCGGCGACGGCGCGCACGATCGGACAGGCAAAAAGCACATTATATTCATCCGCCGGGTCAAGCGACTCAAACCTTGCGATAAGCTTCGGCACGAGGATGTCGGCCCTGCTGTACCTTGTAAGCGCCGACGTTATCGAGGCAAACATTTTCGCCCCCCGCTCGGCGTCGAAACGCTCGAGAAGGATATCGAAGCTGCGCTTGTAGGCCTCGGGGCTGGTTTTCTGCAGCTTTGCGCAAAAGGACATCATGCCGACGGCTTCTTCGCGAATCAGTATAAAACGGGTGTCCGGCGTCTCGTGATCGAGTATGGCAACCGCCATATCGAGCATATCTTTGACACGCTTGACATCGCCCAGCATATACCGCCGGTATCCGTGAAGTGCGACGGTTTTCGCGTCGATTTCCGCCTTATCGTGAAAATCATGAAAGAGGAAGCGGCGGATAACGCCGGGATGCGATTTTTCGTACTCGCAGATGCCGTCGAGCCATGACCCGTCTATACGCACCCCCGGCCCCGGTTTCGGCTTTTTCGCACGCGCAACCTTTATTGTATGCCAGAGACCCAGCAGCTCCGGATCAGGGGGCGCGTCGGGGGCCGGGCCGGTAGACGTTCCGGTCCCGTTTCCGTCTTTTTTTCCCTGGGTTGCGAGCAGGTAAACGGCAGCAATCGCCACCAGGCCCGTAATTACCAGAACGGCTGCTGTTTTCGGTCTGCGCATAGATTTCTCTCTTATTTGAAAAAACCGGGCAAAGGCCCGGTTGAGTATTTTCATGGTCGGTGCATGAAACCTGCGGCACCTTATTCCATGTTATGCGATTCGAATCCCTTGGGCTTTTTGATCTCATCCGGCGAAAGCTTTTTCTTCTTTTCTGCAAACTTATGGCTGACGAAGCCCTCGGGCCTTTCATCTTCGGTCAGTTGCTTATCACCGCCCGGAATATAGTCTTCGACCGGCTCCGGTTCGGGAGGCGGCGGGGGAGGCGGAGCGGGGATAAGGTCTTCGCGCGTATGGCGGCTGGTCGTAAAGCCCTTCGGGCGAACCTTATCATCAGGAACTCCCGGATCGTCGACTTCCGCCTGTGGTTCGACCTTTTTCGGTTCCTGTTCCTTCTTTTTCTTCTTGCGAAAAGCCTCAAACGGATCCTGATACGCGTCACCCATGTTGCACCTCTTACACGATACTTTCCGGTCACTTAAATGTTACCGTTTTGACACGGAAATGTCAATGTTTTTCAAGTCCGTTCGGGGAATCCACGCGATATAGAACAGAATATACGCCCGGGCGGGACGGGCCGGCGTCAGTCGGAAGGTTCTTTATACTTTTTCGACGTGCCGCCGTAACAGCGCAAGAGCCGGTCTTCCCCGCCTGCGACCAGGTATGCGCCGTCGGACGAAAATACGGTCTTTACAACGCGGCCCTCATGCGGTGTGTAATGCGAAATGCAGACCTCATGCGGGAGTTCCCACCTCTCGAGCGTTCCCTCAAGGCCTCCAATCGCGATCTGAGGAAAGATGGGGTGAACAGCCAGCGATACGACTTCCTCCTGGCAGACGCTGAGAATGATGGGGCGCGGCTTTTCCTCGAAATCAAAGCGGCCGACGCGAACGACACCGTTTTTCTGGCCGAAAACAAATCTTACCCCGTCGGGCAGGATTTCGGCGCAGCGGGCGGCGAATTTGTAGGCGATCTGCTGCGGGTTATCGTTTGCCCTGAGATGCGGCAACTCCGTCTTCATCACAAGCTCAAAGAAAACCAGTTCTCCGCCTTCAAGGGGTATGATGATATTCTCACCCGTATTCGATATGGAAATACCGGTCCCGGAGTGTTCTCCGTCGGAGACGTCGGTCGCGTTGAGGTGTTTCTCTTTCGTAATATCCCAGAGATGTATTGAGCCGTCTACATGCGTGGTGGCGGCGTACTCGTCTCCCGGGAAGATTCGGATTGCGCTCGCGGCCTTTTTGCGGCGTTTGATTTCGAACCGCTTGGATGTCTTTTCTATATCCCAGAGAATCAAACGCCCGTCGGAATAACCGGCAAGGAGGGAGCGTCCGTCGGACGTGCAGGCAAACCCGGTCGTGTTTTTTCCGACGCCGGGAAGGGACTTTTCCACTTCACCGGTCTCGATGTCGCGGAATTCTATCTCACCTTTGTCCGCGTTTGAAACCACAAACCTGCCGTCAGGCGTAACAGCCAGGTCGCGGAATGGTTCGTTTTTGTTGGAAGCCTCCCATAGAGGCTCCGTCGTGGGCAATTCGGTCACAGGTGACTCCACTCGCGTTCGTTTCGTCGACCGGAATTCTACCCGCAAATGAAAGTCCAGTCAAGCGTTAGAGCGTTGAAATTTCTTTCAAAAGCGTGCAGCAGGATGCGCCGCTAAGCTGACGGCTGACGACTAACGACTCTTAGAACGGCAATTCCCCGTCTTTCGTCCCCGCGCGTTTGCCGGCTTTCCGCTTCGATGACGACTTCGGCTCGGAAGAGCCCGCGTCAATGCGGCCGCGGTGGACGCCTTTCCAGAGCCGCGTATTGTCGAACATATATTTCCTGTCGGTCCATTCGTCGCCGGTATCGCCCTCCTCGGCCATGATTTCGTAAAAGGCCGACACCTTGGCGTCGATGTTGTCGAGGTGATGAAGCAGAACGGCCTCCGCGAAACACGGAATCTTCACCGCCCCCCACTCGACTTTTCCGTGGTGGGAAAGAATCATGTGTTCGAGCGCGCGGAACAGTTCTTCGGGAAACCCGTCGAGTGACCGCACCTTGTCGCAAAGAATCTCGCAGCCGATGGCGAGATGGCCGACAAGTATTCCCGCGTTACTGTAATTGAAGGTCCGCTCGTATTCTAATTCCCTTGTCTTCCCGACGTCGTGGAGAAAGATCCCCGCCCGCATGAGGTCGGAGTTGACGGCCAGGTAATGCGGATAGATTTTTTCTCCCAGCTTAAGGAGTGAAAGGGTGTGCTCGAGAAGCCCGCCCAGATATGCCTGGTGCAGGCCTTTTGCCGCGGGCGCCCGCCGGAAAGCAGACATCAGGTTTTCGTCCTCGAAAAAGACATCAAGCAACCTGCGAAGCTCCGTGTGTTTAACCTTCGCCAGCAGTTTTACCAGTTCAGAGTACATCTCGTCCGGGTCGCGCTCCGAGGCCGGAAGGAAACTCGACGGATCAACCTCGCCCTCCGGAACGAGCTGGATAGCATTTACGATTATCTGTTTCATGCCCTTGTACTCGTCGACGCGGCCCCGGACTTGCACCACCGAGCCGGCCGGAAGCTGTTCGTGAAACTCGGGAGACGCGTCCCATTTCTTGGCGGCAATCGCCCCGCTCCTGTCGCTTAGCTGGAGCTGGAGATAAAACTTACCGTTCTTGGTGGTTTTCAGTTCGTTTTGGGAAACGGCAAAGACCCGGTCCACCTCGGCGCCGGTTTTCAGTTCATGAATCGGTTCCATGCAAACACCTTTCGTAATCTGCTGATGACGGTTCAGGATTTTCCCTCGTCAGGCGCACCCAGCTTTCCCTCAAGCAGCCGGACCACTTCCCCGGCGTCTGCCTTGCCGCGGGTCTTTCGCATCACCGGGCCGATGAACGCGTTTACGGCCTTCTTCCTGCCCGCCTTGTAATCCGCAACCAGTTTCGGCTTCTCCTCGATCATCCTGTCGAGAATCCGCCCGATTTCCGACAAATCCGCGCCGCCCGCCAGGCCTTTCTCGCGTACAATGTCGGACGGAGGTTTTCCGGTCCCGAAAATCTCGGGAAAAAGCCCACGGCCCACCTTGCGCGTTATCGTACCGTCCGCGATGAGTTCTTCCAGTTCAACGATCATCTTCGGCGTCATGGGGCACTCGTCCCAGGCAAGCCCGCGGTCGTTCATCTGCCCCGCGACTTCGTTTGCAATCCAGTTCGCCATCCGCTTCGGCTCACCGCCCCGTGCAATTGCAGACTCGAAAAGCGCGGCGGATTCCCGGTCAGCCGTAAGAACCCCGGCGACATACTCCGACAACCCGTAGTCCTCAACGTAACGCCTGCGCTTCGGGCCGGGCAGCTCGGGCAGAGACCCGCGGATTTCACCTACCCGGTCTTCGCTTATAAAAACCGGCAGCAGGTCCGGCTCGGGGAAATAGCGGTAATCGTGCGCTTCTTCCTTTGAGCGCATCGAAGAGGTTCTACCCGTCACGGGGTCGAACTGGAGCGTTTCCTGCAGAACCTGTCCTCCTGATTCAAGGATTTCGGCCTGCCTTTTGATCTCAAACTCGAGGCAGGCGCGCAGGTGCGCGAAAGAATTCAGGTTCTTGATTTCAGTCCGCGTCCCGAGCTCTCCGCTCCCGCGCGGCCTGACGGAAATATTCGTATCGGCCCTGAAATTGCCCTTCTCCATGTCGCAGTCGGACACTTCCGCGTAACGGAGGATTTCACGCAGCGAGCGTGCGTACAGGACGGCATCACCGGGGCTGCGAATATCGGGCTCGGACACGATTTCGAGCAGCGGCGTGCCCGCCCGGTTGAGGTCGACCAGCGTCGAGTTCGAGTCAGGGTCGTGGATATTTTTCCCCGCGTCCTCTTCGAGGTGCATGCGCATAAGGCGGATCTTTTTTGCAGCATCGGAATCGTTTTCTATTTCGACGTAACCCCCCAGGGCAAGCGGAAGCTCGTACTGTGATATCTGGTAGTTTTTCGGCTGGTCGGGATAGAAGTAATTCTTGCGGTCAAACCCGGTATCATTCTGAATATTACCGTGCAGCGCGAGGGCCGCCCTTACGCCGAGCTCGAATGAGCGGCGATTGATTACGGGCAGCGCACCCGGCAGCCCTAGGCAGACCGGACAGGTCAGCGAGTTGGGCGGCGCGCCGAACCGGTTCGCGCAGCCGCAAAACATCTTGGTTTCCGTCCTGAGCTGGACATGTATCTCAAGCCCGATTACCGGTTCACAGCGCTCCAATAATTTTTCAAGTTCCATTTAATTCCTGACACTCCGCCGTGGCGCAAACCCAATAACCGGAAACCGCCCGCCGATTCTACTTCAATACTATCCACTCGAAACCGAGGATCTCGGAAACGCTTTTCGGCCCGTTGAGTGGAATTCTCATCGTCAACCAGCAGCCCTTTCTTTCATCTTTTCTTTCCACTTCCTCGAGAAGGTCGGTACGCTCGCCGCCCCAGCCCGAGTCGCCGACCTCTGATGCAATAGATTGCAATAAGGTGCGGAACTTGTCATAGCACATCTGCTGGGCGAGCATGTATGCCTCTTCCCTCGCTTTTCCGGCCTGGGTCGTTCCGTAGAACCCGGGCTTCATTTCACCGAATTCCCTGATAACCAGGTACTCGCCCTGGAACTCGGGCCGGCTTTTAACATTCACCGCATTTTCCGGAATAGAAGCACAACCGGAAAGAAAAACAAACCCCGCCTGCAGGACGAACACGCACAGAATAGAAAGCGTTTTCACAGGACACCTCCGCTAATTATTAGCCCCCGAACGCGATTCGATTTTACGAATTTCCGACGGGATCCCCGCCGGATGATCTGTCGCTTTCTGATAGGCCGCCGCCGCTCCAAGTACAAGACCCTCCCGGAACTCCGGGCCGATAACCTGCATCCCGATCGGCAGCCCGTCTCCGGTCATCCCGCACGGCACCGAAACGGCCGGACATCCCGCCAGCGATGCCGGCACGGTGAACACGTCGCCGAGGTACATCCGGATCGGATCGTCAAGCCATTTCCCAAGCGGGAACGCGGAACCCGGCGCGACCGGGCTTACGATCAGGTCGCACCGCTCAAACGCTTTTTCAAAATCCCGCCTGACCAGCGTGCGAACCTTCTGCGCCTTCAAATAGTAAGCATCATAATAGCCGGACGAAAGCGCGAAAGTGCCGAGCATGATTCTGCGCTGGACCTCGGGGCCGAATCCTTCCGAGCGGCTTCGCACGTAAAGCGAGCGAACGTCATGGGATTCGGCGCGACGGCCGTAGTGGACGCCGTCGTAACGGGCCAGGTTGCTTGAAGCCTCCGCCGGCGCGATAATATAATACGCGGCAATAGCGTACCGCGTGTGCGGAAGCGAAACTTCCACGACGCTCGCGCCCAGCTTCTCGAGCCCGGAAACGCCCAGGCGGACCGCGGCGGCCACTTCGCCGTCGAGGTTATCAGGAAAATACTCCAGCGGCAAGCCGATTTTCAGACCCTCAATCGATCCCCCGGAAACGGGTTTCCCGTCATACGCGGGCACTTTCTTATCCGCGCTGGTAGAATCGCGTTCATCCCGGCCCGCAATGACGCGAAGGGCAAGCGCGGCGTCAGGCGCATCGGCCGTTATCGGCCCGATCTGGTCGAGGCTGGACGCGAACGCAATCAGCCCGTAGCGGGAGACCCGGCCGTATGTCGGCTTCAGCCCGGTCACTCCGCAGAACGCGGCAGGCTGCCGGATCGAACCGCCGGTATCGGTCCCGAGGGCAATCGGCACCATCCCCGCCGCCACGGCCGCGGCCGAGCCGCCGGAAGACCCGCCGGGCACGCGCCCTGAATTCCAGGGATTGCGCGTAGCTTCATAAACCGTGTACTGGCTCGTCGAGCCCATTCCGAACTCGTCCTGGTTGGTCTTTCCCACAATCACCGCGCCTTCTCCAAGCAATCGCTCAATCACATGCGCGTCGTAGGGCGGCCTGTAATTTTCAAGTATTCGGGAGGCTGCGGTCGTCGGGATGTTTCTTGTGCAGATGTTGTCTTTTACCGCGACCGGAACTCCGAGCAGGAGTCCATCGGTTTCTCCCCGGGCGACGGCGGCGTCAATCCCGTCGGCACGGGCCAGGGCCTCGTCGGAACATACATGTACGAACGCATGAATTTCGCCGTCGTATTTTTCAATGCGGGCGAGAGATTCTTCGACAACCTCACGCGCAGTCCGTTTTCCACTTCGGACGTCACCTGCAATCCGGCGGGCGGTCGCTGTCGAAATCACGGCGATTCCTCTTCGACGACGCGAGGTGTCCTGAAATATTCCAGATGACTTTCCGGGGCCTGTTCAAGCGGGATATGTTGAGGATAACTTTCGCGGACACAGTCTTCCCGGAAAACGCTTGACGACGTATGCTGAAACACCGTGGGCGGAACCTCGCTCGTATCCAGCTCGCTCAGCATCTCAAAATAGCTGAGGATCTCCTGGAGCTGCGCCTGCATGGTCTCGATTTTATCTTCAGGAATCTCAAGGCGGGCAAGCAGTGCGATTTTTCGGACAAGCTGCTTGTCAATTTTCACAACTGTATTTTCCCCCAACAAAAAACGGCATGGCCGCCCATGCCGTCATTTCCTGTTTTGGGGCGACGCGGTTTACGCGTCGGGCCGCACCGGCTCGTGCTTTCTGCGGGACGGCTTCTTGATTACACCCGATCTCAGGCACTTTGTGCAGATCTTGACCCGCCGGACGGTGCCGTCGATTTCCGCCCGGACTTTCTGGATGTTGGCTTTGAACTTGCGCCTGCTCTTGCCGGTGGTGCGCCGGCCTACGCCGCCCAGATATTTGGCCAGACCGCGGCGGGCAACCGAGTTCCCGCTCCTTGTGTGTTTTCCGCAAAACTCGCATACCCGGGACATGGTAATCGCTCCTGCTGCAAAACCTGGAAACTTTTATGATAGCCCTTTTAAGATAAAAAGCAAGATTTTTCTGGGTTTTTCGCCCTCCACGTGAGCGGCATGAATTTGCCTTCAGTCAGCCACAACCTTTGTAAGGTATCAGGTATTAGGTTTCAGGAAATAAATATATTCATAGAACCTGACACCTAAAACCTGACACCTAAAACCTTATTTGGGTTTGGGCGTCTCCGGCGGCGCGGGAGGCGCTGCGCCGGAATCTTTTTCAGGTTCACCGGGCTTGGGCGAATCTTTTTTCTTTTCATCCGGTTTCCCGGTTTCTTCAACCGGTTTCTTTTTTTCCGGTCCGGTTTCTCCCGGTTTCTTTTTCTCTTCCGGCTTCTTCTCTTCGGGTTTCTTCTTCTCTTCGGGTTTCTTCTTCTCTTCCGGTTTCTTTTTTTCTTCTTTCGGTTTTTCGCGAAGGTCGTCCAGCTTCCTGGTGAACTGCTTTATAGTGCTTTCAGGGAGAAGAAAGATATGCTTTTTGCCCGAAATCTGCACGTAATAGAGTTTCTCTTTCCTGACTTCAGTCAACTTGCCGAAGGTTACGACTACGTCTTCATTTCCGCGCCCGGTGACGGCCGCAGCGACAACCAGCGCCGCGTTGTCGAATCCGTATTCGGATTTGACCTCGACGCCTGCGATGTCCTGAAGGCTCAGCTTCGCGAGAGACCCCGCAAGCGCTTCTCCAGCGCCTTTTTTCGCCTCTTTCTCCTCAGGTTCGAGCAGTTTCCAAACAGCCCTTCTAACCGTTTTGCTTGCGCACTTGGGGTCGGGTTCCTCGATTTCATCTTTCCGCAGCCAGTACGTGAACTCGGGCGTCTCTACCGCGATGCCCGTCACGTTATCGGCCTGGAAATCGTCGAAGCAACTCGTGTTCAGCCATTTTTGCATCGAAGTCTGAAACGGGCTGATGTTGAGTCTGCGAACTTCGTCGTTTCCAGATTCACGCGCGAAGAATTCACGGCCTCCCGCGCTTTTGCCGATGTAGAAATCCGCCATCACGCCGCCGACGGAACCATCGACGCGCAGGTGAAGCGCCTTGTCGGCGGAAACTTCGAACTGCCTGTGGGTTTCCTTCTTACTGGAGAAGACTTCACCGCGTTTGAGGTTTTCGAGAGCATCAAGAACGGAATTGATCTGGCTTTCCTGTGCGGGATAATTATACCGGTTCGCCACGACCCATTCGTCGCCGATTTCGAGTTTAACTACTTCCACTTTTTCGGGTTCCTGTTTTTCTTTTTCGTCTTCCCGGGCGGGTTTTTCAAGGATTATGCGGCCCGCCATCTGGGGGATGAAGTCGGAGAAATAAAGCTCGTGCGCGTCTTTTGACGGCGGTGGCGGCTGAGTCTTCCTGGAAGCGATTATGGCCAACCCGAGCAATACCACCAGGATCACCGCCAGGATGATGATAGTTTTCACCTGCATTACTCGACCTCCATCGCGGCCAGTCGTCTGCGGCGTCGGCGCTTGAGCGCCCAGCGCAGGAGCGCGGCGAAAATAATGATGAGCGGCATAAGTGACAGATTTATAATGCGCGCAATCATCGTCTGGCCGGTGGTGATGTCGCTTTTCAGGACGTGGGATTGCATGCCGCGTCCGCGTATCTGCACGATGTCCGAGTCCTCCAGCATCCACTCGAGCAGGTTCCTGAGAAGACGCCAGGAGTAATCCACTCGCTGTACAAAAGTTCCCGGTTGCGGCCGACCGGGACGCGGCGCCCAGTGCGGGCCGCGGGGGCCGCTGATGATAAACCTGTCGTCGCTTATGACCGCAACCTGACTCCACCCGGATTTTTCAACTGTAACGGGTTCTATCACAGTCTCGTTGCCGCCCGCAGGAGGCGCGCCGGGAACGCCTGGCCCCGGCACGCCGGGAACGCCCGGCCCTGGTTCTGCCGGTTTCGGTTTTGCGGCTTCAGGTTTCGCTTTATCAGGCTTGGCGGTCTCCGGTTTTTTCGGCTCCGGTTCTTCGGTCTTATCCGGTTTCGGCGGAGTCGGTGGAGCCGGCGGAGCAGCTTTTGGAGAATCGGGCGAAGGCGGCGGGTCCTGGGTTGCACCACCAGGGATATCAATCTCCTCTATCTCGGACTCACCGGGCTCTGGTGAATCGGGCTTTTTTTCGGGAGCTGCCGGTTTTTCGGGCACAGGCGGTTCCTTCGGTTCAACCGGTTTCCCGGGCGCCGGCGGTGTTTTGGTTTCACCTTCAGGTTTTTTCGGTTGCTCCTTCCTGACGGGCGGTGCAGGCTTTTTGGCTTCCCCTTTTTTGGGCTCAGCCTTTTCAGGCTCAACTTTTTTAGGCTCCCCTTTTTTCGGCTTCGGAGGACCTGGAGGCAGTTTTCGCGGGAACCTGCCCGGGCCACGCGGGCCGCGCCCTCTTGGATCAATTGCATCTCTGATCCCCGGCACACTCATGCCCCCACCGCCGGGCTGCGGTTTCGGCTTTGGCTTGGGTACGGCTTTGCCCTTGAAGTAGCTTGTAAACTTTCCCGTCATTGCCGCCGCCACGAGATATTTCTTGCTTTCCTCCTTGCCCCGCATTTCATCGAGCTGGTGCTTGAGAAAACCGCTTTCATTAATAGTGATGAACTGCCCGCCGCGAAAAACCGACTGGTCGGTAGTGTAAACCAACGGAACGGCCTTGGCTTCGTTTATGGGATTTTCGACAACCTCGAGCGGGCTGGCGGTGATGAAAAGCGTGCTCCCGAGCCCCTGGGTGAGGTAAGTGTCGGTATTATAGTTTTCCGGTCCGTAAGAGGTAACGTGCGGGTAAAAGATCATTGTAAAGATATCACGGCGATGCCGTCTTCCC
>SOJX01000026.1 GCA_004376375.1 Planctomycetota bacterium
AGAGTCAAGAGTCAAGAGTCAAGAGTCAAGAGTCAAGAGTCAAGAGTCAAGAGTCAAGAGTCGGAAGGGCGGACATTCCTGTCCGCCCTCTTTAATTAATATGAGGACTATGATATTTACGGTTATCCAACTGAGTGAACCCGTTCAGACGCCAGGAAGTATAAAAAGAAGCAAACTCAGAATTGCCTGCTCGGTTGTCAGCTGCATATAGCCGTATTGCCAAAACAGGGACACGAATATATAAACACTTACAGGCTGGGTATATAAATGCCTATATGGCAATATAATAACGTTGTATGGTTTTCAATTGACATTTACTCAATTATGAATATAATCTATATAGAGTCGAAAGCTTGCTTAGGGATGTCCGGGGTTATTTGAATAGCATTCTCAATGTCTCGTCGAAATAAGTGCCGCAGTACATCAGAGCCGGGATTGGGGAAACGGTAATGGTTTTGAAATTCAGTCTTGGAATAGCGTTTCTGTTTACGCTGCTCTTCGGGAGCATGTTTGCGTACCAGCCGCTTCGATTCTGCCTGCTGGAATCCAGCCTGCACCGGCAGGAGGAACCAATAGATGATAAAACAATATCGGTAATAACTGCCAGGCCCAACAAGGCTTTATCGCTGGCCCGTAAACTGCTGGAGTCCGGAGAAGCAAAATCAGCAGTCAGCGCATGCAGCATCCTTTCAAGTCTCGGGAACAATCTCTGGCGGGAAATGCTGCCCGAGCTGGAAAAAATACTTGACTGCCCGACATCAGAGAAAACGGATGCGGTCGCCGGGCTTTTAATTGTCCACGGAATCTCATGGCGGAAAAAATATGAAAAGCTTCCCGTGCGCCGGCGGAACGTTTTATCTTACCTGCTGCTGCGCTCCAAAGACGCCAAGGCCCGGATCGCGACGGCGAGAATACTCCAGCAAAGCAAGGATGAGTTTGCATTGCCCCTGCTTCTGAATTCGCTTGGAAAAGACCTTGATAATAATGTCCGCGTAGCAGCGGTGTGTGCGCTTTCAAGAAAGCGGGACAGCCGCTCAATCGGGCAATTGAGCAGCTCCCTGCTGAACGATGAATGCAGCGAGGTTCGCCGTATATCGGCATCAACACTCGGCGCTATAAAAAATTCCAGCGTCATTAAGCCGCTTCTGGAAGCTCTTCGAAAAGACAACGACTGTAACGTAAGAACAATGGCGGTCAACGCGCTCGGAAGAACTCGTAACCCGGAAATATCGGGTCCGTTGAGGGAGATGCTTGGGAGCGAGTTAAACCCCCGCGTCCGTTCGGAAATTGTCTGTCGGCTCGGGAATTTCAAGGATTCGCAAAATGTCGACACGGTAATAAATGCTCTTGAAAGTGATTCCAGTAAGAACGTCCGGATGGCAGCCGCAGGGGTACTGGGGAACAAAAGGAGAGCCGGGGTGATGGAAGCCTTGCTGAGGGCTTTTCAGGGCGATGCCAGTATTGACGTCCGCGTCGCTGCGGTAAACGCCCTCGGTGCGATCAGGAACGCGTCAGCGGTTGAGCCGCTTCTTGAAAAGCTTAAAGTTGAAAAAGCCGGCAGGGTGTTCAACGCAATTACATGTGCGCTGCAAAACATCCAGGATCCCCGCGTCATACCCATCCTGCACGGCTTTTTCAAAGACGAGGCTTACACGTCCTCGCGCGGCACACTGGCAAACGCTATTTCGAACTTCAAAGACTCTCGATCCGCAGACCTGTTCATAGCCGCGCTCAGAGACCCGGACTATTCGGTCCGAAACGCCGCGATCAGGTGGCTCAAGTACAACCACACCGGCGCAATAATCAAGCCGCTGCTTGACATCATCGCTACCGAACCCTATTCCTACTACCGCAGGATCGCGGTTGAAATCCTTCAATCATGCAACAACAGGAGTACAATCAAGCCGCTCATGGAAGTAATGGAAAAAGACGAAAACGCGGGCGTGCGGTGCGCCGCAATGATTGCGCTGACAAAGCTTGAGGGTAAAAAAATACTGACTCGGATTATCGGGGCGCTCCAGAACGACGGCGATGCAATCGTCCGCTGCCAGGCGATCAAATCGCTCGTAAATTTCAGAGACAGACGGGCTATTGACCCGATCGTGAACGCGCTTGAAAACGACGGTGAATCAAGCGTTCGACTCTCGGCTGCAGTGGCGCTCGGCCGGTTCAAAAACTCATCAACCCTCCCCGTGTTGTCGAGAGCATTTAAAAACGACAAAGACATGCGTGTGCGCGGCGAGGCTGCAATCTCCATCGGGCTTTGTAAAGGTTACGGCGAAGTAAACCTGCTGGTCTCCAATCTTGAGCTCGGGTTGGAATGCTCGGTAGTTTATGACCACAAATCGTACAGATCGAATATGGTCGGCCGCTACCGGACTCATGCCCACCCCACGATTGCGGCGATTTGGGCGCTCGGCGAGCTGGGCGACAACGCAGCCACCCTCAAGCTGGTGGGACTGCTGAATTGCAGAAAGAATGTTGAAATCATCTATCCAACCGGCCAGAGCTTTGCGTGTGTCAGCCCCGGCGTCGCAGCCGCAAAAGCACTGGGAAAAATCGGCGACAAGCGCGCGATTGTACCCCTTATCACGGCATTTCAGAATGATTTCGACAAGCAGGTCCGGGAGGCGGCGCGTGCTGTGCTGTCACGGATGCCTGAATTCCCCGGTTGCAGCGCCGGCGATACCTTGCCGAAACGCACCTGGATAGCCGGGACAGTGAAACGCTGGTATCGAGAAAATAAATCCCGCCTGAAATGGGATTCCCGTAACCGCCGCTGGTTTCTCGGACCCGCAAAACAGGACTAAAAGGCTATCTTCCGTAAAATGATTTACGATTTGCGATTTACGATTTTCGATTCATTTCTGCATTCCGAAATCCGCAATCAATATGACCCGGGACCCCGGGACACAGGACCCGGGACCAATTACCGCCTTTCAGTTGCAGTTCCTGCAAAATCACATAGAATATAAATATATAAGTCATATTCCAAGTGCAGTAGTTACGGAGAAGCCATTATGAGGTTTATTTTGTCGCTTGCAATGATTGGAGTTTTGATTGTCACTGTTGAAGCGGGGGGAAAAAAGGACTACAGTAAATCCCAGCCAGTGCCGGAAGATGCCAAAATCTATCTTGAGCTCGAGAAGGAAGAGTATTTCCTCGGCGAAGTCGTTAATATCCGTTACGTTGTCGAAAATATGGGGAAAGAAGAATTCGCAGTTTATACGGGCGGCGACTACCGCTTTGGCATGCGGGCAAACAGTTTCAAAATTAAAGTAAAAGGGCCCAAAGGAAAGGCACCCGACCCCTACCCCTCGGGATTTAGCACCGGAGGACTCGCCGGATGGGCGGCGGTGAAGCCGGGGAAAAAATTCGTTAGAGAACTCGAGCTTCACAGGTACGCCTTAATTGAAGATGAAGGAGAATACTCTATCGAGGTGTCACACTACCTGGGCTGGGGCAAGTTCAAACCGGATGATATACGTAATGTGAAAACCGAGATATCGTTCAAAATGCCGGATGAAAAAGAGGCAAAAAAGATCGTGGACGATATGCTCAGCTCGGATGAGAAATCCGAGGGCTTAATTGCAATAAAATACCCCGTATATCTTCCTTATCTCGTTGAAAAAGTAAAAGGATACAGAAGTAAGGCGTTTGATGGAATCCGGCTGATACCGACGCCGGAGGCGACTGAAGCACTGATTGATCTGTTGAATTCCTCCGGCGACTTTTATGCGGTCAAAGCCGCCGGAACCCTCAACTACCGCCTGCCCGACCCGAGGCTGAAAACCAAGTACCCCGGGCGCAGCATATGGGAGCCGAGTTTTGCGTTCGAAAGATCGTATCTTGTCGAATGTTCATGGAAGAAGGAATTTGCGCCGAGGGTCCGCAGGGGCGCCGCAAGGCTTCTTGGCATGAAAAGCGTTCAGGCGGAAGTCTATGCCGCTTTCATGCTCGAATGTGTAGGCAATGCGGAAGATATGGGCGTGCTTATCGACGGCCTGGATAATGCGGTAAGGCGGACAACAACGCTGGAATTCGAAGATTCCTGCTATCCAAGGCCCCGGGGATCATGCAAAGCCCTGACAGGAGCGGTGAAGGTACTTCTCGAGCGCGGAGGACAGGCCCCGCGTGAGCCTGAAAAGCCCGGAGAGATCGTCACTTTCCTTATCGCAATAAGCGAAAAGGAAGATTTCCGCCCGGATGGATTTGAAAAGAAAATTGAAAAGTTTCTCAGACACGAAATTCCTTACGTTCGCGAGCAGACTCTTATAAACACTCCTTTTCCTCTGTCTGACGGGATAATCAGGATTATGCCCGGCCTGCTTGCGGATAAGAACGTTGATGTCCGGATCGAGGCATGCAAGCTGGCTGAGAGATCGAAGACAGCCGAGCTCAAAGAACCTGTTTTGAAAGCACTCCGAGCCGCAAAGGAAGACTGGCTTTTGGGGGCCACGTACGCCGCGGCCTGCAGTCTCGGCACCAGATTAGAAGTTCTTGAGATATTGATCGATCGCCTCGGCGATGACGAGGTACCAGGGGAAATCCTGGACTATCTTGCCGGCTATATAAAAAATCACTATTGCTTTTCAAGACCGCCCAAGTTAAGTAACGAAGAAGTCGGCGAGGCGCAGAAACTCTGGAGAAAATTCCTGAGTAAATATGAAAAGGAAATCGCGGAAGGGCGCCAATTCGATATTGCCAATCCTGATATCTCACCAGCGATGTTTCCCCGCTGCGGGCTCATGAACAGCAATACACGAGAAGAATGGCCAAAGTCCGAAAAAAATGATTCACATGGGAAATAATCAAACCGGCGAGGTTTCGACGCGGCTGATTGTCGCGCTGGCGGTTGTCGGCGTGCTTATCATTGCGGCCGTGCCGTTCGGCTGGTACATGTGGAAGCCGACCGTACAGTTTATCGAATACTCAATGGGTTACGGGCTCGAATGGGAAGAAGATTTTGAAGAGTTTTCAAGAAGTGAATGGAGAGCGGATGAGCGCGTCAAGATCGTCGACGCCCCGGAGCGTCCGGGTGAAAAATGCGCGTACATAAACGGCAGCTTCGACGTGGTCCTGTCCCGGCCCGTAACCGGGAAACCGCCGCTCGAGATCGAATTCGACGTCAGGCTGAAAGACGACATTATTCAGGAAATATACTGCTTCTATTCCCTTTTCTTCAGGATCCGGACGCGCCCGGAAGTCTGCCTCCTGAAATTATACACGAGCGGTATTGCGGAAACCGGAGCGCAGAGGGGGATAGAGAAAGACAAAACAAGCATCAGGAAAGACATCGGTTTCGAAAGCGGCAGATGGTATCACGTGAAAGTGCTGTACGAGCACGTCGGCGAAAACTGCAGGATAACGACAACGGTGGATAAAACGCTGATCGGCAAAAAGGATCTGCCGCTTTCGAAATGGCAGGCCATATGGGAGGAAGCAAATATCGGCTTTGTGCCCGGTTACGGCAAATCATTCATAGACAATGTCAGCATCCGCAGGATCAGAAAATGATCTGTGTCAGAAAAACGGGAGGCGAAGTCTCGACGCGGCTGATTGTCGTCCTGACGATAGTCGGCGTGCTCATCGTCGCGGCCGTGCCGCTGGGATTTTATGTTTACCCGAGCATCAAGCAGTTGTTCGCAAAACCAGAACAGCTTGAAATCATTTTTGAAGAAGATTTCGAAAGCGGCGAACTGGCCACCGAATGGAAATCGTGGAATCGAAACCAGATTTCAATAGACGGTAAGATAAAACGCGGCGGTAATTACTCGTGCCGGATGTCGGGGGGCATGGGAAGCATGGGATCGAGCGGAATCCGCAGGTCCTGCGATTCCAGGCTGCCCGTTGTCATCGAGTTCGACTGTTACAACGGGATCGAACCATTCAACAGGAATGCACACGATGGAAAGGGGATAGTTGTCCTCTTTCAGACCGGAGGAGGCTCGCATTACTGGCTTTTTTCCTTCCATAAACCCGGTAGTATTGCTCTTGGATGGGTGCCGGATAAGAAAGTCGAATGGAAGGCGGGCAGGTGGTACCACGTCAGGCTGAAGATAGAGCTGGTCGAGAAGAAGCTTTTTGTGAACGGAGACGTTAGCGGCAGAAGCTATAAAAAAGAACTATCCAACGCTTACGACTGGATGAAGAAATGGGAAAACGTCGACTTCTCTTTCAGCTGCGGTACCGGCACGGCATATTTCGATAATATCCGGATTTACCAGGCAGTAAAAGATGATTAGGCATAAAGGCGAAGTCTCGACCCGGCTGATTATCGTCCTGACGATAGTCGGCGTGCTCGTCGTCGCGGCCGTGCCGCTCGGGTTTTATATTTATACTCCCCTTACGAAACTGTTTAAAAACCCGGAGCGGTTCAAGCTCGCCTGGGAGGAGACCTTCGAAGGCGGAAAATTTTCTGAAAGCTGGACTACTTGGGGGAACGTCAAAATCACGAAAGACGCGGCGCGGAGCGGCGATTGGGGATACCACGGCTTCGGGAGCCTGACCCACTACGGTTCATGCGGCCTCACGCGCCAGTTCGAAATAAAGCCGCCGTTCAGAGTCGAAGTAGACATGAAAAACGGAGACGAGCCGTTCGGAATGGGAGGCCTTGACGGTCGCGGGTGCATCTACGTGTGGGAGACCGGCAGGCGGGATCACGGGCTGGATATATTCCAATTCGGCGACGAAAAAGTCCTCCGGTTCTGCGGAAAACTGTATAAAAAACACAAATGGGTCCCCGACAAATGGTATCGTATTAGCGTGCTGTGCGAAAAAGTGGGCGGAAAGTTCCGCGTAACGCCCACGGTCAACGGAAAGAAACTCCCGCCGACCGCGATCCCTCTTCGGCGGTGGATGAAAGACTGGAAGAACGGAAATCTTGCCATTGTCTCCAGTTCGGGCACCTGCCTCATCGACAACATCCGCGTTTACCGCGTGGTGGAAGATGATTAGAAAACTCAACAACGGCGAAGTCTCGACGCGGCTGATTGTTGCGCTGGCGGTTGTCGGGGTTCTTATCGTCGCGGCCGTGCCCGCGCGTAAGCTTGCCGTTTTTCAATCCGCGTTGTATACTTTATGGTAAGAGTAATCCTGCCGGGAACGGCAGGATAATTTCATCTGGTATTATTACGGATAATGTAAATGAGCTTCCTTCCGCCGGATTATGAGCAGTATATTAATGAAGCATACGAGAGCCATAACGGCGATGTTTACCGTTTCCTCGAAGAAATACTCGCAATGGTTGAGAGCGGCCTCCCGGAACCGCTTCTGGTCGCCGTGGGGGAAATACTTGAAAAAGAAACAGATCCCGTAAGGTCAGCCAATCTTCGCCTCCTGATCGGCCGCCTCAGAATGAAAAAACAGGATTACAGGAATATAATACCGGGGCTCGGCGATATCCACCTGGACGAGTCCCTTCCCGGAAATCTTCGCTGTTGCGCGTACTGGCTACACGCTCAGGTGCATGTTGCAAATGCCGATGCAGACAAAGCCCTCGACTGCTGCCGCAAAGGCCTTGAAATCTCCAGCGACATTGAAGACCGCACGGCAGTAGAAATTCTGAATACAACCGGGGTCTGTTATTTCCATTTGGAGCAGTATGAAGACGCGATCCGGTATTTCGAAAAATACATTCAAGCTCTGGAAGATATCGGGGATACCGTGCCAAGCAAGGCCTATAACAATATTGCGGTCAACTACAGTAGTCTCGGAGAATCGAAGGCCTCAATAGATGCATATAAAAAGGCCTTGGCCATCGAGAAAAAAAACAGAAACCCGAGATCGATCGCCATTGCTCTCTCGAACCTCGCGGGGCACTTCCTCACCCAGAACAATCCTGAGAGCGCCCTGGAATATTCGGAAAATGCCTTTGATATGCTCGAGGATGTGGAAGACAACTTCTGGAGGTCGCAAACTCTCATCAACCTGACCCAATCCAACTTGCTGCTCGAAAAATACGACGACGCGATGAAAACCGCGGAGCAGGCCGTCTTCATTGCGAACAGTTCCCAGAGAGTTTCAGAAATAGCCGATGCCATGCTGACGAGAGCCATTGTATTCGCAAAACTCGGGAAGCCCGACGCCGCCGACGCAATAGAAAAAGCCGTGATTTACTTCGAGTCAAATTCGGTCAGGTCTTCAGACTTCATGGAAATGGCTCTTTTTGAATGGTCGAAGCTGGTTGATCCCGATACTTCCCGCAGACTCCTCCTGAAGGCAAAGAGAACCGCTGAAAGCAGATCGCACATACCGCTCTTTCAAATGATGCTGGACAAGGTAAACGCGGCGCTTTCCGGCCACCCCGGCAGTCCCGCCCGCTGAATATATCTTATATACTAACCACTAACCACTAACCACTAACCACCAACGACTAACTACGCCACGTCGTGCTCGTCCTCGATGTTGCCGACGAGTTCTTCGATTATATCTTCGAGCGTAACCAGGCCCGCCGCTTTCCCCTCCGCGTCGAGAACAATCGCCTGGTGCAGCCGCTTGGATTGGAAGTCCTTGAGCTGTGAGTCTATCTTGCGCTCAAAAGACGTGTAAATGGGCGGGCGCAGAATCTTTTTCAGAGAAAATTTATCGCCTTCTTCGATATGCCGGAAAAGGTCTTTCGCGTGGAGGATGCCGACGATTTCGTCTTTCTCCGTGCCGGTTACGGGAATCCTGGTCATGCCTTTATGCATAATCGTGTCAATCGCCTGTTTCAGGCCGGAGTCTTCGGCGATTGTCACCATTTTATCCTTCGGCACCATCACCTCGCCGACTTTTTTGTCGTTCAGCGTGAAGACCCGCGCAAGCATCTTCCTTTCGTCTTCGGTTATGGTCCCGTCGTCCCATCCCATCTTTATGCACATGCGGATTTCCGACTCTGTCATAAGCGGCTTTTTCATCTTTCTTACGTCGATTCCGAGAAGCCGAAGCAGCAGGTTGGAAACAGAAGTCGCGAGCCATACGAACGGGCCCAGGATAAACACGAGGAACTTCATGATAGGCGCCGTCCAGAGCGATACCGGCTCGTTATAATACTTCGAGTAAATTTTCGGCGTAATGTCGGCGAATATCAGGATCACAATGGTGAGCACGGCGGTAACGTATACGATCCCCCTGTTCCCCCAGATTGAGATTGCGAGCGCGGTCGCAATCGCGGACATCGCGATATTGACCAGGTTGTTGCCGAGAAGGATTGTCCCGATAAGCTTTTCCGGTTTTGCGAGGACGCCCTCGATTATTTTCACCCTGCGTGGCTTGCTTTCGGCCATTACTCTCAGGCGGAGTTTGCTGACCACCATCAGCGCGGTCTCGGAGCCCGCGAAGAACGCCGACAGAAAAAGCAGGACAAGCAGAGCAATCGCCAGCAGGAATAGCGCCATCTATAAACCTCCATGATTACGGATGGAGTTCAGTAACCGTCTGCCTGACAGGATTGGTATCAGGCCTTCAGCTTCTTGTGGAAATACCTGAACTGGTGGTACGAGAGGCCGAGTGAGCGCGCGGCCTGGGCCTGGTTTCCGCCCGCCGCTTCGAGCGCGTCCTTTATCAGCCGCTTCTTGAAATTCTCGACACGCGTCTCGAAGTCCTTGCCCTCGACGCTGATTTCCTTTTTCGGAAGCATGCCGATGTCTTCGGGCGTTATCTCGTTCGTCGTATCGCGGTAGGCTGCGCGCTCGATCTTGTTCTTGAGCTCGCGGACGTTGCCGGGAAAATCGTATTCGCGGAGGAATTTGAGCGCTTCCTTCGACAGCCGCTTACCGCGGAAGGCGGGGATTTCCTTCATGAACTGGTTGAGAAAGTAGCGCGCAAGGACTTCGATGTCGCCCTCGCGTTCCCGCAGCGGCGGTACGCGGATGACCTCGAACGACAGCCGGTCGTAGAGGTCGCGCAGGAACTTGCCGGTCTCCATTTTTTTCTTCAGGTCCCGGTTGGTCGCCGCGATAATCCGCGCATCCGTTTTTGTCTCCGTCGAGCCGCCGACGCGCGTGAACGTCCCGTACTCGACGACGCGAAGAATCTTTTGCTGGAACGAAAGCGTCATGTTGCCTATCTCGTCGAGGAACAGCGTGCCGCCTTTGGCAAGCTCGAACTTCCCGTGGACGAGACTGTCCGCGCCGGTGAAGGAGCCCTTTTCGTGCCCGAAAAGCTCGCTCTCGAGAAGCGTGTCGGTGAACGCCGCGCAGTTGACGCACACCAGCGGACGGTTCGGACCGCCGCAGGCGTGAATCAGCCGCGCGATGATTTCCTTGCCCGTCCCACGCTCGCCGACAAGGAGAACCGGCCGCGGTATCTTCGCGACGCGGTGCGAAAGCTCGATAACCTTCTGAATCTGCGGCGACTCGCCGACGATTTCATGTCGCGCGCGGTCGGCCTCGCGAAGCAGCACGTTCTGCTCGTCGAGCAGCCGGTTGCGGTGGATCAGACTGATAAGGTTCTTCATCTTGCCGAGCAGAGTCTTTACGCGCTCTTCCAGTTTTTTCCCGCGGACGAGAAAATCGGTCGCGCCCGCCTTGACGGCCTTGGCCGCGACGTTGACGTCGCCCTTGTCGGCCACGGCCACGATCGGAATTTCCTCGTCGACCAGCCGGAGCTCGGGAAGGATGTCGAGCCCGCGGAGTTCGCCGTCGCCCAGGTTATAATCCACGAGCACGAGATCGTACGGCAGCCCCGAACTCAGCTTCAGCAGCAACTCTTTTGAATCTCCGACATGATGGACTTCGCAACCCTCGCCGATGGCGGCGGCGAATGTCTCGCCCAGCTTATGCAGGTCCTTTTCCGGCGTATCAAGAATCAGTACCCGTTTCGGCATTTCAACCTCCCGTGATTTCGCAGCATTTTATCATCTATATGAATAATTAGTAGGAAAATATGATAATTTTCACCATATTGTGAGCTTTTCCACCATACCGCTGCTTTGCTGGATTTCGCATAATCCTTTTAGCCTCAATCAGATACGTAATTCGCGCATTATGGCATCGGATTTGATATATAGACAGCTAAAGACCGAAGCGATTTCTCAAACATGGAGCCTGTAACAGAAGCTTTTCTCTCGCGGCTGGCTGTGAACGGCGATTGTTACAGGCTCACAGGAGGTAAAAGATGTACGGTGCATCAGGAGCAGCAGGCATTACGAATGCAATCAACAACCTGAGCAGGGCGACGTCAAAGCGCGGCGGCTGGCGCATACGCAGGATAAGATGCAGCAATCCTGAAAAGAACATCCCGATGCAGATAAAGCTGCTCGGCTCGCGGCGCCCGGCGTGGAGAACGAAAGCGCTCCAGAGTCTTATCAGCACGACCTTCCGTGACGCCGGCCCGGAACAGGAGGCCTGGAAAAACTGGTATCGCGAAAACAGGGACCGCGAGCGCGCCGACTGGGCGTGCGACGCGCTTGAAAGAGCAGGCGTTTCCGTGTTAGGTCTCTCATTGGAGAGATTCATTCCGGCATGCATTGAAGCGCTCAGGAACGCGGCCGTACTCGTTCGCTCGGCAGCGTTTTATCTTCTGAAGCATTATACCGGCCGCAAGGCCCATTTTCCGGTACACGCAAACGCGCAAAAACGCGAGCCACACATTCAGGAATGGTTTGAGTGGTGGAATACGAAAGGCATCAGAAATTCGAAGGGAGGAAAAAAATAGAGACCGGTAATAGTGCCGGTCCACAGGAGGTGAAGTATGCACAATTACATTAGAGGCATTCAGATCGCGCTCAACAATGTCAAGCGCGCAACGAGCAGGCGCGGCGGCTGGCGAATGAATGTCAAGAGAAACGGAAGTCCGGAGAAAAACATTCCGATGCAGATAAAGCTGCTCGGCTCGCGCCGCCAGGCGTGGAGGATGAAGGCGCTGCTGAACCTCATCAGCACGACGTTCTGCGATTACGGAACGGACCAGGATGCCTGGTGGAGCTGGTATCGCAGGAACAAGGACCGCGAGCGCGCCGACTGGGCATGCGACGCACTGGAGGACGCGGGCGTCGAGGTGCTCGGCCTGTCGCTTGCGGAGTTCATTCCGGCCTGCATCGAGGCGCTGCGCCATGTACACAAAATCGTCCGCGCGGCGGCGTTCTATCTTCTGAAACACTATACCCGCAGGACGGCGCATTTCCCCGTCTACGCGACCGCGGGCAACCGCGAGCCCCACGTCCGCGAATGGCGCAAATGGTGGAGCACCCGCGGCATCCACCGCCTCGGCGGCAACGGCGGCAACGGGCGGTAATGTTGTGTTTTGCTTGAAGTATGGCGGATACCATTTAGAATATAATTCCAATGAAATAACCGTCACTGGAGATAGATCATGCCTGAAAATTACAAGGTCACGATCGAGGTCGACAAACTGACGAAGGAATGCCCGGCCGGGCACAGGCTCGGCGACAAGTGGGAAACGACCCGGCCGGACCAGCCGCTTACGATATGCCCGGTCGCGCTCACGGCCGTGTGGCAGAAAATCTATGCCATGCTCCTGGGCGCGGATTTCTGGTGGGCCGACGACCCCGACGTCGCGCTTTTTTCCTGCCCGGACGTGGGAATCGTCACATTCAAAATCTCCCGCGAAACTGTGTAAGGGATACGGGATAAGGGGTAAGGGATAAGGGTCGTGGGTCGTTTTTATTGCGAATTGCGAATTGGAAATTGAGAATTGCGAATTGAGAATTGCCAATTGAGAATTGAAAATTTCAAATTAACAATATTCAATATTCAATACTCAATATTCAATACTCAATACTCAATACTCAATACGCAATTACCAATCTAAACTTTCTGACCCGGAACTCGGTACTTGGTACTCGGTACTCGGTTCCCTTCAATTTGCATAATCCGCAATCATGTTGTATAATTAAGCAGAGGCGCGGGCGTTACTGCCACGTTCTTTTATCCGCACAGGCTCTTTGAAAACTCGAAAGGAGGTGATGATGCATGGGGAAATTGCGTAACCGCGGGTTCACGCTTGTCGAAATCCTGGTCGTTATCGGTATCATAGTACTACTTGCCAGCCTTTCATACGCTGGAATAATGTCGGCCATGGAGTACGCCAAGCGCTGCGCCTGCATCAGCAATCTCAGACAGATCGGTCTTGCCGCTCTCACTTATGCCCAGGAAAACGATGCAAACATGTTTCCGTGGGCGGGTGAAGACGCGACCGCAGTCGACCACCTGAACATTCTCATCGAATCCAACGCGATGCTTACACCCGAGCTGTTCGTCTGCCCCGCCTCGAAGGGGAAAGTTCCCGCGAAGGAAGACGAGAATGGACGCTTCATTCTGACCGAAAAGAACTGCACGATCAGGTGCTCGAAAGTACCGCTTTCACCTGGTGACTACCCCAAGAAGATTCTCCTGGCCGACGCCCATATGAGAGGCAACGGCGACGATTCTTTCGGCGGTCACAAGGGCGGTATCTGCGTCTACCGGATCGGCGGCTCGTGCGAGTTCGTCAAGGTGAAGAAACTCCCTGACGGATGGGTCAAGCCGTAGGCATCACGCCTGAGAACGACGGCGGCGCGATTATCGCGCCGCCGTTGTTTTATGTAGGGGCGGGTCTCAGACCCGCCCTTTTATGTAGGGGTAAAACAATACTTGCCAAAGCCTTCGAAAGGCATTATGCTGAAAAAACCATGGCCAAAACGAAAACCAGGAAAAACGTCCTGATGAAATTCTATCGCGCCCTTTTCGCGCGCTTCGGACACCGCGACTGGTGGCCGGGCTCCACCCCTTTTGAAGTCATGGTCGGGGCCGTGCTTACACAGAATACGAACTGGTCGAACGTCGAAAAGGCGATTCACAATCTCAAGAAAGCGCGCAAGCTCACACCGCACGCGATTAACCGTCTTTCAGAACGCGGGCTGGCCCGACTTATCCGCCCGAGCGGCTACTTCAACGTCAAGGCGAAGCGCCTGAAATCGCTTGTGCGCTGGTTCGTCGGCGAGTATCGCGGGAAAATCGAAAACTTTTCCGGAGTGCCGACTAAAAAACTTCGGGAAGAGCTGCTGGGGGTTTACGGTATCGGCGAGGAAACCGCTGATTCTATTCTGTGTTATGCGCTTGAAAGGAAATCCTTCGTCGTCGATGCGTACACGAGGCGGGTCCTTTACCGCCACAGGCTGATAAAGGGAAAAGAGTCGTACGGGGAAATAAAAGAGCTGTTCGAATCCAGCCTGCCGAAAAGCCTGCCGCTGTACAACGATTTCCACGCCCAGATAGTCGCCGTCGGCCATCGCTACTGCACGCCGCGCAAGCCGAAGTGCGAAAAATGCCCGCTAAACAGTTTTCCCGTTAGAAAAGTTAAATAAGCTTCGCGCTGCAAAAGTGATAAGTTAATAAGGGCTAAGGAGCTTCGCTTATTATTTAATAAAATCCTTATTTCTTATCACCTATCACTTATCACCTATCTCATATCTGTATCCCGTTTCCCCGGCGCATACTGTTTTCATTTGACAGTTTTCAAACCGCCTGATACGATAACTGCGACCCGAGAGGGTGGTAGTACACGCCCATCAAAACGCCTCCAAGAGTGCCAGAGCATGCCCCATACAGTTCACATCCAGCGCAAGAGGTTCGGAGCTTTCGGCGGCGTCTTCACTCCCTGCACGCTGACGATCCTCGGCGTTATCATGTTTCTTCGGACCGGCTACGTCGTCGGCAACGCGGGGATCGTGGGCGCGCTTTTCATACTGCTTCTTGCGAAGTTCATTACGGTTCTCACTTCGCTTTCGCTTTCCGCGGTTGCGACCAACCAGAGAGTGAAGGGCGGGGGCGCATATTTCCTCATTTCCCGCTCGCTCGGCGTGGAGTTCGGCGGCTCGATCGGGATCGCGTTCTTTCTGGCGCAGGCGATTTCGGTCGCGATGTATATTATAGGTTTTACCGAGGCGTTTTTTGCCCTGGGCCGGCAGATTGACCCGGCGCGGCTGGCGCAGTTCATAAACTGGTGCGCGGCCTGGATGCCGGGCGCGGGCGGTGCTGCCGCCACCGAGCATGTGAGAATGCTGGCCGCGTACCGTTTCATCGGCACGATAATCTGCATCGTCTTGGGCATGATAACGTTCGTCGGCGCCGGATGGGCGATAAGGCTTCAGTACTTTATTCTTGCTGCGCTGCTTTTTTCGGTCGGCGCCTTTTTTGCCGGCGCATTCCCGAGTTTCTCCGCCGAGACGTTGAAATCCAATCTGGCGCCCAGCGTTGCAGGCGGTTTCAAGCTGGACGGCGCGACTCTCAGGCTGCTGCCGCTGATTATTTTCACCCAGTTCGGCATTTTCTTTCCCGCCGTGACCGGCGTGATGGCCGGGGCGAACATGTCGGGCGACCTCAAGGACCCGTCGAAGGCCATCCCGCGCGGGACTTTCATAGCCATCTTTTTCACCTTTATAATCTACACCCTCGCAATCCTGCTTCTGGGCGGGTGCTTTCAGCGCGGCGACCTCGTCGACCTGAATAAATCGACCATGATGGGCGACGTCGCGCGAATTGGATGGTGGACCGTCTACGTCGGCGTTTTTGCGGCAACGCTTTCGAGCGCGCTCGGCAGTTTCATGGGCGCGCCCCGAATCCTGCAGGCGGTCGGGCGCGACGATATCTTCAAGTCGCTGCATACGTTCGGCCACGGCTCCGGTCCCAATGAGGAGCCCCGCCGCGCCGTGGTGGTTACGTTTATCGTCGCCGAGTTCGGAATCCTCCTCGGCGACCTGAATGCGATTGCGCCCGTGATAACCATGTTTTTCCTGATTACTTACGGCATGCTGAACTTCGCGGCGTTCTACGAAGGCAAGGCGGAAAACCCCTCTTTCCGCCCGACGTTCCGGTTCTTCAACTGGGGGACCGGCCTTGTCGGAGCCATCGGGTGTACGGTCGTGATGTTCATCATGAACTGGCTGTGGGCGCTGGTGGCGATTTTTTTCATTTATGTCCTCTACAGGCAGATTCAGCGAAAGGAAATCGTAACCGCCTGGGGCGATGCAAAGAGCGGCATGCTTTTCAAGAAGGCACGCGACCACCTGCTCGCGCTCGAGAAAGCGGATCATCACCCGAAGAACTGGCGGCCGAAGATCCTCGTTATCTCGGGTAACCCCGCGAACCGGCCGAACCTGATACGTTTCGCCAACTGGCTGGAATGCCAGAAAGGCCTCCTGATAATCGCCGACATCATAACGTCCTCGCCCGAGAAGGTCCTCGAATCCCGCGAGGCATTCGAGAGACAGGTCCGCGAATACCTGTCGGAGCACAACATTCACGGGCTTGCGGAGGCGGTCGTGGCCGATGATTTTGAATCAGGCTTTACGACCCTGATACAGGCCGCCGGCATCGGGCGCCTGAAACCCAACACGGTCTGCCTCGGCTGGTCCGAAGACCCCAGGAAGTTTACTCAGTACGCGGCCGGCATCAGACACGCCATCCAGCTTGCAAACGACGTGCTTGTCGTCCGCGCAAAACATAATATCAACCCGGCCAAGAAAAAGAAGCAGATCGACGTGTGGTGGAGGGGGCTGGAAAACGGAAACCTGATGATTATCTACGCGTACCTGCTCACGCAGAACGAGGGCTGGCGGCATGCAAAGATTCGAATCCTGAGAATTGTCCGCGATGAAGCGGACGCGCGGGCCGCGCAGGAGAGCCTCGAGAAACTCCTCGTCGCGGCGCGCGTGAAGGCGGAGGTGAAGGTAATCTGCTCCCAGGAAAAACCGCCGCACGTAATCCAGCAGGAATCCATGGACGCCGACCTCGTTTTCCTCGGGATGGAGTCGCCGCCCATGGGGTGGGAAGAAGCGTTCATGAAAAAGATGGGCGGCTTCCTCAAGGGCCTTCCGAATACGATTCTCGTCAAGTCCTCCGGCCGCGCGAACCTTACGGTGTGACTTCGTCCCGTTGCAGTAACGTTTAAATAAAAACACCCGGGGCTTCCGCTCCCGGGTGTTTTTTCGGGCTTGATTATTTTTTCTCTTTCTTTTCTATTTCCTTTTCAGGTTTCGCTTCCACCTTCTTTTCGGGTTTCGCTTCCACTTTTTTTTCAGGTTTCGCTTCTTCCTTTTTCTCCTGCTTTTTCGCCTGCTTTTCTTCTTTATCTATCTGCTTGCCGACAAAGCTGGCGTAGTTTTCCGCCGCTTTGGCCAGTGGGTGGTTTTCGTGTTTCAGTATGAAGTCGATCCAGGAATCCACGGCCTCTTCCTTCTTGTTCATGTTGTACAGGACGAGGCCCATATAGAATTCGGCGGCGATAATGTTGTCGTCCTTTTTGCATTTCTCGATAAAGAGCTTCAGCGCCTCGTGCGCATCCTTGAACTTCTTCAACCGAACGAGCACTTGGGCGTATTCGTACTGGAGCTTGAATTTGTAACCGAGCAGGCCGTCCTTGTCGATCCCGGCGGTTTCTTCAAAAGCTTCACAGGCCTTTTTGAAAACTCTTTTCATCAGGTTGGCTTTCCCGGTGAGATAACAGGCTTTGGCCCTCAGCTTGTTATCGCCCTTGAGCTTTTCATTTTCAGCGACCTTGCCCAGCGTGTCGATAGCCTTGCCGACCTGTTCTATAAGGAGATATGTTTCGACGAGGTCGAGCATGGCCGTGATATCCGCTTCCTTCCCGTCGTCTTTCGCGGCGGCGGCTATCTTGTCCTTGAGGCCGACGATCGCCTTGAGCGCCTCCATCACCTTGTCGGTTTTTGACGGGTTCCATGTGTAACGCCCGATTTCCTCTTCCTCGTCGTTTATTATGATGATCCCGATGGAGGGCCGGTATTTCATGACGAAGTCGCGGGTTTTCGGATTGATGACGTCGATTTTTACGCAGTTGAAAGAACTTTTGGCGAGATTGATGAACTCTTCCGACTTAAACATTGAGTCGGAATAAGGGTCGGAGGGGCCGCCTCAGCCGCCGCTTGCGAAAACGTAGACAAGGACAGGCTTCTCGTTCTCGATCGCCTCGATCTGCGCGTCCATCAGGGACTCGCACCACTTGACCGCCGGTTTCTTGGGCTTTTCAGCCTCTTCCGCCGCGATGACGTATCCGGTCATAAGCAGCAGCGCCAGGAAGATAAATCCGGTTTTCCTCAGCATATCGTTCTCCTTGAGTTATCTTCAGTTGAACCGGTATACCCGGCTGCGCATCATACCGTCGGGCTGAAGACGTTATCAGGAATCCTTTTCCTTTTTCTCTTCCTTCTCTTCTTTTGCCTCGGTCTTGCCTTCCTTATCATCCTTTTCTTCCGGCGGTTTCCAGCCTCTCTTGGCGAGGTACTTCATGATCTTTCCGATTTTCTTTTTCAGTTTCTTGACAGTTTTCTCGTTCTCTTCCTTTTCCGCCTCGGCAAGCTGCTTTTCCAGCTTCTTCATTACCACGAGCGCTTTCTGGATTTCCTTTTTCCTTCTCTTTTCCGACGCGGATTTCGCCGCCTCAGAGTCCGGACCCACACCTTGGGTTCTGCATTTGCAGTTCCCTCAGGCCATTGCGGTGTCGGGAAGCACAAACGCGAATGCGGTAATCACGAGAACGGCCGCCAGGATGAGTGGAAAGAGTTGCTTCATGCTGTCCTCCCGCCTGAAAAGTGTTATTTCACTTTATTTATATCCGGGTGTTTCTGCTGTAAATATCTATTCTACTCCCCGGATAGCTCTTTGTCCAGCGCTTTCGTCGCGATATAGTATGCGCGCTGCATCAGCGCCTTGATTATCAGCCCCGAAACCTTTTTCGGGTCTTTCCCGCTGTTGACGCTCGAGTCTATTTTGTCCCTGAAAATGGTTTTTCCCCGCCTTGTAATCGCAACTTCGCATGTTGAATACAAAAGCCTGATACCCGACGCTGCAGGCACCAGGCTGTCTCTGACTTCCACGGCATTGAACTCGAAACTGACGTGGAATTCCGCACCATTCGCGGCGGTAAGTTCGAAATCCGCGTCTTTGAAGGCCAGTGTGAAGAAGCTGTCCACGTAGCTTCTATTGTCCGGTGAAGGCCCGATGTAGGCGGTGGTGTAAGACAGTTTTTTCCCATCCGCCATGAGGAACGCCGGCTCGAGCTCTACGAGATGGCAGTCCGTGCAGCTGTCGTTATCGGTTTTCCACGTGTTCGAGAATTTCGGGTGCGTCCTGAGGTGGCATTCTCTGCAACCGATATGATGCGCGTCTCATATGCTGGGCGTTGTTTTTGTTTCATGAGGATAATGACAGGACCTGCAGTCACGTGGGGGAACCTCGGGATTGCCTTTGTATTCGTGGTGGCATTCCACGCAGGTTATTCCGTATCCGCCGTCCTTTTCATCGGTGTAGTGCAGCATATGGCTGAAATAAAAAGTTCCCACCAGTACGGCCCGGTCGCCCAGAAGGATTACGTCAAGCGCGTTTCCTCTTGCCGGCTCATACACCAGCTTTACTTTCCCGTATCTGGTCGCCGTGCATGCGCCCGCGGATAATACGATAACCAGTATTAGGGTCAGGATAATTTTCTGTTTCATTATCCGGCTCTCAGAAAGCACCGCGCGACCCGGTATCTATGACGCAAACTTCCTGAAAAGCTTAAGTGTTTCGTTCAGCAGACTGCTGTTGTGATCCTTGTTATCAATCGCTTCCGCGACGCACCCCTTGAGGTGGTTTTCGAGAAGGATTGTGGCCAGGCCCTTTATCGCCCCGCCAGCCGCGGCGACCTGTTTGAGGACGTCGAAACATTCCTTGTCCTGCTCGACAAGTTTTTTAATGCCGCGGATCTGACCCTCAATTCTGTTTATCCTGTTAATTATACGTTCGTGTTCTTCCCGTGTGCCGCACAATGACATATCAACCTCCCTGAGTTACATATACATAGTATGAGTATAGCTCTTATGGTTACGATGTCAAGTGGAAAAGGAAATTTTTGCTGGCGTAACGTCTTGTGCTAGAAGTGGTTATATGGCGGGGGTAAAGAGTATCGGCGCTGGGGGTCTGTACTGAAAAAGAGAGTCGGTATTATACTGCTCGCCCGCGGCATTTTCCCGAAACGCCGCAATCAGTACTTATAGACCAGGAGCAGCACCAGGATTCGGAATATTGTTGATATCTGAATCGGTGGAATGGTAAAATTTACTTCGGAGACGGACGGACAGAAGGAAGGCTCTGATGACACGCATATATTTTGCCGCTATCCTGATGCTTGCGCTCCTGTTCACGCCGGCCGCGGCCGGGAGCGGGGAGCTTCTCGTAGAGTGTAACGTCAAGGCCAAGGTTTACCTCAACAAAATCTGCATCGGGGAAACCGGTTCGACTATTTCCGGGCTTCCGGACGGAACGGCGAAGATGAAAATCGTCGCCGA
Source organism: Planctomycetota bacterium (assembly GCA_004376375.1). Taxonomy (GTDB): domain Bacteria; phylum Planctomycetota; class E44-bin39; order E44-bin39; family E44-bin39; genus E44-bin39. The sequence goes on from SOJX01000026.1 coordinate 20,264, forward strand.
AGGGTACGAGCCCTGCGAGGTGGAGATCATCATTTCGGACGGCGAGATTTCCGAATGGGAGGTCGACCTGAAGAAAGAGGGTAAAGGCACTTCCACCGCCGTCGAGAAGAAGGTGACGAAACCCGCCGAAAAGCCGGCCGACAGGAAACCGCCGGTGATAGTAAAGAAACCCGGCGAGGTCAAAAAGCCCGGGGAGACAAAAGGCGACAAAACCCCAAAAGTTGACGAAGGCCCGAAATTCGACGAGGACGATCTGGAAGCCGCAATCAAGGAAAGAGACAAGACAAAACTCGGTGAAATCCTCGACAGCAAATCCGAGTACAAGGTTAGGCTGATGGCCGCCGCCGCGCTCCACCGCCTCAAAGACGAGAAAGGCACAGATGCCATCGACGACGAGGCGGACGATAACTTCAAGAACGCGCCCAAGGACTTCCTGGAAAGATCTCCCATTATGGACGGGAGGCGCGTGCTCGATATCAAGGCGCTGGCGATAATTCTCAAAACAAAAAACGCGAAGCTCGACACGTGGGAAGAGGTCGTCGCGGCTTACCTCGCGATTATCGAGCTAAACAAACGCCTCCGGGAACTCGTGATCGAAGAAGAAAGAGCCAAGAGCGAAATGCGCACGCGCGGCCGGGGACGCCGCGGCAGGCGCAGGGCGCTGGACGACAAGGAGACGATCGCGAGCTTCGAGGAAGACAAGAAACTGACCGCGGAGTGCATAAAGAAAATCATCTCACTTCTCAAAAGCGCGGGCCATTCGAAGGACAAAGACCTGGGCGCGCTCGCCAAAGAACTCCTGAAACAGGCCGAGGATAGAATCAAAACGTCGAAGTAGATAAGACGTTACGGTTAGACTTGATTTAAACTGGTTCTTGAGCTATAATTAAATAGAGAGAACTGCCGGACGCACGGGCCGGCGAAATCCTTCTGACTCCGGCGGACGCAGGGGCCGCTGATAAACGGAACACAAACGAAAAGGAGAATGTCATGGCCGGCCTGAAATCCATCTCAACCCCGACCGAAACGAACCTTCTCATCGCCTTCTCGGACCTCACTCTTTTTGCCAAGTTTGCGCGCGGAGAGTCGGATCGCCGGATGTTCGACGTTATGTCCGACTACGCGGAGTACGTCGGCGGCGTTATCGAGAGCGTCGGCGGCACGGTCGTGAAATTCATCGGCGACGCCGTATTGCTCGTTTTCCCCGAAGATTCCGTCGACGCCGGGGTTCTCGCCCTGAAAAAGCTCAAAGACGAGGGCGACGCCTGGATGGCAAGCCGGGGCATTCCATGCCGGCACAGGATAAAGGCGCATTTCGGCGCCGCAGTCTGCGGGCCGATAGGAACGAAAACGGAAAAGCGCTTCGACCTGTACGGGCAGAGCGTTAATACGGCCGCCACGCTGAAATCCAGCGGCATGGCGATCTCACCGCAGGTGTTCCGGAAGCTCGAGCCGGAAACGCGCAAGCTCTTCAAGAAACACACGCCCCCGGTAACCTACATACCCGTGGAAGAGAGTCATAAAGAATAGATGTTAGCCGCCGCGCCTGCGCGGCGTGTGTAGGGGCACAGCGCGCTGTGCCCCTACAAAAAACGTGGGGCAGACATTTCTGTCTGCCGCATTCGACGGCCGGAGGCCGGCGAAGCAGACCTTTTTCCTTGATTTATTCATTCATGCGCGATAGTTTCATTGTCGCACCCGGAGTGCTGCACTATGGCGCGTGAATCATCATCAGACCACACCAGCGGAAGAGACGCTTTCAGGACGCCGATCTCGCGGTTCATCGTCTCGTCCGGTGCAGAGCGCCCGAGGGTCGAACAGGAATACGAGCCCGGAAGCACTATCGCGAACCGGTATCTGGTCGATAAAACGCTCGGCGTCGGCGGCATGTGCACCGTCTACCTCGTCGGCGACAAAACCAGGAAAGACAGGCCCGTCGCGCTGAAGCTCGTCGCGGGTGAGACGAATTCGGTAAGAATCGAGACGTTCCGCAACGAGTTCCGCATCCTTTCCCATCTCGAGCACGAGAACCTGATACGCGTATTCGACTTCGGCGTGCTCGGCGCCGACGGCGGTTTCTATTACACGGCCGAATACATCGACGGCAAAGACCTCAGGGAGGCCGCGGCGGGCGTCCCGGAGGAGACGCTTGTCGATTATATCGTCCAGGCCTGCCGCGGACTGGAGTACGTCCATTCGCGCGGGTACATCCATTACGACGTCAAGTCGGGCAACATCCTCGTAACCGGCGACGGCGTCGTCAAGCTCACTGACTTCGGCTTGAGCGCTCTTGCCGGGCGCGGCCTGGGCAAGCGAATACGGGGCACGCCCGCCTACACATCGCCCGAAATCATTATGATGGCGGACGTCGATGCGCGCGCGGACCTGTATTCCCTGGGCGTGACGCTGTACGAAATCGTTGCGGGAACGCAGCCGTTCCGCACCCGCGACCTGCACGACCTTTTCCACAAGCATGTTGCCGAAGCGCCGACCCCGCCGAGGTCCGTAAACCCGGACGTTCCCGAGTATCTCGAGCAGATTATCCTCCGGCTTCTCGCCAAGAACCCGGCCGACCGCTTCGGCAGCGCGAACGCCGTTATCGCGGAGCTGGCCAGGTTCGTGGAAGGCGAAATCGAGCTCCAGCCGGCGAGCTCGGTTGAGGGATATCTGCGGACGCCTCCCCTGTGCGGCCGCGAAAAAGAAATGAACCAGGCGGCCTTCGCTCTCGGGCAGCTCGGGAAAGGGAGCGGAAGGCATGTCGTAATCGAGGGCGTAAAGGGCATCGGGCGTACGCGCCTGCTGCGGGAAATATTCTACAGCGCACAGATCGAGGGATATGCCGCGGTTTTCGGACGCGGTTCCGAGCCCGGGCTTTTCAGCAGCCTTGCCGACAGCCTGAAATCCTTTCCGCAGATCGAAAGCCTCGACCATCCCGGCTCTGAAGGCGGTGAAGACGGCCGAAGCGTTCCCGAAGGCGCGGCTGCGGCAAAATCCGCCTTGCCCGATGCGCTCGCCCGTATCATAGCGGCCTCGGAACAGACTCCGGTCGTAATCTGCATAGACGACCTGCAGGACGCGGACACATACTCGCAAAAGGCGATAAAGCGGCTTTCCCAACTGCTTGCGACGTCCAGCGCGCCGCCACTGCTTTTGATTACTTCGTTTCGAAATGACGGCGGTTCGCCCGGAACTTACGCGCCCGGCGTTCTGAGGCTAAGCCTTGGCCCGCTCGACCGCGGGGAAATCGGAGAAGCCGTATCCAGGATGTTCGGCCAGTCGCGCGCTCCCGAGATATTCGTTTCGCGCCTTGCCGATTCGACCGGCGGCGTCCCTCATGCCGTGGTCGAGACAGTCCGGATGCTGGTGGCGTCGGGAAACATAACGCTGGTCGAGGGCAAGTGGCATTTCCGCGGCGGCGTAGAGGTTCGAGGTTCCCTCGTCGCTGGACGGGTTTTACGCCTCGCAGGTCGACGCGCTCGGCGGCCTTCTCCACAGATTTGCCCTCAACCTCGCGCTGCTTGACCGCCCCGCGTCGATGACGGAAATCTCCGCGCTTCACAAGGAACCCCCGAAACGGATTGCAGCCGCGCTGGGCGACCTGGAGAAAAGGGGAATTATCAGCCGGCGCGAGGGGCGCGCCGTAATCGCAAACCAGGGCATTCGCGATGCGCTCCAGAATTCGCGTTCGCCCCAGACGATTAAGCGCAGGCACGGTGAAATCGCCGAAAAACTCGAGCGCCTCCGCGACCGCGGCCCGGGCGACCTCGAGCTCGCCAGGCATTTCCTGTTCGGTGGCATGAACAAAAAAGGCCTGCGTTACGGAGTTGCGGCAATCGAGAAGGAAGAAGTCGGCAACGACCGCGCGGCCCTCGGTCTGCTCGAGCGCATGCGCGAAGCGGCGGCCGGCGCGGCGCGTCCCGTACGCGCGGGAATTCTGTTCGCGCTGGCCCGGGCGCTAGGGACCGAAAGCAATCCTGAAGAAACGCTCGAGACTATCGACGAATACCGCCAGGCGGCCCCGAAGAAGGAGTCCGCCGCCCGCCGGGCGCAGATGGAGCGGTACGCAGCCGAGTGTTACGGCAGACTGAACCGCCCGGAGGACGCGGAGGAGTCCTGGAAGCTCGCGCTTTCGCTTGTGAAGGACGAGCCGGTCGAGTATCTGCGGACGCTGATGGCGTACGAGGAAACGCTGGAATCGCGCGGCCTTTTCGACAGGTGCGAAGAGCTGCTGATCGGGTCCGTCGACCGTGTTGAAGACCTGAAGCATTACGCCGCCTCCGAGTTCTGGGCCGCGCTCGCCCGTATCGCCATCAGGCAGGGCCGGGTGGACGACGTGAAGGAAAGGGCGGAAAAGGCGCTCGAGGTCGCCATCGAAGTCGGGGCCGGGGAGAACGCCAGCCTCGTAAATCTTCTGGCCGTGTATTATGAGGTCTCGGGAGACGCCGAGGAGGCGGAAAGCCAGTTCAGGCGCGCAAGACAACTCGCCGTCGAGCAGAATGACATGATGAGGCTGGCCAGCACCGACACGAACCTCGCGCGATTCTGTTTTCAGAAAGGGAACACGGACGAGGGGATTCAGTTCGCCCTCGAGGCGGAAAGCGTCTTCCGCCGCTACGCGGATTTCGAACACCTTTCGTTCGTTTATTACTTTATCGGTCAGGAGACGAGGCAGCGGGCCGGGTGCAGCGTCGCGCTCGACTATTTCAAGAAAGGCCTGGATTCGGCGCGGGCAGGGCAGAGCCGGATGATGGAGTTCAACCTGCTCAGCCTGCTCTCGGACGTGACGCGGCAGCAGGGGAACTACGGGGCCGCCCTGCGCTACGCCGATGAATGCGATGAGCTCGTAAAACGCCACGGAATGCCGAAGACCGGCGGGACCGCCTGTATCCGCGCGGGAACGTATGCGCAGATCGGAAAAATATCCGAAGGTTTCGAGTGGGCGGATACCGCGCTCGGGATCGCCAGGACACTGGACAACGAGCTTGAAGTTCTTATTGCCCGTTACGCGACCAGCCACGTTGCCCTGGTCGCGGGCAGGTTCGGCTTCGGCCTCGAAAACTTGAACAAAATTCTGAGAGCCGCCGGCAACGTGAGTCAGGGCAACAGGTTCAACTTCAAGCTGCTGGCCGCGGAGTTCTACATCCTGCTGGGTCAGCTCAGGCGGGTGGAAAGGATTGTCGATGAGCTCGGGTCCGAAATGGACGCGGCGACCAGCCCGCTTGACCGCGCCGCGCTGACGATGACGGCGGGCCGGGTAAAAATCCTGCGCAGGCAGTACCACGAAGCCGAAGAAGAGCTTCGAACCGCGAACCATCTGCTGAATCCGGACGTCAGCATTCACGTTTACCTCCAGCTGCTTGCGGCGAGCTTCGAGCTCGAGCTTTACCGCGGCAATTCCGACGCCGCGTCGAAGCGGCTCGAAAAGATCAAATCCGTCCTCGATGAGATGCCCGACAGTTCCACTTATTTCCTTCTGCAGACCCGCCTGTTCGAGGCGCGGCTGGCGCTCCTGAACGGGGACCGCGAGCTGGCCTACCGGGAGTCGATGGCGGGGATGCACGAGGCGCGCGGCGCCGGTTACCGGCCCCTGCAGATGGAGCTGGCCAAAATCGCCGCCGGGACTTCGCGCGACAAAGAGGAATCGGAAAACCTGCGTGAAAGTCTTGAGAAACTGGCCGAAGAGCTTTCCGAAGGAATCGACGAAGAGATGCGCGATTCCGTCAGGAAGCATTTCCTGCTCCCGCCGGACCGGTTCCAGGCGGCCAAGCGCGTTTTCTCCGACTCAGAGGCCGCGGGCGAAAAGACCCAGGCCCTGCTCCAGCTAGCAATTTTTCTTGCCAGGGAAAACGATCCCCAGCGCGCGATAGACGCGGTGCTCGATGCCGCGTTTCAGATTTTTAATGTCGGGCGCGCTTTTCTTCTCGTTCGCGAGGAGGAAGGACTTTCCTTCGCCGGCAGTCGTTACGCAAAAGGGCTTACGCCCGAGCCGCCGGAGCGCCAGGTATCGAAATCGATAATCGACAGGGTTATCGAAACGGGCGAGCCGCTGTTCTCGGAACGGGCGGGCGACGATACTGTTTTTGCAGCCTTCCGGAGCGTGATAGACCTGGAACTGCTTTCCGTTCTTGCGGTGCCGGTGCGTATCGGCGGCGAAGTCAAGGGCTGCCTCTACCTCGACAACGCCGAAACTCCGGGAGCGTTCGGCGAAGAAGACAAGCGCCATGCCGTCTATCTCGCCGGCCTGACCGGCTCGATACTCGACAAGCAGATCGCGCTTGCGAACCTGAAGGAGACTTCGGAGTCGCTCCAGCTCCAGCTCGACCAGCAGTCGGCCGTCCTCGAGGTTATCCGCCGCGAGTTCGAGGAGGAGAAGAGCGGCAAACAGCGCGAATCCGGCCTCGAGGCGATTCTCGGTCGAAGCGACGTTATGCGGAAAATCGTTTCCGATCTTCCAGGCATTGCTTCATCCAGCCTGCCGGTTCTTGTCACGGGCGAGAGCGGGACGGGAAAAGACCTCTTTGCGAAAGTGCTGCACAATATCAGCGGGCGCGCCGAAGGCAGGTTCATTACCGTAAACTGCGGCAGCATCCCCGAGTCGCTTTTCAACTCCGAGTTCTTCGGCGTCGAGCGCGGCGCGTGCACCCGCGCCGACGAGTCGAAGCCCGGACTTATGGAGCTTGCCGACGGCGGCACGATTTACCTCGACGAAATCGCCGACCTCCCGAAACAGGCGCAGAACGCGCTCGTGCGCGCCGTGGCCGAGGGCTCGATAAGGCGCGTCGGCGGACGCGAATCGATTCCCGTGAACGTGTGGATCGTCTCTTCCACCGCCCGCGACCTGGGCGAGATGGTCGAGCAGGATCTGTTTAGAAGCGATTTGATGTATAAACTCAACGCCGTCGAGCTGAAGCTGCCGCCGCTGCGCGAGCGCAGGGAAGACGTCCCGATGCTGGCCGCGTATTTCCTGGCGGAGATCGCGGAAAAGAGCGACGGCCGGACGAAACCGCTTTCGCTCGCGGCGATGGAAAAAATCGAAAAGTATGTCTGGCCCGGCAACGTGCGGGAGCTTCAGAACGTGCTCGAGCGCGCATACATAATTTCAAAAAGAACGATAAGGCCCGAGCACCTTTCGCTCGAGAAGCCGGAAAATATTAAATTCCATCTGAAAATAAAAACGATGGAGGAAATGGAGCGGGAGCACATCCTTCAGACCCTCAAACAGCTCGGCGGCAAAATCCGCCAGACCGCCAGAGCCCTCAAAATCGGCCGCGAAACCCTTCGCCGGAAATTAAACAAATATCGTGAAGAAGGCTACCTTTCCGAAGAAGGATGAAAGGGGTAGGGGATACGGGATAAGGGATAAGGAATTTTCGATTTACGATTTCCGATTGTCGATTATTTCTTTTATCCGTCATTCTGGCGAAGGCCGGAATCCAGAATGTAGGGGCGAGGCGATGCCTCGCCCTATAATATCGGGCGACCCACCGGGTCGCCCCTACATTCTTGTCACTCCCGCCTCCACGGAAATGACGACGTTATTTCTTCTTCCCAACCTCTTTCCTCAAATCCGCTCCCCTCTTTGCGCCATAAGAAAGCATAACATTTATTGTTTCCGTGCGACAAGTAGTTGTGTACAATTGGTCAAAAGGTGTTCCTCCAGAATTATCTAGCGCATTTATGTTTGCACCGCTCTCGATTAATAAATTAATAATAGATATGTTCTGCTCAAATGCGGCTTTGTGTAATGGTGTTTCTCCAGAATTATCTTTTGCATTAACATTAGCTCCTTTGCCTATTAGAATACTGACAGCGTTTTCCCATGCATTATTACATGCAATTATTAGCGGAGTTGCGCCAAATGCCCCTTTAATATCTATTCGCGCTCCCGAATGGATTAATAAATCAAGAGTTTTAACATGTTCTTTATGTTCTTTACTTCCAGATCTGTTATTCAATAATTCATGGAAGGGAGTATCGCCTGAACGATTTCTTTTGTTAACATTTGCCCCCTTTTTAATGAGCATTTCCGCAACATCTTTTTTAGCATTAGAAACAGCTTCAAACAGAGGCGTATTATTGCTAATTGATTGAGCGTCTACTATTGCACCTTTTTCAATAAGTAATTGGGCAACTTCCAAATGTCCAGACTGTGAGGCCATAAATAACGGCGTACAGTTTTGCCAATCTTTGCTATCAACTGTCGCTTTTTTCTTTAGTAATAATTGCACAATATTTAAATGACCACAATCAGATGCCAAATGTAACGGAGTAAAATTCCATTCACCCTTAGAATCAACATCAACTCCTTCATCGAGCAGTTTTCTAACATTATCAATATTTCCCTTTGCAGACGCGCAATGTATTTCAAAACGTTTATTCGGGTGAGTCCTGAAATACTTTATAGATACTTCATTTCCAATGATATAAACGAGAGATAAAGCCAGTAGAACCAAGATACCTTTCCACCCAAGAAAAGATTTACCTATCTGAGCAAGTCTTGAAATTGGTATAGAATGTTCTTTCGGTTTGGAATATGCAACGAGCATATAGCGATTCAATACTAAGGAGAAAATAAATCCCCATAAGATACCTGCAAGCCCAAATATGACATAACTGATATTGAAAGAGTCATAATGCATCCAGCAATACTTGCATACGGCATCTTTGTCTTCATAGTAGAGTGGGAAGAAACCAGCAAAGCCCTCTGCAACAAACACCCACACCGCGACCGAAAACACCAGCACGTAAAAGTAGTGCCGCCTGCGGGAAATGAGAGAAGGAGGTTCCATATACTAATATTCTACCCCGGCCCGCAACGAGCGCAAGGGCAATCAAGAAGAAGTCCCGTGTCCCGCGTCCCGGGTCGTGGGTCATATTATATATGATTGAGTTTCATCCTTCAGCCTTCATACTTCGTTCTTTCTGCAAACTCAACTATACAGATAAAAGTGGCCTCAGAATGGGGCATATCCGCCTGGTTGAAGTCAAAATTGCCCGCCCGTATGCAAAAAACAGGGTTTATTTGGCGTAATCCCTTGTATTTATGCGGGTTGCGCACCGGTTCTATAGGGCCGATTATGGGCACAGGCATTGCTATTGTATATGTCAGCTTGAAATTATGAAAGGATTTCCAATGAATACAGCAGTAACCTTCGAATACCAGACAAACGGCAGCGTGAAGATGAAAGTCACGGGCAAGCTTATCGGACACAAGGCCCGCAACGGCCTCGATCTTCTCAAGAGCGTTGTCGAGCAGGGGCACCGCGATATTATTCTCGACCTCAGGGAATGCACGTCGACCGACTCGCTCGGCGATGCAATACTCGAATGGATTCACACGCAGAACGGCAGCCTGAGCGTCAACGTCATGAAATCGATTTTCAGCACCAACGTGATCAGCGCTTTCAACTAGGAGGAAGGGAAATGAAAAAGTATTTCACACTTATCGTTATTGCCGTTGCCTTCGGACTGATTGTTGCAACGCCCGGGTGCGGCGGCAGCCACAAGTCCGGCCGCAGCGGCGGCGGTTCCCCGGGCGGTGGCGGCACCGGAACCGGAACCGGCGGCGGCACCGGCGGTGGCGGCGGCGGTGGTGGCGGCGGAAACGTCAGCCTTCCTTTCGGAGGCTCGTCGGGCGGCACCGGTGGAAGCGGTTCGGGAAACGGTCTGACAACCTCGAGCGGTGTAAGCTACAACCTCATCGTCCCGTCTTCCTACGGCGAAGGCTCGCCGAACGAATTCATGGTCGTCTACAGCGGTAACGAGGGTGTGGGAACGATGACCAGCAACCTTTACAGCATACCGACCCGGACCGGTACGTCTCATTACATATTCGCAGTCCTCGACGGGCCGACCTACGGCACCTCGGGCCAGCCCGGCTCCGACGTCCTCGACGAGGTCCGCGCTTCCTACAACATAAACAACGACATGACGTACTGCCTCGGCGAATCACGCGGCACAGGCGGAGCGGCGAACCTCGCCTTCGAGCTGCGACAGGACGTCTTCGCCGCCTACTGGGCAAACGATATTACGCAGGCAATAAGCGCGCACCATCCCGCGCAGACGGCATCGGAACTCGGCTTCGCGCCCTGGGGCAATGCCGGACCCGGCAGTCAGGTCGCTCTCGCGCAACAGGTCGTGCAGGAGATGCGCGACGCGGGATATCAGCTTCCCGACGATGCGCCGTACAGCGGTCCCGGTTACATGGATCACGGCTCGATCGACCAGTTGGAAGCCGCGCTCAGTTTCTTCGTCGGAAAATCACGCCAGTAATTCAATAGCGAGGAACCAAGGAGGACACAATGAAAAAGTCAACCATGCTCATCATCGTCATCGCGGCCTTTGCCCTGGCAATCGCCATGCCCGGATGCAGCAGCGGCAAGAAGTCGGGAAGCAGCGGCGGCGGCATCAGCGGCCCGGCAGGCGGCGGCGGAGGAACCGGCGGCGGTGGTAACGGCGGCGGCGGTGGCGGGACAAACGGCGCGGCCACGGTCAGCGAAGGCTCGCAGTTCGCGACTTTCCAGGAAGGCGTGGATTATCTGGCAAAAGGGCGCAGCTTTTATTACAGCCACGATCCTTACAAGGGCTGGCCGCCGAACATTGGTGAAGGAACCGGTCACACCAATCACACGTTCCCCGCAGCCTTCTCATGGGACGACGGGCTTGCACAGCGCGCCCAGGACGAGGCCGACCGCCTCGCGGGCGGCGGCTCTCCCAAAGGTACAAGCGTAAACGGTATCGGCGGCGACTCGGCTTACAACCCCTTCTGGGTCGACGCTCTGAACACGGCGGACTGGATGATAAGCACAAAGGAAACCGACCACCATGTAACTTACGGCTGGGGCCTGTGCTGGGGCAACTACGTCGCCAAGTTTATGTGGCACTACCACGACTTCGGAGGCGACGGCCCGGTAATCACAAAATGGGGCGTGGGCGCGCACGACAACGGTGACGGCTCGACCTGGTGGGTGCTGCAGATGGCGCCGTAATTCTGACAGAAAACAAACGTAAGGATTTACATTCCACAGGTGCGGCGGGTTTCAGGATTCCTGGAACCTGTCGCTTATAAAAAGGAGAAGAACAAGTGAAAAGGCTGGTTGTTCTGATCTTTATCGTTTCGGCAGTAGGCTTGATCGCGGCGGCTCCGGGATGCAGCAGTGGAGGCGGCAAATCCAAGAGCGGGTCGTCAGGCAGCCCCACGGGCGGCGGCACCATCAACACCGGAGGCGGGACAATACCCGGTACGGGCGGCACCGGCAGCACCGGCGGTACCGCGGGAGGCGGTTCCTGGACATATACGGGAGGCCATGCCACGGGGACCGGCGTCGGAATGCCCGATACCAACGGCACTCCCATAGACGGAGCCGTCGACCTTTTCGAGGCCGTTAACTCTTACCGCCAGAGTCTTGGCCTGAGTACTCTTGTTGAAGATCCGAACCTGTCCGCGGTCGCACAGGGTTATGCGGATTACCTTGTCGGGACAAGAGCGGTGTGCTCGGCGTGGGACGTGACCGACGCGGACGGAAAGACACCTGCCCAGCGCATCAGCGGGGCGGGTATAACTTTCATTAAATGCGGCGAGGCTGCATCGTACAGGCCCGCATTCAATACGGTTAATCTGATAATGAAATTATGGGTCGAGGGCGACAGCTGGAACCCGAACGGCTATAACGACGTGCTGACCGATCCGGACTGGACTCACGCCGGAGTCGGGCATGCGTACTGGCTCGCGCCGTCGACGTGAAACCTGCCCTATTTCTATCACGCCTGGGTGATGGACTTCATCCAGAAGTAACCGGGCGTGATAAAGGGTTATCTGGGAGATAATCCTGAATCGCAACACAAGAGCGCCGTGAGTAATTCACGGCGCTTTGTTTTTTTTAAGCAGTCAGCAATCAGCGGTCAGCATTCAGCTAATATGAAAATATTAATAAAATAAAAAGCTGACAGCTGACAGCTGCTAACATGTTTGACTGTTAACCGTAGATATAGTATAATCCCCGCTCAATATGCCTTTTCGCCGCACAAATACAAAACTACTGGAGGAGCGTATGTCCGGCAGAACATTTATAGTTGTTTTTATCGGCGTGGCAGTTTTATTTGCCGCATTGGACGGCATGGGCGCGCAGCCCGCGGGCACGAAATTCGTGCAGTATCCCTCATACCACGACGGAACGATAGCGTTCGTCTACAAGGGGGACATCTGGATACAACCGCCGACGGGTGCGGCGCGGCCGCTCACATGGCACGACGGCGTGGACAGTTATCCCGTGTTCAGCCCCGACGGCAAGTGGATAGCTTTCAGCTCCAACCGGACCGGCAACTACGACGTCTTTGTAATACCTTCGCAGGGCGGCAGGCCGAAACAGCTCACGTTCCACTCCGGAAGCGACGTTGCCGTTGCATGGACTCCGGATGGAAAGAAAATCGTCTTCAAGACGGGAAGAAGCAGCCTCTGGGGCTACAGGCTCTTCACCGTTGGGATGGACGGCAGACTGCCCGAAATGTACATACCCGTAAGGGCCTCGGATGCGTCCATATCTTCCGACGGGCTGAGCGTCGTCCATACTCAGAAAAGCTCCCGCTACACGAGAAAGGGATACAAGGGCTCGTGCAATACGAAGATTTTCGTTTACGAAAAGGAAACGAAAAGATCGCGCCGCCTCCTCAATACCGACATGCATGAGAACCACCCCATGATATGCGGCGCCGACGTCTATTACGTCAGCGAGCTGAGCGGTACGTTCAACCTCTGGCGCGTGCCGCTCGGCGGCGGCAAAGCGGCCCAGGTTACGACGCACGGCAAGAACGGCGTCGCGAACCCGTCCGCCTCGCGCGACGGCAAGGTCATCGTGTATGAGCACGAGTTCGATATCTGGAAGCTCGACGTTCAGTCGGGCAAGAGCGAAATGGTGGCCATAAACCTGGGCGCCGACTACCGGGAAGCGCCGGTCGACTTCAAGTCGTTCAACACGTGCGACAGTTACGATGTCTCGCCAAAGGGCGACAGGGTTGTAATCGAGACGCACGGCGAAATCTTCACCGCGCCCGTCGACAAGGGACGCGTCGTGCAGATTACCGACAGCCATTACCGCGACCGCTACCCCAAGTATTCGCCCGACGGCAGGAAGATCGTTTTCGTTTCCGACCGCAGCGGGCGCGAGGAAGTTTTCATTATCGACGTCGACGGGAAGAACCTTGAAAAGGTGACCGACATCGACGCGAGGAAGCACGCGGTAAAGTGGGCGCCCGACGGGAAGCGCATTGCCGTCGCCATGAGCGACCACACGCTCCGCATTTACGACCTCGAGGCGAAAACGCACCGGGTGATGCTGAAGCTCGAGGAGCTCGCGCCCACGAGTTTTCTCTGGTCGCCGGACGGCAAGTGGATCGCATATATAAAACCGAACCGCGACCTCCAGGGCGACGTCTGCATCGCATCGGCCGTCGACGAGAACCCGGAGGAGCACGTTATCGTCGAGGACATGCCGCTCGACGAGTACCTCGAGACCTTCACGACCGAAAAGCTGTTCTTTCTCGGCGAGACGTCCGTGGACGACCGGGATATGGCGCTGTATTCGGTCTCCCTGACGAAAGAGACGGAAGACCCCGACGACCCGGAGGTGAAGGCGGCCAAAAAGAAAAAGAAGTCTGAAAAAGGGAAAGGCAAAAAGCCTGAAAAGAAACCCGGCGGCGAAGGCGAGAGAGAAAAGAAAGAGGAAGGCGAAGGCGAAAAAGAAGAGAAAGCAGAAGGCGAGGAAGAAGGTGAGAAGAAGGAAGAGAAGCCTGAAGAGAAAAAGAAAGAAGAGAAAAAGCTTCCAGAAATGAAAATCGACTTCGACCGCATCGAGAAGCGGGTCCGCAGGCTGTTCAAACCGGTCGCCCAGCTCCGCGGCGGGGCCGTCTCGCCCGACGGCAAGAGCATCGTGCTTCTTATCCGCGAAGAGACCGCCGAGAAGATGAACCAGGTGCTTTATTCGTACAACCCCGATGCCGAAAAATCCAAGCTCACGAAACTCGGGACCGCGTCCGACATGCGCTCGCTCGGCTTCAGCCCCGACGGCAAGAAGATTTTCTACCTCAGCGGCGGCAGGCTCTATTACCGCTCGGCGTCGCCGGGCTCGCCGAAGTCCGTTTCGTTCTCGGTGAAGGTCAAGATAGACAAGGCAAAGGAAATGTCCCAGGTCTTTCACGAGGCCTGGCGCGTGATGAAGCATACGTTCCACGACCCCGAGATGCACAAGGTCGACTGGGTGGCGATACGCGACAAGTACGCGGCCGCTCTCCCGTCGATTACGGACAGGACCGCGCTCGCCACTCTTATAAACAGGATGCTCGGCGAGCTCAAGGCCTCGCACATGGGCTACTACGGCGCGGGCCGGCGCAGCCGGCGGCGGGGTCCGTCAGATACGGGTATCAGCACGATGAGCCCCGGCTTCGAGCTCGAAGCGGATGCGGCTTCGGGCCTGTACCGCGTCGGGCACATCTACGAGGACGGCCCGGCCGCGAAAGACTGGGCGAACGTGAGCGAGGGCGATTACATTCTCGAGGTCGATGGCAAACCGCTCAAGGCCGGCGAAAACTATTACAGGCTGTTCAACCACGCGCTGAACGACCGCGTCGACCTGACGCTTAGCGCAAGCATGGACGGCGCCGACAACCGCACCACGCGAATCCAGCTTGTAAGCGACAGAAGCGTTAATAGCCTGCGCTATTACGAGTGGGTCGAGGCGAACCGCGAGCACGTAAAGAAAGTCTCGAACGGGCGCCTCGCGTACCTGCATATTCCCTCGATGTCGCGCAGGCCGCTCGCCCGTTTCAAGATGGAGCTGGAGCAGTTCCGTCTGCACGAGGGGATTATTATCGACGTGCGTTTCAACGGCGGCGGCAATATCGACCAGCAGCTTCTCGACGTCCTCGAGCGCGGCTACTACGGGTTTTCGTGCCTCAGGGGCTCGGTGCCCGTGCCGCACCACCGCTCGGGCTTTTTCGGGAAAAAGTGCGTACTGCAGAACGAGTACTCGTTTTCCGACGCCGAAGTCTTCCCGGCCGGGTTCCGCGACCTGAAGCTGGGCAAGCTCATCGGCATGCCGACCGGCGGCGGCGTTATCGGAACCTCGAGCCACCGGCTTATGGACGGCTCCTCGATGCGCACGCCGAGGTGGAGCTATTATTCCAAGGACAAGATCAACCTTGAGAACCTCGGCGTCCAGCCGGATATCAAGGTCGACTGCACGCCCGAGGACCAGGTGGCCGGCCGCGACCCGCAACTTGACCGCGCGATCGAAGAAATGATGAAGCAGCTGCCGGCCGAGCCGCCGAAACCGCTCGAAAGGCCCAACTGGTAATAAGTCGTGTGTCGTTTGTCGTGAGTCGTGTGTCGAGTGTCATATTATAATCTAAAGGCCGAGGCGCTTCAGGGCTTTGTCGAGCAGCTCCTCGGCTTCTTTTATTTTGTTGCTTCTTATCAGCTTTTCGAATTCCTTCATCATTTCGCCGATAGCTGACGGGTCTTTCCCTTCCCTGTGCCATGCCCGGATACCCTGCTGAATTTTTTTGACTTTTCCCTGGATGCGCTCACGTGTCTCCTTCATTTTTTCGGGGGATTTTTTTTCTCCCTGCCCTTTTGTGGGTTTTGTCTTGAGGTTCGTTCTCAGCGGTTTTCCGGTCAGAAATCTTTTGTAAGCCTCGATGGCTTCCTCGCTCCAGACGCCTTTTTCCAGTCTGTTGGTCAGGCCCTGGCTGGTCGCGCCGACGTTCATGACGATGACGGTCGCCCCGTAATCGAAATGCCAGCTCAGGTATTTTTCGGGGTGAATTCCTTTTCCAAAAGCGGGGTTCGCCTCGGTGCCTCCCCAGTGCGGGTTGCCGTGTTTCTTCAGTTCTTCATAGAGCAGCCTGAAATCTTTTTTCAGAGGACCGGCCGTATAGGTCGTCCATCCCGGTCTCGAATACTTGTTGAACGCGATCCGGTTCGGCGCTTTCGAGTACTCGAGCATTTTCGTACCGGGGCAGCCCGCGGCGGCCGCGATGTGCGTGTACATCTTGTTTTTGGGGACGCCGGCATCCTTGAGCTGTTTGCACCAGTAGGCGACGTATTCCTGGTTTATCTCCGCGAGCGCTTTCGCAAAATCCTTCGGAGGCTTCTTTTTGCCATACCCCTTGTTCGTAAGCGCGTTGTAACCGAGCCGCGCCTTCGGGGTCTTGTCCTTCTCCATCATCTTTGCAATTCTGGGATTGATTTTATCGATAACGGAATAATCCGGGAGCATCTGCTCAGCGCCCACCGTGATTCCGGCGAACAGGTATTCCTTTTTCGCTTTTTTCAGTTTCTTCATTACCAGTTCAAAGCGCGGGATGACTTTCCCCTTGACCATTCCGGCGATTTCCTCGAGGACTTTCGGACTGTTGTAGCACATTACCGGTTCCATTTTCTCGGGCGTGCCCCAGTCGCGGTAGCGGTGGGGGAAAGGCGTTCCGTCCCAGTCCGTCCACTCGACGTTTTTTTTGTTTTCCGGGTCGTAGCCGGGTTTGTCTTTCTGATTATAGTTCCACAGGTCCGGTCTGTCTTTCCACTCGAGCGACTCGACGAAAAAGTACATCCCGATATCGCGCTTGACGGCCACGTCAACCGCTTCCTCGAGTATCGCGTCGAAGTGCTCTTTCGGGATTTTCCGCCACGTGGGAAGCGGCAGGGCAAAAGCGAGCTTATGCTTTTCATCGCCCGTCGCGCCGATTCTGTTTATTATCGTCTGAATGACGGAATCCAGATTCCCCTTCATGCCTTTCCCCTTGAACATCGAGCGGGAGGGCATGAAGACAAGGTACTGCGTCTCGGTTGTCTTGCGTTTGTATTTCGAGACAGTGTCCTTTTCCTTGCCGGGAGGCGGAGTCCCAGCGGGCTTATCCTCGGCAAGGAGCGCGAATGCGAAGAAAAGAACCAGCACGGCAATCAGTGCCTGCCGCCATTTGCATTGCATTATTTTCATGGATATGTTCCTGTTCCTTCTTTGTCACTCCCGCGCAGGCGGGAGTCCAGTTTGCAGACACGCCCGGAACGGGCGGAACAAAGTAGCCTGGGGTGGAGGCCGCCAAGGCGGCCGGAACCCCAGGAAAGTGGATTATGTAAAACAACCGGCCCTGCAGGGGCCGGACAATACTCTTACGACGCTTATATTTGTTTTGCCCTTTCAGGGCAAGGATAAATTGGGTGGAACCGTTTACCTGGGGTTCCGTTCGCTGCGCTCACTCCACCCCAGGCTACTCTGTCACGCCGCTCCGCGGCGGCGAGGGATCGGGGACGTGTACCGATTTCGCGCAGCGAAATTGGTACATGTCCCCGGAAGCCCGAGCGTAATAAAATAACGTTTATTCCTTATCGACGCCTGACCCCTGACTCTTGACGCTCGACGCTTTGAGTTCCTCGCCCGTCTTCGCGCCGTGTGCGCGGAGGAGCTTAATTATTTTTTCAACTTCCTTTTCTTGGTCGGCTCTATGCATATTCCCCTTACATCTCTTAATGAGGTCAAATGGAGTTTCACCGTTGTTGTTCAAAGAATTTACGTCAGCTCCTTTTTCCAATAGAAGATGGACAACATCTTTCCATCTGAATGCGGACCATACAGCATTATGCAAAGGTGTTGAGCCAAAGCTGTTTTTGGCACTTACATCAGCACCTTCATTAATCAGGATTTTTGCAGCGTCCATAAAACTGTGTTGTGCTGCCCAATGCAACGGAGTATCTCCTGAAAAATTCCTTGCGTGAATATCCGTACCGGCGTTGATTAATAATGAAGTCATTACGGAACTGTTCATTGAAAAGTACGCTAATGCATAATGTAGAGGCGTACCACCGATATCATCCTTTAGATTAACATCAATACCAGCAGATAATGCATTTCTAACTGTGTCGAAGTTTCCACGGACTACTGCATGGTGAAAACCCGTAGTTCCTGTTGGTCCAGGTGTATTTAAAGATGGATGAATAATATAATAGCGGTGTGCTATTTTATCTCCAAGAATATATATTCCTGCTGTGATAATTAAAATAACTAACCCACGCCAGCCCAAAAAGTTTTTTCCGTATGCTGAAAACCATGTAACGGGGACGAGATGGCTTTCAGGTTTAGAATACGCAACGACTAACCACCGATGAATCGGATATGCGAAGACTAATCCGGCAAGAATTCCAGCAATGCCGTTTACAAGAAAACTGATATTGACAAACTTATAGAATTCAATATGCCCTGGAAGTGATAATAGGCCTGTGTTTCTGTATGATAGAGGGAAAAACCCGCCAATTAATTCCGCAATAAACAGCCACACCGCAACCGAAAACACCAGGACGTAAAAGAAATGCCGTTTGCGTGAGATGAGGGGAGGGGGTTCCATATATTAATATTCTAACCCGGGCGGCGGGAGGCGCAAGTGGAAAGGAGAAAAGCACTCAGCTTTCAGCAGTCAGCACTCAGCATATTATCTATTAATAATAAATATGCTGAAAGCTGAATGCCGAAAGCTGAAGGCTAAATACAAAAAACCCGCAGGCGCGCAGGTGCGTGCGGGTTTTTGTGTTCGATAGAATTTGTTCGGACGCAATCAGAGGTCGAGCTTGAAGGAATCGAATATCTTCTTGAAATCTTTCCGGGCCTTGTTCCACCTGTCGGCCTCGCATTCGGCGACGAGGTAGTAGACGGTCCTCCGGGTCACTATGACCATCCGCCGAACCTTCAGGAGGTTTTGCGACAGGGTGCTGTTTGAGTTCGTGCACTCGTAGAGGAACTCCGCGGCCTCGTATGCGCCGACGTAGGTCCTCTTCTTGTGCAGCATTTTGAAGCCGGAGACGCCCTTGCCGTTCGCGGCGTTCTGCTCGAACCTCTGGAGTTCGATGTCGAGGCTCGCGTTCTGGTTGCGGGCGTAGCGGACGGAGAACCTCGCCTTGAGCTTTTTGTTGTTCCAGAGCATTGCGTACCCTTTAGGGAGATCGGTTTCTTCTTTTATTTCTTTCCAGTTCTTGTTCGGTTTGGCGACCTCGAACCGGTACGACTTCGAGATGAACCTCATGCCGGCGTAGACGCCGAACTTTGGAATCTCGATTTTCATGACGTACTTTTGCCATTCCTGCTCGAGTTCCTGGATCGTCTTTCCGGTAATCTCCTGGGCCATCTTGCCGAAATCGCTTCCGTCGCGTGACGCGCGGCGTTTCCCCCTAATGATCTTGACGAGGTACTGCTCGTAGAGCGTTTTGTATTTCTTTTTCTTGGAGTCTTTGAGCAGCCACCACGTAAACGCGCCGCCGGTGCAGTAATGTGCGCCGCCGAAGCCGCGCTGCGGCGTGCTCAGCATTCTCGGGATGGTGACGTGCCGGTTCTGCTTCATCATCCCCTGCAGGTTGCGCACGCGGTCGGTGTTGAGGCCGACGAGGTCGACCTTTCCCTTCCTGGAGTCTATCTCGGCGGACTCGAAGATGACAGCCATCCCCTCGATGACCCATATAGGCAGCGACATCATGCGCCCGCCGCAGAAAAGGTCCTGGAACTGGTGGCAGCCCTCGTGTGCGAGGACGGTCATTGTCGAGCCGGTCAGGCCGAACCTGCCGTGGAAGGCGACCAGGAGGCCCTGGCCCGGGCGATAGAAGCCGCCGACGCCGCGCGACATTCTGTATGCCTGCATGAATTCCTGCTGGCTGCGGCGGATGTGGACGACGCAGGTTTTATGCTTCGGCTCGAGGGCGGCGAATACTTTCGAGTACTTCTTGTAGAGCGCTTCCATGACCCTGAGATACATGTCGGCGTTTGCTTTCGAGACGTTGGTGTGGAGCTCGTAGTGCTTGCTCTTGAGGATGTGGCGCTGTTCCCAGGGCACGCCCTGTTCGGCTTCCTGTTTTTCCCTGCGGAGTTTTTCCGCTTCCCTTCTCTCTTCTTCGAGGCGCCTCTTTTCCTTCTCGATGTATTCGTCTTTCTTGACAAATTTCCCGTTTTCATCCCGGGTGTAACCGGAGTTGGCCGCCTCTTCGTCGCTCATCCATTTCTTGCCGATGCGGGAGTGGCCGAGGGCCTGGCGGGCTCCCTTGTGGTAGGGCTCGAGCTCGATGGCTTTTTCGAACGCCTCTTTTGCGAGCCCCTCCATTTTGTTTATGCGGCACCACTTCCCCAGCTTGCACCAGGCGTCGGCCGTGTTTTCTGCTTCGGTTTGATTGAGCCGCCCCTGGTACGCATTCCAGAGGGGATGCTCTTTCGTCTCTTCTTTTTTTTGGGGAGTGGTGACTTTCGGCTTTTCGATTTCGGGCTTCGGCTCCCGGCTAACCTCTTCTTCCGATACGCTTTTGATCTGGTCCTGCGGTATGACTACGGGCCCGTCCTTGGTTTCGACCGTGATTGAATCGCGGGTAACCTCGGTGATCTCGCCCCTGATTTTCTTACCGTCGGTCAGGGTAATGACTTCCGCGTATCCGGGTATGGAAGGAATTATCAACCATGAGGTAAGGAGGGCCAGAACGGTAAGCGCAATGAGACGTACTCTCATTTCAGCCTCCCACTAGGATGTGTTGTCCGCGTCTCCAGTCGCAAACTTACGGGACCTGCAGTCCCTTTTTCTCTTTCTTTTCTACTTTATCTTTATCTTTATCTTTCTTTTTCGGTTCATCGCTCGATATTTTCCTGCCCCCGTATTTCCCGCTCAGGAACCTGAGCCTCCCCAGGTCCACCGCGAGGAGGAAAGTGTAGATTCCGGAGCTGTAGTATATGCCGTTATTCGTGTCGTGGTCGCCCTCTTTGGGGTTTACCACGGCGCGGAAGGAGCCGTCGTCGTTCGCGTGTTCGAGAATTACCGGGAAAAGGGTCTGTACGTACTTGTTCCAGAGTCCCTTTGAAACCTGGAGGGAGCCGAGCCCGCCGCCTATGAAATGGATCGCCGGCGACGCATGCCCCATGGGTATGTCGCCCATGGTCTTGTCGAGGTACCTGATCATCTTGGTGTACATCGGATGACTGTACTTGCAGAGCGTGAATCCGAGTATGGCGCCGCCCGACCTTCCGGGGCATCCGAAGCCTCTCTGTCCGCGGCGGGTGCTGTATCCTACGCCGCCCATTCCGTTGGTGCACTGGATGACATAGTCACAGGCTTTTTTCAGTTTCGCGGAATCGACTTTGCAGCCGAGCTGTTTTGCCATGCCCAGGGTGGCGAGCGCGTAATTGCTTACCACCTCGAGCTCCACATAGTTGAGCATGTTTGGGCCGCCGGGTCCGTGCCCCCAGCCGCCGGAGGGTTCCATGCTTTCTTCGAGCTTGATTACCACTTCCTGGAGTTTTGCCTTGATCGCCGGGTCCTTGTGGACGGCGTAGCACTCGGCAAGGAACATGCCGCCTGCGCCCCAGCGCCAGACGGACTGGTTCATGTTCTTGCCGCCGCGCTTCGACTTGTCGAGCCTGGATTCCAGCGTGATGACCTTCATAACGAAATTCTTTGCGCGGTTGACGTTTGCGCAATAGGGGCCCTTGGCGGGAGTCGAGCCCGCGGCCATCATGGCGAGCGCGCAGTAGCTGGTAACGAGAACCTGGCCGTTGTAGTGGCTCATTCTGCAGGGCCAGTTTCCACCCTTGCTCTGGCCCTTGGCGAGGAAGGCAAGCGCCTTGGCGAGAACCTTATTCGTCTTGTCCGGTTTGGCGGGGCTGCCTTTTCCGCCTTTGAATTTGCCGCTGCCGTTCTTGCCGATTACGATTACCTTGCCGCCCGAGGAGTTCCTGTTCCCGTTCGAGCTTTTTGCGTTCTTTTTTGCTAGCCTTGTTCTGGGGGACCGTTTTTTCTCTTCCTTCCACTCGTCGGGTACGGTGCCTTCCAGAAGATGAATCATCTTCTGCGCTTCCTTGTTGTCCGGATCGATGCGAAGGACTTCGTTCAGCTCGTCCATCTGTTCGGCCTTGAGTCCGTTTTTCTTGCACCATTCCGCAAGGACCATGTGGGCGTCCAGGTCGTCCTGTTTCTTTGCTAATTCGAGTTCTTTCCGCTTTGTCTCGTATTCCTTTATCAGGTCTTCCTTGGTGACTATGCGCTCGATCTCGGATCGCTCGATAGTCGTGATAATGCCTTTGGCGGTCTTCACGGTCAGCGTTCTCTTGTCTCTCTTGATGATCTCGCCTTCCACCGACCTGCCGTCCTGCAGGATTATTACATCAGCCAGTGAAACCTGTGCCGGGATGAAAAGTAGCGCAGAAAGCAGCAGAAGTATGAAGGTTTTCCTGTTGCGCATCGAATTAGCTCCCTTTCCGTCTATGTCAGTGTATACGTTCTCTATGGCTTTGTGTTTGTTTGTTGCCACTTAATCACGTTAATATATAATATAGAGCAATAATGCTGCCAAATAAAGCGGACATTACGTATTTTCTGTAAGTTACTTATACAGATAGGGTTGCGCCGGCGGCTCGGGTCTGGGTGCGTTTTTAAACATTGAATTACTCAATATTTTATATTACATGTTAAAGAATTATCCCATGTACATAGATGAAAACAAATTTCTTGCATATTGCTGTAACTTCTTTTACATGAAGGGATTACAAAGTCAAGACATGGGATTTTCAGCCCTTTGCTCACTGCGGGTTTATTTATGAAATAAATGAAAATAAATAAAAAAAAGCGGTTGCCGGGGGCAACCGCTTCTGTGAGTAAGGGGCAATATCTGCTATTGAATCGTTACATTGCAGGTTGGTGACGTACCGCCTGGGCCGGGGTGCGCCCAGCTATGCGTCGCCTGTATCTTGGTCCAGCACTCCTGGTGTGAGACGCAGTTTTCAGTGTCGCACCACTTGTTGAAGCCTTCGCCGCCTCCATACATTGCCGCCTGGATGCAGACGCCTGCGCCCTGATTCATGCAGTTGTATTCTTCGCTTGAGAAAGGTCCGACCCAGCCGTGTCCGATTTCATGCAGGAAGCCGTGTGAAGCGATCTCGCCGGTTGACAGCCATATCGTCCATTGACCGCCGCCGAATGAACACATTGCCGGCGGCTGTTTCATAGGTCCTTTTACCGAGTCTATTACAACGTTTCCGCCTGAGCTGCCGCAGGACAGCGTCTGATCGCGAAGGTATGCCTGGCCTTCGCACCCGATCCAGAAATTATTGGCATAAGTTTTTATTCTGCCGACCATGTATTCCATGTCAGCCTGTGACGTATCTTCCTTTACGGTCCAGCTCAGGTCAAGTTCGTTAGCATCGCCCGGGTTTCCGCCGCCGCCGTTTCCGCCGCCGCCTGTGCCGGTTCCAGTGCCGGTGCCGGTGCCGCCCGGAGTGCCGGTCGCCGGAACGGCGCCGCGGGAGGACTTGTGTTTCTTGGAGCAACCCATAAGGGGCAGCGAAATCATCAAGGCAAGAAAGAGAATCAGGAGTCCAGATCTGGCAAAAATCACTGGAAATTTGTGTTTCATAATTCTCTCCCTGTATGTGTCCATTTGTTGCCGTTTCATCACATATCTATACTACATAGAGCAAACATGCTGCCAAAGAGGGTGAACATAACGGGATTTATGTAACTTATTTATTTGAAGGAGGTTGTGCCGGGGAAGCGGGAATTGGGCCCATTTTTACGTACTGAATTGTTAATATTCAGGAGATTGATGTTAAAAAATTATCCCGCGTGCATAGACAAATTCTTAATTCTCTGCTGCTTTAGCGTAAAGTCTTTCAGATGAAGTGGTTGCAATGTTGGAGGACGTAGTTTTAGCGCTATATTTGCCTGTTCATAAACAAATTGTGTAACCTGTCATACTCAATTTCAGGCAATTTCTACCTGTTTCGCCTCCTTTACTGAATCGTCACATTGCATGTCGGGACTGCTCCGCCGGGGCCGGGGTGTTCCCATCCGTGGGTTTGTTGCATCTGGTTCCAGCACTGCTGGTTTTCGAGGCAGTTTGAAGGATCGCACCACAGTCCAACACCTTCGCCGCCTGTGGTGCATGCACCCTGGATGCAGATGTCGTTTGCAGCGCTAACGCAGTTGTATTCCTCGCTTTGGAACGGCCCGACCCAGCCGTGTCCGAGCTCGTGCGTGAAGCATTGCATCGGGATTGCAGCTGTTGACATTCTAATCTGCCAGTAACCGCTTCCTCCCATTGCACATGCCGCAGGCGGGTTTCCGATGGGGCCTTTGATCGATTTTATCAGTACATTGCCTTCCGAGGAGTTGTTAACCAGTGTCTGCTCCCCGAGATATGCCTGGCCTTCCGTTCCATCCCAGACGCCCTGGTTGAACTTCTTTATCCGTCCGGCCATGTCTTCGAGGTCGGCCTGTGATGCATCTTCCTGGATGCCCCAGGTAAGATCCAGCGACACGGCACTTCCGGGGTCGCCGCCGTTGCCGGTGCCAGAACCTGTGCCGGTACCAGTACTTGTGCCGTTGCCGCCTCCACCACCACCGCCGTATGCGGGGGCGGAATCGCGGGAGGACTTATGGTCTTTGGAGCAGCCGATAAGCGGTAACGCTATAGCCACGGCGGAGATAAGGATAATGAAGGTGAATGTGTTTTTCATTGTGTTCTTCCTTTGCGCCTGCTGGTTATCATCTGGTCATATAGTCGAGTTATATATTGCAATAATGCTGCCAAAAAGGATGTCAATTAACGGAATGAGTGTATCCTATTCGTATGAAAGAAGTTACATTTTAGAAACGCGGCCCGGATGGCGTTTTTTCGCAAGATTCAGCGGTTTTGGGGGTGAATACTGAAAAAATGTCCCATTGGGAATAGGGGATAAGAGATAAGAGATAAGAGATAAGAGATAAGTGATAAGTGATAAGGGAATAAGGGAATAAGAAGAAAGGATGAAGGATGAAAGTTAAGAAGTGCTGAAGTGCTGAAGTGTTGAAGTGTTGAAGTTAAGAAGGATTGATTTTTCTGCCGGATTATCAGGCCACACATGCGGTTTTTCCGAGTAAAAGTTTTGTAATATTTTGCATAAAATTCCGACTTTTTTCGGTTCTGAGACCCCCTTGTACCCCCTGTATGAGTCGAGAAAAGCGGGTAATCAGGCCGCAATCGGGAGGTATCGGTTGCGAAAAGACGGTATTCGTCTTTTTTTTGTGACAGTTTTTCCGGTTTTGTAACCCTGAAATTTTTCGGCATGATTTTTGTCGGGAATTAAAAGTTTAAAGTGTAATCTTGAGTTACATCAACGCTTTGGGAGTTAAAAGTTTAAAGTTGTAAGTTTAAAGTTAAATCCAGGAATCCGAACTTTTAACTTTTGACTTTTAACTTTTCCCCGGCCTACAACCTGCAAACCTGCAACCTGAAACCTGTAACCCAAAACCTATTTCCCCGGCCGAATAGTTGTTCGAGTCAAAAGCAACATTCTGGTATTCTGGTACGATAATAAGACAATGGATTTCCGGGATGCGTTTTTATGGGGAAGTGGGAAGAGGGGAAAGAGGGAATTTTGCGGTACGGGATTTGAGGGGGGAGTTGAAAGTTTAAAGTTGTAAGTTATAAGTTACATCCAATCCTCCGGACTTTTGACTTATGACTTTTGACTTTGAACTTTATTTCCTGATTTCCCCCGAGCCTAATAGTAATTATCGTAATAAACCAATAAAAATTAGGAACCGTCCCCTGAGTTTATCTACAGTATTATTATTTTGATTTCTTCTTCTTAGAATTCTTCCCTTGTGCCTTTTTGCCAATTTTCCGACCATCTTTAGGCCTTTTTATTTTTTTCGCTTCCGCATGATTTGGCAAAGTATCAACAAATTTCTGACCATATAATGACAATTTGTATTGTTTCTTTTTACCACCAGATAGAAAAAACTTAGCTCGAATCGTCGAATTGCTTATGTCACGGGCAAATCTATCATCATTGAAATTAATGCGGGCTGAATCAAATACTCTTTTAAAATCTGCCCTTTCGAGGTGCTCCTTACTTTCAGATAATTCAAGAAAACGTGCTGCAACTGCAAGCTGCTCCCCCTTGTCTTTGGGGTCCTTTTCCTCAAAATAATCTGCTGCTTTCATTTTCTTTCCAGACGGTGGCTGAATTCCCTCCGCAGGCGCTGGAGAAAAAGGCGATGCAGAATCACCGCAAAGCGCAAGTGCAGCTGTTATAATTTTGCTGCGGTCTTCCGGTGTACGGTTCTTCAATAATTTGTATATCATCGCGACTAAATCAACAATTTTTTCTTTTCCCATTAAACCTATCCTCCATTATGTATGCAGTACAAGAAGTATATATAAAGGTTTAGGGTTTTGTCAAGGATATCGTTTTTCTATTGTCACTTTCGTCTTTTATAGGTAAAAGTTATTAAACTCATATCATTTTCGAATTTTCGCTAATACCAACAATTCTTGAATCATTCGTCGATAAGCAGCACGTATATCGTCAATATCTTGTTTGTCTGTAATATAAGTTCGATCATGTGCAGCCGTATCCCCCAATTGTTTAACATCGTTCATCGTTCTCGGTGTATTTCTACTGAGCGTAATTGCAGTATCCGCCGTAATGTGTTTAATCAATTTATCAAGATAGAAAAAAACATTATTGCTCTGGATTTCGCTTTTACGACCTTCCCGGATGTATATTTCAATAATTAATGACTCCATAAGCCGGCGGCACAATGCTGCGCATGCGTCATAGAAACCGTTATCATAACATCCATTTATTTGATGCACTAGCTTTTCGAGATATACACGGGTTCCGGCCACGAAATTATTGGGGAGGACATCATCAGAAACTTCCACAACTTTGATTGAAAGATATTCGCCATAGTCTTCTTCCATGTCCGGTAGGCGCCGGACGTCAATTTGAAATGAGCCTTTCCTTTGACCGCTAATCGTATATCTGCTTCTCTTCAGTCCTTCCTCTAACCGTCCAACCCTTGGCATTGGAAATCCTTCATCATGGAGATCATTTGCAAGTTCTGATGCTGTGCGTTCATCAAACTCTTGAGTCTGCCGATAAAACCATAGAAAGGCAATAGCCCGGTCAAGGTGAGATAATTTCAAGCAGGCGATTTCCTGCGCGAATTGTTCTCTATTTGCCATCACTGCTTTCTGTCAAGATTTCATTCAAATACTTGACGCCGCGTCGGTTCAATTTATACCTCACCGTTTTTCCCTGTTTTTTAACTGAGTCTCCGGTAATGTATTTTGAGGCGGATCTTGCAATGTGCTTAGAGGCATTTGATGTTGAAATTGGTACGCTTAAATCAGTTGTGATTTTGCTTATTTCCCCGGATGTAAGCCCATAAGCATTATCCAAGTATTCATGCACAATGTATAAAGGTAGTAAAATTCTGTTTACCATGCTCGTTCGGTCAAGAATCTGTGTCTCGATAATTTCGGCCTTTGAACAATCTTTTATCTGATTTATTATTTCCGCTAAATCTGGTTTTTCATCATGCGCTTTTTCCGCGGATTTTTTTGAACTTTTTCCTGAAGCCGTTTTCTTCTTGTTTCGCGTTCCAGTTGATGAAGCCTTGCCAGCACCGCCATACGATTCAAGAAGTTTCTTAACTTCCTCGAGTGTCCCATCTATTGTGACGAGCGTACCGTCTGGTAATTTAAATGTTGCTTTTGGCATAGGTTCCTCCTTTTATACGCCTAACTCACTATATCCTTCTTCAGTTACAAAAAAACTAGCACCTTCTTTTTCGCAATATCCTTTTGTAACATTCTGCGTTAGCATTTCCGAGGGGTTCCCCAAGCGTTTTTGGCTATTATCACTTAACGCTTTGGAAATATCCTTTGTTAATAACCGTTTTTGTCCACGACCATGAAGCCAAGCTGCTGTTGCTAAAAAACGAAGCCACTGTTTTGATCTAGCATTACTTGCTTTTATAAATGTAGCAAGAGTTCCACTAACCTTTTTAGGAGACTTTCTTTCACCGCCACTTTCTCCGTTATCTTCTTGTATAAAGCCAGTAAAATTAATACTCGATATATCAGAGATTAATGAAAGCAACTTTTTATCTAAAAACGCCGAAGGTCCATCGTACTCAACCTCCAGTTTTCCAATACGTATTTTTATTTTGGCATTCATGAAAATCTCCTTTTGCGGTTATCTTGATTGCACGATTCAAGGATATCAAAATGATGTGCATAAATCAAATAAATTTTATGAATTGTTGATAATTATTTGAGGCTGACGCAGAAGGGGCAATAGTGCAATTAAACAACGAATATAGGCTCGAAAGCATATGGGCATAGCACGGTACGCCCCCCAGAAGATTGATACTGGATTCCGGCCGCGGGGAAGAAGTACCGAGTACCGGATAAGAAGTACCGAGTACCGGATAAGAAGTACCGGGTACCGAGTACCGAGTACCAAGTACCAAGAACCAAGAACCAAGAACCAGATAAGGAACTTTATCCTTCAGAATTCCTGTATTTTGCGAGCTTGTATCTCAGCGTGTGGCGGGTGATGCCGAGTTTTTCGGCGGTTTTTCCTATCTTTCCGTTATTCAGTTCGAGGACCCGCAGAATATGCTCGCGCTCCACGTCGTCGAGTTTTATGGTTTTGGGCTCCCGGTCAGCATCTTTTTTATCACTGATAACTACGAGCTTCAGGTCGACGGGCGTAATGCTGTGTTCGGAAACCATCATCGCGCGTTCGAGTACATTCCGGAGCTCCCTGACGTTGCCGGGCCATGAATATGCTTCGAGCTGCTCCATCGCGGCGAGCGACAGCGGCTTCGGCTTGCTGCCGTGGGATGCGGTTATCTCCTTCAGGAAATGCGCGGCCAGGAGCGGGATGTCGCCCCTGCGCTCGCGCAATGGCGCTATATTAATCTCGATTGCGTTGAGCCGGAAAATCAGGTCGCGCCTGAACAGCCCTTCGTTGACAAGTTTCTGGTAATTGCGGTTCGTTGCAGAGATGATGCGGACGTTAATCCTGACCGGCTCGCGGCCCCCGATGCGGCGGATTGTGCCTTCCGAAACCGCGCGCAGCAGCGCGTTCTGCGCGGACAGGGAGAGGTCGCCGAGCTCGTCGAAAAACAGCGTGCCGTCTTCCGCAATTTCGAGAAGCCCCGGCCTGTCTTCATCCGCGCCCGTGAACGCGCCGCGTACCACTCCGAACAGCTCCGACTCGAAAAGCGTTTCCGGTATTCCTCCGCAGATTACGGTAACGAACTTGTCGTTGCCCCGCGGGCTTATATCGTGGAGCACCTTCGCCACGAGGTCTTTCCCGGTCCCGCTTTCACCGGTGAGAAGCACGGGCAGGTCAGTCGCGGCCGCGCGCCGGATCGTATTTATCAGTTCCCGGATAGACTGGTCCTGGCCGATAATGGTGCCCAGGCTGGCCTCTTTTTCGTGCTCCAGGCGCTCGGCTCCGGGTTCGCGCCGCACGATTTCGATTTCCGGCGACTGCTGCCCGAGGCGATTTTGCGCCGGCTGAGTGGTTTCCCCGGTTTCGCCTGTTTCACGCATGAGCAGTTGCCTGTCGAGGACTGCGCCCGCGAGACTGGCGAGGTACTCGGCCAGTCGGCGGTCGGCGTGCGTAAAGGCGCCGGCAATGCTCGCGTTGTCGAGATAAAAGCAGCCCTGGACTTCGCCGCCGACCCTTACCGGCACGGCGAGTATCGAAAGAAGGTCTAGGTCTACCACGCTCTGGAACTGCGCGAAAACGGTCTCTTCTCTTGCATGTTCGGAGAAAACGGGAGCTCCGCTTTCAATTACCTGCTCGATTATCGAAGTCGAAACTTCCCGGTCCGGCGTTTCGGGGGACAGACCGGATGCGTAGCGGTGCCCGGAAAAAGCGAGGCCGTCCTTTTCGCGTACGACGAGGAAGGCCCGCTTTGCGTCGAGGACCCGGAAAGCGGCGTCGAGCATTGTCTCTATCGCGCGCCGGGGGTTGTTTTCACGCGCGAGGAAGATGGAAAGCTGGAGCAGTTCTTCGGTGACACCGGCATCCGAATCGCCCGGGGATTCGGTAACCGGAAGGGGAGAGCTTTCCTGTGACGGCCTCAGCAGGTGCTCGAGCGCGGTTTTTCGAATCGATTGCTCCAGCGGCTCCGTCAGCTCGGCGGCGAGTTTTTCGGCGTTTTCCCGGAGGTTTTCGGTCTCGTCTATATCGCGGGACGTTTCGGCCGCCATTTTCAGGAAGTCGAGATAAAGCAGCCTGTATCCGGCGCCGCGTGATTCGAGAATACCGCCCATCGCCTCGCGGTAGGCTTTTTCCCGGTCGCCCTCGAGCAGGGCGAGACGGGAGTGGAGGTGCCGGGCATGCAGCCGGTAGTACAGGGAAGGGCTCGCCAGTCCGTCGACGGCTTCGTCCAGGCGTTCGAGTTTGGTTCCGGCTGTTTCCGCGTTGCGTTTCTTCAGCTCGAGTTCGACTTCAGCCAGGCGCAATTCCAGAAACGCCTTTGCATCGCGGTCCGCGCTGTGGAGGTGGCCAGACCTTCGAAATGATGTTTCCGCCCCGCTGAAGCGTGAGCGCGCGACCGCAACCATGCCTTCCAGAATCAGGAGAGAGCCGCGGCGCAGGTTGGATTTTGTTATTTCAGGGTCTGAAGAGATGCGGTCGTGCATCTCCGCGGTGCGTCCGATCTGCCCGGTCCGGTACCAGAACATCGCCATTGCCATGCCTGCTTCAAAACGTCTTTCGGCGTTCGCCGCAGGCGCGGCGGCCTTGAGGTGGTCGAGTTCTTCCCGGGCACGGCCGAAATCACCGGCGAGCAGGGCGATCTGGAAGATCCTGTGGCGCGCAAGCATGATGGTTTCCGCATCGTTCCCTTTCATTGCCAGCTCGAGCCCCTTTGCGGCGGACTCCGCGGCGCCGGTGATATTGCCGGTAAGCGCCGATGAGGTTGCCCTGATGAGCAGGGGCATGCAGGAGGGTTCGATTCCCTTCCTTTCCGCGAGGGCGGCCGCTTCCTCGGAATAACGCGCCGCGGCCGCCAGGTCGCCCGACTCGCATGAGATGTCGGCCAGGTCGATAAGCTCGCTGTACTCCATGGCGTCCGCGCGTGCGATTCGGGCGTATTCAAGGGCCTTCAGGAGATATGAAATCGCCGTGTCCGCTCCCATGTGCGGCCACATCTCGCGTCCGAGGATGGTGTAGTGGCTCGCCAGGCGCATGAAGTCGGCGTAACGGCGGAGTATGGTTTCGTTTTCCGCGGCGATCTGCAGCGCTTCGTCGACCTTGTTCATGTCGAAGTAGAGCGACATCAGGTTGCCGTTGATAATCGTGAGTACCTTAAAATCCCTCTGCTCGGCCGCGAGCTGCCTTGCGCGCGTAAGATACTTTTCAGCTTCGTCGAGCTCCCTTGCGAACAGGTGGTGCACGCCGAGAAGGTTTATGAGGTTCGGTCTTTCGGCCTCCCCGATTTCCCGCGCCAGCTCAAGCGCGGGCTTCGCGTAGGTGAAGACGAGCTCGCGCTGGTTCCTGCGAAGCGCGATCCGGATCAGGGCGATATAGATCGTCACCAGCCCGTAGTTTTTCCGGTCGCCGTAGTGCTCGAGCGCGCTCTGGAGGAGCTGTTCGGCCTTGGCGAATTTCCCGTATTTTTCGAGCACTTCCGAGCTGTAGTGCGCGATCGTGGAAAGGTACTCCGACGAGCCGGGTTCCGTCAGCTCGATTGCGCGGCGCCAGACCCGGTCCGCTTCCTCGTGACGGTTCAGGCTGGTATAGCACCTGGCCGCGTGGCGCTGCATGAGGATGCGGCGCTCTGCCGGTTCTTTCTGCGTCGCGGTCCCGAGGTACTCTTCGATAATCTCGATAAGTGTTTCAGGATCGCTTTCGGTGCTGAGCGCTTCGGCGAGGGCGAAGAGTATCTGCGTACGCGAGGAACGGGTAGCGGATTTCGAGGCCGCGCGCAGCTGTTCGAGTATTGGAATCGCCGTGGCGCGGTCTTTGGCGACCTCGCCCGCCTCGATCCCTGAAAGGCCGTACTGCAATCCCTTCCTGGTGTTCCCGGCGAGCAGAAAGTGTTTTGCAAGCTCCAGGCCGGAGGTGCCCCGGCCCCGGAGGCGCGCCAATCCTACCGCAATCCGCTTGTGCCAGCGCTTG
The DNA here is from genome assembly GCA_004376375.1 of Planctomycetota bacterium. Classification (GTDB taxonomy): domain Bacteria; phylum Planctomycetota; class E44-bin39; order E44-bin39; family E44-bin39; genus E44-bin39. The sequence goes on from SOJX01000026.1 coordinate 52,246, forward strand.
TGGGTAATCGGCGCGCGGGACTCGAGAAGCGCGTGCCTGATTCCCTGGCTGGCGATGGCGACCCGGCCTTCCTCACGGTTGATTATGCCCCGCTGTTCCAGGTCGCCGAGCGTTGCCGCAATCTGTTCCGCCGTCTCGTCGTGGATGGCTGAAATCTCGGACATGCCGACCTGCCGGCCGAGCAGGGCGAGATTAAACGCCAGGTTGTGGGGGAACCTGCGCAGCGTCTTTATCTGGTTTGCGTAAAAACCCGAAAGAGAGGGCGCTATCGGGAACGGCTCCGCGCCTCCGCGGAACCGCCACTTGCCTTCGATAACCGCGATCTCATCCGAGGCGACCAGCATCCGGAGCATTTCGACGACCGCGTGGGGAATGCCGCCCGTCGCCTCGGCGAGGCGGGAAACGAACAGCTCAGGCGCGGGGACGCGGCCGAACATCCGGGTCGCGATTTCGCCGACTTCTTCGGGGCCGAGCGGGTTCGGGCGCAGGCGCGTCGTTTTTTCGACCGCGACCGGGTCTTCGCCTTCCGTGTCGAGCCACGCCGTTATCAGAAGCAGTGGGGGTGCGTCCGCGGTTGTGAGCATCCGCGCCAGCTGCTCGAGCGCGGCCCTTGCCGCGGGTGAAGTCGCTTGGGTATCGTCTATGCAGATGACAACGGGCGTCTCGTTTGCCAGAGAGACAATCCGGGCGATCGTTTCCGGGAGAATGGGGCCGGCCGCATCGGACTCCGGTTCATCGTCGGGGCTTTGCGCAGGCGGTGCTTCCGCCGTCGACAGCGGCGCCAGCTCTCTTCCCAGGTTGTCGAAAAGCTCCGGGTCCGCGCCGCTGCCGAGGGCGGTTGCGCATTCCTTCAGCTGTGCTTCGAAACGGATTTCCTGCAGAAGGCGCGTACATCCGATGCCTGCCGGCCCTTCGATAAGTATGTGTCCGCCTGTCTGGCCTGTTTTTTCTCCAAGCCTGTCGATCGCGCGTCGGACTTCGTTCAGCTCGCGGTCACGGCCGCACAGGGGAGGCAGGCGGAAATATCTCTCGGTCGAGCCGGCCGGCTGCAGCTCGATTTCGACTCCGCGGGCCTTTGCAAGGGTTTCCATGACGGCGTTCGCGCTGTCGTAACGGTCGACGGGATTTTTCGCCAGCAGGCGCAGAATGATAGCCTCGAGATACTCCGGAATTTCCGGTTGTATGGAGCGGGGAGGCGCGGGCGGCTCGGTGACGTGGGCCTGAAAAAGCTGGTGAAGGTCGTTTTTTCGAAACGGCGGCGTGCCGGTCGTAAGCTCGTAGAGTGTAACGCCCAGCGAATACAGGTCGGCGCGCGAGTCGACGGGCGCGAGCGAGATTATTTCCGGCGCAGTATACGTCGGCGTGCCGCGGATACGCTTCCCGAGCGCGCGTCCGGCCAGCGCGCTGAGGCCGAAGTCCATCAGCTTCACGATTCCGTCGCCGGTCACGAGAAGGTTCTGCGGTTTTATGTCGTAGTGGATGTATCCCCTCGAGTGGACGTACTCGAGCGCGCGGCAGACCTGCGCGATGTAATCGCTGATAACGTCTTCGTCCAATGCGTCCGTGAATTTAAGCCGGCTCCTTCCCTCGATATATTCGGCCGTGTAATAAAATCCCGCGACCTCCGGCAGCATCCCGAAGTCGAATACGCGGATAAGGTTTTCATGGTCGAGGTGGGCAAGAATGTTGAATTCGTTGCGAAAGGTTTCGAGGCGGACCTCGTTTGTCTCGCCGGCGACTATTTTCAGAGCTACCGGCAGCTCGTTTCTATTGCGGTCGCTGGCGAGATAGACCGTGCACATGCCGCCGGCGCCGACTTCGCCCTGTACGACATATCGGTTGGCCAGTATGTCGCCGGGCTCATATGGGTGCTCCAGTGCGCCGCGCTCCGCGCCGGATGAGATGATGAATCTCGACGACGGAGTCCTGTCGAGCTCCAGATAGCCGTCTTCCGGCGCAGGTTTTTGGGGGTCTTTGTCCATTTGGATGTGTCACCAAAACCACGGGCTTGTGGGCCGAATTATATCTGATTTTGAGGGGAATTGGAACTGTTTTGTGCCATCTGTTCAGAATTGCGGCTGTTAAGCACACAGTTTCAGTCGTTACATCTGATTGAACCTGCATGAGTTATGTAAGCACTTATTGCAGCCTGTATGAGGTCATTGGGGTATCAATTATTATTGGAAAAAAATTATCCCGGTTAAGAAGTACCGAGTACCGAGTACCGAGTACCGAGTACCGAGTACCGAGTACCGAG
>SOJX01000083.1 GCA_004376375.1 Planctomycetota bacterium
TCAATACGCTGAAGCCGCCATGCGTCATCCAGAAGCCGGCATCGCCGTACGGGGAACGGACAGAGTAAGTCAGCTCTTTGTTGTTTGAAAGGTCTTTCAACTGCGAACTTGCCCAGTAATATTGATCGGACGAGTTGATGTTGCTGGAATGAATTATCCAGTAATCATCGCTTGCGCCGGGCGGCGTTACCGTCAAAACAGAATGGTTCTCGTATGTCGTGCTGGTAGTCGAACCCTGGGTCTGGTTGTCGATATGATTGTAATTGCCCGTCGGCAGCAATATGGCTATTATCGCCGCATCCTTCACAAATGTAGTGAAATCAGGGTCTACTTGAGCCCGAAACTGAAGCTGATACTTGTAAGGATCCGAACCGCTTGCCGAAAGGACCTCGGACGACATGAATGAACAATATTGCCACTCCGTCCTTTCAATCGTGTAATTGATTACATTCGTCTCGTCGCGTACCAGGCGGAAATGCCCAAAGCCCGCCTCGTTGAACTCATCTCTTATCTGCATCGTGGCGATGATAAGATAATCCCCGGCCACGGGCGCCGGCGATATATCAAGCGTGCAGGCGTTCTTCCACACAGTATTCGTAACGCTTGCCTCGCTGAGGTTTTCGGCATAGTAGTGCGCGGTTGGGCCGGTCGTATACGCTTTGATGTAGCGATTGTATGTGGTGTTCGGATCAAGGCCGGTTTCGACGGTTCCCGTTTCACCTGCCGGGATGCCGGTAACAATGGCGGTGTCGGTATCGTTGTCGAAAATGTCGAAGCCGTCTTCGCCGGTGAACTCGTCCCAGGCCCAGGTGAGCGTATCGCTGGTACAGCCGGAGCAGTTGAAACCGGACGGCGCATCAAGGGCAAAAGCCGGCGCGGCCATGAAGAAAACGCAAATGACCAGGACTGCAATATAAAAGGAGTATGCGACCTTGGGCCGCGAATGACAATCTGGGAAACCAGACCCGCGTTGTTTTGATTCATTCAGGTTAGCTGTGCCGGAGGCTGGCGGCTTGTTACTATTTTTAAAATTATCTGTCTCTTGCAGTTTTTTCATTGGCGAATCTGGCCATGGGGACCGTTAAAGGCGGAATATAACATATCCGGTGTTTGGGCTGTGAGGGTGTGGAGAGTAGACACAGGCGCTTGTTTGCGCCTGGCCGGGAACGCGGTCGCCTGGCTGGTGGTGCCCATTGCTCTACCCCTTCCGACCTTCCTCCGCAACCATTATACCACAATCGGACAAGCGAAATCAACCTCACCGGCAATTCTCAGTGCATGAGCTACCTGTAATTCGCGGTTACGTCGATATAGCAGAAATCTTCCCAGACGCTCAGCACGTTCGCGAACATTTCCACGACCTCGCGCTTGCCGAAGACCTGGGCGCGTATCGGCGACGTTACCGCAGCGTGCTTGGTCCACCATGCCTTGTCGAGTTCGCAGTTCTCTATGCACGACTCCACGAAGCGCCACCGGCCGCTTGCGAGCACCTCGCCCCACACGTGGTTGCCATCCCGGTCCCCCCACTTCTTGACGCCGGTAGCCCTCGTGGGTATGCATATGGACCTTGCCGCGGCAACGTACAGCTGGGTCAGCTCTCCGCAGAAGCCGTACCCGTTCTTGATTGTTACCAGCACGCCGGGGTCCCTGGGGTTCGGGGGCCTGTCCTTGTCGTACTGGGCCTTGCTCGCGGCCCAGTTGTTCGCCTCGACCGCGGCCTGCTCGATTGTCATGCCCTGCACACGCGGGGCTATTTCATCGTAGAACAGCTTGCGCCACTTCTGTGCGGGCTCGGGCGGGTGTGCGCGGTAAGGGAGCACGTAATGGCAAAAATCCCGTTCAGAAACGTTCCCGCCCCAGGGCATCTCCTCCTTTGCCCTGTATGCATACTCCACGTGCTCTATTAAAAGATCGGATGGAACAGTGGTGAGATCCTTGTCTTTCATATTGCAAATGAGAAAGGCCATGGCGCCCTTGTGCCCGTCCGGCACGGAGTCAAGGGCAGTCTGCAGCTCCGGCGCATTGCTCCCGGCCCTCCCCAGTGCGAGGTCTACCGCTTCCTGGTCATAGTTGATGCCGACCCCGGGATTGGTGCCGACCCCGGTACTGCCGCTGCCGCCGCCACCGCTGCCGCCGCTGCCGCCGCCGCAACCCGCAAACAGCGCTATAGAGAGTGCCGCTATCAGGACTGTCAGGATGGAGTATCCGGGTTTCATATCTTCTCCCATCAGAAGGAAAGCCATCAGTTATCGGTAATGATGAAATTGATCGCCGGCGGATCGGCATCGTGCGAAGCGGGGTGAATCCATGACGGCTGGGCCTTGCTGAAGTACTTATCCCAGCAGGGGTCGCTGACGCTGCAATTGGAGCCGTCGCAGTATCCCGTCGGGGTATTTCCGGGAACCCCCCTGCCCATAAAGCATTTCATGCAGTCGTACTCCTCGTTCTTCCGGTCCATCATGAAGTGGCCCCATTCATGGAGCAGCCCCTGCTGGTAGAACCTGCCGGGAAGAAGAATGACGCCCGCCCTGCTGCCCAACCACCAGATGCCCGCGGGGAATCCGTCATACGGTGTTCCGGGGCCTATCGTCGTGCCTTCGGGATCGCCTATCCAGATGTGGCCCTCGGGCCATTCGCCAGGGGACTGGTCATCAGTCTTGTCCCTGATTGTCACTTCCCGGAAATAATTCTGCCCGTGGACCGCAGTCCATAATTTCGAATTGACGCTTTCAATGCCTGCCCTGATTCTTTCCAGTGAGGATGCCTGGGCGTCCAGCTTTATACTGATGACAAGGTCGGAAGCCGTGGCCGAGGCCGGGGCACCGTTGCCGGTATTGGTGTTCGTATTGGTGCCGCTGCCGCTGCCGCTTCCGGTTCCTGTAACGGCGAAGCCGCCACGGCTTGATTTGTGCGATTGGCCGCATCCGGGCATTGCGAAAATCACGGCAATAATCATTGTGAGGCTCAGGATAACGGCCCGTTTCATTTGTGATCCTCCACCTGAATCGCTGCCATGCGGCGGATATCCTTATGTTACGCGTCAACGTGGATTCTGCCCGAATCCGAAGCCAACTTCGCAGCCACAAGCTGGCTGTCGTCAAGGCTCGGAAACGGCGGAACTATCTTGACGTTGCCGTTTTGTTCCCGAATCCACTCGAAAAGCGTTACACCCACGGAATCAACTGATGTGCAATCGTTTAGGTCAAGAAATACGGAAGGGTAAGACTCGATAAGCCTGCGCAAAATCGCAAAGCAGTTTCGGGCAACATGGCCTGTAAGCCTGCCTGCTATGTGCAGTTTGACAGCCTGATTTTCTATGGTTATTGATATTTTCTCTTTCATTGGCTTGTTTTCCGTATTGTAATGTGTGTATATGCAATACAATATTGCACAAAGGGTGCCATGGGGGCCGTTAAAGGCAGGATATGACATATCTGGTTTGTATTCAAGAAGTTATGCCAGACAAGTTCGGCGGCCGCCATAGAAACGACTCAATATTCCTATGTTTTTTACGGAAGGCTTGGCGAAAAATTAGCCCATGCTTTGCCTGCAATATGTTGTTTTCTCGCGGAACCTCGTGTATAATGGCGACACTGCACAGGTTATGACATGGCTGGTGATATGGACCGCGATAAGTCTGAACGTCCGAGGCAGGAAAAAGGCGATTCGGAAATTTACGAGACGCCGGTATCGCGGTTCGTCGTCTCCTCGGATGCGAAGCGTAGCGCGATTGTGCACCCGTACGAGCCCGGCGGCACAATTGCGAACCGCTACCGCGTGGAGCGCGAAATCGGCGTCGGCGGCATGTGCACCGTTTATCTTGTCTCCGAGCCGAACCGGTCCAAACAGCCGATTGCTCTCAAGGTCGTTGCCGGCGAGACAAATCCCGTACGCCTTGAAACGTTCCGCAATGAATTTCATATTCTGGCCCACCTCAATCATGAAAACCTGATCCGGGTGTTCGACTTCGGAGTGCTTCCGGGAAATGACGGATTTTTTTATACTGCCGAATACATCGAGGGCAGCGACCTGTCCGAAGCGGCAACCGACGCGGGCGAAGAAAAGCTCATCCACTACATTGTGCAGGCTTGTCGCGCGCTCGAGTATGTTCACACGCGGGGATACATTCACTATGATGTAAAGCCGAAGAACCTGCTTGTAACGCGCGATGGCGTAGTAAAACTGACTGACTTCGGCCTCAGCGCCCTCGCCGGGCGCGGCCTTGGGAAGCGTGTCCGTGGTACGCCGGCTTACACCGCGCCCGAGATAATTACCGGTGCGGATATCGACTATCGCGCCGACCTTTACTCCCTGGGGGCTGCGCTATATGAAATCGCGACCGGAACACCGCCCTTTCGCAGGCGAGACCTGCATGACCTCTTCCGGGCACATCTTACGGAACCTCCAAAACCATTGCGTTCGATACGCCCCGAAGTGCCTGAGTATCTCGATTCAATTGTTTTGCGTCTCCTGGCAAAAAATCCAGCAGACCGTTATGACAGCGCGAACGCGGTGATCGAGGCTATCTCAAAAGCCCGCGGCGTTGAAATCGAGCTTCAGCCGGAAAGCTCGGCAGAGGGATACCTGCGGATGCCGCCCCTGCGTGGGCGAGACAGCGAAATGGAAGCCGTCCGCTCCGCTCTGGATAAACTCGCTGACGGGCGCGGGGGGCACGTTCTCATCGAAGGGCCAAAAGGCATAGGTTGCACGCGTTTCCTTCGTGAAATACATTTCGAAGCGCAACTGCGTGGATATGCTACCGCTTTCGGCAAGGCCGACGAAGGCAATCTCTTCGAGAAGCTTGCAACAGAACTGACTGCTCATCATAAGGTCGAACCGCCGCCGGCTACCGAAGGCGATAATGAATTGCAGACTGCTGATGTAAGCGTAACCCTTCCGGATACTGCAGCCAGCATCGTCGCTGCCGCCGAACACGTACCGGTCGTTATGGGTGTTGATGACATCCATGCCGCACAACCTTCGACCCGGGCCGCGCTTGAAAGCCTCGGACGGATACTCACAACCTCCGATGCCCCGGCATTGCTCCTTGTTACCGCCTGGCACGATACGGAAGGTAAAGAGGCAATCGTTACGCCTTCGACAATTCGCCTTCGCCTGCGCTCGTTGAGCCAGGAAGAGGTTGGTGAAGTAGCGACCCTTATGTTCGGTCGCGTCCCTGCTCCCGAGCTTTTCGTCTCCCGCCTTGCGGAGGCCACCGGCGGCAACCCGCACGCGGTAGTCGAGATGGTCCGGATGCTGGTTGCATCGGGCGAGATTGCGGTGATTGAAGGGAAGTGGCGGTTCCGCGGCGGGATAGAGCCCTTTGCCATGCCGCAATCCCTTGCAGGATTCTATTCAAACCAGATTGAAACTCTCGGCAGGTTCGAACACAGCCTTGCTCTCAATCTCGCGCTGCTTGGCCGCGCGGCATCCATGACGGAGATTTCCACGATTCACAATGAACCTGCCGAACGAGTTGCCGCCGCTCTCGGTGACCTTGAGCGGCATGAGATTATCCGCCGCGCCGACGGACGCGTCGAAATCGCGAACCAGGGACTCAGGGACGCGCTTTTTGCCTCGCGCACCAGGGTAGCGCTTATGTTAAGACATAAGCGCATTGCCGAAAAGCTGGCGAGTATCAGCGACCGTGACGTGGGTGACCTTGAGATCGCCAAGCATTTCCTCCTCGGCGGCTCGCGGCGCAAGGGCTTACGCTACGGTCTTTCCGGGATAGAAGCGGGCGAGGTCGAGAAGGACCCGGCCGCGGTCGTCCCGGTACTCGAACGGTTGCGAACGGTTTCGCAAAAGGCCGCGCGCGCCGTTCGGGCGAAGGTCCTGTTCGCGCTTGCCGAAGCAATCACGGACAGGAGCGACCCCCGGGCCACGATCGAAGTAATCGAAGAGTATCTCAGCGTTGCGCCTCAAAAAGAATCTGCTGAACGCCGCATCCGGATGCAGCGTCACGCCGCCAAGTGCTACGACCGTCTCAACCGGCCTGAACAGGCCTATGCGGCGTGGAAAAGGACGCTCGCGCTTGCGAAACCGGGCTCCCCGGACTATCTCCGTATTCTTGCAGCCTATTCAACTGCCCTTCAATATCACGGCAAGTTCGCCGAGTGTGAGCGGTTGCTTCTCGATGCCGTTGAGCGGTTCGGCGATAAAAAAGACCCTGGAATGTTGGGATTGCTGATAAACCTGGCCCACCTGGCCATGCACCAGGAAAAGCTGGATCTCGTCGATGAATACTCGGATCGCGTGTACAACCTGGCGCGCCAGATAGGCGAGGACGAAACGCCTAAGGTCTTGTCACTGCTGGCCATGAAGAACTATGTCAGAGACGAATATGAAGAAGCGGAAACCCACTTGAAACGGGCGCGGCAGACAGCGCTGGAACTGAAGCAGTTCCGACTCCTGGGGAGTATAACCAACAACCTGACTGTGATTGCTTTCCGACTCGGGCATGTGGATGAAGCTCTTCAATATGCGGCGGAAGTGGAAACCATCTGGCGGCGATACGGAAACTTTCGGGGCCTTGCACATTTACACGTCGCTCTTGGAAATGCGATCTCACGCAGGGTCGGATCCACTCCGGCGCTTGGATACCTGCGAAAAGGCCTCGAATACGCCCGTATCGCCGGCACAACCATGATGGAACACGAACTTTTGGACAAGATCGCAAACGTGTTGTTCCGGCGCGGAGACCTGGAAGGCGCTATTCAGTACAGCCGAGAGGCCGACCAGCTCGTGATGTCAGGCCGGATGGAACAGCGGGTCTTTCCGAGGTTAACCAGGGCGATAGCCACGGCTCTCGCCGGCAGCGCCGCCGCCGGTCTCGAATCCGCCACAAAGGCGCTTGATATGGCACTGGAAGGAACCGACGCCAGCGCCGTCATGAACGCGCGCCAGGTTCTCGGCCTCATTGCCGTGATGGCCGGCGACTTCCGCCTCGCCCTCGGCCAACTGGACTGTTTCGAAAAACTGGCGCCGAAATCAAGCATCGAGGAGCGGTTCGAAATACTGATGTTCTCTGCGGAGTTCTGGTTTGGGGTGGGTCAGTTCGGGCGCGTCTCGGAGATACTCCGCCGCATCGCTGACGAACCCGACATGATAGAATCCGACCTTGACCGTGGCAGAAGTGCGATGATGGTCGGTAGATTGGCAACCTCGTATTACCGTTTTACGGAGGCTGAAGCGTCATTCAGGACCGCCGACCACCTGCACAGCGCGGACCGGCACGTCGGGGCCTTTATTGAGCTGAGCCAGGCGAAGGTTGAACTCGAATTCTGCAAGCGTGACGCGGAAGCGGCAAGGACACAGCTTGAGCGGTTAAAAGCAACTGTTGTTGCGCTGCCGAGCACGTCGGCGTTTTACAGTTTACTGGTGCAACGCCTTCGGGCGCGGCTTGCGCTGCTCGAAGGCGATCGTGAAGCCGCTTACCGAGAGGCGATGAGCGGCCTATTGGAGGCGCGGGGTGCGGGATACCGACTGCTTCAACTGCACTTTGCCAAAATTGCCGCGGAAACGACCCGCGACGCGGATGAGTCAGAAAACCTCAGCGAAAACGCCGCCGAACTCGCCGCCGAGTTGGCCGAACCATTTGACGCGTCTATTCGCGAATCCGTACGTGAACACCTTCTTGCGCCCCCGCACGAAAGCGCGCCGTTTATTGGGGACGAATTCAGTGCCGACAAGGCCGCGGGCATTGCCGAAGACCTGGTTCAGCTTGCCATATTTCTCGCGCGGGAAAACGATCCTCAGCGCGCGATCCAGGCAATTCTCGACGTTGCTTTCCGGGTTCTTGATGCTAAAAGGGCTTTTGTAGTCATCCGCGAAAAAGACGGCCTCACATTCACCGGCAACCGCTATGCATCGGGCGTTGCACCGGAAGCGCCGGACAGGGAAGTTTCGACATCGATTATCGAGCGTGTAATTGAGACCGGCACGACGGTTTTTTCTGAGCGAGCGAAGGACGAGACTATTTTTGCCTCGTTTCAGAGTGTTATCGATCTCGATCTTCTTTCGGTCCTCGCCGTGCCGCTGCGAATCGGTGGTGTGGTTCGCGGCTGCCTTTATCTCGACAATGCAGGCACTGCCGGCGCATTCAGCACCGAGGGCCGGCGCCTTGCGGAATGCCTCGCCGGCCTTGCAGGCGCCGTCCTCGACAAGCAACTGTTGCTCCAGAAGACCAGGGAGGCTTCTGAGTCGATCCAATACCGTTTTGAGCAGCAGTCGGCGGAGTTCGAAATTGTGCGGCAGGAACTGGAGGCGGAACGCGAAGCGCGCGAAACAGAAGTGGGTTTAAGAGCCATTATCGGGCAAAGTCCGGCCATCAGGAAGGTCGCGGCTGCGCTTGAGCGCGCTGCAACAGTAAGTTTCCCCGTGCTTCTGACAGGTGAAAGCGGCACGGGTAAAGACCTCGCGGCGAAGGTGCTGCACAATATCGGTCCGCGGCGCAAGGCGAGGCTGATTGCCGTGAATTGCGGCAGCATACCGGAATCACTTTTCGAGGCCGAGCTTTTCGGTGTCGAGCGCGGTGCGTTCACAGGCGCCGAGGAAACCAAACCCGGCTTGGTCGAAATGGCCCACGGTGGGACTCTGCTTCTTGACGAAACTGCCGACCTTCCGCCATCCGCTCAGAATTCCCTGCTGCGCGCGGTTTCGGAGGGGACGATACGGCGTGTTGGAGGCCGGGAGCCCATCAAGGTTGATATTCGCATTGTATCGGCCTCGAACCGCAACCTTGCCAGGCTTGTCGAAGACGGGCATTTTCGTTCGGACCTGTTTTTCCGGTTAAACACTATCGAGATTATCCTGCCGCCTTTGCGCGAGCGCGAAGGCGACGTTCCGATGCTTGCTTCGCATTTTCTGAAGGATATAACCGAAGCCCACGGCGGTAAAATGAAGCCTCTGTCGCTTGCGGCGATGAAACGGCTGGAAGAATATTCGTGGCCGGGTAATGTGCTCGAACTCCGCAATGTTCTTGAGCGGGCTTATCTGGTTGCGGAAGAGAAAATCACTCCGGATGACTTTAAACTCGTTTCCCCACAACCGGAGGCTATTGCCGACGCGAAACTGGACCCCGGGAAGCTCAGATTGGAGGACCTGGAGCGCGAACATATCTTGCGCGTTCTCAACTTGAACAAAGGGCAAATAGGCAAAACCGCCCGCCAGTTGGGAATTAATCGCCATACTCTTCGCAACAAGCTTAATCGATACAACAAGGAAGGATACCTTTCCTGACCAGGCTAACCGAATAAACCTGCGTGCCGAGGCCCGCGCAAGGAATCTATCCTGTTTTCACTCCCGGGCGCGTTTCTTATTCGACCAGACGGCCTCGGGTATGCCGCCTGTACCGTTGTATGCCCAGCCGAATATGTCTGAGCCGCCGCCGCCGCGGGTCATTACCAGAATATCGGCCGGTACGAAGCCCCAGAAACGGGCAGCGGTCAGGGCGGAAGGATTCTTGCCGGTAGCGCTCGGGTCGACGGGCACCCAGCCGAAGTTGGGGAGGTAAATTTCGCACCATCGGTGAAATTCTCTGTCAACCGTCGGATCTTTATCTCCGCCGCGGTTACGCGTCCCCGCGGAGAAACGGGCGGGCATACCCAGCGATCGGCACAGAGCGACATAAGCGAAAGAAATCGGAGAGCATGTGCCCGTGCCGCGCGTAAGCAGCGTCGGCGCATCGACCCAGCCCGGTATGCGCTCGTAATGAACCTTTTGGACCAGGTACTCGTATGCGCATCGCGCCACCCAGTACGGCGTTCTTTTTTTATCCCATTTCTTAATCAGTTTTTCGACTTTCTTTTTCGCGTCACTTACGGGTTTGCTTGTGAGTTTCAGCATCTCCCCGTCAACGGTATAGGCTTTGAGTACTTTTCCCGGGATGTCCGGGAATTCGCCGGTGGTTTCAGGGAGAATGTTATAATGAATCGCATACATCCGGGCACGGGCCTTTATTTCGCCGTTTCCCGAGAACTTTGCAGCCTTCTGTTCCCAGTTATCTTTGGCGATTTCTGCAGCGGGGGAGAAACGAATCCTTTTCTGTATTTTCTGCCTGTTCGAATTTTCGGGCAGGGCGACATGGCAGTCGCCGCGGCCTTTCACGCTGAACGCGATGTCAGCTTCCATCCATCCGCCGAGCGTGTATTTCTGATCTTTGTTCAGCGCGAACCGGTATAACGCTTTTTCGTCCGCAAGCGTTGAGACCAAGAGCGTCTTTTGGTCATGGGCAACCCCCGCCGGCGCGAATGGAAGCGGCAGGTAAAGGATTATCACGCCGTGCTCATCGAGCGCGTAAACGGCTTTGCGCTTTTCGTCAACCAGCCAAAAGTATCCGCCGCCGTATGCTATATCGACCGATGTTTCCGACGGCAAGTTACATATGGATTTATCCTTGCCGTCGATGGTTATTGCAAAGAGCTTTTTTTTATCGGCATCAATGACATAGAACAGATTGCCTGCATACGTTACTGCGATGGGTTTCGCGCACGGCAGGTCCAGCGTTTTTGAAGGATCGTGAGACAGGCGCAGCCTGCCATCCTTCCCGGTGACCGTAAGGCCGAGCAGTTTTTTGCGCCTGGCGTCGAGCACCCAGAGGAGTTTACCGTCGCTACATGTCGCATCCGCACGGAGTTTCGTTCCTCCAGAAATCTCGGGTGTAGTGAGTTTATTGCTTTTCTTATCGAGGTAGCGCAGCCCGGACCATGCAACTTCTTTATGAAAACATAACCTTCCGGTTTCAAGGCCGTCGGCCTTTATTTTATTTCCATCCTGCACCAGCGCGGAGTTGTGCTTTCCGGTTGAAAGATAGACGTAATCCTTCGCCTTGACCGGCGTTAAGCTCTTGACTTTCTTTTCATCCGCGGAGGAGGGCAGACAGAGGAGAAGCTGAAGTAACAGGATCAGAATCGCAACTTTTCGCATTATATTTCCCGTGGTTAACCGGGTCAGTCGTCAATCTTGCAGTTTATCACGGCAACGGCCTTATCGCCCTTGTCGTACTCTTTCCCGATCGTGTCGAGCAGGATGAAGTTGTCCCCGATTACCGTTTTCACGGCATCGGACTTTTCGACCTTCCAGTCGGAGATTGTGTAAGGGAGAAGCGCGCAAGGCAGCCCCAATGCCGTCACCCTGAAGGCGTGCTTGCGCTTGAATTCGACGGTCATTGTTATTTTTTTTCGTCCATCTTTAGCGTCGGCAACTTTCAAATCCGTCTCGTAGAGCGGCTCGGTCGTCCGCTTCATCTTCGCCTGCCACGCGGGATCACCGTAAAGAACGGTGACGTGGAGGCAGCGCTTCCAGTATTCTTTCTTGTAGTTTTTTCTAAAACCCTTCGTGTGGTTATCCATTATGTATTGCGCGGCGATGCGGTTGGCATGGACCGCCTGCGCGAAAGTGAACTGGTCCTGGAGACCGAAAAAGTAGTTGCATATGCCCCAGGCCGTACATGACCGGTATTGCACCTCGATGTGCCCGAAGAATTGATAGGCGCCGCTGTGTATCCACGAAAGGCACATGCAGTCCTTGAGTTTGGGCGGTATGTGCGCAATCAGGCAGTTTCCGATTGAGAAATAAATCTTCGGGTTCTTCTTCGTAATAGCGTATCCCTTATTTTCGCTTGATACGCCCACCAGTTTTCCCTCGCCCGCGGGGACAATCTTGCCGCTCTTATAGGTGTAGCCCATCGCCCAGTTGCGTTCCGTGGCGTGCCCGCTCGACGTAATAATATCGACCTTTCCCTTGTTGGCTTCCCTTACCCACTGTTCGGTCGTGTCGGCGGGGCCTTTTACCTTTTCCGGGTTTTTGCCTTTCTTCTTTATCCATTTTTCGAACTGCCTGGCTTCATTGAATGAGACGCCGCTCTCGAACCAGTTGAGCATCCCGCTGCTGACGTGCGACAGATGCCGTTTTACCTTGAGAGGTTTTGCCTTCACGATCTTCATCGCGTCGTTGGCGTCGTATCCTGTAAGTATCGCCCATACCGCGTCGTCATACGGGTCGTCATCGAGCGAATGCATGAGCACTATCGCGCCCTTTACGAATCTCTTGCCGCAATTCTCGGGTTTTTCAACGAAGCAGACATAATACGGGCGGTATTCCGCCAGGTCTTTTTTCAGTGTTTCGTTCGAGCGGAGCTCGCCGTCATACTTAAACACCCTGGCCGAGTATTTTTTCTTCAGTTCATCAACCACTTTTGCCCATTTGTCTTTTTCACCGCCTTTCCCGGCAAAGAAACGGTTGGCAACGACGATGGCGTATTTCAGTTTGGGGCTTTTTTTGGTTTTCTTTGGAAGCTGCTGCTTCGCTTTTTTAGCGGCCGGCTCGTCACCCTGCGCGAATGCGAAAGCTGCACACAGGAATACCAGCACCACAACGGAACCCCGGAGCTTCATAACACGTCTCCACTCTTAGCCGGCGGGTTTATGCGTTTATGTATACCATATTCTCATGTCTGAGGATAACCTCTTTTTATCAGATGTTTACCGGCGCATTCATCAGCGTAATGAGGCCCAGAAAACGTTGACGCCGGAAGTACTTATTCCGACCCCGTGATATGTCAGGCTGCTATCCAGTATTCCGGCGCGGTGGCCCGGGCTGTTGGACCATCCGGACACGGCATTGGCCGGACCGCCGCCGTATCCGCATTCCCAGAGCTGACCGGGCAGGTCCAGGAACTGGCCGCGCTCGACGCAGATGCCGTAGTTGCCCGGGTCGTGGCTTGCGCCGTGACCGAAATAATCGAGCTGCTCGGTGTCGTACGCATGGCTGCGCTCGGCGTCGGCGATCGCATCGGCCCATATCAAGGGTTCAAGGCCGTTTTCCTGGCGAAATTCGTTAATATTCTGCGCGACCAGCTGTTCATCGGCCGTGCCGCCGGCAATCCTCGGCGCTTCAGGATTTTCTGAAAGGCCGAGCTCAACGTTGCCGGGCACGGTGTCGCCCGTACCCGGCGGTATCCCGCCGTTTCCGCTTCCGGTGCCGGTGCCGCCGGTGGTGCCGCCGGGATTGTAAACACGGTTATCATGTGATGAGCCGTCGCTGCTTCCCGAGCATCCTGAAATCCACATGACCAGGAGTGCGATTATGAAAATGGCTGATACGCGGTTCTTCATTTTTCCCCCAGGAATAAAGTTACTCCGTACGACCGGAAAAGCACTAGGGCTGATAAGTAACCTTCCACTCTTCGACGGAAGGGCCTTCAAGGTTCGTTACGTCCGCGGTCGTGAGCGTTGCGGTCAGTCTCAGCTTCGTGTAGACGGCCGCGTCCAGGCCTGAGAGGTCTACGGGCGACTCGTCGAGCTGCCCGTTCCCGTTGCCGCTTGCGTCGGTCAGCGCCGGCACATCCCAGGCGGACGAGTTGACGTTCCAGGCCTCGACGGTATATTTTACATCCGTGTCTGCGGCCGTGGGCTCGCTGTCGGTAAACGAGAACCTGATCCACTTCGACACCGTGGCCGGCGCTATTTCCGCCGAAGTCATCGTTCCGGTATCGGAGACGAAACCGTCTTCCGTTATGACGTATGTCTTGAACAGGAGGTCTCCTGAAACGTTAAGTCCCTGCCGTGTAACGATCTCGCCGAACGGGTAAGAATTATTGTTCGGATTCCAGTCGATTTCCATGGAGCCCGAATCGGGCGTGAGCATGAACTTGTACTGGGTCCCGGCGACGACGCTCGGCTGCGCGTCGAATACGAAATCGTACCAGGTATTCGTTGTAACGTACGCGGTCGCGGTGGCGGAAACGCCGCCTTCGGAAAGGGTCATGGTGATGTTGGTCGGCGAGCCCCCTGAGCCGCACTTGACTGAAATCCTGGTCAGCTTGCCGGTCAGGCCTGCTGTAAAAGTCTGTCCGAAAGGCGAGGAAGTCATGGCGCCGCTGCCCGAGTCAAGGATCTGATCGAGTTCCTCGGTGGTTGAACCGGTACTGCCGCGCTCCAGGCCGGCCATGCCGCTTTCGACCACGACGTAATCCTTTACCGCTATTTTGCCATCGTCGTCGAACGTGTCCACCCATTCATCCGGCTGGGTATCATAGACGCTCATCATAAAAGCTTTTACGGCGGTCTCGGCCGCAGAATCCATAACCTGTACCGTAAAATCGAAATCGCCGGACTCTTCCGGCGTGCCCGCTATTTCACCGTTTGCGGCAAGAGACAGGCCGGTCGGCAGCGTTCCCGAAATGAGAGACCAGTCGTATGGGGCCGTTCCGCCCGCCACCTGTAGAGTCACGTTATACGCGGTATCCAGCACCGCATCGGGAAGAGGAGAATCAGTAGTGATAATAATATCTCCCGATACATCAACGGCCAGGTCCTTTACAGCGACGGCGCCGCTGGAATCCGCAACCTGTACGGTGAAATTGAAGAAGCCTTTTGCCGCTGGTGTTCCGCTTATCAATCCGTCGGCTGAGAGGTTGAGGCCGCCGGGAAGTGCCCCGGCCGTAAGCGACCAGGTATAAGGCATTGTCCCGCCGGCTGCACCGAGGTTCTGGTTGTATGCGATTCCTACGTTTGCCGCCGGCAGGGAATCGGTCGTTATTACCAGCAAAAACCTGACTTCCTTTGTCTTGCTTTTTGTGCTGCAACCGACTGCTACCGCCAGCAGGGCAACCATGAATGTGAATACGACTGCGAATCTCCGCGTGGTTCTCAGATCTAATCTCATTTCCTTGCCTCCTTTTGTCATATTGAATATCGTTTACCCGCGATTCAGACTCAGTTTTTCCAGCCTCAGCGCCTGCTCCCAGACCGGTCGAACTTTCCTTGACCGGTTGTTGCCTGCGCAGCTCCGGCAAAAGCAGTACCGGCCGATGGGAACCGCTTTCCCCGTGAACAGTTCTTTTATGTGAATCCTGGCTCTGCAGCAACTGCAGTAAACCTCAACAGTGTCTTCAGTTTTGGCCATCCCTGTACCCATCTCTTTCTTGTTATGAAGCCTACGGCCTCGTCAGTTTGCCCGGGGAGGGGTTGCAGTGATTCAAATGCCACTCCCAGACGCCGGGGTGCTGACCCGGCTCCACTCCGTCCTTGGCGCTCGGGAAGCTGTAGGTGTCGCCTTCCTTGTAGGGGTCCTGTTCGACCCACCTTATCCAGGTTTTCTGATAGCTGGACCCGGTCATTTCGTATGTCCCGTTCCATGCGCCCCAGCCGTTTGCTTTCAGCCGCCCCGCCCAGCCGGGTCCGCCCGCATAGGAAGCGCCGATCTCGAAGATGAACGGCATCCGCTTGTTTTCGGCCGGCCATGTCTCGGGCGAGTTGCCCCTCGAGTCGAGGTCGCCGAAGGGGCTGCCCGGCCCGTAGGTGCTGTCTGTGCTGTAACCCCAGAAGATGTCAGGCCTGTAGGTGACCCAGCCGATGAAGAACCCGGACTTGTTGCAGGTCGTATGCAGGTATATCCGCGAGGTGTCGATGTTGTAGAGGGTTTTCATTTCCTCGACGAGGCCGCACATCTCGCCGAACTGGTTTTGGTCGCATTCCGTTTCCGTCGACCAGTACAGGATGATACCCGGGTGGTCGTAATTGGGCGGGTACCTGTCCTGGTAGGGCTGGCTGAGGTATTCCTTACCCACAACGGCTCCGAAAAGCATTTCGCCGACCATCTGGTGCGTATTCGCGAATAGCATCAGCGGAGCGGCTTCGTCGGGGTTGTCAAGGTAGTACTGGTGGATTCCGATATAGTAGTCGTACCATCCAACCTTCTTCCATTTGTAGCCCCAGTACATGCGCATTGAATTCACCAGTTCCCCGCCCGTGCCGTGGCTTCCGTTGTCGACGGTGAAAACTTTGCCGTTGCTGGTTCCGGCGGCGGTCGTTACGGTAACTTCGCCCGGCTTCGAATAAGCCGGCACGATGCACACGATACTCGTGCCGCTCCAGGAAAGCACTTTTGCCGCTATGCCGTCGAAGAAGGTTACTGTGCCGCTCGAGCCGAAGTTGCTGCCTCCTATCGTGACCTCGGTTCCGTACGGGCCGGCGTCGGGCGACAGGCTGCTGATCACGGGCAGGCCGCCGGGATCGCCGGGGTCTCCCGGATCGCCCGGGTCAGCGTTTATCACATACTCTTCCGTCTTGACCGACTCCTCGTTTCCGACGGCATCCACTGCATAAAACTTCAGAATTGTATCCCCGGTTAAGTCTATGGGGGTGCCGTACACCGGGGAAGTTATGTCAGGCGTTGAGCCGTCGGTGGTGTAGAACACAACGGCGGGCTCGTCGGTGTTCAGGGACACCGAAACTTCCTGGTCGTAAGTCCCGCCGGGCGGCACGGCCGTGGTCGTCGGCGGAATCGTGTCGGCGACGGTTCCGATTACGTAGTTCTGCGTCTTTACCGGCTCTTCATTCCCGGCCGTATCCACCGAGAAATACTTCAGCAGTGTATCCGCAGCTATTTCAATCCCGACTATCGGGCCCGGCCCTTTGCCGGCATAACTTTCGGTGGTCGGCGTTGAGCCGTCGGTTGAAAAATAGATAGTCGCGGGTTCGTCGGCGCTCAGCGTGACGCTCACCGCGGTGGGATAGGTTCCGCCGGGAGGTGCCGCCATAGTAATAGGCGGCGTTGTATCCGCCGGGCTGCCGCCGCCGCCACCGCCGCCGGTGCCACCGGTGCCGATGGGAATTATCGTGTCCTTTTCACCTTTGTCGCTGCCGCAGCCGGCAACGAGAATCACCAGCAAGGTTAGAAATGACAGTAATTGTATTACGCTTCGACTGGACATATAACCCTCCCGTTTCTATTTCAGGATTTCCACGACGACCCTTTTTTTCCTTTTCAGTGTTGCAGCAGTCATCAGGGCCAGGATAATAATTACGTACGGAAGCATTACGCCCTGTGCGGAACCCGGGTCCGAGGGCTCGATAGTCATGGCGCAACCGCCGCCCTTTTTCCTGTTTTTCTGTATAACCGGAACAGACGGGCCGGCCGGGTCCTGGGCGGACTTAAGGTTGACTTCAATCGAGAACTGCCTGGCCGCGAATTCTCCGGCCCTGTCTTCAACGCGCATGGTGAAAAGATATGTTCCCGTTGAGCCGGGAGTACCGGAAATGGTTCCGGCCGCCGCTTCCAGACCGAGGCCGGGCGGGAGTGAGCCGCCCGTAATACTCCAGGTGTGCGGCGGAATCCCGCCGACGGCTTCAACGTTCGCCCAGTAAGCGGTGCCGACCTCTCCCGCGGGAAGCGAGCCGGTTGTTATCGCGAGCGAGCCGGGAGGCAGAATCTCGATTGTGAACTCTTTCGTGTCAACGTCGCCGGAACCGCCGCCGACCTGTACCGTGAACGTGTAGATGCCCTCGGCCGTCGGAGAGCCTGAACATATGCCGTCATGGGAAAGTAAAATACCCTCGGGGAGAGAGCCCGCCGTTACAATCCAGTCGTAGGGCGGTACGCCTCCGACGGCTTCGAGCATCATGCTGTAAGCTACGCCGACCACGCCTTTCGGCAGGGATTCTGTTGTTATAGCTACAGGCGGCGGCGGTCCGTCGCTTATACTTATCGAAAGGTTCTTTGTATCAGTTGCGCCGGCGTCATCGGTGACCCGGACGGTGAAACCGAAGTCGCCCGCGGCTGACGCCGTGCCGGTCAAACCGCCGTCGGCGGACAGGTTCACGCCGGGCGGCAGCGAGCCGCTTACAACGGACCAGCTGTAAGGCGGCATGCCGCCCTGCGCGGCAAGGAACGCGCCGTACGGCTGGTCGATTGTTCCGCCGGGCAGGGAAGTGGTGAGGATTTCAAGAGGGGAGGGGCCGGAATCTTCCCTGACTTCGAGAGTGAACTGTCTCGTTACTTCTCTTTCACTCTTGTAAGTCGGGCCGAGCCCTGGGTCGCCGCCTATGGCCTTGATTGTGAAAGTATACGTTCCCGGAGCGCTCGCGGTTCCGCGGATGCAGCCGCCCAGCTCGCGGATAATCATCCCGCCCGGGAGCGAGCCGCTTTCCACGGTCCAGTGGAAATGCTCGCCGCAGTCGTCGCTGCCGTACTGGTGTATCCATACGGGCTGGGCGACGAGCGTGTAGGCGTAGAACTTCCCGGCGGTCGCATCGGGCAGGCGCGACGTAACTATTTTGAGTTCGGGCGCGGGCTTGGAGCCCGTAATCTCGCCGTAATCGGCGACGTCAATCCAGAGTTCTTTTGTGGCGGATTTTCCATCGGCGTCCGTTACTTTGACTATGAATGTCGAGCTCTGTTCGGTCGAAGAAGTCCCGGTGATTTCACCGCTGTCCGGATTGAGTGAGAGGCCGGAAGGCAGGCTGCCGCCGGCGATTGCCCATGTGTAGGGGCGCTTCCCGCCGCGCACGACCAGCTTTTCCTTATAAGCTCTGCCCGCTTTTGCCCAGTTCATCCAGTAGGAAGTTATTACGGGGTTGCCGCTCAAGTCCTCGGGAAGGAGAAGCTGGACCGAGGGGTCGCCCTTGAGGTGATAACTCCAGTAGTTCCAGCTGAAATCGGAGTTGTACGCGGTGTCCGACCCGTGTACGAACCGGCCCATGTGGAATGCGTCGCCGGTGGGCGCCTTCTCGACCATCAACCTGTAAAGCGCCAGATAGCCGAAGGAGTCGGCGGCGCCGACTTCCCATGACTTGCTTTTGTAGCCTATGTGTGCCCATGTGAAGTTGTTGTTGGCCATGCATGCGATGCATCCGTTTTTCAGCATCGCCCAGACGAGCTGTCCCCACTCGCCGGCGCAGCAGGTCACAAGGAAAGGAATGCCGGGCCTGGAATCGTCGAGCGCGGCCGCGGACCCGTAGCCGAACTTGCTGCTCATGGTTGAATCTTTTCTGCCGTGCCCGCGCATGAAGAGCGAGCCGCACGGATTGCCTGCCCACTCGCCCGCGAGCCAGCCTCCCGTTACCATGCCCGCGCCCTTGGATGTGAATCCCGCCGGGTCGGCGATCTGCTGGATAAAAGTATCGCCGAGAACGCCGGGCACGCCCGTCTTGTCGCTGCCGGAGCTTGTGCCGAGGTCGTCGGCGAAGTAGAATTTTTTGCGGTAATCGATGTCCGTCGTCGCGGTCTCGTAATTTATGACCTTGTTCAGGATTGATGTTATAGTTGCCGTCTCGTCTGTCTCGATCCTGCCGACGAAAAGCTCGGGCGCGCGTATTTTGCCGTCGTCGTTCAGGTCCACGTAGCGGATATCCGCGTGAATGCCGGACCCGGCGGTAATAGTGCCGACGTCCGCCACGATGAGTACATACCTGATGCCCATTGAAGCGTAATTGCTTCTAAGCCAGCTCCGCGGGTCAGAGCCTTTCCAGACGCCGATCGAAAACCCGATGTTCTGCTTGTGCGATATGAACGAGCCCAGGATACCGCTGTCGGCGACGGCGTTGCTTGTGCAGATTACGTATTCCATTTCGGGATAGCTGGCCATCGCCATGGAGGGGGCGGGCGTATATTGTGTTTTAGCTGTCACGTAGTTGTCGAACAGCTCTTCGGCGTAATTGTCGAAAACGGTATCTTTAAGAAGCGCTTCGGAGACCGGCTTGCCGGTCTCGTAACTGATCCTTATTTTTACGGACTGGTGCAAAACCAGACTTTTCTCTTTCGGGTTGTACTGGAAAGGTGAAAACTTGATGAGGGCGAACTTCCACTTGCGCATCTGCGCCGTGTCGTAAAGACCGGCCACCTGCGCGGGGTAGAGCGCGTCCTTGCCGTAAACGTTCATGTCTTTGCCGTCAACGATGTCCTTGCCCGCGCCCCAGTCGAGGGTTTCCGGGTCCGAAACGAGGCAGAACGGTCCGCCCGGCTCGATGTCGTAACTGCCATCGAGTTTTCTTCCGTGCGATTCCAGGATTTCCACATTGACCGAGGACAGGTCGGCATCGGGCGGCAGGACGAACCTGTATGACCTTACGGGCAGGTTGGGTTCTCCCGGCTCACCGATATTTTTAAACCCGTCCATCTCGACGCGGTAATGTCCGTTTTCCTCGTCGTAAATCACGTAATAGGCGGACGTGAGAACCATCTCCATCGAGCCCTGAGCCGCGCTCCCACCGCTGCCGAGGGCATAGCCGTCAAGGCCGAGGAGGGTGGCCGTCAAAACGAAGGCAAGAACAAGAATTGACGGGTAATTGATTTTTATTTTGCCGCGCATCATCTTTCTCCTGGTCAGGGGGAAGACGGTTTTTCCAGAACGCCGGACTAGGGTTCAATCACGATTTCAGTAAGAGGCCCGGCGCCCGAAACGGGATAATCGCCGGTCGTATGGGTCATCGAAGTCTGGTTCAGAATAACTTTCCAGCAGGAATCGAAACTGTAGGTGTGGTTGCCGTCGTCGCAGTACTGCATCCGGCCGCCGGATGCGCCCGTGCTCATAACGCAGGGGCAGCCGCCGTTTGTGTATTCTTCCTTGCGGTCCTGGGGATTGCCGCCGGCGAGGTTGTATTCCATGTGGCCGTGCTCGTGCGCGAATGTGAACGGGTCCACCGTCCCGCCGCACTCGATATGCCGGCCCGTCAATCCGCCGGGTCCGGTCCGGGCCCAGAGCCCTCCGCCGAGCGTGCCCGATGTAACGCGGCTGAGCGGAGTGGAGATATGGCACTCGTCTATTGTGCCGTTGTTCTTAATGGTGACGTGTTTTATATACTGCTGGCCGTGGGCTATTTCATACAGCCCTTCCGAGGCCGCCTGGATGGTGACTCTCATTGCCTCGAGCTCGGCGGTCGAGGCGCTGCCGCCCGTTATGACCCAGACGTAAACGAATTCGTTTTCGCCGCCAGTTGTTCCCGTGCCGCCGCCGTTTCCGCTTCCCGTACCGCTGCCGGTTCCTGTGCCGGTACCGGTTCCGGCTCCGCCGATGCGGTCCGACTTGTGTCCGCCGCCGCAGCCGTAAACCATAACGGTGATTAAGGTGAGCACCACGAAGATAAGGATGACGTTTGACTGTTTCATTGTTGACTCCTCATAGTGAATGGTAAGCGTTGACGGTCGAGCGCTATTACCTTTGGAGAAAGTTCTGCGTCCAGTAAGAACCCGGATTTGCAAGCCCGATGCCGATGTGCGTGTATTGTGCGCTCAAGATGTTCTTGCGATGGCCGGAAGAATTCATCCACGCGGTCATGACTTTACTCGGCGTGCTATGATATTTCGCCACGTTTTCAGCACAATAAAGGAAACTTACGCCGCCCGCCGCGAGTCTGTCCTCGGGACGACCATGCCCGTAATTGCAGATGTGGTAAATAGAGCCGTGGTCACGCATACACCGGGAGTGCGCTCTCGCCACTTCCGCGGTCGGCTCGTCCCATATCAAGCCGCTCACTCCCGCGGCTGCCCGTTCCTCGTTGACAAGGTCAAACACTTCATTCTCGTACTCAGTCTCATTTACAATGTTGCCACCACCACCGCTGCCGCCGCCGGTTCCCGTTCCAGTCCCGGTCCCAGTGGTAACTCCGCCGCCGCCGCTTCCGCTAAAGTTGTCCGACTTTTTTTTGCCTCCGCAGCCGTAAACCATGACGGCAACCAGGGTAAGTATCCAGAAAATAAGGATGACTTTTGATTGGCTCATTGGAGACTCCTTGCTTTTCTGCCGACAACGAATGGTTGGTTTGTGTTTCATTGGTTATTAGAAAAGCGAAGATTATGCCATAGAGGCGGGAAAAGGCTGCCGGGCGTTAGTCCTTTGAGGTGAAGAGGTTACAGCAGGGCAGCGCGGGAATTATGTGCCAACTTTGTTGCAGGGGTGTGTACTGTTCTGAAACATGTTACGCTTCAGGACAGGTTATGTTATGGCGTTTCAGTTTCCGGTAGAGAGTGGTTCTGGAAATGCCGAGAAGTTTAGCGGTTTTCTGTTTGTTATAGCCGGTTGCTTTCAGGAGGTCTTCAATCATTTTCCGTTCCATGTCCTGGAGAGAACCGTCCACCGGCACGGGCGCCGCCGGTTTCAATATCTCTTCTTTCAGCGTGTCCATTCTTATCGTCGGCTCGGACATGGAGACAAGGCGCGCCACCTCGTTTTTCAGCTCGCGCACGTTCCCGGGCCAGTCGTAATTTACGAGCGAATCGAGGGCTTCTTTTTCTATTTCGATTTTTTCCCCCGATTTTTCCAGGAAGTGGTTTATCAGGACCAGGATATCGTCCCTGCGTTTTCTGAGCGGCGGCAGTTTTATCGTGACGACGTTAATGCGATAGTACAGGTCTTCCCTGAACCTTCCTTTTTCCATTTCCGTTTTCAGGTCCCTGTTTGTCGCGCTCAGCAGGCGGACACTTGCCTCTTTCTCTTTGGTCGAGCCGACCGGGCGTATGCGATTCTCTTCCAGGACGCGCAGCATTTTTACCTGCATGTCGGGCGGCATATTTCCGATCTCGTCGAGAAAGAGCGTGCCGTCGTGCGCGACGAGCAACAGTCCTTCCTTGTCGGTATCGGCGCCCGTGAAGGCGCCCTTTGCGTACCCGAACAACTCGCTTTCTATCAGCGAGGGGGGCATGGCGGCACAGTTGAGCGGCACGAACCGCCCCTTGCGCCTGCTGTGGTGGTTGATAAAACGGGCCAGTATTTCCTTGCCGACGCCGGTCTCGCCGATTATGAGAACGGGTATCTCGCTTGTCGCGATCTTCCTGGCCGTATCCACGACTTCCTGCATCTGGCTGCTTTCGTAAACCAGCTCAAAAGGCGCATCCGTTCGGGCGCGAATCCCGGCGGGTGAACGCTTCGGTTTGGAGGTAAAGCTGCTGAAGTCACCGACGGCTTTGAGTGTTTCCTCGGGCGCGAGTTCCTCGAGAGCTTTTTTGAACCCGACTCTCATATTCAGTTCCATCACCCTTTTGGTCACCGGATGCTTTACGAAGGAGGCGCGGTATTCTTCCGGCAGCGCGCTCACGGTTTTACGGATAATTCCGAGCAGCTCCCGCACTATTTCCGAAGCTTCGGCGGATTCTCCTTCAAGGAGCAGCAGAATGGCAAGGTGGTACCTGACCTTCAGGTACTGATACCACCATCTGTCTTTTACCTTGCCGGAAAACTCCCGCAACGGGCCGGTAAGTTTTTTCCCGCTTTTATTCTGCCCCATAAGCAGCAGCAGTTCCGCTACCGCGCAGTCGCTTTTCAGAAGGACGTCGTCAGTTTCTCCGGCAGTTGCCTTGGCCTCCTTGAGCGCTTTTTTCGCCTTCTCGAACTGGCCGTTGTGAATATGGACCTCGGCCTCGTATACGAGGGCCCTTGCCGCGCCTATATGGTATGCGGCATTCCGGAAGAGCTCTTTCGCCTCAAGCGCGAAGTGGAGCGTTGCAACGTAGTCGTCTTCCAGCCGTCTTATACGCGCGAGCATTATATGGCACTGCGCAATACCGAGTCCGTAGTTAAACCTGTTCGCGACCGCGAGTGCCTGTTCGCAGTAGACCCGCGCATCGTCGAAAGCGCCGATCTTTGTAAGCGCATCGGCGCAGGCGCAGTATATCCGGAAGACTTCGAGCCCGCCGATTTCCCCCGACTCCCGTATCGCCTGCTCCATGTAATCCAGGCCGCCGGCAAAATCACCCTTGTTGAGAATCAACAGAATGCCGAGTAGCCACAGGCAGTCAACGGCCCGGGGCTTGTGGCCCGTTCTGGAGAGAAGGGAGTGCGCTTCTTTCGCGTCCGCAATCGCCGCTTCGGTCTCGCCGAGGAAAGATTCGAGCTGTGCGCAGTTGATAAGCGCATCGGCATGGTAGAGCTTTTCGGAAAGGGCCTCGTATATCGGCACCGCCTGCCTGCAGTTTGCGAGCGCCTTGGCATATTTCCCATGCAGCCTGTCTATGAGCGCGACGGCCGACAGGTTGTGGGCATGTATAATACCTGAAATATTTTTCTGCTCGCAGATTTTCAGCGAACGGTTATAGGATTTGCCGGCGGCGACCACGTCGCCCCTGTAGATATGGCAGTCACCGATGTAATGGTGTGCGAAGGCGGCCGTCTCAGAGCTCCTGCCGCGTGCCGCCGCGGGCGCGACGGCGGAAAGTATTTCAAGCGCTTTCTTCCACTTCCCCTCGGAGACGTAGGACTTGCCGAGCAGCAGTTGAAGCTCAAACTTGGTTCCCCTGTCCGCATCAAAGCGCATGAAACGCTTGAGCATGCGCCGCGCTTCAGTGTATTCACCCTGGGCAATCGAGCGCTCAACTTCCCGTATGGCATTGTGCAGAATTTGGGGAGAGAAACGTTCCATGGAATTCCCGCATGCGACCTTGATTCTGAAGCCACACACGACATACATACAGCCAAACAGGGAATAATTCAAGTCAAATCATTTGCGTACGTTTCAATTACGTGGCGAAGCGGGGACATGTTCCGATTTCTCGAAGAGAAAACGGCACGTGTACCCGGAAGTCCGCCTGGATAACATGAAAATTCAATAAAAAAGTAGTGAGTGTCCCCTGAGAGTGCCCGCCTCATTGATTAATTATCTGCTCAAAAATCGTCCTCAGGTAATCGCGCAGCGCCAGGTATTCCGCCGGCGCCGCTGGCGGGCTTTCACCGTGTATCCAAACCCACTTTTCGCCGGAGTAATCGAAGTTGATGGCGACCGCGTATCCCGGAAACGTTCCAATGGTGCCGTAATCGATTTCAGGATCGGGGAAATCAAAGGCCGCCGCATTCACAAGGTCTATGATCTGGTCGAGCTGGACAGAGTCGATGGTGCCCACGGCTTCAATGACAATATTTTGGGTCTCGTCCATAGTCCCCGCCTCCGCCGAGCCGTCATCCATAACTATGAGCGCGTCGGCCCACATGTTGTCATATATGCAGCCGTAGCCGACCGGAAAGGGCATTGCAGGCCTCGGCGGGAAATAGAAGAAAGTCTCTTTCTTCTTTTTGGGCTTGCATCCTATGGAAAGAAAGACGGCAACAACCATTGCAATAATGATCAGTCTTCCGTGATTCATTTTCCTGTTCCTCCAAAAAGTAAACAGTAAAACTTTATCTGCCGTCCCTGCACAAAGGGAAAGAACCTTCGATAGTACATGCAACTGTCTGGGGTCGCATCAGGGAGTAATACCTGCTGCAGACATGGAGGGACATTTCGACGCTAAAACAAGGCGGTGCTTTGGACCCCCTGATTGTACAGAAATCGGCAAAAAAATCAAGATTTTTCTCGACTACTCAATCATGGGACACTCACTACTTTTTTATTGATATTTCCATAAATAATAAACAGGGCCACTATTTTTGACAGGGATTTTATTTGCCGTTAAGGTATGTAAGAAGAGAAATTTGGCAGGGCATCAGCTTTCCATAAAGCAGCATAACTTATAGTTATCAGAAACAGCCCTTTCGAAAACATATCTACTGCAAAGTGAAGTACTGCGCAATTCAGGAACTTTTTTGGCTTGAATCCGGTTATGATTGGTAGTACTTTGCTCTGGAATCTGTGAGGTGATTTTGTCAAAAGTTATCGCAAGTCGTTATGGGATTGAAAAACTCCTCGGCGAGGGAGCGGCGGGTAAAGTCTATTTAGTGAAGGACAGGCAGGAAAAAGGAAAGCGGATTGCGCTCAAGCTGCTGGAAACACCGGGGGCACGACACCTCGAACTCATGCGCCATGAGTTCATGATACTCACCAAAATAAGGCATCCCAATATTGCACGAGTTTATGACTTCGGCCTCGATGAGGAGTCGGGCTTCTGGTTTTATACTTCCGAATACATTGCAGGCAGGAATATAATCGAAGCATGCAGCCGTTTGGATTTCGCCGACAAATCACGCCTGTTTGCACAGGTTCTGCGCGCGCTTCAGCACGTACATTCGGGCGGCATAATCCACTACGACGTAAAACCCGGAAATATAATTATTGATACGGAAGGTAACGCCAGGCTTATCGACTTCGGCCTCGCGACTACTGAAACGCCGATCTCGGGCTCGATGCGGGGAACGATTGGTTACGCCGCACCCGAGGTCGTCCGCGGTGAGCTCGGCGATCCGCGTTCCGACCTGTATTCGCTCGGCGTTGTTTTTTACGAAGCTCTTGCAGGAAAACGGCCCTATGAGGACGACTCTGTCCTCGAAGCTCTCAGGAAGCAGGCCTTGACCGAGCCCGAGCCGCCGCGGAAGTTTAACGAGAGTGTTCCGCCCGAGCTGGAGCACATTGTTCTGCGTCTTCTCGAGCGCGAGCCTCATTCGCGTTATTCGACCGCCAACGAGGTTAACCGCGCACTTGCACAGGCAATGAATATTTCTCTTGAAGAAGAAACTGCTGAAACCGCAATGGCCTACCTGTTGAGCGGCGGTTTTATCGGTCGCGATGAAGAGCTGGATAAACTCCAGTCGCTGATCGATTCGCTCAGGAAAGAATTCAAAGACCTTGCAGTCTGGTTCATCACCGGAGAAACCGGAATCGGCAAGAGCCGCCTCATGCAGGAAGCCGGGTATTATGCCCAGTTGAGCGGAGTTGCTCTTCTCCGTACGCGAAGCACCGTCTCAAAAGGCAGGCCTTTCGGCCCGTTCGCCGACGCTGCGCGAAAAATCACCGCGTTTCTACCGGAAGAAACCACGGAGCGATTCTCCTCCGTCATTGAAATTCTTACGGGGAAACGGGAGTCGCCCGGCCCGGATGAACCCGACAGGATCATGCATGAGTTTGCGCTGTTATTGCTCGAGGCCGCGAAACTGCGGCCGCTGCTTCTGCTGATCGACGACGTGGAGGAAGCCGACGACGATACCCTGGCCCTCCTCGAACATCTTGCCCGCCTTTCATGGTTCAGGAACCGGGACGAAGAATGGGTGCCCCTGCTTGTGCTTTGCTGCTGCAGCACCGAAATGGAATCGTCGAAAAGCTCGATCGGACTTATTGACCGTATGATTGATTTCATGACCGCGGCGCGCATGCCGCTTGCGCCGCTTTCCGATGACTCGTGTGAAAAACTGATTTCCACAATGCTGGGCGGCGCCGGCCTGCCGGACCAGCTTGCCGCAAGGGTCATCAGTACATGTGGAGGTAATCCTCTCATTCTTGTACAGACGATGCGGCAGCTTTTCGATTCAAAGCTCCTGTTTTACGAGGCCGGAAAATGGCGCGCAGGCGTCACCTTGCCCGAAGCAGATCTCCCCACCGCGGGCGAAGAAGTGCTTGAACGCCGATTGGAAAAACTTTCCGATGATGAGCGCGCCGTTGTCGAAGCGGTGGCCTGCACAGGTCGCCCGGCAGATTTTGAGATTGTGAAAACCGTTTCCGGAATACCGCCCGAGGCCTGCGCCGTTTCTATCGAACGACTTATGACCCGCCGGCTACTGGTTTCGGACGAAGAGGGCAGATACTTTTTCAGAAGCGGTAAAATGGCCGAGCTGGCCCAGGGCTCGATTCCCGAAACCCGCCGCCGTAACCTCCACGCAGCGATATATAATTATTATGAAAAAACGGGCGCGAATCTTATTGAACGCGCACTTCAGGCCGAAAAGGCCGACATCGAGGCTGATATCCTTTTACCGCTCCTCTGGGAAGCCGCGGAATATGCCGAGCAGATTTCGGCCTCGTCGAGCGCCGCACACATTTATGAAGTATTGCGCAACCGCCTGCGGCTTCATACCGAAGAATGGTACAGAGCGCTCGACAGGTTGATGAGCATTTATCACCACGCGAGTGCAAACGTGGAAAAAATGCGTGAGTGCCTCCATGCCGCTGACCATAATTCGCTCTGGCGGTTCCCCGAGCTCGCGATCCGGGTGCTTGCCGCAAAGATCGGAGTTTCCATGCGCACGGGCGTTATGAAAGAGGCTGATAGGTTTCTTGAAAAGGCCGAAAAGCAGCTTGCCTCGAGGTATAAGAACCGGTTCCATCCCGAACTGCTCATCGAAAAGGGGAGAATCGCCGAGTACAACGGCGACCTCGAAAATGCCCGCGAGTCCTGGGAAAAAGCGCGGCCGACTTTCGCGTCCCGGCGCTCAAATAAAAACATTAATCGCATCGACTACTATATCACCTGTCTCGATTATCGCTGCGGAAAATTCGGCGATGCCGCAAAGCATGCACGGAAAATGCTGAAGCGGAAGTCTGCGGACAGCTACTTCGCCGAGCTCCACAACATGCTGGGCATTCTTGCCTGGACCCGGGGGAAACACGATAAAGCGCTTGAACACTATCAGCTTTCACTGAAAAGAAACGAAGAGATTGGGAGGCTGTTCGGCGTCGCCTACGTCGGGTCGAATATAGGCAACGTCTTTTTCGAGCTCGGCCGGTACGATAAGGCGCTCGACGCATTTACTTCCGCGAAGCACATGCTGCAGATGCTGGGCGACCGGCTCAACTACGGCCTGAACGTCGGGAGCGTCGGCACCGTTCACCTCGAAACCGGCCGGACAAGGGAAGCCCTCTCCTTCTATGAACAGATGGTTGAAATCGCAGAAAGCATGGGCGGTTCGGCTATGCTTCAGAGCGCGCTCCTGTCACGCGCGGATGCGCACTGTGTACTGGGCAATACCGGGACTGCTCTCGCCGACCTCAATAGAGCGCTCGAGATCGCACGGGAATCAAAAGCCAGGGACATGGAGGCTTCCATTCTTATAACCAGGGCCCGGACCCTGTCGACTCTATGCGGCGACATCACCGCGGCCGGAGAGGACCTGACCGAGGCGTGTTCACTTGTAGAATCCGACAGCCCGCCCAACCTTGCCGAGGCGCTGACAGACCTCGCGCGCCTTTCCACGCTGACTGGTGACACCCAAAACGCGCGCCGGCAGATTAAGCAGGCGCAGGACCTGAAACTGTCCGGGCGCTACAAATGGGGAATCAAGCTGGCGAATGCGGAAATGCTTATCGCGACCGGGAAGGTCGAGGCTGCAAGAAAAGTCCTTGCCGAGCTGGAAGGCAAACCCCTCAATTCGGCAAACGGGATCATGGCCGATATCCTGTGGGCGCGCTGGGGGCTGAAAACCGGGAATACGGATAAAACTCTGCATCATGCCGACAGGGCATTGAAAAACGCGCGTCAGGCGGAGAATACGGCGCTCGTCTGTGAAGCCGCGCTCACACTCGCGCTCCATGGCCTCACGCAAAACAATATCGAGCTGACCACCAGGCACGTCGCCGAAGCTGAAAAAGCTTTTGAAGATATCGCATACAACCTCCCGGAAGTGTACGGCAGGCAGTTCCTCCGCGAGTCTCCTTTCTTCAGCCCGCTGGACGATGTCGACATGTGGCTGAAAGGGCAGGGACCGATGGGAATGATTGCCGGCTCCGCCGGGGAAGAGCGGGCGTTGAAAAAGGAGATTCTGGAAACCGCCGGCGTCGACGAAAACCTTGTACCGCGCCAGGGACTTGCGCTGCTCGGAATGATAACCCGCCTCGCAACGACCGACCTCGACGTGGCGAACCTCCTCAACCTTGCGCTCGCCATGGTCCTCGATTTCACCAGCGCCGGGCGCGGTTTCATTATCCTTGTCGATGAGAACAGAAACTTCAGGCACCTCGCGGCGCGGAACATCCTTGACGAAGAAATCATGTCGCCCGAATATGAAACAAGCCACACGATGGTTAGGGAGGTGATCCGCACCCGCAAATCGAGATTTGTAAAAGACATCTCAATGGACGCGTCCCTGCGCAGCGCAAAAAGCGTAATCGACCTCGGCCTGCGGTCCGTGCTTTGCGTGCCGATTGTCATGGAAAAACGCACAATCGGCGTTGTCTACCTCGACTCCACCTCGCTCGAATTCGCATTCACCAAAGCCGACCAGACTTTCGTCGAAGCCTTTGCCGGCCGCGTCGCGCCCGTTATCATCCGCGCTCTCGAACATGAAAAACGTAATATCAAAATGCGCGCTCTGGAGGAAGAGATACGCACCCGCTACGCCTACACGAATATCATCGGGCGCTCAAAGCCCATGCGCGAGCTGTTCCGCATCATGGACTCCGTTACCGATACCGACCTCACCGTTTACATCTACGGCGAAACGGGAACGGGAAAAGAGCTGGTCGCAAAAGCGCTTCACTATAACAGCACCAGAAACGAGGGTCCGTTCATATCGATCAACTGCGGCGCGATGACCGAATCGCTTCTGGAAAGCGAGCTCTTCGGCCATGTCAAAGGCTCGTTCACCGGCGCCGATTCCGACAAGGTCGGGCTCATTGAATCGGCCGACAGCGGTACGCTCTTCCTCGACGAGATAGGCTCCATGCCGCTCGAGATGCAGGTGAAGCTCCTGCGCGTCATTGAAGAGCGTGAAGTCAGGAAGATAGGCGCGGCCATGCCGGTCCCCGTCGACATTCGCCTGGTCTGCTCAACCAATACGCCGCTTGAAAAACTCGTGGAGCAGGGCCTGTTCCGCGAAGACCTTTTCTACAGGCTGAACGTCGTTCGCGTCGACCTGCCGCCTCTCCGCGAAAGACGCGAAGACATTTCCATCCTCGCCCGGCACTTCCTTGAAGAGTTGTCGGAAGACCTGGATATGCCCGAAAAAATCATCGACCCGCAGGCGCTGTCTGAACTGCTCTCTTACGATTATCCGGGAAACGTGAGAGAACTGAGAAACATTCTCCAGCAGGCCTTTGTAATGGCCGGCCAGCGCATTGAAAAAAAACATATTGAAAATTTAATACGCAGGGAAAAAGACGAACCGAAAGCCGAACCCGTTACAGCCGTTGACCGGGAATTAAGCATCGAAGAATACACAAAAGAATTTATCCTTTCTCATCAGGACCGGTATAACGAAACCGAACTCGCCCAAAGACTCGGCATCAGCCGCCGCTCCCTATGGCTCAAACGCAGAACCTGGAACCTCCCCCGCCCGAAGGGATAAGGGATACGGGATAAGGGGTAGGGGATAGGATAATCTTCGTTTGGAAGCACCACGCCGGAAGGCGTGGTGACTGAATTGGCATTTTCATTTACCCGCGCCGCTTGCGGCGCGAGTATGCAGGGGCAACCCCCTGTGGTTGCCCGTTAAAATGTAGGGGCCCCGCGTTGCCGTGCCCTCTTGCCATTCCCGCGCAGGCTTCTCCGTCATTCCCGCGCAGGCGGGAATCCAGGATTGAATTGTAGGGGCAAGGCATTGCCTTGCCCGAAAATGTAGGGGCGGACCCCCGCGTCCGCCTGAGTGAAGCCGCGCCGCCTGCGGCGCGCGTTTTCTCGATACGCGATACTCGGTACCCGGTACTCGATACTTGGTACCCGGTACTTCTTCCGCGGCCGGAATTAATAATTGATTTTTCCTTCTATAAATTGAAATCTTATTAAAAAACATTGCCTTTGCTATGCAAAGAATACATAATTAAGCAAGGTCAAATCGAAATAGTTTAGAGGTGGAAAATGCCTGGTTACTTTTCCATTAGCAAAGAACACTTAAGCCGCCTTGATTCAACACAAGGCGTTTTATACTACCGAGACTTGGTGTGCGCTGAAGCCAGAAGGATCGGCTTGCCCACTGAGAAAATTGATATTTCAGAACAAGTCAATATAAGAGATGGTGGCATAGACGGGATAATAGGAAATGTACCTGATGCTAATGTTAGTGATTTAATCCCC
Organism: Planctomycetota bacterium; assembly: GCA_004376375.1. Lineage (GTDB taxonomy): Bacteria > Planctomycetota > E44-bin39 > E44-bin39 > E44-bin39 > E44-bin39. Next base: position 31,420 of record SOJX01000083.1, read on the forward strand.
ACAGGGGACTCAATATTACAAATTAAAACAGGAGATACTTTCAATCCGAAATCAGATTATGATCTCGCCAAGGAATTATTTGGTCCAACAAAAGCAAACAGGGACAACCATAACCTTAAGCCAGGAATAAGAAAATATATTGAGGAGGGCGCTACATATATTCTGGTCTGTTTCGGCGCATCGGCAGAAGGAGACGACCGGGATGAGATTGTAACTAATCTCAAGAGACTATTCAATCTCAGCGGTCATCCAAATGTACAAGTAAGAGTATATACCCAGAATCAGTTGCCAGTTTTCTTTGAGCAATTCCCTCCTTTAGCGATAAGGATTACCAGAAGGCCGGAAAGTGGCTTCAGTTTATTTGAAAGATGGGAAGCGAAAGATGAAATGCAACTCCCATTCATTAAAGAAGCAAGCCATGATGAAACAATAAGTGCAATATCTGAAAAGCTAAACAACCCTTCCGGGCCTACTCATATTCGAATACTTGGCGACCCTGGAATTGGGAAAACAAGACTTGCGCTCGAAGCAGTTAGAGATGAGCGCTTAAAAGGAGGAGTATTATATACTAACGCATCTGACTTCATAAAAAGTAGCTTGAAAGATGAGCTTTTGCTTCCTAGTCGCAATTATTCTGTTGTGCTTGTTATTGATGAATGCGACATGAAGAATTGTTATATTATTTGGGACGAGTTTAAAACAATAAGTGATAAGGTACAAATCATTACAATATATAATGAAATAAATGAATCAGATAGAGGGACCGAAGAATTCAGCTACATTAAGTGTGCTAAATTAAGTGAAAAGAGTATTGAGGATATCCTGAAGGCCCACGGAATAACCCCCGAGAAAGCCCGACGGTGGGCTGGATTCTGCAGTGGCTCTCCCCGAGTAGCTCACATCTTCGGGCAAAATTATCATGTTGATCCTGAAAGAATAGATGTTCTCAGAAGAAGTGCGGCAATGGATGTTGTATGGGATCGCTACATAACGGGTTATGTGGATAGCGAGTCAGAAATTAATAGGCGAAAAACCATACTGATGTATATATCGTTGTTTAAACGATTTGGTTACAGCAGAACTGTTTCTGATGAAGCTCGCGCGATATGGGGTATTATTGAAAGTCGAAATAGTGATATTTCATGGGACAACTTTCTGGAAACAATCGAAGATTTGAGGGCAAAGAAGATACTTCAAGGAGAAGATACTTTATACATCACTCCAAAAGCGCTCCATATATGGCTGTGGTGTAAATGGTGGGACACCTATATGAGGTATTATAACCATGAAGAATTTACATCCCAGATGATTGGGAAATTAGAAGAATGGTACAATGATATGTTCCAATACGCTGGAAGTTCCGAAATCGCTGGAAAAACAGTAAAGAAACTGTTGGAGGATAGTGGCCCTTTTACGGAACAGGATTATCTAAAAACCCGGAACGGTAGTCAATTCTTCTTGGCATTGACAAATGCCGATCCGAAATCAGCCCTAAAACTATTAAAAAAAACAGTTGGGAAATGGACTATAGAAGAACTCCTTGAATTAGAAGAGGGGAGAAGTAATATCATTTGGGCTTTGGAAAAGATAGTTATATATAGGCAGAATTTTATTGAAGGAGGTCGTATTTTATTGAGATTAGCTGAAGCGGAAAACCAAAGTTGGTCAAATAATGCTAGTGGAGTATTTGCGGGATTATTCACCAATGGACCTGGAAGTGTTGCTCCAACGCAGGCCTCTCCAAAAGAAAGATTCCCTTTGCTGCAAGAAGCTCTCGATTCCTCCTCAAAGAAGGCTCGATTACTTGGTTTACGAGCTTGTGATTCAGCATTGAATACATCAGGATTCTCTCGCATGGTAGGCGCTGAACACCAAGGATTGAGAGTTGTCTCAGACTTATGGACTCCAAAAACCTACAAAGAGCTGTCAGATTCCTACAAAAACGTTTGGAACTATCTTCATTCTAAATTGCCGGCAATGGAGGAAGACGAACGGGATGAGGGAGTGAGGATTCTTCTTGAGCGCTCAAGAGGACTGCTATCAATAAAGGGGATATCTGACATTGTTCTCAAGTCTTTAAGGGAATTAGATAAGAAAAACTACGCAAACAAGAAACAATTGATCGCAACAACAAATGAAATTATACGTTATATGCCAAATGACGCGCCAAAAAGCTTGATTAATAAAAGTAAAAAATTATATAAAGATATCGTAGGAACGGGATTTAATTCAAGATTACATCGTTATGTTGGTTTGAATATTTTTGAAGATTTCTATGATGAGGATGGAAAGAAAAATAATAATGTGGAAAAGATTATTGAAAATTTAGCTGATGAAATGGCTAACAACCAAGAATTATTCAATAAGAACATAGAATGGTTGCTGACTAATGATGCACAAAATGCCAATTTTCTTGGTTATAGCCTAGCAAGACATGATAGCAATAATGAGCTTTTGGAAAATATGTTGCAGAAATTCAACCTTATAGGAACTGATGCGAATCCAGGCCTAATTGGGGGTTATTTGAGGAAAATCCAAGAAATCGATGTCAATTCTTGGGAAAACCAACTTGATCGGATAGCGAATAACAGTCATCTATGCAAATTTCTTGTTGAGATTACGATTTCTGGATCAATAACTGATAGGTCAATAAGAAGGATTCTAGACAATATGAAAGCAGGATTTCTAAATATCGAAAAACTAAGCCTTTTAACTTATGGGTATAATACTAGAGGGTTAGCTGAAGAGCTATTCTTAGAAATCACTTATTATCTGCTTCGATCTGAATATCCTAAAGCCCGCTCAATAGTTCTCAGGTATTGGGATTATTACTACTTGGATAATAAATCCAAATATAAATTACCAGAAAAAGATACTTGGAACTTACTGACACACCAAAAATACTTATATCCTGACAATACTGTAAAACAAGAGCCAATTGATGATTATTACTGGTCGAAAATAGCATTAAGCTTCATTGAAAATTATAAGGAACGTATAGTCGAATTAGGCCGTAAATTTATACCGGCTATATTTCATGGAAAGTCAATAATCGGACGTTATCATAATCAGACAAATAAAGTGATTACTGAGATTATAAAGAAATTCCCCGAGGAAATGTGGCATACGATTACAGCTGAGTTAGAAAAGGAAGATTCAAGGTCGTATAAAATTTTGATCTGGATGCAAGGAGATAGCTTAGAAAAGAGGCATAAGAGTAAACTAACTCTCATTCCATTAGATTTAATCTGGGATTGGATAGATAAAGACCCTCATTCTCGCGCGAGATTAATTGCAGAAGCAGTCCCAAACAGTTTATTTCACAGTGCGGAGAAAAAATGCTACGCAAGAGAAGTGTTAGCCAGATATGGCAATATTGAATCTGTAAAATCAGCGATGTTCTCGAACTTTATTACCGGGGTTTACAACGGGCCAATGTCAGCACATTATAAAGGTAGGAAACTAGAGCTATTAGAATTTCTAAAGAACGAAAGTAATTCGAATGTGATTGAATGGGTTGAGGATCACATAAGTTATTTAGATAATGAAATTGAAAGAAGCAGGATAGAGGAAGAGAGAGAATTTTGAATATCCTGTGTAGCTCGAAGTTTAACATTTAATCCTGGATTCCCGCCTTCGCGGGAATGACAAATATAAATCGCCAATCGCCAATTGGAAAAGGTCCTTCAGCCATTCGGTCCTTCAGTCGTTCGGTCAAGAAAAATCTGACCAAAGAACCAATAGGCCAAAAGACCAATGGACCAGATTATAAATCGCCAATCGCCAATCGAAATTCGTAAATCGTAAATCGAAAATTAAAATGACACGGGACTCGGGACACGGAACCCGGAACTTCCTTCCCCCTTCCCCCTTCATCCTTCATACTTCATACTTCATCCTTCATCCTTTATACTTGCCCGAAACCGTGTGATAAAAAGTAACACCAGCTTTAAAGTGTTACGTTTTATCACACTCGGAAAACATTATAAAACCTGCAAACTGAAGAATAATATCCCTACAACTCCTTATATCTCAATGTGTTATACTAAAACGTAAGGCCATTACCATTAATGGTATGAATATTGTATTACCCTTTAACAAGCCCTTTTTACATAACCTCTTAGGAGATAAAGAGATATGAAACGAATCACCCTTCTTGTCATCATCATTATTACATTTTCTCTTTCCTTCAACACGTTTGGCTGTGGCTCAAGCCACAAATCAAGTCGTGGTGGCAGTTCAACTCCCACAACTCCTGGTGGTGGAGGAACTTCTGGAGGCACAGGAACTGGGACTGGCACTGGTGGTGGTGGCAATGGCGGCCCAACTGATGTTCCGTTCGGCAGTTCTTCAGATGGCTCGGGCGGCAGTGGAAGCCAGAATGGTGCAACTACGCCTGGTGGCGTTACTTATAACCTTATCGTCCCAGGCTCATATAGTGACGGCAAGCCAAATGAATTCCTCATTGTATATAGTGGCACTGAAGGTGCTGATGTGATGACACAAAACCTTCAGCAAACAAGCTTTATAATCGGCAGCTTCATCTGTGCAGTTCTCGATGGAGTTACTTACAGAGATAACGGCCAGGCTGGAGCTGACGTAATTGATGATGTACGAAGTAGATACAACATTGACAACGATCGCACTTGTCTGCTTGGAGAATCTGCTGGAACTGGTGCGGCATTACAGTTGGGTTTTAGAATAAGGCAATCATACTTTGCAGCCTACTGGGCAAACGATGTAAACTGTTCTGACACACCAGGTAAGACTGCTTCCGAACTCGGTTTTGAACCATGGGGCAATGCAGGCCCGGGTGGCGACTGGCCAGATGCAAACACCATTGTGGATGGAATGAGAAATGCCGGATACCGACTTCCGGATGATGCACCTTATAGCGGTCCGGGTTGTGACGTTCATGGCAGCCAGGAGCAATTACTGGAAGCAATCAAGTTCTTTCCTGGTAAAAACAGGCAGTAATACAGTAAGGAGAAGGTTTTATGAGAACATCATTCTCAATCGCTTATACCAGTGACGGCAGGTTGAAAATGCAGATTGTCGGCAAGCTTACTGGTCACGCGGCCAGAGAAGGTCTGGAACTTCTGCAGACAGCTGCTAAATGGGGCGGCAAAGGGATTATGCTGGATCTTCGGGAAACCACTTCATTAGACTCGCTTGGTATCGGGATTTTCGAGTGGATTCACAGCCAGAATGGGAACCTGAATGTTGATGTTGTACCGCCAATCCAGGGTATCAGCGACGACGAACTTGCGATTATTTCTAGAACAGCATCATAAGTTTCAATCAACTTACCTCATAGGAGGAAAAAGCATGAAACACCGGTTTACACTGCTAATCATTGTCATGGCGGCCTTTGCACTGATTGTGGCCTCACCCGGTTGCGGGAAGAAAAGCAAGTCAAGCCGTTCAAGCTCATCATCCGGTGGTGGTGGCACAGGTAATGGTACCGGCTCTGGTACTGGCACAGGCACTGGTACTGGCACTGGTGGCGGTGGCACTTACCGTGCCGGGACCGACAAATGGCACGTCGACTTTGAGGAAGCCGCTCTCCAGGAGGCTTTACAAAAACAGGGAATGTCCAGTGACAGCGCTGGTGAATTAAAATCAAGAACAATCGCGCATCTGGAGAGAATATATTCCGGTTTGGCTGTCAGTTTTTCAACTGAACCATATTCCGGCGGTTCGGCACCGCCACCGAGTCAGCAGATGCATGCAACACAGTTGGGACCTAAACCATACAACGTTATGGCCATACGAGGCGGCGGAAGTGGGCCAGCCGGTCTGGCCATGTTGGATATGACCGGTAACAATGGAAACGCTGAAAATAATTCAGGGTCCATGATGGGAGTTTATATTCTGGTACTTGCACAATGGAATTTTGGCGGAGACGTTGACTTTTTTGCGGAAAACCTTGCCTCCACGGCCGCTCATGAGATTGGCCATTCGCTTGGAATGGATCACAATCCCGAAAGCGGATTCATCATGAGCTCGACGGTGACTGGAGGTACCGGCGGTCAGCTTGCTTTTCATTCCAGAGATATTGAATACATGCAGAATACTCTGCCGGGACCGGGAAGGGACTAAAAAGAGTTTGAAAGGACATAACCATGAAGTTGAGCAGATTCGTTGGGCTTATTGTTATCATTTTTGCAGTCTCGATGATGACATTTGCAGGTTGTTCATCCAAAAAGCATAAAAGTTCCCGTGGCGGTGGCGGCGGTGGCGGTGCAGGCACCGGCAGCAGTAACAATCCCGGCAATGATCCCGGCTCAAACCCGGCAAACGCGGCACAGTATGAACAGGATGTCTTCAACATGGTCAACGATGAGCGTTCGGCTGCGGGCGTCGGTCCGCTGCAATGGTGTGACGGGCTTGCCGCATGCGCCAAAGCGCATTCGAACGACATGTGTGCGCGCGGGTTTTTCGACCACACCAACCCGGATGGAGAGGGCCCGACAGAGCGCGGCCAGGCCGGTCATGCAGGCAGTTACACCTTCACCCCGATTGTTTCCAGCCCGTATACCTGGATTGGTGAGAATATCGCCATGGGTTCTACAACACCGGCAGAAACCATGAACATGTGGATGAACTCGTCGGGTCACAGGGCGAACATTCTCGCGGACTTCACCCATATAGGCGTTGGCTTATGTGACGGCTGCGGTACGCACTGGACGCAGAACTTCGGCATAAGATAAGGGCCGCTTTGCGTAGGGGAAAGAGAGTTTAACGACATGAAATTCCGCACCTTCTTTATCTTGATTACTATCTTTTCGCTATGTGCTGCAACCGAAGGCTGCAGCGGCAAGAAGAAAGACAAGCTTCTCAGTACCGGTATCGGGACAGGCTCGGGAACAGGAAATGGAACCGGGACGGGAACAGGAACTTACTCTGGCGACGGGACTGGCATTGAACTCGTATGCGTGTATGATCCCGAGCTGGGCGCGCAGACTTCCCACAAGGAGCATTTCGGTAGTATTGTGCAGGAGAGCTCCGGCTACATCTGGACGGGGACGAAGAACCAGGTTTTCATCTCAAAGGCCACCATCAAGGACGGCATAAGCGGCGACGTGATCATAATGAACCTCGACGACTATATGGTTCGCGGAGGTGGACTCTACGGTTACTCGGAGGGCACGACTATATACGTTGGCGGCGACTGCCTTACCCTGACCTTCCAGCACGAACTCGGCCACGCGAAAATGAGCCTCAAGGATCATTACGGTTCCATGATTACCTGCATTATGAACGCAAGCAACAACGGTGCATACATGGGCCAAAGGAATTACTGCGAAGGCGGGATGTACGACTGCTGGGGAGCCGTCGTTTCGAAATTCAACATTTCACCCGATGGCGCAACCGGCACCGTTCCGCCGACCGAGATAGTTATACAGTAGACGGCCGACCGGGCGAAGGTTGAAGTTACCCGGAAGCGTTTGAAAACAATTATGAGCTTTAACCTTTCTTTCCCACGTTGAAAGGTAGGGGCGCTGCCACACATGCAGCGCCCCTTTTCCATTATTCCTAATGTAATAAAAAGTTTCTTTTATTAAGTATGTATTTGCATAAAACATTGGAACAAGGCAGCGATAATAGAGTGAGGTGAGGCAATGAAGTTTTTGCATCATACTTATATGCTTTTTAATGCCAGGTAATGCCAGTTGATGCCATAGAGAGCCATTTTTGTTTGGCATATATGTTGACAATCGGAATTGCGATATTCATAAGTCATTTTATCATAAGAGGGAGAGTGCTGCTGGTCGAGGGTTCAAATCCCGCCGCCCCGACTATCACTAAATGATATATATCAAGTTGCGCTATTTCAAGAAGGTCAATTTGGACAATTTGAGTGCTGCGCTCTATGGTGTAATGGAGTATCAGTACCGGGGAAATCACATCTGGCAAATCACGCCAGATTCCCAATATCAATAAATCTTCGCCCTTCCCGTCTCGAGATTGACACAAGTTCATCCGCGTAGCTGTCACGGATAGGTGGCTGGAAACTGACATTGAGCCTTTCTGACTGGCCGCAAATGTGATTTAAGATGGCAATTCCGATGGAATCGATAGAAGTTACGTTTCTTAAATCAAACGTGATATTCCGAATCCCTGATTCAGTAATCGCGCGCAGGAAAACGAGACCTCCCCTTGCAGTATGCCCGACAAGTTTACCGGTTACATTCATCCGAACTGAGCCATTATCCAAATATTCGATTGAAAACGATGTATTCACGGCAAATGCTCCTAATCACTGTCTCGGGTAAGAATACAGGTAATCCCAGGCCTCCTGGTAGAACTCCGGAAAGACCGTGTGCCCGCCCGAGCTTTTCCACCGGTAGTCGACGGGGTTGCCGGCAGCTTCCATTTTCTGGACAAGGTCTTCCGAGTAACCTATTGGAACGGCTTGGTCGTCCTGCGCGTGGATACAGAACCCGGCGCAGACACCCGAGACCTGCCCACCGCCCGGCATTCCGCCTGAGTTTTCGAAGAAACCTGCAAAGACACCCGAGCGCTTAAAGCATATATAGGGCGCGAACTGCCCTCCGCGGCTGAATCCATGCGTGTAGATTCGGGATGTGTCAATATTGTAATTTGTCTTGAACCAATCAACAAGTGATACGACAGCGCTCATTTCTCCGTCGTCCGTGACCGACCAGGCGTTTCCAGTCGCGCTTTTCGGGCAGACGTAAATGAAGCTGTTCTGCTCCGCGACGGGTTTCAGTTGTGTATTGGCGAAAAAGTTCTTATGGTTGTCGCCTGCACCGTGAAACGAAACCATAAGCGGAACCGGGTTCCCGCCGTGCTGGTAGCCTGAAGGAACAAGAGCAATGAATTGCATTGAGCCGGACGTACCCTCGTATTCGCCGAGCTGCCCGCCCGAACCGTTTGACCCGGGGCCGTTGGTGCCACCGTTGCCTCCTGTTCCACTTCCCGTGCCGGAGCCGCCGCCTCCGCCCGTGGGTGTCGTTTTGATCTTGGTTCCGGAGTTACTGCTGCCACAGCCTGCAATCCACAGCGTAAGCGAAACGGTTATAAGAATAAACAGGCAGAATTTAAGGGCTGGTCGCTTCATGGTCTCTCCATCTGGTTGAAAACAACCTGATTTCATTTAGATTATGGTCCGATTACACCTTTGAGCCAGTTGACTCCTTCCGCTATCTGGGAAGAGTTTACGTTGTGGCTTCCCCCGTAGGCTCTGTGCTCGGCAAGGTAGCCGTAGCCTGTAAGCCAGTCATATGCCTGTTGCGCGCCGGAAGGATATGACGCGGAAGTGCAGAAAACCGGGACATGGTCATCGTTTGCATAGGGTTCCAGCAGCTGTGCGTTTGCGAACTCTCCGTCATATGCTGCGCCGCCGTTGAGTTTTGCCTGCGGATTGCGGACGCAAATGCCGTAGGCGTATGCGGCGCCCATCGAGAATCCTGCCGCAGTTACCGGGCCGACGTTGTATTTCGACCGGCATTCGTCAATGGCTGAAAGAACAGCCTGTTCGGACGAGCTTCCCGGCGTATGGTTGTACATTCCGCCGTCGCGGGCGCCGACACACAAAGCTATGACGCCAAGTTGATCCGCAAGACCGGATGTAAAACGGGAAATTCCCTGCGATGAACTTCCGCCCGAGCCATGCAGCCAGATGATAAGCATATGCGGACCGCCTGAAGCGCAAGCCGAAGGGCAGACGCCTTTGTCAGCCCCACCGTTTACGGAGAAGTTTCCTGCCGATCCCCCTGAGCCGTTAGATGCGGTCCAGGGAGTTGTCTGGCCGTCAGAGGGTCCTGTGCCGGTTCCGGACCCTGTACCAGAGCCGGTGCCCGTACCTGTACCGTTAGGTCCTGTTCCCGTGCCGGTTCCAGTTCCGCCGGGAGTCCCGATTTTATTGCCGCCACCGCCGCTGCAGCCCTGATAACATAATGCGAAACAGACAATCAGCAGGATGTATGCCATGCTTTTCACAATAATCCCCTTTCCGCATTGCATGAACCGAATCGAAAGACCTTTTAGTTCATTCACGGGTTCTGACTAACCCAAATAGATATCAATAATCGTGCCGGACGAAAAATTAATTGGTGTTTTCTTCGTATTTCATTGTTTGAAAAGTAGTTAAGCCTGGCACGGCAGAAACGGGCATATGAAGAACGGGCGGTTGCCCTGTCCACATTTTGGACATTCCAGGCATAGATAGATTTTTTTAAGCAACCACAGAGTCTAACCGCGGAAATCGGGCTGGCTGGATTTGTGTAAAAGGAAATCGAGCTATGAAGAAATATTGTACTTATTAATTTTATTGTAGAGTGAAGATCTCGGGATTCCGAGGATTCGAGCAGCCTTCATCTTGTTGCCTTTTGCTTCCGTGAGCGCGGTCGCTATGCAGAGTTTTTCCATATCCTGCAGCGGGAGCGCCCTGTCAAAGGGAGGCTGGTCGGATGAGATGTTTTGTTTTTTATATTCGCTCAGGATATGATCGGACAGATATTGCGGATCAGCTTTACCGTCTCCAAACGAAACAAGACGGTGGACCTCGTTCTCGACTTCGCGCACGTTTCCCGGCCAGTAGTAATTCATCATTGCCTTGAACAATCTGGTTTTTTCTTCAGATGAAGCTTTGAGGGGGGAGCCAGTCACCCGTTCCCAGAAGTATTCGACCAGTTGCGGAATATCTTCGATCCTGTCCCGCAGCGGAGGAAGTACGATTGGAAGCACGTTCAGCCTGTAAAAAAGATCCTCGCGGAACCGACCTGCATTAACCAGGTCGAGCAGTTTGCTATTGCTTGCCGATATGATCCTGGCATTTATCTTTATCGTCCTTTTCCCGCCGATTCTACGAATCTCGTTCTCCTGGACTACACGAAGAAGTTTCTGCTGCATGATCTCGCTCATGTTTCCGACTTCATCCAGAAAAAGAGTACCGCCGTCTGCAATAACAAAGAGGCCGTTCCTGGGGGTGTCGGCTCCCGTAAAGGCGCCTTTCTCGTAGCCGAAAAGCTCACTTTCGAGAAGGTTTTCCGGAATGGCAGCGCAGTTGAGCGCCACGAAATGGCCCTCTTTTCTCGCGCTGTTATAATGGATTGCTTTTGCGATCAGCTCCTTTCCGGTACCGCTCTCGCCGTAGATATAAACGGGCAGGTCGCTTTCGACCACCTTATCCAAAAGGTCGAATATTTTCCTCATCGCCGCGCTATCGCCGATTATATTCTCATAGCCGTAGCGGCTTTCCAGCTCTTTCTGTTTTTTCTCCAGGTCCGACTGTGTTTTCTCGAGCTTTTCTCCCAGCTTTTCGCTCAGGACACGGACCTCCTCATACAATTTTGTTTTCTCGATAATGATGGCAGCCTGCTCCATCAGGGTTATCAGCATGTCGTTGGTCTCGGGCGGTATATCAAGAATCGTATACCTGCTATCGAGGTACAGCGAACCGATAATCTTATCTTTCCTGAGCAAGGGCGCCGCGTAAAGGGCCCTGATCGCCTGCGGAGTCCTGGGGGAGACGGCACCCAGACCGTCGGATGCCGCCAGATCGTTTATTTTTACGACGCCGTTGTTTCTTATTACTTCCCGTATCACATCCCTAATCAACCCGTGATCCGGATCTGACGTTACACCCTTGATGAAGTTTCTTTCCGCGGCGAAATTCATGGAATTCTGCTTTACAAGCACGACCGTACCCCGTTCCGCGCCGCTTATCTCGATTGCGGTATCGAGTATCATGTCGAGCAGGCCTTCCATCTCCGTTTCACTGTTTATCGCCTTGAGAATCTCGAGAACCCTTTTCAGGTTCTCCCGGTCCCTGTTGATCTTGTCAAAGCTGTCATCGGGCTCGGGAAGATACTCTCTGGGAATCGATCTGCGGAGTTTTTCAATTTCATCAAGCGCTTTGCCGATGAGAAACGACCTGGGCCTGTTCTTCAGAACCTCGGCTGCTTCCATCACGAACCCTGCGCCTTCCTTTTCGTCCCGGGAGAGCAGGAACTTCCCGTAATCGAGCAAAGCGAATCCGAATTCCTCCGGCGGGCCTTCATCTTGCCGGGCCCTGTAACGCTCGATACTCTTTATAAAGTGGGTTCCCGCAAGCGGGTTGTTCAGCGCCGCGCGCGCAGCGCCCATTATACGGTGTGCTTTAATCAACTGTTCGTTGCTTGAGCCGTCGTCCCCGATATTGTCGAGCGCCTCTTCGGCGTGTTTTATCGCCGTCTCATACTCACCTGTTTCAAGGTGAATCAGGGCAATATCAATGTTGCATATGGAAAGCATCCGGCTGCGGGACGTTGCCCTGAACATGGCCGCTGCCGAGTTGATGTTTTCGAGTGCCTTTTCAAAGTTTCCCTGAAAAATATGGTAGATGCCGATGTTGTTAAACGTGTAAGCAAGCTGGTTCCTGCGCTCCATTCCTTCCGCAAGTTCACGGGCTTTATCGAGATGTTCAAGAACTTCATCTGTCCTGCCGAGTCGCGTGAGGGTAAGCCCGATATTATTCAGCGAAGCGACGATCTGCCCGGGGCTGTCAATCTTTTCGGCGACTTTATTGAAGGTTCGGTAGTATTCCAGCGCGATAGCATATTTTTCCTGATACAGATAAACCGATGCCATCGTGTTGACTACAAACGCAAACAAGGGGTTTTCGTCTTCCCCTGCAAACGCAAGCGCTCTCTTGCATTTAACCTCGGCAACTGCAAAGTCCCGCCTGTCAAGCCTTGCAAGAGCTATGACTGCATATGCCATAGACCTTACCGGTGCAGGCAGGCTGTGATCTTCCGCAGATTTCCCCGCTTCTTCCTCACACCTGGTCTGGTCATTATTTTCGCGATATATAATTGCGGAAAGGTTTCTCAGGATCGCCCTTTTTACCGGGTCGTCCTGTACTTTCATCTCCGCCGTAATAGCGGTAAGCACTACCGACAGGTCGCCGGCTTTTTTAACCAGCTTCTGGAGTTCCTGAATAAAGTTCCCCTGAACATCCAGGTCCAGAATCATTCTGAGATGACTTCGAATATCTGCAATTTTGTCAGTCATCTTCATGGCCTCCAGAATCCAATTATACTACTGAAAAGCCAGCATTCAAAGCCAAAACGTCCATATTTGGCAAAGTGTCTATATAATAGACACAAAACCGTTATTGCTGCACTATCAACTCACGCAACATTGTCGCTCGCATCTCCTTGAACTATTTGACGTTATGGAAAAACAGCCAACTTTCTAGAATAAATATTCTCTGGCGCATGCTTTGCAATACGATACATGTCTCACCTGAAAATCAGTGCAGATATATCTGGGAGGATAGGATGGGCAACTCATGCAGGAAATTCAGGATATTTCTGGTAATCATTGCCATATTGTTTTTGCCATATGCCGCGAGCTGTTCCAGCAATGACAGCAGTCCGAACATCGTCACCAGCACTGGTGGCGGAACCGGAGGAGGCACCGGTGGCGGGAGCGGCACTGGAGGCGGTGGTGGCGTTAATGGCAGCGGTTCAAACGGCACGGGAGGTCAGGTTGGATCATACGCGGCAAATATAGGCGGAAGGTCGACACCGATCTATTGCCCTGAGAGTTACGACGGATCAAAAGTATGGCCCGTTATCCTCAACCTGCCCGGGCTGGGCGACACTGCAAGCAACGCGATGAGGAAATGGCTTCCAAGCGAATCGCCATATCCCGCGGACGGCTACATCGTCGTTGGCTGCGCTCTTCAGTCATGGCCGATGGAACCGGACGACGTGTACGCCAGCGCGGATTACAGTTACGTTCTTGCATGTGCCGACTATGTTCGCAGCAACTACAATATCGGCACCGGGATGATACTCGTCTGCGGTTTTTCCCGCGGTGCAACCCTTGCGTATTATTTCGCAGCCGGCCCGGACAAGGTTGATGCCGTCACCCTGATGGACGGTAAATTCTGCGGAAACGTCAACCTTTCAGCCACACCGAAAATTCCATTCTATCTGATGGGCAGCGGCATGTACGGAGGCCAGCTCAACACCGCTAAATCCGCTCTGAACAACGCCGGCTTCAGCGACGTCACGACACAATGGTTTGAAAACCTTGGACATGGATGGGTTATTGATGAAAACCCGGACATCCTCTCGTGGTTTGAAGGCAAGTGGTAAAAGCGTGGAAGGAGAAGAAATGCAGGTCCGGAAGCACTTGTTTTTTTTCGTGATAATTGCAGCTTTTGCCTGTTTGCCGCTTGCCGTCGGTTGCGGCGGCGGCAGCAAGAAGAAAAGCCCTGCCTCATCCGGCGGCAGCACCGGGAGCGGAACAGGCACTGGGGGCGGAACCGGCACCGGTAGTGGAGGTAACGGCGGGGGCGGTAATGCCGGGACGGCAGTTGCATGTGACGAAACCTGGACCGTCAATCCTGATGCCGACCAGGCATGGCTTGAAGCGTTCGCAAACAAAATCCAGAGCAGCCAGAAACTAATGTGGCGCGGGGTCGAAGGCCAGATGTACATGCGTAATGTTGATCTCCACGACAATGACCCTCAGCAGTCAAGCGGCGTTATCATAACCCACCTGACCGGCGGTTCCAGCGGCGGCGGTGGTTCCAACCCGGGCCAGTTTATATGGCTCAGAGGCGAGTACCTCGACGTCCTTTTCTGCCACGAGTGGGGGCATTACAAATTCATACGATACGCCGAGGAATATTCCTGCAAATGCCTTCTCGGCAGCAGCTTCGGCCAGACCGCATACTGCGATGCTTCAAACTGTGCGGTTGGCGAACCGTGCTGGGAAACCTACATCCTGAAAAAGTATCCCAACTGGAAGCACCCGAACTCCGGCTACGACCAGACAGCTCCTCAGGTGAATATAACAATCGACAACAGGTAAAAGGGAACCCATATGAAACGCGGATCTCGATATTTTTTCTGGCCCCTCGTTCTTACGCTGGCGCTGGGCCTTGTCGTACAGGGCTGCGGAGGAGGAGGAAGCAAAAAAAGTCCCGTAGGCGGAGGAGGGACCGGCGGAACAGGCACAGGCAGTGGAACAGGTACGGGCGGTGGCAATCCCGGTGACGCCGTGGGGATAGATTTTACTATCGACGTCCCTTCGAGTGCAGACTCTGCCTGGGTGGAAGCTTTTAAAGGAAGGCTCAATGAAGTTCAAGGGAGAATGTGGACCGCCTTCGAAGGGCAGATGTATATGAAGAACGTCACTATCGAGAAGGGCGGGCAAAACGGAAAAGTGAATATTGACCCGCTCCAGGGAAGCTGGACTTATGCAGGGAGCACGAAATGCAGGGGATTTTCCTACAGCACATGGATGCAGCTACCAGGTGAATTTCTGCCCCAGGCCTGGCTGCATGAATGGAACCACTGTTTTATCGGTAAATTCCCCAATGAAGAATACAACTGCGATGACGCGTCTAACGACGTCTGCATAATGAACGTGGTGAAGGCGCCGCCGAACGAAAGATGGCACTACTGCGATCAAGGCAACTGCCTGGTCGGGGGAAGCAACGGCGTATGTTGGGAAAACTGGTTTCTCAAGAAATACTCGAGCTGGAAACATCCGAATACGGGATTCAGTCAAACACCTCCAAGCGCGACTATAACAGTTAAATAGGGAGGATGGTATGAAACACAAGAACTTTCTCCTTCTGTTAATATTTATTATGTCCGTTTCCGCAGGCCTTTTTCTGGAGGGTTGCGGCGGCGGTAAATCCAGTCGCAGTGGAGTTCCTTCTGCCGGTGGTGGCGCCGGTGGAACCGGTGGCGGAACGGGAGGTGGTGGAACGGGAACCGGCACAGGGGGCGGCGGCAATGGCGGCGGAGGTGATCCGGGCAGCGCTGAGCGAATGAACATCATCTGCAAAATCAATCAGAGCGGTGGAACCGAAGCCATTCGCGAGATGGTTGCCGAACGTTTCCGCACAGAATTTGCCCCCGAGGTGTGGACAGGCTCCGAAGGAAACATGTATATCGGAGACGTTTCGCTCCAGTTCGGCACTGACGACGGCCAGGTCAATATCTGGTTCAGCCACCTTAGCGGGCCCTACATCGGGGGCGGAACCACAACCGGAATGGGAATGAAGAACTGGATGCAGGTCTCAGTCGAGTGCTTTCTTTCAGCCTTTATGCACGAGTGGGGACACGCCTTCATGGGGCGCTCTCAGGGAGAAGTTGGAGGAGTATGCGAGGAATATTCCTGCACGCCGTGCTATATGGCCAGCACGCCGCCGACCCTGACCACGCATGATTAGTGCGACGACTCGACGTGCAAAACAGGCAATCCGTGCTGGTCTATCGCTATCCCAAAGAGATGGCCGAACTTCAAAAGGAACAGCCAACCGGGAGCCTGCCCTGCCCCGGTTATACACCTGGACTAGTTTAATTCCTTATAACACCTTTTCTATAAGGCTGTTGAGAGGAAATGCTTGCTAACAACGTCACGCATCGATTTCTCGAACGGTTCAGCCATTTCGGACGCAAGAACTTCTGCACAACCTGACAGCTTATCAATTTCTTCCGGATCATCCGAAGCTCCAGCGGCAATTTTTACAAAATCAAGTTCAAGAGGTCGATATCCGGCCTTTCGGGCTTTCTCAATTGACTCTATCGAGGCGGAATAAGCCGCCTCTTTGTCGCCGGTAATTAACAAAACACGAGCCCGGGCACGTTGAACCATTAAACTATAAAAAATTGACCCACTCGGCAACTCCGATACGGCAACCTCCAGATATTTCAGCTTTTCCATTGCAGCCTCGGCATCCTTTCTTGCCAGTTCAAGCTCAACCTGGGTGCTGCACAGCTCGATATAAGTTCCAGCGTCTCGATCCATGCTGTTGAGGTGGCCTGCTGCTCTGAGAGCTTTTTCGGCTTCCACATAGCGACGGCGTGCCGTTGCCAATCTTGCAGCCAGAACCATTATTGATCCACGGTAGAAATCTGATTTTGCAATTTCAGGTTCGGAGGCTACATAATCCATTATTTCCAAAACACGGTCATTTTGACCGGCTTGGCCCCAGAACTTCGCTGAAATCATTCTTGCCCCGAACCTTCGCTCGAAGAGCGCACTTTCCAGGAGGTCTTCAATATTCCGTATTTGCTCCAGCGCGAGCCGACAGTCACCGGCCATCATGGCAATGTTGCATGTATTCTCGCGTGCAGATAAAATGATATTAGCTTCTTTTCCCGAAAGAGCTTGCGCAAGCGCCTCTTGAACTGACTTAAGCCCTCCAACTATATCACCGCTCAGAGAGTACGCCATCGCGCGAACGAGTGTGGGAAATATCGTTTGCTCCATTTGGCCGGATTCTGAAAGGCGATCTGCCTGCTTGCTGTATTCGATAGCACTCTCAGTGTCCAATCGACTCATTAGTACTATCGCCATCCTGGATATAATGCTGTATTCCATCATGCTCGAACCGGCGATCCGGGCATATTCCAGACCTTTTTGCAGATATTCCATTGCAGTTGAACATCCAATTCGGCGCGAAGTTTCATATCCAAGCGTAAGGTATAAATGCGTAAGTGAGTGGAAATCCGCATACCGCCGCATGAAGGTTTCGGCTTCAGCAGCATTCTGAAGGGCCTGGTCCACGCGGCCAAGCTGGAAATTTATTATTGTGAGATTCGACTTAAATCTCATCAGGTCCTGGAAACGTTTTTTCTTCAATGCAACCTGTGACGCTTGCTCTAAAAAAGTCCGTGCTTCTTCATATTTTCCAACCATGTGGTTTTTTGCGCCAAGCAAATTCAGTACAAAAAGCGTATCTTCCTTGCCTATCTCTTTTGCCAGTTCGTAAGCGCGGTCAGCGTACTCCAGGAGTTGATCTATCAAATTACGGCGCAGGCCGATGTAGGCCATCCTGCCCAGCAATCCAATCATTCCGGTGTTTTTTTTATCTTTATGCTGCTTGATAGCATCAAGAAGCAACCGTTCGCATTCGGCAAATTGCCCTCGGTACTCCAGTGCAGTTACATACCGCGCAAGGACAGCGAAGTATTCGTCAGAACCCGGCTTAGCAAGTGCAATTGCACTTTTCCATGCGGAAAATGCTTGTTCCTGTCGGTTAGTCTTTTCATAACACTCTGCGGCATAACTCTGCATACCCGCATCGTGCCTTGACGATTTTTTTGGCTGTGAAATGGAGAAATATTCTTTGATTACTCCCAGAACAGTGTCCGGATCCTTCAATTCGAAAATTGCCCTTGCCAGGGCAAAAAGAACTTCTGCACGATTGGCAGGGGCGGCGTTTTTCGAAACTTTACGCATTAATTCCAGAATAGGAATGGAGCCATAGCGATCGTTATCGACTTCGCCCGATTTAATCGCCATTAAACCCTGGCGAAGACCCTTTTCACGTTTGCCGCCGCGAATAAAATGGCCGGCGATTTCCAGTCTGTTGGTTTTGCCAGAGCGCCTTTTGAGTAACTTTTCCGCCAGTAATTTATGCCTCCGCTTCAGCGTGGCTGGAGATCGAGTAGAAAAAAGTGCATTCCTCAGCCCTTCGTTTGCGATCTCTACACGCCCGGCTACTCGATGGATAATCTCTCTTCGCTCAAGCTCACCGAGTATTGCAGCAATATTCTTTGCCGGCTCATCATGGAAAGATGATACTTCTGCCATTTTTGCCGGGCGACCGAGAAGTGAAAGATTCAGCGCAATATTATGCTGGTGCCTTGGAAGCGCTTTGATCTGATTCAAATAGAACTCTTCCAGGGAGTGGGGTATTTCAAACGGCTCAACTCCGCCGCGGAATCTCCATTTCCCTTCTATTACGGAGATTTCCCCCGAAGTAACCAGCATTCGAACCATTTCAGCAACCGCAAGTGGAACACCACCGGTAGCTTCCGCAAGACGGGATACGAAAAGCTCGGGTGCCGGTATACTGCTGAACATACCTGTTATTACTTTGCCGATTTCCTTTTTTGTAAGCGATTTCAAGCGCAGATGAACGTCTCCGGGAACTTCATCCGGTTTAATATGATCGGTATTGCCCCGGGCGGTAACCAGAAGCAAAGAGGGGGTATCAGAACCATTCAACAATAAAGAAAGGCGCTCAATCAAGTCTATTTCCGAGGCAGACGCCTGCTGCATATCATCGATATTCAGCACTACCGGTTTTTTCTCCGCGACCTTAACGATATTGGCCAGGTAATCGGATGGTAAAAGGGCTTCGATATCCAGTTCAGGTTCTGAATTGTCCTGATATTCCTGCAGCTGCCTGATCGATTGTTTTGTGTCAATCTGCCGGCAGAGCTGTTCAAACAGATCAGGGGCTGAGGCACTGCTGAGAGCGGTTTTATATCCGCATAGCTGCGCTTCAAAATGTATCTCACGCAAAAGACGACTGCAACCCATGCCTTTAGACCCCTCAATAACGATGCGCCCGGCCCTGCCTTTGCCAAGCTCATTAAGACTGGAGCGAACCGTCTTCATTTCTTTTTCGCGCCCGCACAGCGGGGGCAGCTTCAAGTATGCTTCAGTGGTGGTCTCAGGCTGAAGATCAATCTCGATGCCGCGCGCTTCGGCCAGCGCCTTAATCACGGCGTTTGCATTTTCATAGCGATCAGCCGGGTTCTTCGCGATAAGCTTGAGAATGATCCGGTCCAGATACTCAGGTATATCGGGGCGTATTTGCCTTACAGGAGTCGGAGTCAATGTAATAATCGAGCTGAAAAGCTCCTGCATGTCCTTTCCACGAAAGGGCAGTTTTCCCGTTATGATTTCGTACATGGTAACGCCGAGTGAATAAAGATCCGCTCTGTGGCTGACATCCACCCCGGAGATTACCTCCGGCGCCGTATACGCCGGTGTCCCGCGTATCCGCTTGCCAAGGCCGCGACCGGCAAACGCGGAAAGGCCGAAGTCCGTGAGCTTGACATTATCCTCGTGATCTATAAGCAGATTCGCCGGTTTAACGTCATAATGAACATATCCGCGCGTGTGAACATATTCGAGCGCGCGACACGCCTGTACTAAATAATCTATGAGAGTATCTTCGCCGGCATCGGCAGCTGCGGCAAGGAAGTTTTTCCCTTCGACGTATTCTGCCGTATAGAAAAAGCCCTTCACCTTCGGCAACACGCCAAAATCGAAAACATGTAAAAGGTTCTTATGATCGAGCTGGACGAGAATCCGAAACTCGTTTCGGAACATTTCCAGGTGAACCGGATTTGCTTCCCCTGTAATGACTTTAAGAGCGGCCCGGGCGCCGCTCCGACTGGTATCGGAAACGAGATAGACGGTACAAACTCCTCCCGTTCCGATTTCACGCTCCACCCGGTAGCGGTCCGCGACCAGACTACCGGGGAAGTAGGGATGCGCGACTACATGCTTTATTTCATCTGGTGTAAGGGTGAACCGCGATGCCGGTGTTTTAAACAGTGCGGAGTCGCCATCCGGTAATGAAGATTTCGAAGAACCTTGATCCATATGCATTCTATTATAGCTTCCATCCTGACAAATGCAACTAGCCTTCCGTCATGTAATCTACGGAAACCACCGCGAAGCACTTTAGTTCTTCATTGGAACAAGGCAGCGGTTATGGAATGAGGTGAGGGGAGGCAATGAATTTTCTATATCATGAATATATGTCATTCAATGCCAGGTAGTGTCATTTGATGCCATAGAGTACTCATTGAGAGCAGTCCAACCCAGTCATTTCAGCAAGCAGAACAGATCGCTCACAAGCGAAAGCTCCGCTTGATCCTACGCAATATCCGACCTACATATGTGGGGTATCTGGATGGTTTTCTTAATGGTGGCTGTAATACGATACTTGAAATCAAGCATGTAATCATCGTCTCTACCAGTAAGAATTATAGACAAAACCTTGGAGCTCTTTTGTTCGGGAGAAGCGGAGGGCTGCATCGAAATGAACGGCATAAAGCAAGTTCATTATTCAAGCTGACTGACTTTTGACAAGAACGCGAAAAAGCTGTCAGCATTCAGCTATCAGCTAAATATATATTAATTAAAAAAAAGCTGAAAGCTGAAAGCTGACAGCTAATTGCTGATTGCTGATAGCCGACTGCTGACTGCTAATTAGCTGACGGCTGAAAGCTCAAAGTCTCGCTTTTCAACCTGAGAAATAATTCTGGCTTTTCTGTGTAAATGATCCAGGGGAAAATTGTGCGCCTCCCTCTCGCAGGCCGGGCCGTCTCATTTTATTGTCTCTTTATTGAGAAGATGTGCAATAATCTGCTCTGCTTCCGGTAATTCATCAACAATGTAATCAGGATTCATTTCTTCATTAGCTGCGACCTGGGCGCCATAACCTGTTTTCACAAGAAATGTAGTTGCACCAACTTTCCGTCCCAACCCAATGTCACATGCTTTGTCTCCTATTACAAAGCATTCACGAGGTGTAAAATCCAATTCCCTCCCAGCCAATTCAAGTAATCCCGGCTGGGGTTTTCGGCAATTACATCTCGCTTCAGGCAGGTGAGGACAGTAATAAATACCATCAAGGGAAACTCCTCCCTTATGTAATAATTCCTGAAATCTTTCATGAATTAGTTTGAGTTGTTTGTCGTCAATTATTCCCCTGCCTATTGCTGACTGATTGGTTACAACAATCATGCCAAGGCCAAGGTTGTTGAACTGCAGTAATGCATTTACTGCCTCAGGGATTAATTCAACCTGATCTGGATCTGAAAGGTAATTGCACTCGACAATAATGGTTCCATCAAGATCCAGAACTACAAAACGCTTTTTTCCCATCAATAATCAGCCTGAAAAAAGGATTCAGCTTTTGCATATGACTCGGGTGTGCCAATGTCGATAAACGGGCCATCACATTCAATCGCAAATAAGCGATGCCCAATTAAACTTGGTAATATCTCGGTCTCCATTGACACTGCCCTGCCGGCAGGAATGGCTTCAATTGTTTCGCGCTCAAAAAGGTATACTTCAGCGTTAATCAGTCCGGCGCTTTGTTTGAGTTTGCCAGAAACCGATTTTACCAAGCCATGCTGTACGGGCTCCATTCAATGCGCTCTTAACTACAGGCGAAGAATACGGTCAATAAGATTTCTCAGTTTCACAAGGAAAAATTTCATGAGACGACCAAATGGTCGTGGTATTACTTTCCTGAGGAGTCGTCCGATATCCAATGTGTTGCATAATATATTTGTAACATAAACTAATGCACATTGTCTACATCGATCTTGCGTTATGGAGTCGCACACCTCGCCGGCCCACGCCAGTATCTTCTCCAGACGCCCTATAAGCTCACGATACACCGGTTTAGGCAGTTTTAGTGTTATGCCCTCTGGTGTAATGGGATTTCAGACCGGGGAAATCACTTCGAGCAACCCGCTCCGATCTTCTAATATTAGAAAATCATAAGGCTATTCATAATTTTCTCTCTTGCGGGAATTGAAGGTAATTGCAAAAATTCCTTCTGCCAGGCTGGATTCAGGAGTTTTGGACTGCGAACCACCCAATTATTCATATGACCAGGATCAACCTGTTCTTGGTTTAAGGTTTGTGAATTGACAAGTTCTCTTTATCACAATATACTCTGAAAATGAGTGCAGTATCTATAACTGTTCACGGAACAATAACTGCCTGTTACTGAGCGGTTGCATGAATCGAGATGTAATCCAAAACCGCTATCGCGTTATCGAGACTCTTGGCCAGGGTGCGATGGGGGAGGT
>SOJX01000047.1 GCA_004376375.1 Planctomycetota bacterium
GATCAAACACCTGGTTTTCAGGAACGCCCGCGGGCACGCTGCCGGAATACAGACATGCCCCGCTGAAGGGGCTGCCGGCACCGCCGAGCTGAACCTGGAAATCCGCATCCTGGTCGCATGTGAACGACAGCGGCGGGGAAGCGGTGGGGCCGTACACGAGCATCGGGCCGGAAAAGACAGATACAACCGGGTCGCCCGGCGGAAGGGTCGTCAAAGAATCGTTCTCGGACCAGTCGGACGGCAGGCCGTCGAGGTTGACGGAGCGCACGCGATACCAGTAAGTCGAATCGGCCACCAGTCCGATGTCACCGAAATTGAGGCCGGTCGTGGTGGTCCTGGTGTTCCACGGTCCGCCGTCGGAGCGCGCAAGCTCGAAAACAGTATACGATGGGTTCCCGTTCCTGCTCCAGCTTATCGTCGCGGAGGTGGTCGTTATGGTGAAGAACTGCGGCTTGCCGGGAACGGCGCCGAGTGTGTTACCCGTTACAATCGAGGAGAGGCTCGAGTACTTCTTTTCGCCCAGGTTAATATATGCCCTTATGTAGCGGTTGTAGGTCCTGTTGGGCAGCAGTCCGGTTTCCACCGTGGTGTTGCCGTCCGCCGTAATGCCTGAAATGACGATCGAATCATTGTCGCCGTTGAAGAAGTCGCTGCCGCTCTCATTGGGGTCGGTGTTTGTATCGGTCCAGGACCAGGTCAACGTCGTGCTGGAGCAGCTCAGGTAGCTCAGACCGGTGGGCGTGTTCAGCGATGCGCCTCCGGCCGCCGTCGTGCTCGTAACGGCGAGGCCGGAATAATTACTCCACAGGCCGGCCCAGTTCTGCGCGTGAACCCTGAACCAGTAGGACGAATCGAGGGTGAGGCCGGCTATGTCCCACGCGTAACCGGAAGTCTGAATCCCGGCGGGCGTGAAGCCTTCGGTCGGCCCGCCGGTGTTGCCCTTTGCGTATTCGAGTTCGATCAACGTGCCGGGCGAATTCCCGTTCGCGTCGACCTGCGCGTAGATGTTGTTCGCGTTGGAAAATACAAACGTTGCAGTGGTGTTGTCGATAACCGGCACTGCCGCCAGCGTGCAGACTTCAATGGCGTTCGTCGGGCTGGTAAGTTCCTCGATTTCTCCTTCCAGCGGAATAGCGATTACGGCCGGACAGCGCGCATAAACGGTATATGAAGTATTGGACCTTCTGAACATTACACGAATCGTATGGCTGCCGGTTGTCAGAAACATACGCCTCATCGAAACAAATGACGCCCGCTCTGCAGTACTGTCAACTTCATAAAATCGCATTTCCCCTAAAGTGGTGGTACCGCTTCCGCAATTGTGCTCAAACCATGCTATCGGGTAGTAATTGGCAAAGATCCCTGAAATGCCAATGCTGCAGGAGCCCATAATCAGGTAGTTCTGCGGATCCGTGACTGTGAAGGTCCTGGTTACGGCAGTCACGCCGGTCTGACTCGTCGTGGATTGCTGCGTATAAAGCGCGTTATCCGCATAGCCTGCCCACGGACCATCACTCAGGCGAACAGCCGTTATGTGCACGTTCTTCTCGGAACACGTACCTGAACTTCGATAATACTGGGCTTCCAGAGTAACGTCTGATGAGATTCCCTTGAGAACCGAAAAACCACCCTGGGTGAACCACTCATTAGCGTTGTACGGATCCCTTGCGCCGTATGCCAACTCATTACTTCCGTCGTAAAGACGTGAATAGCCACGCGCAGTGGTTGAGCTTTCCTTGAAATTGCTGCAGTGAATTACCCAGTAATCGTCGCCGGCGCCGGGCGGCGATACCGTTACACCGGAATGCCTGACGAACGAGGCAGATGTCGTCGAACCCTCCGTAAGGTTGTCGATACTGTGGTAATTCGACGTCGGCAACAGGATGGCAATTATCGCTGCATTCTGGGCCCTTGTCCAATAAGTGGAGCCTGTGCTGCTCTTTATCTGCAACTGATACTTGTAGTCGTCAGACCCGCTTGCGGTCAGAACTTCGGACGACATGAACGAATGAAAAAAATTGTCCGTTTCTTCCATCGCATAATTAATTTCATTCGTCTCGTCGCGGACAAGGCGGAACTCGCCATAGGCGGCAAGAGTAGTACTCGCCTTGGCCTGCATCGCGGCGATTATAAGGTAGTCGCCGGCGGGAGGTGCGGACATATTCAGCGTGCAGACGTTTTCCCAGACAGTGCTGGAAGTAGTGCTTACTTCACTGAGGCTCTCGGCGTAATAGTAAATGTTGGCGCCGCCAATCCTTATCGCCCTCATGTACCGGCGGTAGGAGACGTTCGGCGACAGGCCTGTTTCGACGGTGTAGGTGGCCAGACCGTCGATATCGCCGACGGTTACCGTATCGGTATCGTTATCGTAGATGTTGTAACGCAGTCCGCCGCGCGTGTCCCATGCCCAGGTAATGCTCGTGTCGGTGCGGTCGATAAACCTGAAGTTGTCGGGCGGTCCGGCCTTTGTGCTCCATACGGTTAAATCGCAGTACCCGGACCAGATGCCGACCCAGTTCTGCGCCCGCGCCTTGAACCAGTAGGATTTTCCGTAGTCCAGGCCTGTAACGTCCCACGAATAGCCGCTCGTTTTTGTGCCGAGCGACATGAACAGCCCTGTCGGTCCGTTCGCATCGCCGTCAGCGTATTCAAGGTCCATCAGCGTGCCGTTCGGGTTGCTGTTCAGGCCAGGCTGTACCGTGATACTGATTTCGGTTGTGGCGGTGAAGGTTGACTCAGAGTTGTCCATAAGCGGCACAGCCGCGGCTGTACAGATTTCGACCACGTTCGACGGGGCGGAGTCTGTTTTCAGTTCGTACTCTACCTCCAGCCACGGCCGCTGCTCTACCGTGGCATAGTTATACGGACGGAATTCCGTTACATCGTTGGAAGGGGTGTCTTCAACAAGGGCAACCGCGCACCAGCCCAGGGAAACGCAGTTCTCAATCCAGCTATAGGAATCGCTGTTCATCGTGAGGACTTTTGGCCCGGTCGATCGATGTTCGGTGGAGTCGTCGACGAAGAGTGTACCGCTTCCGGCTTCCGAGTAAATTGTAGCGGCTGTTGCGCCGGCCGGGTCGCTGGTAAGGGCTCGAATATCCATAAGAGCAGCGCCCCCCGCTTGATTAAAGCAGGTGACATAAAGCTTGACGCCGTTAACCGTCCATGTGTCCGATACATTGTCGAGGCCGAATCTGGCGTATCCGCGGTAGGCGGTTACTACGTTTTCAAAGTATATCCGATCATTGGCGTATTTGAGTCCGGAGCTGGAAGCAAATCCCGACGTGGTTACGGCGCAGTTTTCGAAACCGGAAGTCAGATCATAGTAAGCTTTAATATAACGGCGGTAGCTCGTGTTCGGCGAGAGGCCGGTTTCTACGGTATAGGTGGCGTCGTATGCTATGTCGGCAATGGCAACTGTATCGGTGTCATTGTCATAGATGTCGTATCCTTCGCCGCCCTGGCTCGTCCACGCCCATGTCAGCGAATTACTCGTGCAGCCGATACATGCAAATGCGGTAGGTATGCCCGGCCTCGTGCTCCAGGTCGTAATTGCGCTGTTGCCCGTAAGTATTCCGGCATGGTTCTCTGCGCGCGCCTTGAACCAGTAAGAAGTATTATGATCGAGAGCAGTAACATCCCAGGAATAGCCTGTGGTTTTGAATCCCTCCGAGGTGAAAGCTTCGGTCGGCCCGTTTGTGTCGCCTTTGGCAGAGAAGAGCTCGAGGGCAGTTCCGCCGGGATTTCCGTTCAGGGCAACCTGTACTGTAAGGCTGGAATTGCTGTGAGCGGTGAAGGTTGCAATTGTGTTATCCATACCCGGAACAACAGCCAGCGTGCAAGCCTCGACCACGTTCGATGGGGCGGACACTGACTTCATCTCGTATTCCACCTCCAGCCACGGCCGCTCCGCAACCGTGGCCCAATCAATACCGCGGAATTCCGTTACAACGGCGGAGATGGTGCTCTCGTCGATGCCAAGCGCGCACCAGTTCTGGGAAACTTTGCAGCTTTCAATCCAGTTATAGGAATCGCTGTTCAGCGTAACTACCTTTGAGCCCAGCGACCGATGCTCGATGGAGTCGTCTACGAAGAGGGTTCCGCTTCCGGCTTCGGAGTAAACCGTAGCGATTGGTGCGGTAGCCGGATCGTTGATAAGCGCTCGAATATCCATAAGAGCACCGGCCCCCGCTTGATTATAGCAGGTGGCGTAAAGCCTGGCGCCGATAACCGTCCAGGCGTCCGACACGTTATTGAGGTCGAACTTGCAGTAGCCGCGGTAGGTGTCGCTGTAAAAGTACATCCGCTGAGCGAGCCATCTGTTTGCGGAAGAAACGAATCCCGACGTAATCGTGGCGCAGTTTTCCAAACCGGAAGTCAGATCATAGTAAGCTTTGATATAGCGGCGATAGCTTTTATTGGGTGAAAGTCCGGTTTCAATGGTGTAAGTTGCATCGTAGGCGATGTCGGCAACGACAACTGTATCGGTGTCATTGTCATAGATGTCGTATCCTTCACCACCCTGGCTCGTCCAGGCCCATGTAATTGAATCACTCGTGCAGCCGATACAGGCAAAGCCCGAAGGTGCGCTCGGACTCGTACTCCATGTGGTGATGGCGCAGTTGCCTGTGAGTATTCCGGCATAGTTTTGTGCGCGTGCTTTGAACCAGTAAGAAGTATTATGATCAAGAGCGTTAATATCCCAGGAATAGCCTGATGATTTCATACCACCCGAAGTAAAGGCTTCCGTCGGGCCGTTTGCGTCGCCCTTGGCGTAGAAAAGCTCGAGGGCTGTTTGGCCCGGGTTTGCGCTCAGGGCAACCTGCACGGTTATACTGGCATTTGTCTGATCGGTGAAGGTTGTGGAAGTGTTATCCATACCCGGAGCAACGGCCAGCGTGCAGGCCGCGACCACGTTTGACGGGGCGCTGTAGCCCCTCACGGCAATGTCTTTTTCAAACTGGACGTTGGGAAGGTATGTTGTAGCAGAAACGCCGGGCGGGTTGCTAAAGTCCTCCGCACCCTGAAGACATCTGTTAGTACCCACATTGGTTGTGTTCCACGTCGGGTAGCTGTTGGAATAATCTCCATCCTGGTGGCGGAAACTGACAAGAAGGTTTTGCGTGCCGCTGTAATTGAATGGAGTATCCAGGACTATCTCAAACCACCCCGGAGCTGCAAGAGAGGTGAGGTTGCCGTCGAATACAAGCGTGCCTGAACCGCTAGCACCTCCAACCCATGATGCCAGCGTAATACTGGCTGTCTCGTCCATATAGATAGTGCTAAAATTAATTGGAGCGGAGTTGAAATTGTTCTGTTCGAACCTTATCTTATAGATATTGCCTGCAGTTCCCACTTCGCTTTGCAGAAAAAGCATCTGGCATCGGCCAAAATTCCACCAGATGTCTATCGGATACCTATAGGAGTTTGTCTCGTTTCCAATCGTTACATCGCCGACGCCGGTCGTAAGATCGTAGGAATGACAGTGCCTGATGTAGGTTGTATTGGGGGTAAGGCCGGTTTCCTGTGTTGAAAGAACACCGGCTCCGGTTTCTGCAACTAACGTATCTGATCCGTCATCATGAACTTCGTAGCCGAGTTCTCCCGCCACGTCGTTCCAGGCCCAGGTGAGGGTGTTGCTCGAACAATCGGTCAGCCTGAAATTGGCGGGTGCGTTTATTGCAAACGCAGGAGTGGAGAGGAAAAGCAATAGAACAATCAAAGGTGCAAAGTATCTCATACATTCCCCCGGTCTAAACATCTCCCGCAGGTGGATTATCCAAATGCATCAGATAATTGTACCATATTTCGCCGAATTTTTCAATCTATGTAATCGGCGAGGGTTGCCTTTAAAACATGGTTGTCGGAAACAGGCTAAGACAGAGGGGTTGCGGGAATACCGGAGAAGAGTTTCAAATTCTGTAAATGAAAATTTTATGCCGCAATAGAAAACGACCGCCGATGTCGGCGGTCGTATGGTTGTCTGACTTGGACAGGGCCTAGAAGTTCCCTTCTTCCTCTGCCGGCTCAACGCCGAAGAACATGGCGTCGAAATCCTGGTGCAGGTCGCGTATCTCTTCGCGGACGCGGGAGAAGTGTTTGCGGTTGTGATGCCAGTTGGTGGTGAGGCAACCCGGCAGTACGAAAAGTGAAATAACCATCAGCAGAGCGAAAATCTTCTTTTTCATATCAGCCTCCACGCTGTTTTGTACCATTCCCGAGGCGCAATCCTAACCTTGCGCGCTCATCATGTCAAGAAAAAACCTCAAAAAATGCATCGCAGTAGTTAGTGGTTAGCCCTTAGTCGTTAGTGAAGAAAAAACACCAACCACTAACGACCAACCACTAACCACTATCAAAATAGAACACCGGCGCTGGTTCGCGCCGGCGTTATATTATTTCAGGTTCGGCGACCCTACTCCTCGAAGGTCGTGTCGTCGTAGGGCGTGTTCCTGTACTTCTCGGTCGGGTCTTCTTTCAGGTGGAGAAACACTTCATCGAACTGCTGGTGGACGATGCGCAGTTCTTCGCGTATCGCCTCGAAATGGCGCCGGTTGTGGTGCCAGTTCGTCGTTATGCAACCCGATATGAACATCAAGGCGGCGAACAGAACAGCGACATATACCACTTTCTTCATGGTCCTGCCCTCAGTTTTTCGGCTCACGTGGGCTTATTATAACACCGGTCCAGCGGCTGCGCAACCGAAAAATAGCCGCGCCTGTGAGTCGCAGCTATCTGTCAGACTCGACCTCAAATTCGCTGCGCCTGTCGATTATGCGCTCCTCTTCGATAGTTTCCGTTGTCCTCGGCACGTCGTCCCTGGGCCCGGCGTCCGTTTCAGGCTGGTCGCTCGGGTGGTCGTGATGCACTACACAGCCGATAAAGACCGGCAGCATCAGCACCAGAATGAGTAATAGGGTTAGTAGGCGTCGCATATGGTTTTCCTTTGCCTGTTCCGGAATGAACGAACCGGCCGGCGGCTAGCCGGGCAGCTTGATAGTCACCTGGGACGTCTCCACGCTGACAACTTCCACGTCTTCGCCGGTGAAGTCCAGCTTGCCGGCCTTCAGCTCGAGCAGCCGCTCGGCAAGGCTGTCTGCGCTCCGGTACGTCCTGATGGTGAACGTGGCCACTTTCGAGGTGTAAGTGCCGGGATGGACCTCGCGGACACGCGGTATCTTTTTGAGCAGCTTTTCCAGCTTCTTTTTCGACCTGAAGCCGATGTTTGAGATGATGAGCGTAATTTCCCTTCCATTGTTCAGCTCGTCGGTCCATGCGTTGACGATGCCGTCGACGAGGGCTTTTGCGGATTCTTTTGCCACTTTCTCTGCCGCCTTTTTGCCGGCCGAGTCCGGGTTTGTTCCGCCGGGGTGGGGCCTTTTGCTGACAAACGGCTTGTTGAAGATTACCGTCGCCGAGCTTGTTTCTATCGCCTTGATCGTGAGCTCGCCCTTGTATGTGTAAAGCCACTGGCCGAGCTGCGGGTGCTTCATCTTTCCCTGCTGCGAGGCCGTGCAGGTGCCGCGGATGACCAGCCTTGCGCCGACTTTCTTGCCGATGTCGGCCAGCATGTTGATGTCGCCCTGGAGGCTGGCCGCGTTGGCTTCGCGTTTCATCTTCTCGTCGAACGTGTCTTTGTCGATGAGCGTAAACCCGCTCTTGATGAAATGGTTCGAGATCGTCGCCTCGGTCCACTGCTGGTCGCAGACCTTGCCGTCTTTCCTGTCCGTAATCATGATAATGATCTTCGGCCGGCCCATGCGCTTGAGCGTCATCTCGACCTCTTCCCACTTGGTATTGAGGTCGGCCTCGCCGACGGTGATTTCCATTTTGACGGTCGTGATGCCGGTGGACTCGTCGTAGGTCGGGCCTTCGAGGACTTTTTCGCTTTTCACAATGCCCTTGACCTTGGTCACGATCATGTCCAACGCGACGGCGAAGTTTTTCACCTTGGTTTTGCTCGCGATGAGAACGCCGATGGCCTGTTCGCATGCCTTCCGGCGGGCGTTGTTCTTGGCGTCCTCCTTGCCTGACTCGCCTTCGCCCGCGCCTTCGCCGATGACGGTGACCGTGTGGTCTTTGGCGAAAACCGGCGGCGCGATAGACCACGTCGCAAAGAGTGTCAGGACTATGAATATGGCGAGTTTACGATACATTAGAAACTCCTTCCTTCGATTGACGATTTACGATTGGCAATTTACGATTGAAAAAACCGTAAAATCACAAACCGTAAAACGAAAATTCTCAAGCTTCAGGTCTCAAGCCTCAAGCCTTTATTATCAACGCGTCACAAGCGGCGCCGCTAACATCATAGAATAATATGACGCTCGACGCTACACCTATTCGCCGTCGCCGGTCACGATCGTTCTGGATTCTTTGCTTAATACTTCCTCGTGTGTCTCGATCTCCGTGTGCTCCCGAACGCATGAGGTCATAACGACGGGTGCCCCGAGAAGGCAAAGAATCAGTGCGACTCTGAAAATTATGCGAAACATTTATCGCTCCCCGCGCGGTGCGCTACTTCTTGTGTTTGATATAAATATCGTAAAAACCTTCGAGAGAAATCTCGACCTCGCATTCCCAGGAGTCGTCGCCCACAGGCTCGTTCCTGATGACCGTGACGCCCCTGAGAAATGCCTCGAACTCCGTGCGGATCTCGTCCGACTGCGTAACGAAGTCTTTTACGGTTGTTTCAGCCGTGATGTGTACGCCGTTTATCTTTTCAGCCAGGTTGCGCAATGCGACGGTCTTGGCGGCGTTTTTTGCGCCAAGGGTTGCGTGGGCTTCGGACTCGGCGTCTTCCGGCGGCACGCCCTGGCCTGTGGCGCGGATTTTCCTGGCCGCCCATTCGGGCTTTTCTTCCTTGACGGTTGTCACTTTCTTCGTATGCTCGACCCAGTCGCGCGGCTCCGCTTTTTTGCGATCGAACGTGCCGGCGCCGGTCGCGCGGACAATCTTACGCTTGTACTCGTCCCTGATATTGCGGGCAATGTCCTGGCCGACGAGGCGGCTGCCGCTGAAGTACTTCTTGAGCGTGGTTCTCATGATGGTAATGACTTCCTCGATCGTGACCTGCATGTCGACTTCGCAGATTCCGTCCTCGAGGAAACGCACGGCGATGACTTTTTGGCCTCTCAGGATGCCGCTGACGGACGTTCTGATTAGGTCGGATTCGGTGACGAAATCCTTTACCGTGGTTTCCGAAGTGATGTGGAGACCCTGGATGCGCTCGACGAGCTGGCGCATGGCTTCGACCTCTGCCGCGCGTTTGGCCATGAGGCGGTTCCGCGGACCGGCCTTGCGCCAGATTGCGGGATAGCTCGGGGCGGGCCGCTTCGCCGGCGGCATGACCATGCTGTCGAAGTTGGAATCGCTCATCTCCTCTGGGAACGGCACGCCCGCGCCGGTCGCGGTGAGCTTCTTGAACTCCACGTTTTTCTTGATCTTCTCGAAGACCTCGGCGCCGACCTGGCGCTTGCCCCTGTAGTGTTTCTTGACGATCCGCGTCAGGGTGGTCACTATTTCTTTGATAGTAACCTCGACGTCGACCTCGCATGTGCCGTCGTCGTAGTAGCGCGTGTCAACGGGCTTCATGCCCTTGATGAACGCGCGCATCTGGGTCCTGATTTCGTCGCTTTCGGTGACGAAGTCCTTTACAACGGTGGTCGAATCGATCCTGAGTCCTTTAATCTGCTCTCCGAGCTGGCGGTACGCGTCGACCTGCGCGGCGCGTTTGGCCAGCAGCTTCTGCTGGGCGGTAAGCTCAGCCGCCGAGACGGGAGAGAACATCGCGAGCAGGATTACAAATGCTCCCAGGTAGATGATTCGTATGTGCATAATTCCACTCCTTTTCTCGGAACTGGGTTTCGAATTCCTATCTCTCTGGCCGGAGGCGGCCATGAGCTTCCTGTTGAACCAAAAAAGCCCCCCCCCCCGACGGGTTATCCGCTATGTGCTGCTTACCGGAACCAGGGGCGTTATAATCTTACCATCTTTGAAATCCTTGATTTTCACTACGAGACGCTTCTTCGCAGCGATGATCTCGTTGTCGGTCGGTTCGAGCTTGAAAGCCGTTTCAATGCTCTTCAGCGCCTCTTCGTACATTCCCATCGCCTCGTAGCAGAGTCCGAGGTTATAGTGCATTATCATATCTTCGGGTTCCGCTTCCGCGCCGTTTCTAAAGAACTCGATGGCATCATTAAAAAGCCCCTTCTCCGCCCATTGGCGGCCGGGTTCAAAATGCGAAAACGTGCGGTATTTAAGTTCGAGCCTTTCAACATGCACCCACGGCGCGATTTCCATGCGGAATTCTTCCGCCGCCTGATCGACCAGTTGAGACATGATTGCGCTTTCCGCGGGCGGGGCTGTTTTCTTTTTTCCAAAGCTCCAACTTTTCGTGCAGGGCTTAACCGCTATGATATTCCCCCGTTTCTTGTCTACCATGCGGAACGTGCAGTCAACGCCGCCGTCGGCCGTATGCATCGTTACCCATCTTTGTCTGGCCACTGAGTTGTAACCGGTCATGGGTATTGAACCGCCGCCCGCCGGATTGGGAACATGATACGTATAAGGAACCTGCTCATAATATGTTTCCTGCTCCTGGAACGATTTAGTTACCCAGCGATAATTACTGATGCCGCCGAGGATGATTGCGTCCACGTCCGCGAAAACATCATTTTCCAGCACATCCTTCTCAGCCGTCACCCCGGCCAGGTCGAGCATCCGTTCGGCCTGTATCAGCCTCATCTCTTCCCGCTCGACAAGTTCGTAGCGCTTCGATTCCTGCAGCTTGCGCAGAAGTGCGTCGCGGACCAATGCGCCCGTGCCCGGCCTGCCGGGGGGGTCCGAAACACCGATGATGCAGATCTTTTTAATTTCATCAGATATTGGCGTCAGCGACGCTCGTTCAGTCTGGATTGTAATAAAGCGCTGCGCACCGCATGCAGTCAAAAGCAGGCATGACAGGAGCAATAATGCGAGTGTTGCCGTTCGTTTTCCAGTGACCATGTTTCTACCCTCGAAATGTGGTTTTTCCCGGTTCGTACGGACCTGTCCGGGTTTCAACGGGTTGCGGCACTAACGGGAAGGGGAACATCGTACCGGAGCATACGGCGAACTGTCAACGAAAAAGTATGAATTTTTGGCTGTCAAAGAGCATTCAGGCGGTTCCCGAGTGTCCTTGACACGTGCGGAATTCCGCCATATACTGTTACTTATATTAACGCCCGGGGCGCCTTTTTATTCGATAAGGCGGCCCGGCATCGAAAGGGCATGAAATGCGCCGAACCAAAATCGTCTGCACGATCGGGCCAGCGTCCTGGAAGCCGGAGATCCTGATGCAAATGATCCGCGCCGGCATGAACGTCGCCCGAATCAATTTCTCGCACGGCACCTGCGGGCAGCATGAAAAAACGCTGAAACTGGTGCGCGAGGCGTCCGAAAAGACGGGCGAGCCGATTGCCGTTCTCGCCGACCTGTGCGGGCCGAAAATCCGGGTAGGCGATATTGAAGGCGGTTCTATCGAACTTGAAGAAGGCCGTGAAGTAACCATCGAGGAGGGGAGCGCGCCGGGCGGGCCGGGGCGAATCACTTCTGTATATGATCATCTCGTCGAAGACCTCAAGGTGGGTGACCGCGTGCTTATGGACGACGGCCTGCTCGAGCTGGTGGTGACGGAAAAGGAGGGCGATTCGCGCGTGAAGTGCCGGGTCGTCCACGGCGGCAGGCTCAAGCCGCACAAGGGAATAAACCTTCCCGGTGTGGCAGTGTCCGCGCCCAGTCTGACCGAGAAAGACCGAAGCGACCTCGAGTGGATTCTCGAGCACGATTTCGATTACGTCGCACTTTCGTTCGTCAGGAACGCGGCCGACGTCAAGGAACTGAGAAAAATCCTGCACAGCGCATCCAGTCATCTCAAGATTGTATCCAAGATCGAAAAGCCGGAAGCGCTCGAGGAGATAGACGAGATAATAAATGAAACCGACGCGGTAATGGTCGCCCGCGGCGACCTCGGCGTCGAGATGCTTCCACACGAAGTGCCCGCGATCCAGAAGGACCTTATTCGAAAATGCAACGAGCAGGACATACCGGTCATCACCGCGACGCAGATGCTCGAGTCGATGACCGGGAACCCGCGCCCGACGCGCGCCGAGGTTTCCGACGTCGCCAACGCGGTCTTCGACGGCACCGACGCGATAATGCTTTCCGGCGAGACCGCCGCCGGCGACTACCCCGTCCTCTCGGTTGCCATGATGCACAGGATAGCCGAGGCCGCCGAGAGCTATGTCGAGAAGCACGGCGAAACGGTCCACACGCGCATATCAGAGCTGCACACGCAGGCCGACGCCATATGCCATTCCGCCAACGAGGCCGCACGCAACATGAAGGCAAAGGCTATCTCGGTACTGACACTTTCCGGCTCTACCGCGCTCCTCATGTCGAAATACCACCCCTCGGTTCCCGTTCTCGGCTGCACGTTCAGTGAAAAATCCATTCGGCGCCTGTGTCTTTACCGCGGCGTTATCCCTGTAAGGCTACCCCAGAACGAGAATTTTGAAACTATATATTATAAGGATATCGAAACCGAGCTGATCGAGCGTGAAATCGCGTCGCACGGCGACCGGGTTGTGATGGTGACGGGCCAGCCGCTCGGGTATCCCGGCGGCACCAACGCGATGAAGGTGCACCGCATCGAGTTTCCCGGGATGACGCGCACGTTCCGCAAGACGGACGAGGACGTCGAGTTCGGCGAGGGCGGGAAATACGATATCTACCTCAAGACGAAAGTCTGTTTCAACTGCGGCCTGTGCGTGCGCGTCTGCCCGGTAGATATTTTCGAGCAGAAGGGCGACGATATCCACCTTGCATGCGACGCGGTGAACGAATGCCTCGGCGACATGGCCTGCGTAAAGGCCTGTCCCGTCGAGGCGATAAAGATTGAGGAGAAATAGTAAAATATTCAGGAGGTTATCGAAAATGGGAAAAAGAATTCTGCTTCTCGCCTTTATGGTTTTTCCGATATTTCTTCCGGCCGTTACGCGGGCCGACGTTATCCATCTCAACGACGGGCAGAGGCATGAGGGGGAAATTATCGAGCAGAACGAAAAGGAAGTCGTTCTGAAAACGAAATACGGGACCCTTGCCATACCGAGGGAAGATATTAAGAGTATAGAGCTTACCCCCACCTCAAAAGGCGGGGAAACCCCGAAGAAATCCGGCGCGGAGGAGTTCTTCACCACAGCCGACTGCGAAAAGGCGAAGACCTTTCTGAACGACTACGCGGTCATGGACGAGCTTCAGGACAAAGCGGTTTTCCTGGCCGCGTGGAAGGAAAAGTACAGGGGCAGGACCGTCCGTATCGAGGGTAAGGTCATTTCAATCGACAGCAGGGCGGTGAAGGTCGACACGGACGAGGGCTTGAAGACGCTTACGACTCTGACGGTACAGGTCATGTATTTCGACGGCGAGCTTCTCAAGTTCGAGGTCAAATGGCGGAGCGCGCCCGAGGGGCTTATGAAAGGCGTGAAAGTGCTTCTGCGCGCCTCGTTCGCCGACACCGATGAGCCGAAAACCGATTGTATGAACCGTTTTCTTGCGTCGGTGGAATTCGTCGAAGTCATGTTCGACGTTGAGAGCGGGGACGTGAGCGCGGAATACACTGCCGCTTTCAAGAAAAAGATTGCCAGGCTGATTAAGGACGGTGAAGTCACGCCCGGGACCGAGGTCGCGGTCATTGCAGGGCTGAAATGGCTCGCCCGGCACCAGGATAAAAAAGAAGGCAATTGGGACGTCGACGACTATCAGAAGAACTGCAAAGGCCCGGGCTCGCCGTGCTCGCACATGAACTACGGCCAGGTGCCGGCCGGCACCTTCGATGCAGGCGTTTCCGGTCTCGCACTTCTTGCGTTCCTCGGCCACGGCCAGACCCACCGCGTGGGCAAGTATAAGAAAACCGTGGACCGCGGCCTGAAGTATCTTATCAAACAGCAGGATCGGACCACGGGCCGCATCGGGAATACAACGGGCGAAAGCTGGATCTATAGCCATACGCTTGCCACGACCGCGCTCTGCGAGGCATATTCGGCCACTCGCGACGCGACGCTGAGGGCGCCCGCCCAGAAGGCCGTCGATTATATCATGCAGGCCCAGAATCCCGGTTACGCGTGGAAATACGAACCGCGCGACGGCAAGAACGACACTTCGATAACGGGGTGGATGATCCAGGCCCTCGCGGCCGCCAGGAAGGCCGGGTTAACAATTCACAAGGATTCTTTCGACGGGGCCGTCGCATGGATAGACCGCGTGACGCGCGTATCGGACGGCAAGACCGGATACATGCGGCCGGGCGACAACGGCGCAAAGCTTGCGGGCCGTCCACCGGATACTTACAAAGCTATGCCGACGATGACTGCCGTTGCAATTCTCACGCGTCTCAACTGCGGCCAGAAAAGTTCGAATAAAAAGATATTGCAGGGCGTGAAACTTCTTATGGCGAAAGTGCCGGATTGGAACAAGCCGAAATGCGACAAGCTGAACTTTTACTACTGGTACTACGGCACGTACGCGATGCGCAGGGTCGGCGGTGCAGACTGGAAAACCTGGAACGCGGCGATGAAGAAAGCGCTCCTGAAGAACCAGCGCGCCGGACGCATCTGCCAGGACGGAAGCTGGGACCCGATCGGTGAGTGGAGCGTCGTGGGTGGGCGCATATATTCAACCGCAATCAATGTCCTGACGCTGGAAGCGTATTACAGGTGTGATAAAGCGAAAGAATAATTTCTGCACCATATAATTTCTAGTACGAAAAAAACGCCCGGCCGCTTGCGACCGGGCGTTTGTATTTGATTCTCAGGAGAGTCTACTTCGTGTGCGATGCCGCATGCAGGTTGAAGAAGGATTCTTTCAGCTTCGGGTTTACTTTGTATTTCGGTTTCGCTTTCGAGACCACGCCGGTAAGCTGGTTTTCGCCGCGGATAGTATGCGGCAGCTTTATCCGGCCGACCTTCTGGTAGCTTCTGAAATACCGGTTCTGCCTCTGCGGCTCGGAACCGCCTTTCCTGTATTCAATCTTGGCGACAAGATAGTTCTTCTCCTGGAAATGCATTTTGCAGGTCCAGCCGTCCTTGTAGGCTACCCTGATGACCTCGCACGGCTCGTCTTCCACGAAGGAGATGCCTTCGTATTTGATTTTTGCGCCCCTCTCAAGAAGCGGGTAAAGCAGGGTCTGGTCGATTCGGTGCCTGAGCCATTTCACAGCCGGGGTCTGGCCTTTTTTCTCTTTTATATCTGTTTTATCTTCAGCTCCAGTCGTGCGGGTGGAGACCTTGCCGTCGTATGCAATCTTGAATTTTGCCCAGGGGAATTCCGAGTCCCGCCGAAGCAGGTTCGGCTTCATGAAGTATATCTTATCCTTGTAGGTGGAGTAGGTGATGGTTATCGAGAGCCCCTTCATTTTTCTGAGCGCTTTGATGCCGCCGATGGCCTTAATGCCTGCCTCGAGAATACGCCAGGAACGCGGGTCAATCGGTGAACCGGGTTTGTATTCGGGGTATTCGCCGCTGGTTAAACCCATGCCGGTCTCTCCATGCAGTTACAGGTCAGGGGAAAGTATAATAACAATTCCTGCGATGTTGTAAAGAGAATTTCCGTTTTTGCCTCTCATTCGCCCCGAAACCGCTTTTTGCTTGCCGTTCAAATCAGGCTCCTGTATACTTCCTTTCAAACAGGTGAATTCATGGATAACCCCGAATCGAGAGCAGAGCTGCCTGATGCTCTTCGCCGGAACAAGTTCTCCTGGATAATCGAAAACGAGATCGCGGGCATGTCGCGGCCGCGTGAGGGAGCTCTTGAAGCGCTGCAGAAAATCGGCGTCCGCGGCATGGTCAGCCTTACCATCGATTCCATCCTGCCTGAAGAAGAACATAATATATCCCGCCTCCATGTCCCCGTAGGTGATTTCACTCCGCCTACGATGGCGCAGATGGAAACAATTCTTGAGTTTCTCAGAGACAACCGTCCCGCTGTCGTCCACTGCCTTGTCGGGCACGGGCGCACCGGAACCGTGCTTGCTTCCTATCTTGTTGCCGAGCACGGCTACGAGCCCGGTGGGGCTATCGAGCGGGTACGGGAACTGAGGCCGGGCTCGATTGAAACGGTTGAGCAGGAAGTCTTTGTCTACCAGGTGGCGGAAAAGTATGGCGGGCAAAGTGGCTAAGGATATGCTGAGCAATAGATTACGAAACCTCGGCTGCTTTGCGATTATGGTTGTTGTTCTCGTCTTTTTCATCATTGCCACGGCCGGCTTCCTGCAACGCGCGTATTACGTTCATCCCAAAAGAATAACCGAAGCTCACGACCTGACCGCACTCAGGGCGAAAAAACTGGCCCGGAGAATCTCAGGATTTGTTGAAGTCGGCGACCTCGCCGGCGCCGGCGCGGCGCTCAAGCAGGCGCTTGAGAAAAACGGCTGGCTATACGTCGAGCTGAACCTCAGGCCGAGTTCAATGCCGGCCGAATCTTCCCCGCCTGCGACCGCGGCCAACGCTTCAGAAATCTCCAGGGCTGGTGTTGCCGAAAACGGTTCGATAACAGCCGCTCCTACTGCAAAGGAGGATAAAGCTCCGGAAGACCTGCCGCTTGTAAACGCTCTCTCTTACGGTAATGCTTCGGTGCTGCCGCCTTCGAACGAAGAACGGCTGGCGGCATGGAACGCGGTTTTGAGAACCCCGTCGTTCAGAAGCTCGCATGACATCAACCAGCGGAAAATTTTGACCGTTTCGGTGCTGGTCCGCAAGCTCAAGCGCAGCCGCCTGCCTCTGCACGGCTTTCTGCTCGTCCGCAGAGAATACAGGAAAACAAAGTAGGGATTTGCCTGTCCTTTTTCTCTATTTATATTCAATGTAAAAGGTTGGTAAAAAGGACCGAGATGTCTTTTTATCCTTGTCTATTTCCGGTTGTTTCCGTATAATAAATCACTACAATGGTAGGAATAGAGCAGTAAGACAGTAGCATGTAAGAGACTATTGCACCAACTTTCGCATGAGCGGGTAGGACATGGAAGACCTGAGCAAGCTCAAGTTGTACGATGATGAAGGAGAAAAGAAAACCGGGAAGCCGGGCCCGGCTAAAAGCGGGGGAAAGGGGCGCGGCTCTTTCGGATTGGCTGCAATTATTGTCGCACTCGTCATCGGGTTTGCCGCCGGATTCGGCATCAGCTTCCTGGTTCGCTCCGGGGCAGGCGGCGTCGAGGTCAGCACCGACTTTGTCGTCAAGCAGAGCTCGGCGCGGCCGGTCGTCGCGCGCAAGGAGAGCGGCTGGATAGAGGTGCCGGACGACAGGTACCCGCTCTACATCACCGCGCTCACCACCGGGCGGCTTGAAAAGGTCATGCTCCGAAAGGGCATGACTGTGAAGAAAGGCCAGGAAATCGCCCGGGTTTATTCGGATTATCTCAAGAGCGATTTCGACAAGGCGGAAGCCGAGTACGGCAAGGGCAGGTCCAATCACGAAAAGCTGAAGAGCGGCTACCGCAAACAGGAAGTCGCCCAGGCCAGGGCGCGCGCCGACAAGGCTTATGCGCTTGTGCTGAAGGCCGAAGCGGCGCTCAAGAAGTCGGAAGCGGACCTTGTCGAATTGAAACACCAGATGGACCTCGCGAACATAACCTACATCCGCGCGATACCGCTGCTGGACAACGAGGCCATATCCGAACAGCGGCTGGACGAACTGAAGTCGCAGTATGAGGAAGCGAAGGCGCGCCACACCGCGTCTGGGGCGTCGACAAAAGCTGCGGCAGCCGATGTTGACCTTGCGAGGGCGAATCGTGAGGAATCGCTGCACGAATACAAGCTCATGCTGGAAGGCTACCGCAAAGAGGACATCGATATAGCGGCGGCTGAACTGCTCCGGCTCAAGGCGAAGCGCGACCTGGCGAAACTCCAATATGAAAACCGGGTGATAAAAAGCCCGTGGGATGGGGTAATCCTTCACCAGTTCAAGCATGCCGGCGACGTTGTCTCTTATCCGGGCATGAAGGACGGGCCGGGCGGAATTATCGCATCCGTCTATAACCCGAAAGTGCTGCAGGCGAGAATCCAGATTGACCTGGAGCGCGTAAAGGACGTCTTCGAGGGCCAGAAAGTCCTTATCACGACGGACGTGGAGGGCTCTTCGGTTACATATGAGGGTAAAGTCGCCCGTTTCGACCCCGAGGCCGATTATAAGAACAACGTGGTCTGGGTCAAGGTGGACATCAAAAACCCGTCGGAAAGCCTCCATCCCGAGATGGTGTGCAAGGCGCAGTTCCTTGCGCGCGAGCAGGAAAAAACCGCTGAGGGCAAAGCGAAAGAGCACGTGCTTATCCCACTCGAGGCGGTTGTCGAGCGCGGTTCAAAAACTTTCGTCTTCACGATTGCCGGCGGCCGCGCCCGCCGCATTTCCGTCGAGTTGGGCGGAACGGTCGGCGGCAAGCGCGTGGTCAAGTCCGGGCTTTCCGGCGGTGAAGAAGTTATAACCAGCCGACTCACCTCTATAAGCGACGGCACGCCCGTAAGAAAAAGGAGTGGAAGATAACATGGCGCCCGACATGGTTGAAGTTGCGAACCTTACGAAGATATACCGCAAGGGAGCGATTGAGATAAAGCCGCTTGAGCATCTGGACCTTACCGTTGCCGAAAGCGATTTTGTCGCCCTCATGGGTCCGTCGGGAAGCGGCAAGACGACGCTCCTGAACATTATCGCGGGCATCGACGATGCGACGGAGGGCACGGTCGTCGTCGGCGGCGTTAACCTTGCCGAGCTTACCGATACCGAGCTTTCCCGCTGGCGCACGAGGAACGTGGGTTATATTTTCCAGCTTTACAACCTCGTGCCCGTGTTGACCGCATACGAGAACGTGGAGCTTCCGCTCCTGCTGCTGAAGCTTTCCAGGAAGAGGCGCAAAGAGCAGACCGAGACCGCGCTCAAGGCTGCGGGAATCCTCGACCGCCAGGACCATTACCCGCGCCAGCTCTCCGGCGGGCAGGAGCAGCGCGTCGCCATTGCTCGGGCGATTGTCACCGACCCGAAAATCATTATCGCCGACGAGCCGACCGGCGACCTCGACGCCGTCGCCGAGGTCGAGATTATGGAACTCCTGACCGCGCTGAACCGCGAGTTCAAGAAAACGATGGTTATGGTCACGCACGACCCGAAGGCCGCATCCTACGCGCGCCGGATCGTGCGGCTTGAAAAGGGCGTGCTGGTCGACGACGAGTTGCCGGGTCGGGCGACGCCGGATGAGCAGTCCGGAACCCGCTCCGAAACGCACTCACCAAAAGACCAGTCCGTCGGGGCCGTATAACGATTGCGGATTTCGGATTGCAGATTTAATATTGTAAATTAAATATTGAGTATTGAATATTGAGTATTGAGTATTGAGAATTGAGAACTGTAGGAATTATCAATTTTCAATTGGCAATTTGCAATTTTCAATTGAATGACTCGGAACTCGAAACTCGGTACTTCCGGGGAGAAATAAATGCACCGATTTTTACCCTACATATTAAAATCAATGGTTCGCACGCCGGTGCGGACGTGGCTTACTATCGGCATCGTCGCCATGGCCACGTTCATCTTCGCGTACCTGATGGCCTACGGCGATTCCTGGAACAGGATGCTTGACGCGGCCGGCAGCAACGCGGTGCTGGTCGTCGCCGAAAAGAACCAGAGGTGACCGGCCGAGAGCAAGCTTCCTGCGGCCAGGAAAGCTGTGAAACAGATAAAGGAAGTTCCGCACGTCGTCGAGGCCATGCCGGTCAGGATCAAGGTAAATACGTGAGCGGGCTCCGGCGGTCTGGTCAAGATCGAAGGCATCGACAAGGATATTTTCCGCACATTCGTCGATATTGAAGTCGATGAAAGCAAGCTTGCCGATTTCAAGCGGGAAAAGACCGGCGCGCTCATAAGCGAAGAACTTATGGCAAGCGGCAAGTTTCGCTACAAAGTGGGACAGTCCTATCAGCTCGCGGATTTCAGGGGAGTGACAATCAGGTTTCTCGGGACATTCAGCACCGAGGATTCGGCTTATTCAAACGTCGTCCTCGTCGGCCGCAATTACCTCGAGGAACTGGACGGCGCCATCGGGGAAGCGAGCCAGATTTACGTGGCCGTGGATACCGTGGAGAACTCGAGGAAAACACAGGATGCGATAAACGCTCTCGTTCTGCCTTTCCCCCACGAGACAATGGACCAGAAGTCCTATCTCGCCGCCGCCAAAAGCGAGCTCCAGGACGTCATAAAGTTTCAGCGGTTCGTAATGGTGGTTTCCATCATCGTCATTCTCGTCGGCGTGGCGAACACCATCTCGATGGCGACGCGCGACCGCGTCCGGGAAATCGGTGTTTTGCGCTCGGTCGGCTTCGAGCGCGGCAGGATTCTCGGAATTGTTCTTATCGAGGCGATGCTGGTCGCCTTCATCGGTGGAGTCATAGGCGCGGCAAGCGCGACCGGCTATCTGTACGTCGGGAATATCAGCGACGATTACATGATGCTTTCGGTGCCGATGAGGGTGAGCGGTACGGTTTTTCTGATCGCTGCCGTACTCCCCATCTGCCTGGGGATTCTGGGAGGATTACCGTCCGCTTTTTCGGCGAGCCGTCTGCCGATAGTTAACGCGCTCAGAAGTGCGGAGTAAAGAAGTTTCGAGTTCCGAGTATCGAGTTTCGAGGGGAGAAAAGATGGGTTTTACATTTGAGAAGTTGAAGGTCTATCAAAAGGCTTTGGATTTTGCTGGATTCGAGTGCCGCGTGAAGAGTGCCGCAATTGTATATTACTCGAAACTCGGCACTCGATACTCGATACTGTAGGTGCCCATGGCTATACCGTTCAAGTACAACTTCAGGAACCTGCTTCGCAGGAAAATCCGGACAATACTGACCCTGCTGGGCATTGCCCTCGTCGTCTGGATTATGGTTTTCACGCTCGCCTTCGCAAGGGGGCTGAAGGCGAACATGAAGAATAACGGCGACCCTGACAATATCATAATACTCTCGGCCAAGGCCGGGACGACAATCTGGTTTTCGGCGATATCCCGGAACAACGCGGCTCCACTGAAATACCTCGACGGCGTCAAGTCTGTCAGGATACCTGATCCGGAATTCCCCGATGACCGCGAAATGGACGAAGTGATTGAATGCTGGTCGCCGGAAGTGCAGTACATGACCGAGGTGGACGATGTTCCTTCCAGGCAGCTTATCTCCGTGCACGGCGTGGACCCGGCGAGGGCCTTCCACGTCAATTCCCAGGTGAGAATTACGAAGGGTGCCGGGCCGTTCGATAATTACTCCATCATTATCGGATCGCTGGTTGCCGCGAAGCTCGGTATTCCGAGGGAGAGGCTCGCAGTAGGCCGCACGCTCCACTTCAAGGACGCGGAATGGACGATTACCGGCACCTTCACGGCGCCCGGGACCATGATGGACAGCGAAATCTGGTGCCACCACGAAAACATCATGACGCAGTTCAACCGCAAGGAATTTGCAATGGTGAAGCTGAAGGCCGTAAGCCCGGCATACGTCCCGAAGATCCTTGCCGCAATCAAGAAAAACCGGAGATACCAGGAGCTTGCGGCTTACCACGAACCTGACTTTTTCAAGGACTACGCCTCCGGCCACAACAAGTTCAGCATAATGGCTATCGTTACCGCCGTTGTCATTGCCGTCGGCGGTATTTTCACCGGCATAAATACGATGTATACGGCGGTCGTCGGCCGCATCCGTGAAATCGGCATGCTGCAGGTAATCGGCTTTTCCAAGGCGCAAGTCCTCCTTTCCTTCATTTTCGAGTCGCTGATTATTTCGGCGACCGGGGGCCTTATCGGCTGCCTGGCCGGCCTGGCCTTCAACGGCATTCCGCTCACCCTTACGTGGTTTGCCTTCGAACTGAAAGTCGATTTCACAATCCTCGCCATCGGCTTCGCCACCGCGCTCGTCATCGGCGTCGTCGGCGCCTTCTTCCCCGCGCTCCAGGGTATCCGCATGCGCATGGTCGACGCGATGAGATACAATTAGTCGTTAGTGGTTAGTGGTTAGTCGTTAGTGAAGAGTGAACGGTGATAGATAATATAACATTTAGCTGTCGAGCATGCCTAACCACCAACCACAAACCGCCAATCTCCAACCACC
Organism: Planctomycetota bacterium; assembly: GCA_004376375.1. Taxonomy (GTDB): domain Bacteria; phylum Planctomycetota; class E44-bin39; order E44-bin39; family E44-bin39; genus E44-bin39. Next base: position 22,161 of record SOJX01000047.1, read on the forward strand.
AATCACTAATCACTAACCACTAATGACTAACCACTAACAATCTTCTTTATCCTTTACACGTCTTTCATGATTATTTATAATGCAGCAAGCCGCATCCCCGATTAAAAGCCGGAGCAATCCTTATGCCTCAGATGCCTATCGGCGAAGTCCAACCCGGAATGGTGCTTGAGGAGCCGGCCGTCGATTCGCTCGGCCGGGTCCTGCTCGAGGCCGGCGAGACTCTCACTGAAAGATATATCTCGAAGCTCCAGGCCTTCGGCGTGGGGTGGCTTTCAATCAAGCCGGATGAACCACCGCCGTCGGAGGGCGACGCCCTCCCCAAAATGTCTGCTAAAGAACAGAAAGAAATCCTGAAAACGCTTGAAACCAAGTTCGCGTACGTTGCCGACGATGTCCGCATGAAGACTTTGTATGAAGTCGTCCGCCCGTATCTGATCGGCGAAAAGGAATAGGATGGACCAGCAGTCGCGCCAGATAATGAAAAAGAAAGTCGAGGCCCTCACCGACTTGCCGACGCTTCCCATCGTTGTCCTGAAGTTGAACGAGATGTTGCGCAACCCGTCGACGAGCGCACAGGATATCGGAGAGCTTCTTCAGCAGGACCTGGTTATTTCCGCCCGTACGCTCAAGCTGGTGAACTCCGCCTATTACGGTTTTCCACGCAAGATAGCAAGCATTACCCGCGCCATCGTGATTCTGGGTTTTCAGAAGGTCCGCGACCTCGCGCTTACCGTTTCAGTAATGGATATCTTCAACGGCAGGTCGGATGCGCTTTTCAGCCCCGAGGCTTTCTGGCAACACGCGCTGACGGCCGCGATTGCCACCGAGACCATTGCCGGGCGTCTGCGGAGCCCGGAGCAGAAGGACGCGTTCATGGGCGGGCTGCTTCACGATATGGGGCGTTTCCTGCTCGCGCGGAACTTCAGCCATGATTACGCCAAGGCGGTCCGTCACATGCAGGAGAACGGGTGCCCGCTTGTCGAGGCAGAACGCGCGGCGCTGGGTTTCGATCACGGCCTTGTGGGCGAGTGGCTGACCGAAAAGTGGAAGTTTCCCTCCAAGCTCGTAAGGGCCATTCGCTATCATCATTCCCCCGACGTCGCCAAGGAAGACACCGGCTACGTGTATCTCGTCCACGCCGGTGACGTTATCGCCCGCGCCGTCGACGTCGGCGTGGAAGGCGCAAACCCGATCTCGCCGTTCAGCCGCAAGGTGTGGAAGCACTTCAACATTAACAGGGTCAAGCTCGATTCAATTATTCGCGATGTTTTAGGCGGGCTCCGCACCGCGCAGGATTTCTTCGACCTGATTCCGAAACGATAACGCCATGGCCGATACCCCAAAGCCGAACGGGCATGAACTCACAGAGCTCAGGGCAAGGAACGCGGAGCTCGTACGGAACATCGAGTTGCTCCTCAACTTCCAGACCCAGCTTTTCGGGCTGCGCGCCGTCAGGTCGGAGGAGGAGCTTTTTGAGAACTTCGCCGCCATCGTTCGCCATTACATAGACACTCTCATCTTCGCCATCCTCGAGTACGAGCACGGGGCGGGCAGGATCCGCCGCGTGCGTTTCAGTTCCGGCCAGGATATCGATTTTACCGCGCCGGAGGTGCTGGACCCGACGCTCATCAGGTGGGTCGCCACGCAACGGCTGCTTGCCACCGAGGCGACGCCGGGCGAAATCTTTACCGAAAAGGGCATCCGCACGGTCGTGCTGGTTCCGCTCCTGGGGCATACCAAGTTTTCGGGCATCCTCGTAATGGGTCTGCCGCACGGGAGCGAGCAGATGTCGCTTTTCGTCGAAACGCTGATAAACACGTTCGCCCGCGAGATTGGGACGGTGCTCGAAAACCTTTCGCTCCACCGCGAACTGGTTGACACGCACAATCTGTTCGAGAACGTCATAGAGTCCGTTCCGCACGCGATACTGGCCGTCGGGCCGGAAGACCGCATAATCGCGGTCAACCGCAATTTCGAATTCCTTTTCGGCGTCAAGAAGTTTGAAGCGCTGCACGAAAAATACCAGGACGTTCTCCCGGGGCCGGTCAGCGAGACTTTTTCCTCGCTCGTGATGTCGACTATCGCGGGGCACCGGGCCGTCGACGAGGTTATCGAGTTCGAGATAGAACCTGGCGTGGCAGCCAGCGTCGGCATATCGACTTCGCTGCTTGTCGACCGCTCGGGCAGGCCGCACGGACTTGTCTTCGTCTGTCGCGACATGACGCTCTCGCGCGAGGTGCAGAAGCTCCGCGACCTCGACGCCGTGCGCAATGAGTTCGTCCAGACCGCGTCTCACGAGCTCAAGACCCCGCTTACGACCATCATTGGCGGCGTAGACATACTGAACATGAATATCGATAAAATCGCGACTGAGGACGTGGAGGTTGTGCAGCTTATCGAGAGCGGCGCACGCCGACTGCAGGACCTGGTGGGCGACCTCCTGCAGATAACGCGGCTCGAGGCACAGGACGCCGCGGACCTGGAGTGGGATAAGATCGACCTCCGCGCGATGATGGAAGACGCGGTCGGTCTCTTCGCGGGCAGTGAAAAACACAGCTTTAAAATCGAAATCCCGGATGACCTCGTGGAAATCGACGCCGACCGCGACAAGCTGAAGCAGGTTATCGACAACTTCGTGGGGAACGCGGTGAAGTATTCGCCCGAAGGAGGAGTCGTAACGATCCGCGTCAAATGCGACGGAGAGAAAGTAAACGTAAGCGTCTCCGACCGGGGTATAGGAATCCCGGAAGACCAGCTTCCGTACGTCTGGGATAAGTTTTTCCGCGCCAACATAACCGCGGAATACGCAATCGAAGGCACCGGCCTCGGGCTTTCAATCACCAAACACCTTGTCGAGCTTCACGGCGGCGAGGTCTGGGCAGAAAGCGAGCACGGAAAAGGCTCGACTTTCCATTTCACCATCCCGATTCAGAGAGAAATCAGCTAGTTTCAAGTCTCTTTTCCTTTTTTATTTATTAATCCGTCGTCCTGAGTATAATGGTCTTCATGTTTGCAAAAGTCGTCGTGGACATGCCGCTCAACACGGCGTTTACGTACCGGGTGCCGGAAGGGCTCGAGGGCAGGCTTTCGCCGGCGCAGCGCGTGCGTGTGCCTTTCGGGCGGGGGCAAAGGGTCGGCTATGTCGTTGAGCTGCTGGACGCGGCCGACTGCGACGAATCGAAAATAAAGGACGTTACCGAAACGGTGGACGATGCACCATTGTTCACGCCCGGGCTTATTGAGCTTGCCCGCTGGATATCGTCTTATTACGTTTGTCCACTCCATGCCGCATTTGAAGCTGCGCTTCCAACGGGCGTAAAGAAGGGCAGCCGTGGGCGGCAGATAAAAGTTGTTCACGTCAAAGCCGGCCTTGAAGCTCTCAAAGAACTCCGGGCAGAAGCAGGCGATTCAAAATCACCCCGCGATCGGATGCTCGGCGCGCTCATCAGGCGCCTCGAAGCGTCCGAGTTCGTTGTGCCCCAGTCGCTTCTCGTCAGGGAAGCCGGTACTTCCAACTCGCCGTTGAATACGCTTGAGAAAAACGGCGTCGTTGAGATCGTGAAAGAGGAAGTCACGCTTGAGACGGTGCTGGCCGCGGCCAACGTCCACCATACAGTACGCGGAGAGATAACACTTACTCCCGAACAGGTCGCCGCTCGTGATGCGATTCTTACCCCAATCGAAGCGGAAGAATTCAAGGTTTTTCTCCTTCACGGCGTCACCGGCTCCGGCAAGACGGAGGTATATCTCGACGCAATAGAGCGCGTCATCGAGTGCGGCCGGCAGGCCATCGTTCTTGTGCCGGAGATTTCGCTGACGCCGCAGACAGTCTCGCGTTTTGCGGTGCGGTTCGAGCGCCTCGCACTCCTGCATTCACAGCAGACGGAGGCTGTCCGGCGCGAGACCTGGCGCGCGATTGCCGCGGGCGAGGCCGACGTTGTTATAGGCCCTCAGAGCGCGGTGTTTGCGCCTGTGCCCTCGCTCGGCCTGATCGTCGTCGACGAGGAGCACGAGCCGAGTTTCAAAAACCTTGCCGCGCCCCGCTACAACGCCCGCGACGTGGCGGTCATGCGCGGAAAAATCACTTCCTGTCCGGTCGTGCTGGGCTCCGCGACGCCCGACCTTGTGACCTACCACAACGCGACCGGAACCGATAAATACATTTACCTTTCGCTTCCCGAGCGCGTGACCGAGCAGAAACTGCCGCAGGTCCGCGTAATTGACATGGGCGTCGAGTCCCGCCGCGAGCACAGGCGCGTATTTTTCTCGCGTGAGCTTGTCGAGCGGCTGCGCGAGTGCGTCCAGGCGGGAGAGCAGGCCCTGCTGTTTCTCAACCGCCGCGGCTACCAGCCGTTTGTCAGATGCAGGAAGCACGGCGGGACCGTCAAGTGTCCGAGATGCTCGGTCGCATTAACGTATCACCAAAACGTAAACGCCCTCGTCTGCCACTATTGTTCGAGGCGAATGAGCGCGGACCGCTGCCCCGAGTGCGGCTCGACCGATCTCTGGCGCTCCGGCATCGGGACCGAGCGGGTCGAGGAGATCCTGGGAGAGCTCGTGCCCGGCATCGTATGCGCGCGGATGGACACGGACACGATGCGCAGGAGGAGCGAGTACGACCGCGTATTGGGCGAGTTCCGCGCGGGCGAAATCGACTGCCTCGTCGGCACGCAGATGATTGCGAAGGGGCTTGACTTTCCGAACGTAACCCTTGTCGGCGTAATGGCCGCGGACCAGATACTCGATTTTCCCGATTTCCGCGCCGTGGAGCGGACGTTCCAGCTCATGGTCCAGGTCGCCGGCCGGGCCGGGCGGGGCACAAGACGCGGCACCGTTATCGTCCAGACGTTGAACCCGGAGCATGAGGTCATACGGTTTGCAGCGCAGCACGATTATGCGAGTTTTGCAGAACACGAACTCGGTATTCGACGCCGGTTCAATTACCCGCCTTTCGCGCGGCTCGTGCGGTTCGTGATTTCAGACACCGACGCCGACCGGGCGCGGGAGCATGCGCAGGTTCTGCACGATAAAGCCGCCGATGCGATACATGAATACGGCCTGCCGATACAGATACTGCCGGCATCGCAGACACCGCGGAAGTTGCTTCGCGGCAGGCACCAGTATCATTTTCTCGCCAAGCTGGCCGCGGCGAGGGCGGCGGGGGAGCTTATAACCGCGCTCGGAAACGCGCTCCGCCCCGGCAGAAACACCCGCGTCACCGTCGACGTCGACCCGGTGACGATGTTCTAGGTCTGCGTAAGGCTGTTTTGCATACAAGCCGGACGGTGAGAGAACTGATTTCGCTTGAATCCATATTTCTTAATAAGTATAGTGCGTAAACCGGGTGTTGATATCTAACCGTCAACAGCAGGTCCGGGTTTGGGGCAGGCGATGCGCGAACAGATAAAGGATTTTGTCCGGATTGCGGCGGAAAACCTGCCGATTCAGGAGCCGATTTACGAATTCGGGTCACTGCAGGTGCCGAGTCAGGGGGATTTCGGCGACCTGAGGCCGATTTTTCCCGGAAAAGAGTTTGTCGGCTGCGATATCCAGGAAGGGCCGGGCGTAGATAAGATACTCGACCTTCACAAGATCGACCTTCCGTCCGGGTCGGTGGGCACCGTTCTTATCCTGGATACGCTTGAGCACGTGGAGTTTCCGAGAAAGGCCGTCGCGGAGGCGCATAGAATCATTCGTCCCGGGGGAATCATTGCCATAAGCTCCACGATGAACCTGCCGATACACGATTACCCGAATGACTACTGGCGATTCACCCCCGAAGCTTTCAAGAGCCTGCTTGCCGTTTTCTCCAATTCGGTCGTCGGCTTCTGCGGAGCCGAGTATATGCCTTCCGCGGTCGTAGGGGTCGGTGTAAAAGATTCGCAAGATTCGTTCGAGCGTTTTTCGCAAGAGCTCGAGCTCTGGCGGCTGAGATGGAAGCCCAGGCGCTGGAAAACCGCCGTCAAGCAGATAACCCCGCCTGTTTTACTGAAACTGTTAAGAAAACTGCGGGGAAAGTCCTGAGTCAGGCCGGTGACGATGTTCTGATTCCCGGAGGTGTATATGGGATCGGCGTATAAATTTGTCTGCGGCAAGTGCGGATACAATGCTACCGCATCGGGCGGTAAGGACCGGGGTTTTATCGCCGAAGTGGAAACGATGATATGCAGGAACTGCAAAGAGCTCGTCGACGTAACGATCGGCCTTGCGGACGAGATGAGCGGGAAAATCGAAAAAAGAATCGGTGAGGATATCGGCAAGTGCCCGAAGTGCAAAAGCAGTGACGTCGAGCCATGGGACCCTGAAGCAAAACCATGCCCAAGGTGCCAAAACCATATGGAGCAGAGCGAAGAAGTGATAATAATGTGGGATTAGCCGGCAAAAGCCCGGTATGGCAAAAGGAGCGGACCTGAGCCGACGAAAGAAGGTCTATTTGTCGGGAATACATGCCAGGCTGAGATTTCATTTCGGCGTCACATGGGCATTAACCCGGTGACGATGTTCTGATTGGAAGGAGCCGAGGAGGATACATGAAACTTATCAAAGCGGTTTCCATATTGTTTCTCATGATTGCCGTTTCGGGTTGCACCGGGGCAGAGGAAAACGGAGAGCAATTTCCAAAACAGCCACCCACGGCGGAGGAGACGGCGAAAATTAAGGGGCTGCTGGAAAAGATCCGGACCGGCGAACGGCGCGAAAAGGTCCAGGCCGCAAAAGCGCTGGGCGATATGGCGATCGCGAAACCGGATATGGGCCTCGGTGCGCCGGAGCGGAAAACGCTTGATGAGATAATCGACGGCTACCTTGCGGATGCGGGTAACAAAACCGACCACCAGAAAAGTATATTCGCGAAAGAGCAGCTCGAGCGGATCTGGACGTTTGCCACGGACAAACTTGTCGCCGCAGTCAGTGAAGAGAACATCTCGATAAAAGAAGCAGCAGTGAAACAGCTTATTCTCATGCACAATGACGAGATTTGCGAAAAACTGATACAGAAGTTCCATGACGGAGACGAGGATACGCGTTTTTTTGTGGTGTTTACACTTGCGAAATTCAGGGAAAAACGAGAAGCCAATGTGAGAGAGAGGGTGTGCCCGGAGGAAAAAGTGACTGACAGAATCGTGAAGGAAAAGGTCATACCCTTTCTGAAGAAAGTTCAGGCCGACGAGAAGTCGGAGAGGGTTAAGAAAACCATCGAAAGGGCGCTGAAGGATTTTGAACCTGTCGAGAGGGGCTAACCAGCCGGAAGCAATCGCAAAAGATAAGGGGTAGAAAATGCCAAAAAGAAGAGGCCTGTTGCTTGTCGTTATGATTCTGCTCGGTTGTGTCGTTTTTTATTCGCTTCATGCGGATGAGAATGATAAAAAGCGGTTCGGAAAAGTTGAGGTTATCCGCGACACGTGGGGGATACCGCACGTGTTCGCCGAGACCGACGAGGGCGCGTTCTACGGCCTCGGCTACGCGACGGCGGAGGACCGCGCGTTCCAGATGTATCTTTCCCTCAGGATAATGCAGGGCCGCCTTGCCGAAACCGTCGGCAATATCCCCAAGAAAAACAGGAGGAGGGGCAACGCCCTTGACAACGACCGGAGGATGCGCACGTTCGGTTTTTTCCGCGCGGCGAAAACCGTTGCCGAAAACATCGACAAGGAATCCAGAGGCCTGCTCCAGGCATATTGCGACGGCGTAAACGATTACATTTTCAAGAACACCGACGATCTCTCATACATGTTCAAGAAGTACAAGGTCGGGCCCGAGCCGTGGACACCCGCCGACTGCATCGTCGTCTGGTGGCACATGGCGCAGTTTTTCGCCGGCGACGGAACGAGGGATTATATCCATTACCGCAACCTTCAGAACCCGGATAACCGGCGCTTTCGTCCGGCCGCGGGGCTGGCGGATGATGCGGCCTCCGTGGTAAAGCGAAGCGACGTGGGCGACGAGTGGGTGAAGAAAATCGGCGAGTTTCTGAAAGAGAACGGTTTTGAGAAACCGGAAACGCTCAAGTCGATAAACCCGGAGGAAGGCCCGAAGTTCAGCCACGCATGGGTGGTCGGAAAAGACAGGACGACGACGAAATCGGCCGTTCTGTGCAGCGACCCGCAGACAACCGTCACCAATCCCTCGCTTTTCTACGAGTATCATCTCAAGGGTAAAACTTTTAATGCGCGTGGGATCGGCGTCCCCGGCAGCCCGATAATCCTTATCGGATGGACGGAGAACGTGGCGTGGGGGGTGACCGCGCTCGGCGCCGACCAGGCCGACCTCTTCCGCCTGAAGACCGACGACGAGCATCCGGGCCAGTATTTTTTCAACGGCGAATGGAAAAAATTCAAAGTAATCAAGCAGAAGATAAAGGTGAAAAAAGAGAAACCGGTTAAGCTTGAAATTCGTGAGACCTGTTTCGGGCCGGTCGTGACCGAGTTTTCCTTTATGCAGAGGGGGGAGGGCGAGGTCGCGCTCAAGAGGATTCCCATGTGCGAGACCGACAGGGAGACGATTCAGGGCGCGATAAAGATGATGCGCGCGAAAAACGCCGCCGAGTTTCTCAAAGGGCTCGGCGACTGGCGCTTTCCGACGGCGAACGTCGTCTTCGGAGATAAGGAAGGCAACATCGGTTTCTCGACAATAGGCGCGATACCGCTTAGGAGCCCGCTTGCGTCCGACGGTGGCGGCGGCGCCCACGACGGCACGGACGGAATATACGACTGGAAATGCATCGTGCCCGCGGAGCTTTACCCGCAGGTAATTAATCCGAAAAGCGGTTACCTTTTCAGCGGAAACCACAGGCCGATCGAGAAGTTCTATCCTTCCTCGATCCTCGGTATCAGCACGGGTTCGCAGGGAGATACGGTCCGCTCGTGGCGGCTGCGCGAGCTGCACGCGGCAAAAGAGAGCTTTACGCCGCAGGACGTTTTGAACATTCATCTCGACACGGTTAATCCCGTCAAGCGCGACCTCGTCCGGTTCGGCCTTCACCTGCGCGACGTTCAGAAGGTGCAACTTTCGAGTAACGTCCTCAGCGCTCTGAAGATTCTCGAACCGTGGTACAAGTCCGGGGCGTCCATCGATCTTACCAACGAAGGCTCCGCGCTTGCGCAGCATATTTCGACCAATTTCAGGATGTTTGCGACACAGCTTGCCCTGAAACACGGCGGCGGTCAGTCAGGCCTTTGCAAGTGGCTGAAAGAACTTCAGAATCGCATTGCTGAAGATCCGAAGGCAAAACTCGACAGGCTTGAAGTCCAGTATATTCAGAATGCCCTGACTGCCGCCTGGAGGACGGCGCAAAGCCGTTACGGACGGGATACGAAAAAATGGCGTGAAGCGGCGCTGGAAGAGGTGACTTACAAAGCGCTCGGTTACTATGAAGGCCTGGACGGTTTTCCCTCGCTCGACCCGGAGAAGGATTACGAGTATCCGGGCATTACCTGCACCGACGGAAACACCATCAAGTCGCAGGGCGGGCAGTCATATTCGCAGTGGGTGCCGATGCACGACGTTGACTCGGCGATGTCGATTCTCCCCATCGGTCAGTCGGAACTACCAGGCAACCCGATGCGGTGGAAGACGTACAGGCTCTGGAAGGAGGGGAAGCTCCACGCCGCGCCCCTTTCGAGAAAAGCGGTAGAGAAAATCAGGAAAAGTACGATTATTCTGCCGCGGAAATAAGGAGTAACGATTATGAGGATTCACTTTCGCCTGTGCGTGGCCCTGCTGGCGGCCGTGCTTCCGGCCCTGATTGCAGGTTGCTCGAGCGGCGGGAAAAAGAGGACATTCATACCCCCTGCCGGAACTTCCACCGGTTTCACATGGGACCCTACCGGGGGTTTTGCCGACAACGCAACGTATCTTCGAGAGGTCTACGTGGCGCTGGCCGGCAATGACTCAACCGGAAACGGAAGCCAGGCAAACCCGTATTTCAGCCTCACCAAGGCGCTCACCGTGGCGGTGCCGGGCGACAAGGTTATTCTTTCAGCGGAGGTTCACAGCGGCGGGATATACCGCCAGGATGTTAAAGGGACGGCCGGGGCTCCGATAATGATAACCGGCGATCCCGGCGGAGGGACGGTAATCGACGGCGGTACGAACTGCATCCAGCTCAGCGACGCCGAGTACGTGGTCATCCAGGACATCGAAATGAGGAACGCCACGGGTAACGGGCTGAACATCGACGATGGCGGCACGTTCGATACTCCGGCCCACCATATTGTTTTTCGCAGACTCTTCATCCACGACATCGGGAGCGACGGCAACCAGGACGGGATGAAACTCTCCGGCCTTGATTATTTCCTGATAGACAATTGCGAGATAGCGCGTTGCGGCGGCAACATGTCGGGGTCGCTCATCGACATGGTGGGCTGCCACCACGGCCAGATTCGCGGAAACAACCTTCATGAAGGAAGCGGAAATGCCGTCCAGGCCAAAGGCGCGACGGAAGATATTTACATATGGCGCAACCGCTTCGAGGCGGCGGGCGCACGCGCGCTCAACCTGGGCGGGAGCACCGGCCTGGCTTATTTCCGCCCGCAGGGCGCGGACTACGAGGCGCGGAACCTTACGGTCGTCGCGAACGTTTTCATATCCTGCGAAGCGCCGATATGCTACGTCGGCTGCGATGGCGCGCTGGTCGCGAACAATACGATTTACCTGCCGAACCACTGGGTGATACGCATACTTCAGGAAACGGTGACAGGCTTTATTCCGTGCAGGAACGGAAAGTTCATAAACAACATCATCGTTTTCAACAACGCCGACCTTTCCACCTACTGCAACGTAGGACCGGACACTGCCCCGGACACGTTCACTTTTTCAAATAACCTCTGGTTTTCGCTTGACAGCCCGGGTTTCACCGGGCCGACACTTCCCGTCGCCGAAACCGACAGCATCTACCAGCAGGACCCCGGCTTCGCGAACGCGGGTGCGGGCGATTTCCACATCGGCTCCGGCAGTCCCGCCGCCGGCGCAGGAATAACGCTGAGCGATGTCAAGTATGATTTCGACCAGGCTGTATACGCTTCTCCACCCTCCCTCGGCGCGTTCGAAGTAACGAATTGAGAATAAGGTTTTTCTACGGATTTGTTATGAAATTTCGCGCATCACTAAAAAAACTATGGGCCTTTTTAAACGGGGATGAAAAACAGACTGAGGAGGAGAAGCTTCTCGAACGCATAAGAGTTTTAAAAAAGCGCAGGAAATCCCTGGAAGCTGCTCTCAAAAGTGAAGCGCAGGTCGAGGGCGAATTTGAGAAAGTAAATAAAGAACTTAAGAATATACTCGACAGTTTCCCGCGCGGTAGCTGGTATGCATTCTCCAAGTTTCTTCTTATGTGCGTTATCCTGTATATAATACTTTTTAATGTCATAAATTTATTTTATACGGAAATCCTTCTGGTTATGGAATTATGGGGCCCGATTGAAACCTGGCACACTAACTGGTACCTTCTTCGATACAGACCGATCTCATGGCGTGCATACAAGTTCTGTTACCTGCTTACGACATGGAATTGGTATCTTCTTATTCCGGTAATATTCCCGATACTACTATGGGTCATCCAGAGCTTGCTGATCCGACCGCATGCCCGCAGGCTATTGCAATATCTCTCGATTATCGTGTTCCTGCTATGGATTTTTTTATTTTTCTCTTCATTTGGCATACTAATGGGGCCACTGATTATTCCGGTGTAATGCCTGGAAATGTCTCCAATTACGGATAAACTCTTATTTGCACTTGCCGGTGGAATTATTTGAAACCCGCCGGGAGCTTGCCGGGTAGATATTAACGGACAAAGTATATACTCACAGGGAGCGGAATATGAAACACGTTATTATCATCCTTTTCGCAGTGACTTTTCTTGCCTGCGGGTGCGCGACGACGCAGGTCAAAATCGGCAGGAAAATCAGCGCTGCCGACGTCAATGAAATCAAGATAGGCAAGACCACGAAGACCGAGATTCTGAAGAAATTCGGCGCGCCCATGACCATCAGCATCGACCCGCGCGGCGTCGAGGTCTACGGCTTTGTTGAGCTTGCCTCGGACAACCACACATGGGCGATACCGCCTATGCTCGTTATCTATATCGACGGAAAGGCGTCCTCGATAGGCAAGATGCTTTCTGTGGCTTTCAAGGACGATATCGTCCGGCACTGGTCGTATTCCGTCAACTCGACGATGGGCGCGGCCGAGGCCGGGAGCACCCAGGGTATCAGCGGCGCGACGCTGCCGGATGACTAGGAGAATAATATGAAAACGGCAAAACTCTTTTCACTTCTGCTCGTACTCTTGCTTGCATCCGGCTGCTCGTACCGCGCGGGCATCGGCACCAACCTTGCCGAAGAGAAAGTGAAGAATATAAGGTGCGCGGGTGAGAACGGACAGTTTTCCGCGGACGATATCCGCGCCCGGTTCGGCGAGCCGCAGATGATTCTCGATCTCGGCGGCGGGCGCGAGCGATGGACCTACCTCGAGAGCCGGGTCGATTCGCTTTCGTGGCTCATTCTTTCCGGCTACCTCATCTACAGGCCGTCGTGGGTCGAGGTGAAGAACACTATGCTTGAAGTTATAATAAAAGATGATAAAGTTGAAAAGGTGCTGTTCGTCGGTGATACTTTGCCTGAAACGCCGGCTGAACGCGGGGAAACCCCGGCCGAGAAGGAATGATACGGGATTTGGCGAATTAATTTATTTTTTTATAACCTGCTGCAAAACAAATACTTTTCTTTGCCGCAGAGCCGCTAATCTAATATAATATATATGGAGCTTTTGTTTATTTTCCGGCATCGGGAAATTGACGGATTTAAAACCGGAGAGATATATGAAGAAGTTTTGGATGTGCCGTATTGTCCTTGCCGCGTTCGCGCTTGCGTTTATTGCCTTTCAGCTTGCAGGCGGGTGCAGGAAAAAGAAGAAACAGTTCTATTTCCCGGTGACATTTACCGTCTCGGAGGTTGATCCGGCTGACGGCGAGACCGGGGTAGGGCTCTGGCCGGTGATAACAGTCGGTTTTACCGGCGCCGCGGATGCGACGACTTTCAGTAACGCCAATATAATATTCGAGGAATCCGGCGTCGGCGTACTGGGCGCAACCTACACGCCGTACGATGGAAGTGCCACAGTCATGGTTGTGCCGGACGCGCCGCTGAGTCCGTCCACCGACTACACGATAACTCTCACCAATTCCATCCTGAGTAAAGGCGGAAAACCGCTCAAGTTGGACGGCGTGACCAACCCGATAACTTTCACGACAACCGCGACCGGCGATATCGATCCTCCCACCTTCGCGGGCGCGACCGCGGCGACAATCGGGATGGGCGGGGTTCTCGTCACATGGGAAACGGCGTTTGACAACGTTTCGCCCGCTCCTGAAATTTCCTACCTGATTTACCGAAGCACGACCTCGGGCGGGCAGGTCTTCTCGACCCCTTACGCCGCGACGCCGCCCGGCCGCCTGTCCTTTACGGACGCGGGAGCCTCAGGCTCGTGGTTTTACGTCGTGCGGGCAAGGGATTCTTTCGGAAACGTTGAGACGAATACGGCAGAAGCCTGGACCGGCACGGTTCCGCCGCTGGTCAGTTACGCTGCGGACCTTACGCCGATAATGGCGCTGTCGTGCGCCGTAGCCGGCTGCCACACGGGATTCTCGCATGTCGCCAATCTGGACCTGAGTACTTATACCCCCTTCGACATCTCGCATAACGGGATTACCGACATGGTGATCATCGGCAACCCCGACAACAGCGAACTTATCTGGCGTCTGGAGGGCACGCGGTTGCCGCAGATGCCTCTAGTCGGTGACCTGCTTTCGGTGGCTGAGATACAGCTGTTTCGTTACTGGATCGCCCAGGGCGCGCTGGATAATTAATAAGATGTATTAGGAATGATGAATTATGAATTATGAAGGCTTGATTATGAAGCATGAATGATGAATTTCATAATTCATACTTCATTTCGTAATTTATTTCTTTTTATACTTTCCGTTGCCGGAGATAAACCATTTCCCGATTGGGCTGTTGAAGAACCATTTCCCGACCCTGGCGTTGAAAAGCCATTTTGCGAGGTGGTCGCGTGTGGACCCGTTCTTGCTGTTGAATGAGAAACCGCACGGCGTTTCGGCATTGACAATGTCCCGGTCCCTCAGGTCGGCCTCGTCGATCGGGAACGCGCTGCAATTGCGGGTGCGGATATTGAATCTGGCGCACTTTGTACCGTTCAGATCGTCAGCCCTGACCAGCGGGCATCTGAAGCCGAGATTGCAGCAGGCGCCGCAACGCTTGCAGGAGCCGTGGCGGCGGTCGATGCTTTTGCGCACGTAATCCCTGTCAAACGCGTGAAACACCCAGCGTCTGGCTTTTCCGAAGAGGAGCAGCGCGCGTTCCCTTTTCTTTAACTTCGGTCGTTGTAGCGGCATTAAGTTTCCCGCGGTCCCCATAATCGGAAAGCTTATGGTACGGTTATCATGAGTTCTCCGGCATATCCTCCGCCCCCGCGCGTGTCGTGGTACTCGGGGCCGTAAATCCAGGACATGTCATCCGCATAGATCTCGATTTTCGTGTTGGCGTTCGTCGGGATATCGGTAATCGAGACCCAGTCGTCCGCCGGAACGGGGCCGCAATCTACATCGTAGACGTATATCGTCGCCCCGGTGAATATGTCGGTATTGGTCACCGTCAGTGTAAACCATTCCGCTGTATCTAGGGCCCATGTGTAGTCCGGCAGCCAGGTCGTGTCGACAACGTCCGGTCCCCATGTGCCGGACAGGTCCTGGGCTTCGGCGTAAAGTTCCGTGTTGACGCTCTCGGGAACATCCGTAATGATGAGTTCCTGGTAAGGGTCTGCAAAATCCTGATAGATCGTGTCAATATAGACGTCTGCCACGACCGAGTCATCGTTCTGGACGTGCAGGTCAAAAACCGGATCGAGGTCCCAGGTAACGGTCCATTTCCAGCGCGTGTCGACGACAATCGGCCCCCAGGAGTCCGCGACTCCCACCGCGATCGCCTCCAGCGTCGTGGCGCTGCTCTCCGGTATATCGAGTATGAGTAACTCGTCGAATGCGAGGACGGTGCCCTCGAGCATACCGTCTACGTAAATATCAGCGTCTACCGAAACGTTATTCACGACTCTCAGGTCGTAGACCGGAGGGTCGTAGAAAAAGGGATCGTCGCGGTCGCGGCAGCCGAAACCGCTGCTGCCTGCAATGAGTACGCAGAAAAGACCCGTGACAAGAGCTAATCTTGCGTATGTGCGATTCATGGCTTACTCCTTTCCCTTCCCTCCGGCATACTCCATAACGTTTGCAGGGGAAGGTGCTCGGCTGAAACTTAACCCCGGTACGTATAATCTAATACGGCTGACATGTCAAGATAATTCAAAAGCATTTTGGAGACAAGGCGGAATTTTAATATTCAATAATTACTTACGCTTCAATACAAATACAGCCGACGGCGAGGCTTGAAGAATCTTTTCGCCCGTGATGCTTTCAAAACCGGTTCGGCTGAGTATGAGCGAATAATCGTAATCGCCGAGGCCGGAGAAGGAGAATTTCCCGTTTGAATCGGAGGTTGTACGCTGCGGTTCTATGCAGTTATTCTCGCATTTCAGGAAAGCATTAACTCCGGGAAGAGGTTTCCCATCGGCTTCCGTAACAGTGCCTTCAAAGCGCCACCCGGGCTCGAGGACGATATCGATTTCCTTTTTTTCTCCCGCCTCTTTGAACGTGATGTCGAGGATTTTCGGCGCGCTCGTGCCGTAGGTAAACACGACGCTCCATGCGCCCTTGCCCAGTGCCGTTAGTTCGTATTTACCTTCTCTGCCGGAGCTGGTCTTGACTTCAAGGCGCAGCGCGTCCTTTGAATCCATGTTTTTCGGGAGCGCGCGGATCGAAGCAAGCTCCACGGGCGAGCCGCCGGGACCGAGCACAGTGCCTTCGAGCCCGCACCCCGGACCGAGAGATATTACAACCGGTTCCTTTTCCTTGCCCTGCTCGATTCTGACAATCGACGGCGCGAAACCGTACGCCCGCGCAAGCAGGCTGAATTTCGTTTCCGTAACCGTCATGCCCTGCGGGACCGAAAAGGAGAACTCGCCGCTTGCGTCCGTCTGCCCGGGAACGCTTCTCGTTATATTCCCCGATTCCGCGTACATCGTCACCAGTGCATTTTCAATTGGAATGCCGTCCCATGTCTCCACGCGCCCTCGAATGACTTGCGCACGGCTGAGCGTTATATTAATCTGTCTTTTTTCTCCAACCGTGAGAGCCTGAACAGGGATTATTTCTGCAACATATCCCGGCGCCACGGAAAGGAGAAGAAGAGCCTTTCCGGCGGGAACGCCGTCGAGCAGGAAATTTCCGTCCTGGTCCGCTACCGTGCAAAAAGCACCGCCCTGAAACGTTGGCTTGGGGGGAGTAAAGTCTGGACGCGGCACCAGGATCGAAGCCTCCGAAACTCCATTGCCGGTGTTTTCGTCAATGACTTTGCCGTAGATATAAGCGCCGGGCGCAAGAAGAAGCGTTTGGACCGTGATCTCACCTTCGTCCCCATGAACGGCAATGCGTGTTCCGGTGCGAACGTAGGAGGGGCTTTCTGCTGTAATTATAACGTCACCTTCCGGCACGTTTTGCAGTTTATAACTTTCTCCGGCCTTTATCGAAACCTTACGTTGCCAGCCGGGGCGTTCTGCAGTTACTTCGACTTCGACCGCCGCGTTGTCGGAAGTCTGCACCACGCCCCTCAGCACAACGCCGCCGGCGAGAACGATATCTTTTTTTACGTCAGAGGTGGTTATTTCAACCGGCTCGGTAAGCGGCGCGTAGTTTTCTGATGAGACATGGAGCGCATATCTGCCGGTCCTGTACGGGCCGATCGTGTAACTTCCGTTTGCGTCCGAACGGCTTTCGCCCCTTGGCTTGCCGCGAAGGTTCGTGTGGAACAGACCGACCAGCGCGCCGGCTATTGGATTTCCCGAACTGTCCGTAATCGTCCCGGAGATTGTTCCGCGCGGCAGGTTGTCGCCTTCCCGAAACTTAACGACTTTTCGCTTTCGTCCGGGATGACTCTGGCGCGTGTTTTGCCCCGAGTCCGTGGTTTTCAATTTGCTGGTAAAAAACGGTATTTCAGTGATTTTGCGGGCAGGCCTGGCCTTTGCGAGTGTTCGGATTTTGCCGGATGCATCTGCGCCTGTTTTCGGCGGGTCGGTCGCACCCTTGCCGGGAACGGTGGAACGGGATGATGATGGCGCGCCTGGGCCGGGTCCGTATGTGCGTCTGCCGCCTTCGGATGATCCGGAATCCTTCTGCGCCGCCGTGCCGGCGTTCGGGTCTTCTGCCGCTCGTTTCCGTGCAGAAAAGAAGATGCACATGCATACAAACATGAATACGGCGATAATTGCGATCGTGGGGATTATGTCTTTCGCTTTTGCCATGCGCCCAGTTTAACCTGCCGACGGATATTTTTCAAGAAAAGGTGTAAATAAAAAGGGCGGGATTTATCCCGCCCATATTGATATTAATTTGTTGATGTTGAATTAAGGCAGAAGCTACGGCCGGTGTGTCCATATCAATTGGTAATCCTGGCCGTTGGGGAGAAAATTCCATTGCCATACCCAGATAAAGTATGTGCCGGGCGCGGGTACAGTTATAATGATCTGTTCGTCATCAAACACATCTTCAGAGTAAGCCAACTCAAAGAAATTGTCATCGTCAAGACTGATGTCGATATCTCCCTCAGCATGAAAGAAGTAGCAATCGATAGTAATGGTTAGCTGGCCCGTGGGGACGTCGATGGCAAATATGTCGTCATCATACATTGTCCCGTCAAACAAGGTGTCGGCGGGGAAAAATCCTTGCGCGATCGCCTCGGCGTATGAGTCATCCGGCTCGTGCAAGTCTGCGTTTGCAGCCGCTGCCGCATCGTGGTTCGCAATCATGATTGCAATGGCGACCTGCTGATCTTTCTTTTTGTCATCCTTTTTGCATCCGCCGCCCGTCATTAGCGGTACTGCGATTCCGATGGCGAAAATCAATAGAAACAAGGCAAAACGCTTTCTTTCCATCAGGTTCTCCTTTCAGACCGGTTTTTTTTGCGACAGCCTCTTCGGACTGGTCAATATTACCGCCGGGTCGATTGAGAGTCAATAAATTAATTGTTCTTTGCAGGGAATATGAACGGACGGTCTGGAAATCAAGCGGCTTTGTATTCGGACTTTTCAGTTTCTTTATGTGGGTCTTTGTCAGATTCTCTACTCAGCGAATATGCCTTCCATGCCGCGTAAGCGCCGGCCGTTGAAATAATCAGAAGAACCATGCCGGTTCCGGGTGAGCCGAGGAGCAGTTTACCGATTCCAAGCGTAAGCGCCAACACCATGACTGACGAGGCCGCCCATGCGATGAGCGCGGGTTTAAGCGACGCGGGGGAAACGCCGGTGCGCTCGGCGTATTTTTTCCACCACCCGCCGGGCCGGACGCGGCTGTAGAATTTTTCGAGTGCAGCGTCGTCCGCCCGCGGCGCGTGGAAAATGAAGGTTGCCGACACCCAGAGAAGCGTTGAGCCGCTTACGACGATGAGAAGTGAAAGCGCGTAAGGCATCCCCGGCGCAAGCCAGCCCAGGGTCAGCGTGATGGCGATTGATGATGCCATTGCAGTCATTTCAGAAAGCGCGTTCACCCTCCACCAGAACCAGCGGGCGATGTAGACCAGCCCGACCCCTGCGGAAAACTTCAGCATCGCCGCCCACAGCCCGCGGATAGAGCCGGCATTCAGCGCGACCAGCGCAGCGCACCCGACAAGGAGCACGCTTATGAGTCGCCCCGTGCGCACGCATTCTTTTTCGCCGGCGCCGGGCCGCAGGAACCGCCGGTGCAGGTCGTTTACGTAGTACGCCGCGCCAAGGTTGACGAACGAATCGATCGTCGACATGAACGCTGCAAGCAGCGACGCGACCATTATCCCGAGAAGCCCGGCCGGAAGAAACTTCACCATCATAAGCGGGTAGGCGTCCTCCGAGCCGTAGCCTGCGGGCAGGTTTTTCATCAGCACGAGCGAAGCGAGCGCGGTCAGGACCCACGGCCACGTCCTCACGGCGTAGTTGGCGATATTGAACCAGAGCGTCGCCTTTACAGCGTCGCCTTCGCTTCTGGACGCGTTCATGCGCTGGATGATAATGTTGCCGCCGTCGGCGTTCTTGTTCGCCCACCACTGCACGGCAAGAAAGATTCCGACGATGAAAATCGGCGCCTGCCAGAACGGAATGCCGTCCGCTGCTGCGGGCGGCATGAAGGCGAGCTTGTCCGCGGTCCCGGAAGAAGAGAGTGCCGCCATCATGCCGGAAATCCCGCCTGATTTTGCAACCGCTATCCACGCAAGGCTTACCGCGCCCACCATCGCGATGCCGAACTGGACGAGGTCGGTTACGACGACTCCCCAGAACCCGGACAGGACCGAATAGACAAGCGCCACAAATACACAGATTCCGATTGCGATGACGTTGGCCGTCGCCGCGCTACCGGTGAGTTCGTTCAGGCCGAGGACGATGTTGAGGATTTTCATCATGGCGAGGATGACCCACGCCATCGTGCAGACGCCGAGGAAGTTCATGAACACGGCGTTGACGCCGCGCAGGTAGATTCCCCACTTTCCATAGCGGAGTTCGGCGAATTCCACGTCGGTCGTTACGCCGCTCCTGCGCCAGAGCCGCGAGGTGAAGAAGACGGCCCACATGCCGGTCAGCGCGAACGACCACCACCACCAGTTTTTCCAGATGCCGGAGTCGCGCACGATTCCCGTGATGAAAAGCGGAGTGTCGCAGGCGAAGCTTGTCGCGACCATCGATGTGCCGGCAATCCACCACGGCAGCGTGCGTCCGGAAAGGAAATACTCGTCCGTGCCCCTCGACGCGCGGCGGGAAAACCATAACCCGATACCGAGCGCGAACGCCATGTAGCCTGCGATAATCAGCCAGTCTGCAAGTGCGAGATGCATGTGAAAACCTTATAGCTATCAGCGGTCAGCTATCAGCTCTCAGCTTTTTTTATTATTAATAAATTATTAGCTGATCGCTGAAAGCTGAAAGCTTTTTCGAGACTGCTTCGTCGGAATCATTATTTATATTTGATTCCTCCTCGCAATGACACGTCCTACTCCAGATTGCGTTTTATTCCGAACCCGCGTGGGAGTTCATCCGAAAGCGTTACCGGCAGCCTGCCTTTAATCGGAATTCGCCCGAGGAGCGCATCCGCAGCGACCTGCTCCGCCGTTTCCGAGTTATCGTAGATACAGAGCACGGTTTCCGCGCCTTCGCACAGCTGGTAGATGTGCGGGTTGCCGAAAATAATAACTATTGTGCGCTCAACGAGCCGGTTTATTTCCGAGAGTATCGCCGCGGCTCTTGCGGAAATAACACCGCGGCCCGCCCATGCCTTCGGCGTGGCGAAGACGCCGACGACCGCGGTTCCGTAGTTCTGACTTATTCCGAGGAGCGACTCGACTTCGTCGTCGGTGAGGTCGGGCGTGAATCGGAGCGTGTCGGTCGCGTAGTTGGTTTCGCTTAATTCGTGTGCAAGCGTGAGCCCGGTATCGGGTTTTTCAGAATAAGGGGCAGGATCGGGTCCGTCGTCGTCGATTGTCACGGCGAGAAGGTGTGACGCTTCCGGCAGCGGCACCAGTGATTCGACGTCGCGAACCAGCGTCAGCGCCCGTTCGAGCGTAGTCCGTGCGAGGCTGCCGTACTCGCCGTCCATTCCCGACTCTATAACGCACGCCTGGCCGGCCCCGTGCAGAAGACCCATGACCTCTTTCCACGCGAGAATTTTTCTCACGGAACGGTCAATCAGGCTGATGGGGAGGACGCCGTCCTGAACGAGGCCGATTAGTTTTCGTATGACTTTCATCGGGTCCCGCGGATAGAGCAGGAGGTCATGGCCGGAAAGCAGGGTCCGCTTCAGCGCTTCTTCGAGACTGAATTTTTTTGTATACGCGTCCATGATGAGCGCGTCGGTTATGATGAGCCCTCCGTAGTCGAGATCGCGGTTGAGCAGGCCGGCGACGATTTCCTGCGAGCAGGTCGCCGGTATTCCCGGTTCTTCCGAGAGGCTGTCGACCGCGAGATGGCCGACCATTATCGCGTTTCGGAAATGGCGCATGATTCGGCGGTACGGGAGCAGTTCTACTTCAAGGAGCCGCTCCCTGGTCGGCGCCATGACCGGAAGCTCGACGTGGCTGTCGACGGAGGTGTCGCCGTGCCCCGGAAAATGCTTGAGCGTAGGCAGACCGCCGCCAAGCACGACGCCGTGCGCGAAGCGGTAGGCGAACTCCGCGACCATTCCCGGGTCGTCGCTGTATGCACGCGTGCCGATAATCGGGTTTTCGGGGTTGGTGAGTACGTCCAGCACGGGCGCGAGCACCATCGGGATGCCGACAGTGCAGGCCGCCTTGCCCGTAAGCTCTCCGGCGAGGTATGCCAGCTCGGTATCGCCCGTTGCCGCGAACGCCATCGCCTGGGGAAGCTCCGGCATGCCCATAATCTGCTGGCCCGGGCCGCGCTCGAGGTCTGACATGAAAAGCGGAGGTGTTTTCGAGCGGCTTACGAGGGCATTTATTCGTTCCGTGGTGGTTTCAACCGCGCCTCGGAATACTATGTAGCCGCCGAAGGAAAACTCCTCCGACAGAGACAGAAGCTTTCTGTATTCCTCATCGTCGCCGGAGGGCAGGCCTTCGATCTTGGGAACGATAAGCTGCGCAATTTTGTCGCGGGTGGAAAGGCGGGAAAAGATTGACTTCCATTCAAGCGACATGATCCCCTCTCGTGCGGAATGCCTTCCGCTTTATGCATGATAGCAGGCGGAAACCGTTCCCGCAAGCGGGTTGTAAGAAAAATTCGGCAAGGCGACCGAATTTTCTGGCCGACGGTTTCCTGCAATGCTAAATTATCCAGCGTGTAGGGGCAGGCCCCTGCGCCTGCCCGAATTATTCGCGGGCAACCGCGGGGGGTTGCCCCTACATTCGGAGTGAGAATATGGACGATAAAGAAACATTTCGCGAACAGGGAATCGTAGCCGCGGTTGAAGGCGACCGGGTCACGGTCGTGATAAACGAAGACCAGGTCGATGAGGAGCGGTGCATCTCCTGCGGCGCATGTCACAGGGGCGAAAAAGGGAAAACGCTGAAAGCGGTGTCATCCGGTATTGATATTGGGGTAGGGGACACTGTGGTCGTGGAGTGCACGACAAAGAACGTTTATCTCGCGATTATCCTGATTTTTCTTCTTCCGCTGCTCGGGCTCGGCGCGGGCGCGGCAATCGGGTATCTTATTCCTCTCTGGGCGACGACCCTGAAGCCGTGGCATACCGGAATCACCGTCTTTTTAAGCCTAGTCGGCATGACGTTCACTTTCCTCGGCGTTATGATTTATTCCAGGTGGCGCATGGAGCCGAAGCATCCCGATCCTGTCATCGTAGAACTCGTCGGGCGGGCGGATACGAAATAGGTATTAGGTATCAGGTTTTAGGTTTCAGGTGTCAGAATATATTATTAATTTTTTTCCTAAAACCTAAAACCTAAAACCTAGAACCTAAAACCTAGAACTTAACCCCTTGAGGCTGCACTTTAGTCTGAGTTTGATTATGCCGATGTGATGCCGGACGGCGGTATGCCATCGAGGATGATGGGCGGGCGTTTGCCTTTTCCCATGATTGCCGAATCTGTTGCGGAATTCTTCAGACCCGCCCGGGTGACTATCCGGATGGCGTATTTCACGACCTGCTCAGGCCTGCAGTGTCTGCGCGACAACCGCCCGTGACGGCTTTTTCTGCGACTGCGGTGTCTGGTTGTGGGTGCGCGCATCACGCTGCTCCGCGAGCTTCTTTCTCTTTTATTTATTGTAAGGAGTTGGGTCATAGTATTCGGCTTTTTATCTCTTTCTATGTAGTATGACGTATCTGGGGCGCGAAAAGTTTTGCATAAAACAGGCCAAAGACATGTATTTACAAAACTGTTACATAAATGGGTGTGAAAGACCGGGAAAATCCGGCAATAACCGGTCGAAATCACATAACTGTGATGTTTCTACAGGATATAGAGGATACTTGCCTGGGGATTTTTATGTAACTATTGACAGGGGGTAAGGTTACGGATTTCGCGAAGAGGCTGGTTTTTGCGCGTTGCCGGGTTTCCTGCTCTTTATTTTTTGCAGTGCGTCGGAGGAGAGTCGGCGAACATCTTCGTCCTTGTCATTCGCCGTCGCCTCCTGCAGCGGTTCTACGCTGCGCTCATCTCCGATTTCGCCCAATGCCCATACGACTGACTGGCGGACGTTGGGATTTTTTTCTTTCGTTGACGCATTAATTAACCTGGCAATTCCATCAGGGTCCCGAAGGTGTCCCAGTGCCTGCGCCGCGTTTTTCCTGACTTTCCACGATTCGTGATATTTCAGCCGGTAGCAATACATGTTTCTCTGGCGGGCCGGGTCATCGTCATACCTGTCCATCCAGTCGGAGACCCTGTGGTCGATGGCAGCCGCAGCGTCGTCTGTGAAAGGAGAGGGTTTTCCATTAACCAGCCGGTGAAGGCGGGCGTGATACTTATCGAGGATGTCGGGGTTTACTTTCACGAGTATACGGCATGCCGCCAGAAACAGTTTATCATTTTCCGACTCCAACCAGCGTTCGAGGTATGGCGTTGCAGTGGGGCCGTCAGACCTTATGGACGCGAAAGCTTTTTCTCTTTCGGATGCCTCGCTTGACATCAGCATCGACTCGAGCCACCTGTAGTGCAGCGGTTTGTAGGAAAAAACAAAGGCAAGCATTACCGCAAAAAGCAGAATTACGCCGAGCCCGAGTTTCAGAGGCAGACCGATTTTCATGATTACATTCTAGGCGGAATTTCGGAAAGCGCAACCGGAACGCGGGCGTTTAGTCGTACGTAATAAGCGAGCGGATGTCGTAGTCGCCGAGTTTTTCACGGCCGTTCAAAAACGCCAGCTCGACGAGGAAAGATACGCCGATGATGTTGCCGCCCTGGTTCCTGACCAGCTCGCACGCGGCTGCCATCGTGCCGCCGGTGGCGAGCAGGTCGTCGACCATCAGGACATTCGCGCCCTTTTTTATCGCGTCGACGTGCATCTCGATCGTGTCGGTCCCGTACTCGAGGTCGTAGGAGGCCGAGGCCGTCTCGTAGGGCAGTTTGCCCGGCTTGCGGATAGGCACGAATCCGGCGCCGAGTTCGCAGGCGACCGCGCAACCGAAGATGAAGCCGCGAGCCTCGACGCCCACGACTACGTCCGGCCGGTTGTGCAGGTATGGCTCGCAGAGGAGGTATACGGACCGCTTGAGCGCGGTCGTATCGTTCAGGAGCGGCGTAATATCCTTGAAGACGATTCCTTTTTTGGGGAAGTCGGGAATGTCGCGGATGAATTTCTTGAGCATCTCAGGCATGGGTTACCCCGCATGTTCAGCGTTTGGGCCTGGGTTTGCCTTTTTTCTTTACGGTCTTCCGTTTACCGGCGGTTTTCTTGGATTTGGATTTTTTCCTGGAGGCGGCGCTTTTTTTGCCTTTGCCTTTTGTTTTGGATTTCTTTTTTGGGGTCGCGGCCTTTTTCCGGGATTTTCTCTTCAACTTCCGGGCGATTTTTTCCGCCGTTATGTTTCTGATACGGTCGGTCTTGTCTTTCGGCATGGCTTTTCTGCTTCGCCTGCGGCGCCGCCTGGTCGTCGGGCGTCTTTTGTGGATCAATATATAATTCAGACGCCTGAGCGCCTCGCTCTCGATCTGCCGGACGCGCTCGCGGGACAGGCCGAGCGTTTCGCCGATCTCCTTCAGCGTCATCGGCTCGCCGCTCCTGAGGCCGAAGCGCATGCGCAGCACTTCCGCGTCGCGCTCGTCAATCGCCGCGAGCAGCCATTCGATGGTATCTGTTTCAGTCGAGTTGAAGAACAGTTCTTCCGGGCGTTTCGTATTCTTGTCTTCGATCATGTCGGAGAGCGTCCAGAAGCCGTCCATCGAAAGCGGCTGGTCGGTCGAGCTCGTGGTGCGCAGCGCCATCTTTATCATATGGATGTTTTCGGGAGGGATTTCCAGGACGGCGGCGATCTCGTCGGCGCTTGGCCTCTGCCCGAACTGGTCGGTCAACTCGGCGGAGACCTGCTTCCATCTCGCAAGCATTTCAACCATATATGAAGGGATGCGCACGGTCTTGACCGTGTCGATAAGGGCACGCTTTATGGCCTGCTTGATCCACCACGTCGCGTAGGTCGAGAAGCGGGTCCCTTCGTTCGGGTCAAACTTTTCGACCGCCTTGATAAGGCCGAGGTTGCCTTCCTCGATAAGGTCCTGCAGGGAAAGGCCGCGGTCGACGTAGTTCTTGGCGATGGAAACCACGAGCCGCAGGTTCGCACGGGTGAGCTTTTCGCGCGACTTTGCGTTTCCTTTCTGTACGCCGCGCCCCAGCTCCTTTTCTTCATCCGGAGTCAGCAGAGGGATGCGGTTGATGTCACGCAGGTATGTCGAAAGGCCGGCTTCGCGCGGGATAACATTCTCCTTCTTTTTGTATCCAGCCCTTTATGCTAAGAAATCCCGGTTGGTAAAGCAAGTGAAAAGTTATGCGTCAAGCGTCGAGAGTCGTATTATTTTATTATAATTAGCCGGCGAGCTTGCTCGCCGCGTTATATTAAATAAAGAACTGCCGCGCAAGCGTAGCCGCTAACCACAAACGTTACATTTAGATTGAAAAGGCTAGTCGATTTGATAGAATCAGAAAATGGACCAGGTTACAGAATGTCCACAGTGCGGTGCTGAAATCGGAGCCGAGGAAGCTTTCTGCGGCGAGTGCGGCGAGCAGGTCGCCGAGGCGCGCCGGCCCGTCAGGCGCGCAAGGCGCAAGCCGCGCCTTGCCGACAGGTACGCCCGCTACGGCCATGAGAAGAACATCCAGGGCGGAAGGACGGCGATACTTGCCGCTGCAGGCATTGAAGTTTTCCTGGTACTCGTTCTCCTGGTGCTGCTGACTCAGCTGTCTGATATCCCGATTCCGGCTGTGCAAGAGGCGTTGCAGACTGTCTTGTATATAGCAATCGCGATCGAACTGGTAATCGTATTTATATACGTCGGCCTGTGGTTCTGGGCAAAGTCCAATCCTTTTGCCGCCAGCGTTACCGCTCTTATAATATTCGGGACGCTGACGCTGATTTCAGTCGTCCTGAATCCGAAAATTATCTTTAGTGTCATCGGAATAATTCTTCTGATGATCAAGGGCGGCATTTTCATTGCGTTGATTTTCGGAGTCAAGTCCGCTCTGGCCACGCGGGGGAAAGCACGCGGCGGTCCCGCATATGAACGGGGCGGCAGACGTCCACCCCGCGGAGGCCGCAGACCTCCGCCCGGCAGGAGACCGAGACTCAGACCCGGAGGCGGACCAAGGCGCGGATCCGGCGGCGGACCGAGACGTACTTTCAGATGACATCTCCATCCGAACCCCCTCAATCCAACCAAGATCCTGGTGAGCGCGGGACGCCGCGATCGCAAAAATACCTTTGCCCCAGGTGCAGGGTGGGGTTCCTGAGTCTGGAGCTTCGATGCTCCGAATGCGGCGCACAGTTTCGCAGACGTGCCGAGCAGGTGGCGGAGGATGCGGACCGGGCTTCGCGGGATGTCGAACAAGGTAGTGAAAAGACCAGGCCCGCCGTACCGATTGAGTGCCCGACGTGCGGTCGCATAACTCCTGCGGACAAGCGGTTCTGTTCACAATGCGGTTACTCCCTGGAAGAGCCTTCCGACGGAGGCGACCGGGTAAGGGGCAGGATCTGCAGAGGATGCCGGCGGGCTTATCCAAAGGACAAACGCTTTTGCCCCTACTGCGGAGACCGAGCCGTCCGCCGGCCCGCAAGGATTCGAAGGAAACTGCCGGGCTCGGCAGGCCGCGACCTTGCGATAATGATTGCGATGTTTTTTACGCATGTTATCGTGATTCTGGTTCTGCGCGGCGCGCCTGAGGGCGCGGCTTCAATCCTCGTAGCCGACGTGGCTCTTGCCCTGGTCACGGTCATCTTCGCAGCCTTTGCCTGGCATCATGTCAAACCCCAGTTGCAGACGCCCGGCGTTTCGCTTCCTCTTTACGCGCTCGTAATCGCGGGCAGTCTTGTAACGGTCGGCTGCATGCTGGTCTGGGTCGGGTTTATCAGGGAACTGATCGGGCTTCCGCATATCCGTTTGCGTGAGCTGTTCGGCAAGAATCCGCCGTCTTTCCCCGTTATGGTGATTTTTATCGCCGTGTTTCCCGCGGTTTTCGAGGAGCTTGCATTCCGGGGGGTTATGCAGGGGGTGATGCGTACTCTCAGCACGAAAACGGCCGCCATTGTCGTAACGGCAATCCTTTTTTCACTGATTCATTTTCAGTTTCTTAATCTCGGGCTCGTGGTTCTGGCCTTCTATCTCGGCTTGCTCCGGGAATGGACCGGCAGCCTTTATCCCGGCATGGTGGCCCACTTCTGCCACAACTTTCTGGCGCTGGTTTCCGAAGAAATGATGTGAGGATACGGGATAAGGGATAAGGGATACGGGATAAGGGATACGGGATAAGGGATAAGGGATAAGAGATAAGAGATAAGAGAATAAGAAGATAAGGGAAGAGGGGAAGAGTTTTTGTTTATTACCTTATCAACTTATTTCCTTATCCACTTCTTTGTTTAGCGGGCGAGCTTGCTCGCCGCGTTCTTCAATTGTGGATTTACGATTGAAATAAATCGAAAATCGTAAATCGCAAATCGAAAATTAAAAAAGCCGCCGGGCATGCCCGGCGGCTGAATGTTTATTTCCTCAAGCCTCTTATCCGGCATTATTCCTATTGCGGTTCTCTGTCTCTGGAAGGTCCGCGGCGGCGGCCGCCCCACATGCCGCGTCCCATTCCGCCGCGCATGGGGTCGCTTTTCTTCCACTCCTTGTACTGATCTTCGGTCAGTATTTCCTTTGCCTGCTCGTCGGTTTCCTCACCGAGCTTTCGAAAATCCTCGGTCACGTCTTCACCGTCGATCGCCCTGTCTACCAGATCCCGAAACTTTTCCATCGCATTGTCGATGGCGATTTTCATCTGCGATTCCTGGCCGGCGGAGAGGCCCAGTTTTTCAACAGCTTTCGCAAGGCGGCGCTCCTGCTGTTTCTTCGCCATCTTCATGCCTTCTTTGGCAATGCCGCGGAAGAGGCCGCGCATCGCCTTGGAGCGCCTCTCTTCCGGTGTAAGGTTCTCGTCTCCTTCTTCTTCCATGGCTCCGAGTGCCTTGTCAACCGCCTCTTCAAGCCCGGGCCCGCGCCGGCGGGCTCGTGTGCCTTCGCCATCAGACGATGACGCGACGCCGCTTTTCTCCAGCTCGTTTAGCTGCTCTTTGAGTTTATCAAGGTCGCCCCTGATGCGCGCGATTTCCATGTCGTACGATTTCGGTTTGGCGAGGTCCAGCTTGGCGAGCTGCTCCTCCAGGTCACCGAGAGAGTCTCTGAGTTTCGTCTGGTCGGCGCTGATCCCTTTCTGTTCGTCCCTCAGCTCGCCGACCTGCCTGTCCGTGTAACCGCGTAGCGTCGTGTGCAGCAGAAGCCCGACCACCGCCACTGCAATAAGGCTGATGATTCCGATTACAATACCTGCGTTTTTCATAACCGTACTCCTTAACCGTTGAACGGGTCTTTCAGCAGTTTGTCCTCGCCGGCGTCTTCCGGCTCAAAAAGCTGAATGCCGATGAGGTTGACATCGTCCTGAAACGGGCAGCCGTCCACGAAAGTGTTCAGGTCCTGCTGTAAAAGGTCGAGGATGGTGTCCGCGTCGCGGTCCAGGTTTTCGCCGATAACCTTGCAGAGGCGCTCTTCGCCGTAGAATTCCTTCTCCGGATTCGTCGCCTCGGTTATGCCGTCGGTGTACAAGAAGAGAAAATCACCGGGCTTGAGTTTTACCGTCTTTTCCGGGTAGGTGGCGTCGGGGACGATGCCGAGCGGGAAACCGGCTTCGGTCTCGAGAATTTCCGGCCCGTTCTGTGATTCCCTGAACAGAAGCGGCGCAGGATGGCCCGCGTTGGTGAACGTAAACTCCATAAGCTCCGCGTCGATGTGGCCGAATATCGCCGTTACGTAGCGCGACCCTTCGAGCAGGTCCTTGACGAGCGAGTTTACGAGTATCATCGTCTCGCCGGGCGACACGATTCCCCGTCCCCAGGTTGAGATCGCCGTTTTTATTGACATCGTGGTGAAGGCCGCGGGCACGCCGTGACCTGAGACGTCGGCGATGAAGATGCCGGCTGAATCCTCGTGAAAGTCGAGCAGGTCGTAGAAGTCGCCGCCGACCTGTTCGGTGGGAACGTACCTCGCCGCGAACCTGACGCCCCGCACGTTGGGGTATTTGTCCGGCAGCAGCTGTTCCTGTACTTTGCGCGCTATCTCCAACTCGTCCTGGTGTATCGATAGCTTTTTCAGGAGTTCGTCAAGCCGACTACGCTCGGCAAGCCGGGCGTCGAGCCGGCCATGGTACGAGTTCATCTCATACGGCGGGTGCCAGAAGTCCACGACCCCGTGTTCGAGCGCGAACTTCAAGTCATCCCCCCCGGGATGCTGGTCGGAGAACCAAACCAGGGGCAGGATTGTATCAGGCGGGATTGCCGTTTCAACCACGCTGAAGTCATCGGCGCATTCCCGGAAGATGTCCGCAGCCACAAACGCTATCGGCGGCGGTACCGCCATATGTGAGAGCATCTGCGTCAGCGTCGATGCTACTTTCGGTTCCAGGTCAAACTGCCCGAGCATATCCAGGAGCGGTTGCGCGCTCTCGGGATTCTTGGTCCAGACTACGGTCTTCTTCTTCATTGCTGCCGCCTCAAAGTGGAACGTGCTAAACCATTTATACTAAACCACGCCTCCAGATGCAAGGAAAAGTTACCGTATCAGTTTCGAGTCCCGAGTATTCAGTATCGAGTTGTGCATCAATTCATTTAGCGGCTGCGCCTGCCCACCGAGTTTTTCCCCAATCCGCTGGCCCCCAATCACTAACCACTGATACACACGCCGGGCAGGCCCGACCGCAAAAAAATAAAAAATAATATGATGTTTGAGATTTGGCGCTCTATGTTAGATGCTTATATTCTCTTTACTATATCCGAAGGCCGGATATAATTAAATCCATGGCGAAGAAGAAGAAACGCTCGAAAAGACAACTGGAAAAGAAGGTCAAGCGGTTCCGCGAGCACCAGAAGGGCAAGAAGCGGGAGCGCGACCTTGCCGGGCGGTTCGAGGAAGATTCGCTCGGCGACCTCGAGACCACCAAGGAGCGCATCGGAAGCCGGAAATCGCGTTCCGACACGCGCAAGGAAGTGATTGAGCTTACCGCCGCGAGGTTCGAGGAATTCGGCGTCGTTGCGGTTTCTGGCGAAGAGGATGTAGAGTCGAACGGCCGCGTTCTGGAGATACTCGGTCCGGTTTCAAGGGTGGAAGTGGGGGAAGATATTCTCGAATGCGGGCTCCACATGGAGCTTCGGGCCATCCAGTCCGCGGACAAGAACTTCCTTGTCGTCGGGGAGCGCATCTGCGTGCGGAAGACTCCGGAGGGCGAGACAGAAGGCGTCATCGTCGCGGTTTTCCGCCGCGACTCGCGGCTTTCGCGCAGGTCTTCGAGGCGCTCGCACATTGAGAGGGTTATCGCCGCAAACGTCGACCAGATGTGCGTCGTCGGCAGCGTCGCCGAACCGTCTCTTCGGCCCGCCCTTATCGACAGGTTTCTCGTCGCGGCCTCGGTTGGAAATCTCGAGCCGGTTATCGTTATCAACAAGATAGACCTTGTCGACGAGGAAGGGCTCGCACTTGCACGCGAGATACTCTCACCTTACTATGTAATCAAGTACCCGATGCTTTTCGTCTCGGCGCTTGCGCGGCGGAACCTCGACGGCCTTCGCGGAGTCCTTGCCGGGAAAACGACCATATTTTCGGGCCACTCGGGCGTCGGCAAGAGCGCGCTTGTAAACGCGCTCGACCCGCGGTACAAACTGGAAACCCGGGAGGTTTCAGAGGCGAGCGGCAAAGGGAAGCATATGACAAGCCGGGCGAAGCTGCTGCCGCTCCGGTTCGGCGGCTACGTCGTCGACACGCCGGGGATCAGGAGCTTCTCCCTGTGGGAAGTGGAGAAGCAGGATCTGGCCCTGTATTATCCGGAGATGAAGAACCTCGCCTCCGAGTGCCGCTACGGCGGCTGCACCCACACCCACGAGCCGGGCTGCGCAGTCAAGGACGCGGTCGATGACGGCCGGGTCAGTTACCTGCGCTACGATAATTACCTGAAGATTCTCGAATCCATAGAAGAAACACCACCTGCGTAGACCTTCAGAAGTACCAAGTACCGGGTACCGAGTACCGAGCTTCATAACTTCCCAACTTCAGCACTTCTCAACTTCAGCACTTCTCAACTTCAGCACTTCTCAACTTCA
>SOJX01000013.1 GCA_004376375.1 Planctomycetota bacterium
CCGCTAACTCCAGCACCCCAGCACCCCAGCACCCCAGCACTCCAGCACCCCAGCACCCCAAAACACAACAAGCCGGTTGAAGCAACGCGGCGGGCATGATATCATGGTCCGCGGAGGATAACGTGATACGCAGATTCGCAACCGTCGCGGGGATGCTTACGCTCGACGGCACCTTCTGGTTTTTTCTGGCTTTTCTTATCGCGTTCCGCCTGCTCGGCGTCGGCGGTAATTCGCTTACCGAATCCGTCGGGCTGACTCTCGGGGGCGCGTTCGGAGCCGCGCTTTTTGTCGCGCTGGGCACCGCCCTCATCGACCTCGTATTCGTCGCCCCGATCCTGAACGAGACCGGCGGGCGGATCCCCAGGCTCATCGAGTCGAGACAGTTGACCATATACGCTTCCGCTGCGGAAACTCTCGGCGCTATCGAGCGGGCCTGCAGGGACAACGGACTGAGAATCAGGGAAAAAGACCTCGCCGAGGGCCGCGTCCGCGCAAGCAAGGGCTTCTCGTTTATCACTTCGGGCGAAGCGGTGACGTTCGAAATGCTCGAGCTCGACGAGGCGACGACCGAGCTCACGCTGACCAGCAGGCCCAGGAGCCCGTTCGCATATACGGATTTCGGAAGAAACTACAGGAACGTCGAGGCAATCGCAAACCACCTTATGGGACAAGGGATACGGGGGAAAGTATGAAGTGTGAAGTATGAAGGATGAATTATGAGGTAAGGAGTTTGGAAGCACCACGCCGGAAGGCGTGGTGCCCGGACGGACATTTCCTTTTTAACGGCGCGCTTGCTCGGCGCGTGTTCCTTGCCCCTACAATCGACAGACAAGAATGTCTGTCGTACCGATTCGAGCAGGAAGACAATGGATATCGCAAGGGCAATAATCCCGGCAGCGGGCAAGGGCAGCCGCCTTTACCCGGAAACCAGGCTGATCGCAAAAGAGATGATGCTGGTCGGCTACAAGCCGATGATTCACCACGTGCTCGAGGAATGCTACTCAGCCGGCGTCCGCAGGGCGGCTCTCGTGCTTGCGCCGCACAAGCTGGGCGCCGTGCAGGACCATATCGAAAACGAAACCGGCCTTGCGAAGCGGATGCGGATAACATACATCGAACAGGCCGAGCCGATTGGCCTTGCCGACGCGATCTCGAAGGCGAAGGATTTCACGGCCGGCGAGCCGGTCTTCCTGGTCCTTCCCGACAACGTCATCGCGGCGGAAAACGCGCCCGGCCCGCTCGGGCTGCTGAAGGAATCGTTTGCGGAAAACCCGACCGAGCACGCCGCACTGTACGGGATAGACGAAGAGAAGGCGAAACGGTTCTCGCACTCGGGCCTCGCCGACGTCGAACCGCTCGGAGAACTGTTCCGTGTAACGGCCATTCATGAGAAGAACAGGGGAACGATAGACGTTTCAAAGGACGAGACCGTTTACAAGATATTCGGGCGATGCCTGCTGACGCCCGCCTTCTTCGAGATGCTGGAAAAGGTGCGCCCCGAGCCGGACGGGGAAACCGAATTCGACGACGTAATCGTGTGGCAGGCGCTGCTTGACTCGGGGCGGACCGTCGTCGGCGTCCCGTTCGGCGGCACGCTTTTCGACTGCGGGCACCGGGCCGGCCTCGAGGCCGCGAACAGGTTCTTCGAAAGGAAATCCTAGTGCGCATAACATTTATCGGCACGGGCGGCGCGATCCCCGACGCGAACCGGGCGCCGTCGGCTTTACTGGTCGAGGACGGCGACGCAAAGATGCTGGTCGATTGCGGCAGCGGCACGCTCCACCGCCTGCTCGACTACGGCGTCACCCACCGCGACCTCACGTACATCCTGATTACGCACTTCCACGTGGACCATTCGCTTGACATCCCCGCCCTCTTCCAGGCCATGGCGGTGGACAGGCCGAGGGAAAAGCCGATCACGCTCATCGGCCCGCTGGGGTTTTACGAGTTTCTGAAAAACCTGCTTAAGTCTCTTGGCCTTTTGAAATATCTGCACGGCGAAAAAGTGCAGCTACTGGAAATCGGGCCGGACGCGACGGCGGAAGTGATAAACGATACAGATAACATGAAACGCGTCATTGAACTCGGCAGCCATGTCCTGAGCAAGCCTCCCTTCATGATTACGGCGGCGAACGTGAAACACAACCCGGAATCGACCGCGTACCGGATCGTCGACTCAACTGGCAAGACGCTTGCAGTCTCCGGCGACAGCGGACCGTGCGACGGTCTGGTCGAAATATCAAAGAAGGCCGACCTCTTCGTCCTCGAATGCTCGCTGCCCGACGATTATGAAATGGAAATGCACATGACGCCTTCGACTGCCGCCGAGACGGTCGAGCGGGCGAACCCGAAAAAGGTTGCCCTTACGCATTTCTATCCCGTCTGGTACGAGCGGGACCTCGAAGCCGATATCGCGGAGGCGTTCGGAAAGCGCGACGTAATCATCGCAGAGGACGGGATGAGCATGGAAATTTAAGTTAGTGCGCAGGCGCGGCGGCTAACGATTTATTCCAACCTCGGCCATAATTCCGAGGTGGTCGGAAACTTTATCGGAAAGGACTCTGTAACTCACAAACTCGAGCTCCTGCAAAATCAGAATCCAGTCAAGGCATTTTTTGGGTTCCTTGGAAGGAAATGTAGACATTCCCGGCTCAGCAGGTTTGAAGGCTTTCAAATTCAGCTTCTCAGCAAGGATTCGGAGATTGTTTTCCCTGCCTTCCCACGTGTGATTCATATCACCCATCACGATAAGACGTTTTTTTCTTTCGGAAAGCTTCTTTATCATCAGGGAAATCTGCCGCTCCCTGGCTCCTTTTCTGAGAAAATCGAGATGAACCGAGACGACGTCGACCTGAAGGTTGCCCGGCCCCGGCATGGTTACCTCCGCCACGACGAAACCCTTTCTCGGCGTCGGCAGGCTGCGGGCAAACCTGAAAGAATTCTGTTGCGACAAGGGAAACCTTGACAGCAAAGCGGTTCCGTATGAAAGCTTCCTGCTCCCGATACCCGTGCACATGTGCTCGCCGCGAAAGCTGTGTTCATATCCGGCTCGTTTGGCAATAAAATCCACGTGGTTGAAATCACCGCTCCAGAACGAGGGCCCGTCGGCCTCCTGGAGAGCAACGACATCCGGGCTTTCACGTGAAATCAATTTCGCGATTTCTGTCAGGTTCGACTCGATTGTTTCGCGATCTTCAAAAAACTGCTTGACGGGCTGCATGGAAAGTCCGCGCCCGTGAGCCACGTTGAGGCTCATCACTTTCAGCGTTACGTGTCCGGCGTTTGAATCCATACAACCGGGTAATCGAAGGCAAACGATTAAAATAACGGCAAGAAGCAGAAGGAGAAAAACGATTGCCCGGACGAATGACCGCGAACGGGGCTTTCGCACGTCGTCCATCATTCTTCGGGTTTCCCGGTGACGGGGTCGACGACCGTGGCTTCCTGCTTGGCTTTTTCGTTCATCAGGAACCGGGGCGAGCCTTCCGGCCTGTAGATATAGAAGTCGTTTTCCTGGACCCAGTCGCGCCAGGGAGCCATGCGCTCAACGGGGTCGCCGTCCTTGGACGTCGGTATCGTGTATATTCCCAGCAGGTCCTCGAGGATACTTATTACGTCCTCGGTAAGCTCTTTCTCGTCCTCCCCAACCGATATCAGGTCTTCCAGCGAATCACGATGCGCAACGGCGGTAATGCCTCTGAGTGCCGCGTAACGAAGATCGCTCCTCTTCGTTTTGCGCAGAGCGTTCAGGAAGGTCGGGATTGTGTCGGGGTTGTTCAGGCCGGCCAGCAGGCGCATGGCCGCATATGAAATCCACCAGCGGCCCTCCAGCGCAGCCTTGCGCAAGGCTTCTTCGACCTCGACGGAGACGCGTCCATTAACCAGATCGTCCGGCTTCTGTATTTTGTAGCCCGCATCGTTGAGAGCCGCGACCATCCATGTCTCGCGTGTCTCTTTCGAATGCGTCTTCCACCATCTTACGAGCTTTTCATAAGGAACCTTCTGCTCTGAAACCGAACGGTTGCCGTCCAGCCCGAAACTACTGACGGTTATCCTTGTAAGCGCGTTAATAATCTCGTTTCGGACGGCCGAATCCTTTTCGACTGCAAGGCGCATTACAAGCGGGCCTACGCCTTTCTCATCGCGAAGATACCCCAGCGCCATGGCAGCAGCGAAACGCGGCCACATTTTTTCATCATCCAGTTGCTTCGTAAGAATATCAACGGGGACGACATGGCCGTCGCCGAACAGCAGGAGGCCGGCGGAAATCTCTTTCCTTAGAAAATCGTCTTTCGCCTTCAGAAGCGCAAGGATATCGGGAATGGCTTCACGCGCCCCCATATCACACAGAAGCAGGGCATAGTTGACCGTATACTCGCCGCCCTCGGGGTCCAGCGCGCGCCTGAGGGGCCCCACGGCCGCGTCGCCTATCTCGAGAAGCTCGCGCCAGGCGGTACCGATCTCCGCAGGGTCGATCGACCTCCCCATCGCGCCGATCGCGTTTTCGATTCTCACCGGAAGAGGAGGAACGTCCCGGTCGGAACTTCCCCGCACGACCCGGACGTCATCGCTGCCGTAGATAACGCCCCGCTCCTCGCCGGGAGTAAGCGTGCCGGAATCCCAGCCCCAGCCGGGCACGTCAATGAAGGCAAGAGGCTTTACTACGGTCCCCAGCCACCACGTCTTTTTAGGGCTGGAGGAGAGCGAGGCGCAGGCGACCACCTCGTTGGAGACGAAGACCTCGAAATAGACGTCCCTGACGCCAACTTCCCCGCCGGCCGTGCCGTTACCCAGGTCGCTGAACGGCAGGTAGGCCGCGTGCTGATGCCGGTTCCCGCGTTCCACGTTTCCGAAAGTCTGGTAGGCGGCAAAGACGTTGTCCAGCCCGGTAAGAACCCAGTACTGAATCGTAAGGCGGTCAACGCGGGGGAGCCTGGAGCCGATCGTGACCCCTATCTCCCAGTATTTCTGACCGGTATGGCGCAGGAAAACCTTGGTAATTTTCACACGACCGGCGCCGAAGGCGTCCTCGCACCGGGCGGAAAGGCGATCATGGAGCGCCAGGTGTTTTGGATGCCGTTCGGGCTCATCCGCCGCATCCATAAAAAACGACATCTCATCCCGCGCGCTGATTATGTCACCGCGCAACGCCGCGTTCACGGCCCGCCGGTATATCTCTTCCGACTCTATCAGGTCCCCGTCCACCGAGGGCCGTACCGGCTCCGAGATACCGTATTCGGCAAGCTTCTTCATCGCCTCTTCACCCTCGGGCCGGCCGGCGTAGGCGCGCGCAAGGTCCGAGTACTTCCGTATGGCGGCTTCCTGGTCAAGCCGGGCGGCCTCGCGGAGCAGAAAAGCGTAATCCGACAGTTCGAGGCGGCGGCGTTTCGCGCGCCCGGTCAGGCACGGAACAGCATTCTCCGCAGTCACCGCGTCCAGAAGCTGCAGCGCACGTGTGGCGTCGTTGCATTCGAAGGCGTCTTCCGCTTCCTGCAGTTGTTTTCGAACGGCCTTCCATTTATCGCGCGGCATCCCCTTTCCAACCTGCTTCAGGACTGTCCGGAAAGTCGCGGCGAGCTCTTTTTCGGGAAACTTGCGGTGCATCATTTTCGCGCGGACCCCGGGCAGAAGCTCGTTCCCCTCTGAATCGGCAAACACGTAGGAAGGGGTATAAAAAGACTGAGGAAGAAAATATACGGACCCCCGGTTCCAGGCGTCCTGATTCAACTCCTTGTAGCACAGGATACAGACGAAATCCTTCGCAAGCGCATTTATCTCGGCACTATTACGCAATACTCTATTGTACATCTTCATCGAAGGGGCACACGTCGTCTGCACAAAAAACACGAACAGCGGGGCTCCCCGCTCATGGGCCTCGTCCAGGCCGGCATCGAAATCGGTGACCCACTCTATCGCGTCTGCGCTGGAAGGGAAAAGAATGAGAGCGCACAGGAAAACAAGGAATGGCCAGACATGCCTGTGTACAGACATTGAAACCGCACCTCCCGTTGCCGTATTATTGAGTGTAACCGCTTGTTCGTCTCTGTGCAAGCGAAATCAGACTTGTATATTTCAATATCGTGTTTCGCGGGATGCCTGGATAGCGGCAAAAGCACCATTCTCAACGCGCGCCGCAGGCGGCGCGGCTGACAATTCATCCTTCATACTTTACACTTTCCCCCGTATCCCTTGTCCCTTAAAGAAACGCGGCGAGCAAGCTCGCCCGCTAAACAAATATACTTATCACATAACCTATCACTTATCACCTATCACTTATCACTTTTCTTCTTAATATCCGGCCGGCCGTATACGAGGCCGTCACGGACGGGCGTCATCGTGCCGGAATCCCAGCCCCAGCCCGATTCGTGATAGAACGTGAGAGGCCTTACGTCCGCGTTCGACCACCATCCGGTCCCGGGTTTGCCGGAATGCACGCCGCTTGCGACCAGCTCGTTGGAGACGTATATCTCGACGCGCATGTCGGCGACATACTCGTTCCTCTCCCATTCGCCGGTCTTCCTGAGGTCGGAATAGACTATGTAGGCCGCGACCATGTGGTGCATTCCCTTTTTAACATTTTTATAGGTCCGGTACCCCGCGTAAACGCTGCCCTTATCCGTAAGCGCCCAGAACTGCACGGTCATCTCATCCACGAGCGGAAGCTCGGACTCCAGAAGAGCTCCGATTTCAAACAACCGTTTGTCGGTGCCTACAAAAGATATGGCCTTCGCCCTCATGCGCCCGGCGGTGAACGCATCTTTGCACTGCGCAGCGAGGCGCTTTTTGAGCTCGAGCATGTTCTTGTATTTGTCCCGCTCCTCGTCGGCGTCCAGGAAAAAGGCGAGCGCGTCCCGCGCCTTTATGATGTTTCCCTCCAGCGCATCCGCCACCGCATGGCGGTAGATGGTATCGGATTCGTATTCGACTGAATCCTCCGGCTCGGGCTTCACGCCCGCGAGCCGCTCTTTCTCCGCGGCAAGAAATTTATTATCAAGCATCTCCATGCGCATGCTTCTGGCCCTTTCGGTCAGGACCGGGACGGCGTTCTTCCTGATTATTTTATCCAGGGCTTTCACGGCCTTGTCGGTGCCGTCGCTTTCGAGCGTTTCTTCCGCTTCTCTCAGGCCCTTTCGCACCTTCTTCCAGTTCCTCCTCGGGGCGCCTTTGCCGTTTTTCTTGAGAAGTTTTTTGAGAGTCGAGAGAAGCTCGCGTTCGGAAACCATCCGGTGCATCTGCCTGTCGCTGATATCCTGGAAGAGCGGGTAGCCCTCCGAATCGAGATAAATGTAGGTGGGGGTGTAAAAGAACTCGGGGAGGTAACGCTGCCATGCAGCGTCGTGCGTTTTCCTGTTCTCTTCCTTGTAGCCCAGGATAAAGACGATGTCGCGCGACAGCTTCTCGAGTTTAGAGCTCACAGGCAGGACCTGCCTGTACATGCGCATCGCAGGCGGTCACGTCAGCTGGGTCAGGAATATGAAAACGGGTGCGCCGCGCTCGTGCGCCTCATCGAGGCCTTTCTCGAAATCGGTCACCCATTCGAGCCCGCAGGCGGGCGTATAGGAAAAAAAGAAAGCGCAGAACAGCGCTGAAACGGCAATTATGTATTTCCGGCGGGGCATTGCATTTCTCCTCAGACGGGCGGCTGTGACAAGTTTATCAGGTATCGCACATGATGCAAGCGAAAACGGCCCGGGTGCGTTGACGAAGCACACGACAAATGCAAGGCTGGAAATTTTCTTCATTGCATCCGGACCCGCAGGTGCGTATAATTATTCTTCTCCGCTTCGGCGGAAACGTGGGAAATTACGGATGATAAAGTTTTCCTGCAGTTGCGGCAAACCCTTCGAGGTCATCGAGGACCACGTCGGAAAAAAAATACGGTGCAGGTTCTGCGGCGAAATATCCGTCGTGCCGCCGCCGTCCGACCCGCGTGCCTCCGGCCACCTCGAGCAGCTCGACTGGCGCACGCTCCACCGGGTGCCCGTAGCGGACAAGCTCTGCCTCCACTGCGGAACCACGGTCGAGGTCGCCGCCAAGATGTGCCCGGACTGCGGCGAGGTCTTCGAGTGGACCGAGGAGGAAGAGGCGCCCCAAGTGACAAGGGAAGTCACTGACGAGATAGAGCAGGAGCCGGTCGCGCCCGAGCTCACCCAGAGCGGGCGCTTCAAGCATATCTCCGATATCGAGGATGCGCCTGCCCAGTTCGAGCTGGTCGAATTCATGTCCCAGCCCACGCCGGTCGAACTCGACCTGCTTCAGCTGCCGCCCGCCAAGAAACCGATAACGGATGATGCCGAAGAAAGAGTGCCCGGCAAGGCAATCCAGGCAAACGCCTCGCCTGAGGGCGACGCCGTCACCCCTCCGGCTGCTGATAAGGTAGAACCAGCGCCCGACACGGGAACTTTCGAAATCGACGGCATCATCGACGAAGAATTCGAAGACGAAGAGGAAGAGGAAGAAGAGGAAGAAAAACCCTCGGGAAAACTGATAGCGCCGCGCCGGAGCAGACGGCTCTCCGAAAGACGCAAGCGAAGCTCCGAGAAACGCAAGAAAAGCTCCGAAAAACGCAGGCGGAGCTCCGGCAAACAAAGACGGGACTCCGGGCGGTCCAGCCGCCGCCATGGAAGAGATAAGGGCGACAGATAGTTTCCAGAATCGTTTAAATAAAGGGGAAAAGCAATGAGTACCTATGAAAGCGTAAAAGCAGTGCTCGCCGACCTGGGCGGCATTGCAAAGGTCCGCTCCAATGATACTATAAGCATCAACGACGAAGCGGCCTTCCGCGAGAAGATGGACTCTCTCGTCCGGGGCGCCGTCTTCGGCGAAGACGAACGCGTGCGCAACTCGTGCCGCTGGATCATCCGGGAGGGCGCGCGTGCGCTCGGGGTTATCCCCGCATCGATACACGAATACTACCTGGCGCGCGGCCGGGGGGAGTTCGAGGGCCCGGTCGTGCCGGCTATAAACATCAGAGGCATGACCTACGACGCGGCAAGGGCCGTCATCCGCGCGGTCGAGGATGAAAAAGTCGGCCCCTTCCTCTTCGAGCTCGCCAAGTCGGAGACCGGCTACACCGGGCAGGCGCCTTCCGAATACGCGACGGTCTGCATCGCCGCCGCATGCCGCGAAGGCTACCGGGGACCGGTGTGCATCCAGGGCGACCACTACCAGGTTAATCTCAAGAAATTCAAGAGCGATCCCGAAGGCATCCTCCAGGAGCTCCGCGATCTCATCTCCGCCTCAATGGAGGCCGGTTACTGGAACATCGATATCGACGCCTCCACGACCGTGGACCTCGAGCAGTCGACCGTCGCCGAGCAGCAGAAAAACAACTCCGAGATAACCGCGGACCTCACCGCTTACATCCGCGAACTCGAGAAAAAACTCGGGGCGAAAGGCATAACCGTCTCGGTCGGCGGAGAGATCGGGGAAGTCGGCGGGAAGAACTCCACGGCCGAGGAGCTGAAAGCCTACATCGACGGCTTCAAGGAAGCGCTCTCGAAGCGCGGGGAAGACCTCATCGGCCTTTCCAAGGTCTCCATCCAGACGGGCACGTCCCACGGGGGCGTCGTCCTGCCGGACGGCTCGATTGCGGAGGTCGCAATCGACTTCGACGTTATCAAGGAGCTTGACGTGGTGGCGAAGGAATACGGTCTCGGCGGCGTCGTGCAGCACGGGGCCTCGACCCTGCCGGACGAGGCGTTCAACAAGTTCCAGGAGGATAACGCGCTCGAAGTGCACCTTGCCACGGGTTTCCAGAACATACAGTACGACGGCGGTTACTTCCCGGCTGACCTGAAGGAGGAAATCTACGCCCACCTGCGCGAGCACCACGCCGGCGAGCGCAAGGAAGGCTGGACGGACGAGCAGTTCTACTACAAGCTGCGCAAGAAAGGCTTCGGCCCCTTCAAGAGAAAGATCTGGGGCCTGCCCGAAGACGTCAGGACGCCGATAAACAACGCGCTTTACGACAAGTTCGTGTTCCTGTTCCGGCAGCTCGGAGTTTCAGACACGCTCGAGCACAGGAAGGCGATCCCGCTGGTAGAGGTCAAGACCAAGCAGCCGATGGGCCTCGAAAAGCAGCTGCTTGACTAGGGAACAAGGGAATAAGGGAATAAGAGAACAAGGGAACAAGGGAATAAGGAAATAAGAATATATATTTAGCGGCGCCGCTTGCGGCGCGTTAAATATGTAGGGGCACGGCGCGCGCGCGAGGTCTGCCCCTACAATAATTTAATGGTCCGCGTCGCGCCAGCTACGGCACGTACGCCCCGTGAAAGACCTGCTTGTTGGTGTCGTTCTGAACGAACACGACGAGCCGCTCGTCGGCCCCGAGCGTGATGCTGCCCGTAGTAAACGCATCCGACTCCCCGTCCGCGAGCGCGGCAAGCGGAAGCTCTGCGATGATTTCGGTCACCTCGTTCGGGTGAGACGCCATGTCGGCCGTGGTAATCCGATTCACGCGGACAACGAGCTGGTCGAGGTCTTTCCTTGCCGTATTGATAACGGTCCCGTTCAGAATACTGCCGTCCCACGAGGTCTGCAGGTCGACGCCGCTCTTGCCGTTGATCGCGCCCGCAAGGATAGTGTGGCTGGTTATACTTCTAAAACCCTTCTGTTTCCCGTCAACGAATACGTCGGGCGGAAGAATAAAACCGCCGTAGTATGTGTCGCGCGTGCCATAAGGCGTGGTGTCGGTCCAGTAGAGACAATAAACAAGCCTGCTGCCGAGCGTATTCTGGTCACTTGCCAAGGCCACCTTGGTCTCGTCGCACGTTATTCACATCTCGGTTGCGGTAAACTCAACCACGACGACGTGAGACGGGCCGTAGAAGTTGAACAGGTCCGGATTCATAAATAGCATGGGATTCGGGTCTTTGTCATCCTTATGGGTGCACCCGAAAAACGCCGAGGCCGCCAGCACTGCCATCAAGGCAATTACCAGTGCGGCACGGGCAGGTATCTTCATAGTTCGCATGCTTCCTTATCCTCCACCCTTTAGGGTACCGCCTCGACGCGCGTTACCTCGGGTATGGTCTCCTTCAGCTTGCGCTCGATCCCCATGGATAGAGTCATCTGGGCGCCCGGGCAGCCCGCACAATGGCCCTGCAGCCGCACGCGCACGACGCCTTCCGCGTCTACTTCGACCAGCTCGACGTCGCCGCCGTCGGCCTGGAGCATCGGGCGCACCTCG
Organism: Planctomycetota bacterium; assembly: GCA_004376375.1. Taxonomy (GTDB): domain Bacteria; phylum Planctomycetota; class E44-bin39; order E44-bin39; family E44-bin39; genus E44-bin39. The sequence continues at coordinate 11,195 of SOJX01000013.1, forward strand.
TCCAGCGTTGCCTGTACTTTGGATGTGAGGTCTTCCGTCATCTTGCCTTCCTTTCAAAAACGGCCGAAGCGGCACGCCGCACGGCCTGTTTACGGTTCGATTTTACATCACCATTCTCTACTAATCCTATCAGGAGCAGCGAATTATGTCAAGGGTTTCCCGCATGCCCAATGCTGTAGGGACAAGGCATGCGCGTGTTTCTTGCCCCTGCAAACGCACGCCGCAGATATATTATTAACGCGCAGCAAGCTGCGCCGCTATATGAAAAAGTGATAAGGAAATAAGTAGATAAGGAAACAAGTAAAAAAATAAAAGAATTTTTAATTATAACCTTGTTCCTTTAATTCCTTATTCCCTTATTCTCTTATTCCCTTATTTCCTTATTCCCGTATCCCTTATCCCCCGGGCGGTCTGATGCGTTTTGCTTTCGCGCGGTCGAGCATTTCGCGCACGGCCGGCTTAAGGAAGATTTCCTCGAGGTCTATCCGTGCGAGCTCGCCTGCGATGAGCCACACCGCTTCCGATTTCGAAAGGCCCGAGCTCACGACTATCACCCGTTTGCCGCGCAGGTTGTACATGCCGCCGTCGCCGGGGCAGGGCTCGAGGCGCAGATCGATGGAGAGCCGCTCGCACAGCATTGCCAGCTCCTCGTAGATCGCCTCGCTGTTCATTCCGCCTCCCGAAACATCTCCACGATGCGCCGGCGGACCGCGGGCATCATCTCCTTGCTGACTTCCGCGATCTGGGCGAAGTCTCCGCGCCCGCCTCCCTTTACGGGAAAATCCTTCTTCACCGCCGCGACCACGCTGCCGGCGTCAAGCGAGTGGCCTTCCGGCGTCGCAATCGCGATAAGCCCCATGCCCGAGCTCACGACGGCGATTTTCCCCTGCTTGCCGAGGCGGCGCGCAAGCGCGGCCAGGTGCGCGGGCTCGATATCGTCGGTGCGGATTTCAACGAACGGCTCGCTCGAGGCCGCGAACTCGCGCACCATCCGGTCGATGACCTCTTTTTCCGCCGCCTTGCGCATCTTGCGGATATTCTTGAGGTCTTCCAGGATTTCCTTCGCGCGGTTCGGCAGCTCGCGCCACCCGGCCGAAAGGACGGCGGCCGCATCCTCGATAGAGCTTTTCAATTCAGATACGTACTTCCTCGCGCGCTCGCCCGCGAGAAAATGGAGGCGGGTCAGGCTTTTCACCCGCTCGGTCCGGGCGAAAACCACGAACCCGATCTCGGAAGTGCTGTTTACATGCGTACCGCCGCAGTGCGCGACGTCCACGCCCTCGATCTCCACGAGGCGGACTTCCTTCACGTCGTCGGGCAGGTCCTTTTTCCTCAGGTCCATGGCGTCGAACCCGGCCCGCGTAACGGTGCGCACCTCGAGCGGTTTTCCGGCCCGCACCTCCCCGTTCACTTCCGACTCCACTTCGTCAAGCAGTTCGGAAGTAATATCGCCCGTAAGGTCGATGGTCGCGACCTCCGAGCTCAGATGGAACGCCATGGTCCGGTAATCGCCGTGCCTGAGAAAAACGGCCGTTATCAGGTGCTGCGCGGAATGATGTGTCGAATGGTCTTCGCGCCTTGCGGCGTCGACTTTGCATTCCACCGTCGAGCCCACTTTGACGGGACCGTCGATCAGGTGTACGATTTTTTCTCCTTCATACTGAACGTCAAGCACCGTTTTTGCGCCGAGAGTGCCGCGGTCGGCGGGCTGGCCGCCCGATTCCGGGTAGAAGGCCGTGCGGTCCAGGACGACGGCGCCGTTGTCGCCGCGCCGCTCGAGGTGGATAATTTTGGCGCTGAAAACCAGAGTCTGAGGTTCTGTATGAAAAAGTTTTTCAGTCATTTATCAGGTCCGTTACTGCGGGACTATGACAATCTCGCCTTTTTCGAGCTTCCACGACAACCCCACGGGAAGCAGGATGGCTTCCAGCGCGTAGCGAAGTTCGAGGTCCGCCAGGTTGCACGAAATTATTGCATTTTCCTGGCCTGTCCTCTTAGCGCCCTTGCCGATCCTGATTGGTACATTCTCGTCCTTTGCAAGGCGCCGAACAACTTCCGCCAAAGGTGTATCATCCAGGTTCAGGGAAATTTTTCCATTCAGCTTCGCCTCAATCCGCCCCGGCAGGTCGACCGGAATGGGGATCGACTTCGGAATGCGCTCGAGCTCGCTCGCCGACGCCATAAAAATACCGCCGTAACGAACGTCCCAGCTGCAGCCGACATAGAGTGAAATATTATTAAGTACGTCTTTCAGCGGCCGTTCATTCACCCGGACCGATACGGCCGGCGGCTCCATATGGAAATCGGGGTGGAGAAAAACGTGAATACCGGTTCTCTCCTGCAGGGACTTCGCGACGTTTGTCAGATCCTGGCCGTCAAAATCACCGGTTACCGTTCTGGAGACAAGATGCCCCGCGATCTCGGGGAATTTGCCCGCGGACGCGGAAAAGTCTCTCCCGGAGACAATTTTCTCCGATGGCGGTTTCTCGCGGGAAACGACGATCGCGCCGTCGGAGACAAACCAGTAATACCCGGCGGCAACCTTGACGAGATAATCCAGCGCATGTCTCAAACTGACATTGTCTATTTTGAGGTTCACTTTTTTTGTCAGGTCCACGTCGGGCATCGGCAAGATGGTCAGATCGGCCGTACTTTCAACTTTGTCCAGCGCTTCCTGAAAAGAAGCGGACTCGAATTCGAAGGAATGCTTCGCACCCGCGTCCGGCTTCTTCACGATTTTCGGATAGTTCTTGAACTCTCCCTTCGAAACCGTGAAGCGGTCCTTCTTGCCGGGAGGGTCGAAGATAACGACCGCGGGCCCCATTATCCGCCACGCGAGTCCTCTGTGAAGCGTAAGCATATCGAGAAAAACATCTCCGGTCACCAGATCGACGTCGATGGTGACGGGCCTTCCATCCACGGCCGCAGGGTCGACCACGACGTTGACGCCGCAGCCCTTTCTGATAAACGCCAGAACGTCCGTGAACCTGTCTTTGCTGATTTTACTTTCGCCCGTCGAGAGTACGGTTTCTTTTACTCTCCGCCACACTGCCCTGCCGGCCTCGTCCGCAGGCTCGGCCGCGGGCGGCGGTATAATCTCCCTGAAGGTCTCGATGTCTCCGGCGTTGTGGAAAAAGATAACTTGTCCGCGCATCAGGGCGTCAAATCCTGCTTTACGCGCGGCTTCGATATAGCTTTCACCCTTGTCCTCGGGAACGTTCATCGCCGAATTCGCAAGCTCGGTCGCGGCGACAACGACCAGGTCGCCGTACTTCTCACCGTCGACCAGGCCCCAGAACGCCACGGACCCGCGCGGGAATCCCGCGCCGTCAAGGGCGTAGTCCATCCGGAGCGTCATGGGCGCGAGGTCTCTTCGGTCCATTTTGATGCAGACCGCATACGCGGCAAAACGCCTGCGCAGCTCGGAGCTTTCGAGGAGCAGGCGGATGTCGGTAATCGCCTTCTCGCCCATCCCCGCAAGATAGTCCTGCGCGTCCGCCGCGTATTCCGCGTTGCCCGAGGTCAGGCGCTCGATCCAGAACGGGAGCGTAATATCGTAGTACTCCAGCTCGCCGAGCAGAAGCGCGGCCTCGCGCCGCTTCTGCCGGTCGGCGCTGTCGAGAAGCTCACAGAGCGCGCCGGCGGCGTGGTCGCCCATGGCGCGGATACGCTCGCGCGCCTCGTCCGCCATTTTCTGATTGTCGTGCGTGAGTCTGCCTATCCACCACGCCCGCGCTATCGGCGCGTACGCGAGAAACCCGACAAGGACGACGACGACGACCAGAAGCAGCGCGACCATAATGCCGGCCGGCGAAAACCAGAACGATGTATTGCGCGTTTCCATAATATTCCCTTTTCAGGATGTATGGAAAAATCGATCACCGCAGTCAGTCATTATAGAAGCGGCGGTGTACTGTGTCAAGAAAGAGTCCCGAGTCCTGAGTCCTGAGTCCTGAGTCCCGGGTTCCGGGTCATATTTTCTTTTTTCATCTTTCCTCCTTTCCTCTTTTCATCCTTTCCTCCTTTCCGTCCAGAAGGGATGAAGGGTGGAAAGGAGGAAGGGAAGAAAAAACCGAAAAAATAAAGACAGGGCGATTATAAATGATACAATTTCCATAAGATGATTCGGATTATTCTATTACTGATTCTTTCCGCAAACCTCTGCGGCTGCGTGGTCGAGGAGGTCCGCAGCGGGCTGCCGCGCTACTTCTTCGAGCAGAGCGGCGATATCGCCGCCAGGTACCGCGCCAAGGCCGACGAGGCGCGAAACAGGCCGCACGACCCCGAGGCCCACTGGTACCTCGGAAACTATTATCTTAATCTGAAGATGGAGCACAGTATTGAAAAAGCTGTCTCGGAATTCGCAATCCTCACGAAAATGACGCCCGACAGCCCGAAAGGCTACTACGGCCTCGGCCTTTGTGCGGAAGCCCGGGGCAATCTGAAACTGGCGATCTTCCAATACCAGACGGCAATCGACAAGGACCCGGGCTACGCCGATGCCTACCGGAACCTTTCGCGCGTATACAAAAACCAGGGCGACCGCGTCCGCGCGCAGAAATACATGACGAAATACGAAGGCATCAGGGAAGCGCAGGACTTTCTCCGCACCAGCCCACACCCGCTCACGCCGCCGGTCGATAGGCCGAAGAAGGAGTAGCCTTTTCTTCTCCTCCTCCCTTCCTCTTTTCATCCTTTCCTCCTTTCCGTCCAGAAGGGATGAAGGGTGGAAAGGAGGAAGGGAGGAATCATGCGGCAGGTCGTTCAAACAACGCCTTCCCCAGCGGCCGGACAAGCATCACCGCAAGCGCGACGAGAGGATAGAAAAAAATGAGCACCGGCGGGATAGCGAGCAGAATCTCCCACTGGCCACGTGAGATATCCCAATAGCGGATAACTTCTTCGATAAAGTAATAGCCGAAACCCGCGATATCCTGCACGAGAAGAATTACAAGTAGTCCAAAAGCGGCGACCCGCGCCCTCTTCAGGATAATCAGCAGTGATGCGGCGATAATCAGAACAAACGGAGAAAAAAGTATGATCCGCCGCGCCAGGCTTCTGACTGCATATGGTACAACAAGCACAAGGTCGTCGATAAACATAAGCCAAACAAAAACATGCATGGTTATCGTACAGACTAGCGCGGCCACGCATGCGCGGGACAAATATACTTTGCGTAGACGGTCACGACCTTTTAACGATGCATCTCTTACCGGCGCGACCCATTCGACCATCCGCCTGAGGATGATTGCGAGCGGAACAGAGGTAATGCCCAGTACTCCAAAAATTAATAACGCATCTTCATCATATACCTCCTGAGAAAAATACAGAAAAAGCAGTGCACTCCCCAATGCAACCGGAAGAAGGATTACGTTTATCCATGTCCACTTCCGTCCGGTACCGATTGAAACCGCAAGGCTGATGGCGCCGAAGATAAGGCCGAAAGCGCCGAATGCAAAACAGGCCATGCTGAAACAGGCGAACCTTATGTTCCAGATGATTCTTAATCTATCCTCCCTGTAATACTGCTCACGCCATTTTAGCTGATGCTTGTACCCATCTTCCTTATCAGATATCAATCTCCGCCATTTGTCAGCCTCCTGTTCATAATCTCTGATCTCCTCTTCCGAAAGGTCTTGCCGGTTTTCTTTGAGAATTTTCTCAGTACTGGCCAGATGGGCTTTCAATGCTTTCAGGTTGTTTTCATGGTCGATTTCAAGGTTGGCATGCACTATGTCGAAGTATACCTTTTCACGCCTCTCTTCTTCCAGCGCGAACCACGCCGGGAAAATCCCCTCCATCATCACGAGCGCGAGAAGGAATATAAATCCCGCGAGCACCTGCGGCGTGCCGATAGCCCGCCGCGGCAGGTCGATTATGTCGGAATCAAGTGGAGTTGATGACTCGGGAGAACCGCTGACTGTTTGTTTATCGCTATTCACGAATAAATCTGCCCATAACGAATTTTCGATTTACGATTTTCGATTGTCGATTTTCACTCAGGACTCGGTACTCGGTACTCGGTACTCGGTACTCGGTACTTCTAACCTTATCCCTTATCCCTTATCCCTTATCCCTTATCCCTTATCCCTTATCCCTTAT
>SOJX01000062.1 GCA_004376375.1 Planctomycetota bacterium
TGTAGGTAAGGGCCAGACCTTCGACACCGGCGGCTACTGCATCAAGGGCGGGGATGGCATGGACGCGATGAAGATGGACATGGGGGGCGCGGCCGCGACCTTCTACGCCGCGTGCGCAATCGCGAGACTGAAACTCAAAATCCGCCTGACCGTGATTACACCGCTCGCGCAGAACGCGATAAGCAGCGAAGCGTATCTGCCCGGCGATATTATCAGGACCCGCTCCGGCCGCACGGTCGAGGTCGGGAACACCGATGCGGAAGGCCGGCTCGTCCTCGTCGACGCGCTCGACGTGGCGAAGGATTTGAAGCCGGATATTATCGTTGACGCGGCCACGCTCACGGGTGCGCAGATGGTCGCGCTCGGGACGGATATCGGCGCGGTCTACGGCGACGACAGGCTGGCAAAAACGCTGATGAAAATCGGCGAAGAATCGGACGAGAACTTCTGGCAGATGCCGCTTTACAAGCCGTATAATGAAATGCTCAAGACGCCGATTGCGGACGTGAAAAACGTCGGCGGCAGGGCCGCGGGCAGCATTACGGCCGCCCTGTTCCTGTCCGGCTGGGTGCCGGACAAGGTCAGGTGGCTCCATCTCGATATCGCGGGACCGGCCGTCTTTACGGACAAGGTGCCGTACGGCAAAGGCCTTGCCCGCGGTTTCGGGGTCAAGGCGATTACCGCGTTTGCCGAAAAAATAAGCAGATAAACGTTATACGGGATAAGAGATATGTGATAGGAGATAGGTGATAAGGGATAAGAAATTAAAAAATAACAAGCGCGAAGCTCCTTTGCCCTTATTAACTTATCACTTATCAACTTATCACTTATCACTTATCAACTTATATTTTACGGAGGTTAAAATGAGAGTTACCCTTGCCGTTTGTGCATGCCTGATCGTTGCCGTGGTTCTTCCTCTCGCCGGATGTATTTCGAAGGGAATGCAGGAGGACAAAAAATCGGATGAAGGAAAGTCCAAAATCAGGATAGAGAGGGAAAAGCTGCTTGTCGAGCTCAAGGAGAAGCAGAACAGGATGGGATACGACGACAGCATGAAAATGACGTTCCGGTATGAAGCTGATATTCTCAAGAATTTTCTCGACGGGGAAGACTTTTACTATGAAGAAAACTATACCGAGGCCGTTATAAGATTTGAAGAGGCAATGGAAATGATAAAAACCGTTCCGTCGGTGACGAAAAAGGTCAGAGTGCTTTACGATGAGGCGAAGAGTTATATAAGAAAAGCCAACAGGAAAACAAAGCCGAGATAATCCGGAGCATGGAATGCACGAACACGACGACGCGCCGCGTGAGACGCTCATGAAGCTGCTCGAATGCTTCGCAAAGAACTGGCTCGCGCACGACGGCTGCTGGTTTCTCGCCTGCGAGAAAGAGTACGGTCTGGAAACCGCGATCGAGCTTGATACGAAATCGTGGGCGAATTTTTCGCCTGTCGAGGCGAAACGGATAATGCAGACGTTCGCCATAGAAAAGGACGGCGGGCTGGAGGCCCTTGAAGAGGCCCTCAGGTATCGGCTCTATTCCTTTCTGAATAAACAGAAAGCCGAGCGCACCGAAGACGGCAAGCTGGTTTACACGATGATTGACTGCCGCGTCCAGTCCGCGAGAGAGCGCAAGGACCTGCCGCTTTTCCCCTGCAAGCCGGTCGGGCTGGTGGAGTACACGAAGTTTGCCGAAACGATTGACCCGCGGATAAGGACCCGCTGCCTCGGCTGCCCGCCCGACGAACGCGACGGCTTCTACTGCAAGTGGGAGTTTTCGATCCAGGAATAGCGGATGCCCGGAGAATGGCAGCCCTTCACGCTGCCTTTGAATATTCCGGGATAAAGACTCATATATCACATCAGCGTCATCTCAAACGCCGGGCCGGCGTTCAGGACTTTTTTGCTCACCTGCTTTTAATCTTCTCGTAAAGTTTCGTCCATATGCTCGAGCTGAAGAACGCGATTACGAGCATGGACCCGATGGCAAAATCAACTGCAACGCCAGCGATAAAAGGCTGCTTATCGGGCGTGCAGGATATCCCGAAGTTGTCGCAAAGGGACACTGCCGCGATTATTCCCATTACAGTTACCCCCGCGTCCATGTCGCCGGCTCCTGCGCGGATTACCTGCCTGATTGGGCATCCGCCGAGAAAAACCGCGGACAGGCCGACCGTGAACATGCCGAGGAAATTACACAGCACCGCGGTGTGCGCAAGCGGCTGACCCTTGAAACCGAACTTATAGGTGCCGAAAATCAGGTTCAGTATCGTGGCGATAAGCAGGAATACGAGGATGCCGCCTAAAGTGCGGCCGTTCTTCATAAGAAATAAATCGCGGAACGGGCGCATAAAACAGAAACGTCCCCAGTACGCCACTCCGCCGACAACCAGGGCCAGGATCAGCGAAAGGTAGAGGTTGGCGCGCATCGAGCCGGGGCCTTTTGTTGAAAATTTGAAAACCTTGTCGTCCGGACTGTTGAATATGATGAATATAACCATAAAGGCCAGCGCTATTACCGGGAGGAGAACGCCGCTCACTTTTGGGTATTCCTTTTTCTCGCCCAGCGAAAACCCTTTCTTCTCAAAAAATGTTCCCACGAAAACACCGACTGCAAAACTGAGGAAGCCGACCAGCGCGTTCATGTCCCCGCCGCCGAACCTGAGTGCCATGCGGGTTGTGCATCCGAGGAACATCATGGCGCCCAGGCCCATGAATGCGCCGAAGAAGAAACGCATTAGCGCGTTCTGCCCGCCGCGGGGTTTGTATTCCCTGAACAGAAGCGTGGCCAGGAATGCGCCGATGATAAGGCCGGGAATTTCCGGTCTGAAATACCATGCAATTTTTGCTTTGTGCAAGCCAATGGAACCCGCCATGTCCCGCAGGAAACAGCTCATGCAGAAACCCATGTTGCCCGGATTACCAGGAGCACCAAAGAGCTTCATCATGACCCCTTTGGCGAGGATTACGCCGATGACGGCAATGAATCCCGCTGAGATTATGTATGGCCAGTCCCATTCCGAGCGCTTCCCTGGTTTCTGATTTATCATGTCTTTTCCTTTGTCACTGAATGATGATGTTCTCAGAACTTGAACGTTAACCCGACGCTGAACTGGTGGTCGAACGCGTTTTCGGAATCGCTGCCCTGGCTTCCAAGAGGGCGTTTGACCGAAGCGGAAACGGACATGTATTTCGTGATATCATAACCAAGGCCGAGTTGAATAAACTCGAAGCTCCCGCCCGTATCCGGGACATCGCCCTTTTCCTGAATGCCCAGAAGCGTCGTATTCTCGGAGTGGTCGATATCGTCGCCCAGGATATTGGTCCCGCTCAGGCTGGCACTGACATGGAGCTGGCGTTTTTTTTCGTCCTGGCTGATAATATACTTTGTCCCCAGGCTCCACATCAGCTTGTCCGACCGCTCGTAGCCGACGGTGTTTTCACCGCCCGAGTACTGGTATGTCAAGCCGGCCCAGGGGACGAAGCGCCGGAACCGCTGCTGGTAGTAAATTCCGAAAAGGATATCAGTGGTTCCGGTGCCAGGCTGGTAACTTGCCGGTATGATACCGTCCGAAATGCTGTATTCGCCGGTTCCCTTGTCTTCCGCAAGTCTGCGGTCATACAGGTACTTCTGGTAATCCCACTCGTCGTGAGTTCCCGTATCGAGCTTCAGGCCGACACCCAGGAGCACCATCGGGTAGCCGTAGCCTTTAAGTTTGTCTGAATCTTTCTCCGGTTCAGGTTTCGTCTTGCCGGGCTTATCTTTTCCGCTCTTGGCGGCTGCCTCCTTTGCTTCGCCCGGCTTCTTTTCCCCGTCCGCCGGTGCGGGCTTGCGCAAAAAAGGATATGCGACATTAAACCAGCTCATGATTGTAATGTCTCCCATACCCTCCTGGTTGTAATGGAATTCTTCGTATTCCAGTACCGGATCGCCCAGCGCGTCGGTAAAAGTTTCCCACCGGGTGTCGAAGCCCGAAATACTCTGGAAAGGAACGCTTGCGGTCAGGATAAGCCATTTGAAAGGAAAGTATTTCATTGTAACGCTATATGACCGGTACGCGTTCTTTCCGCTTCTTGATATCGAGTAATCGGCAGTTGCATTCATCAGAGAACGGTTATCGCCGAGGCCCGACAACATGTCGGAGCCGCCGAAAGAACCGCCGCCGCCCATGCCGCCGGCCGCGCCTCCTCCGGGCATGCCGCCTGGTCCTCACTGGTCGGCGGCGATAAGTGTGGTGCCGCCTGCGAGAATTATTCCCGTTGCCGTTACAACCGAAAGAATAAAGGTCAGCGCCCTCATGCCGCTTGTCTCCGCAGGTGAAACGGGAAGGACTGCCGCAGCCAGGCCCCCTTTTGCTACGGCAGTCCCCGGAATCATAACCTAAGGATTAATCTTGGTATCTGCCGTATTGAACAGATACACGTGGTTAAAGAACTTTTTCTTGTGCCACGGGTGTGTGGCCGTCTGGTTGGATTTCGCGCCAAATCCTCCGATAGTGGCGAAGTGGTCGCCGTCAGAACCGAGGAAATACCAGTATTTCTTCCATCCAACCCAGCAAGGCCTGTCAACGCCATCGTATGTGCTGGTTGTATTCAGCGCTCTCCAGGTATTTGCCCCGGGAGTATACTCATAGACGTCGGCGGTCAGTGCCGAGCCCGGGACGTAGATCTTGCCGTTTACGAGCGTGGCGGAGTGGCCCGCCATTTTGCCGGGCCCATCGGCAAGCTGCGTCCAGCCGGCGGCCAGGTTTGTCGTATCAATCACGTAGATTGTGGTGAGGTAATTTTTGGGGCTTGTCTGGCCCGGTGTATCGTCGTACCACATGCCGCCGACGAAATACAATAGATTGCCATCCGGCACCAGTGCATGGCAGCGGCTTATTATCGGAAGCTGGGCATCCGTCTCTTCCGTCCACCCTCCGCCCGGGTTCGTCGTGTCATACGAGTAGACCGTGTCGGAGTAGTTGTCGGTGGAGCTTCCCACTTTCCCGATAAGCCCGCCGGCGGCATAAATGGTATTTCCGATGGCCGCGGCGGCGAAGCTCCAGCGGCCGACCGGTAGCGCCGCTTCGGTTGCGCCGTCGTCCCATGTATCCAACAGTGTGTCGTAGCGATAGACTTTGCTTAGGATTACACCGTCGTTGTCATACCCGCCGATCAGGTAGATGTTGTCGCCGACGGCGGCTGCGGCGCTGAACGCGATAGGTTCCGGCAGAGGAGCAAGAGTTGAGACGGAATTATCGGCGAAATCGAACACCTGCACCGTATCCGTTTTCTGTCCGGTATAACTGATGCCGTGCCCGCCGATGCAGTATACTTTCGTGCCGACCTGTGCCGACCCGCCGGCATAACGCTGCGTATCAGCTTTAAGAGAACGGAACGCCATATTTTCATCGAGGTCATTCACGTAGTCGAAGCAGTTATAGGTCGTGTACGGATAGGTAACGGGATCTGAATAGGTCTGCCAGCTCCATTCACGGAAGCCGCCGGTGTAGTGCTTCAGACTTGCCTCAGGCCACCCGGCATAGACCAGCGCGAAAAAGGCGACGCCGCTGCGCCAGCCGAAATTACAGATAAGCACGTTTGTCTTATCCTTACTTGCGCCGAGTGCTGCATGCATATTCGAAATCTGTGTCTTGGACTTGAATTTTCCGGTGTTAGCGTCGAACAGGTCTTTATAGCTCAGATAATTCGTGTCGGGAATATGCCCGCCGAACGCGGCATCGGGGCAAATCTTGTGGCCCGAGAACAGAGGCTCTTCGCGGTAGTCAATGATTACGTAAGTCTGACTGCCATTGGCTTGCACGTCGTCCCATGCGGGTTTGAACTCCGCGAGGGTCCAGAGATGCGAATTGTCGGCAGATGCTACAAAAGTAGTGGGAGCGACAGCCGTGGGAGTCGTAGTTGTCTCGCCTCCCTTGCTTTCCCAATAGGGGTAACCGCCGTCCAGAATGTGCAGGTCTTTGCAGCCGAGTCTGTACAGATGATACCATGCCCTTCCGACGGAAGTTGCAATGCCCACGTCGTAAATACAGATTCTCATGTCTGTTGTTATTCCCAGGGTTCCCAGATAGCTCGCCAGAGCAGCGTCATCGGAGTAACCGAAGTTCGCATCGTTTCCGAGTTTGCCGGCGCTGAGGTAGATTGCTCCCGGGATATGCCCTGCATCGTATGGGTTGTAGGCGACGCCGTTATCGTAGTACTGCGTCACCCGGGTATCGATTATCAGCAGGTCCGGATTGTCCATCTCATATTTAAGCGTCGTGATGTCCCATACCATGCTTTTCGGGTTGCCCGTATAAGGGAACAGTTTTTTCTTCTTCTTCTTGCAGCCGCCGCCGACCACGAGGCCGGCGCATGCCAATACGGCTGCAATCACAATAATGGCTTTCAGGTTTCGTCGCATGATTACCCTCCTTGCATAAAGTAACGGTAAGCTACTTGCTTATAAAGCAAGCGCGACGAACCGGCTAGCCGGAAGGTTTGTTTGAATGACTTTCTGGGGTTAATACAGAAAGGAAAGTCGTTTCCGTTCGACCGACCGGCTACACAACCATGTCGAGGAGCGTCCGACGCCCCTCAAATGGGGTGCCGGCTCATCGACGGATTATGTATATGGTCAGTCTCACGGTCCAATCTCCAATGTAGAGATGCTGGAATAATAATTATATTAACGGATATTTCATAATCAAGAGAAATAATATGAATAAGAGACACCGTCGTCCGAATATATTTTCTATTCCATAGTTTTGTTATTTAAAAATTGTAGTCGTTATGACCGGTAAATTTCCGCTACTCGCCGACGTAAATGGGATTCGGCGGATTCCATGTACTCCACTCGTAGAACCCGCCGTCATAATTCGCGACGTCGGGATAACCCAGCAGGTGCGCGTAGAAGAAAGGCGTGCTTGATCTCCACCCCGTGCCGCAGTGGAATGCGACTCTCTTGTCCGAGGTAACTCCCGCGTCCTGCCATTTCTTCCTGACCTCGGTATAGCTTTTGAACGTTCCATCGGCATCGTAATACCAGCCGATATTCTCGACCCATTTGCCGCCCGGGATGCGTCCGTATACGTCAAAGCCCGCGTGCCGCAGGTGTTCAGGCCTTTCATAATACGGATTGCTCTTGCCGATGTGCTCTTTCCATGCGCGGTTGTCGCCGATTGCCGCATTCTGGTTGTCCAGCATTCCCTGTACTTCCGGAGTGGTTGCCAGGTATTCGGGATGCACGGGAACCGTCGCCCCGAACGGAACCGGCGTCGGTGTGTTCGCGGAGGTCTCGATGTTACCTCCGTATTCCTTCCATGCGGGATACCCGCCGTTGAGAATGCGCACATCCTGCACTCCTGCGTACATCAGCGCCCATGCGGTGCGGCATGCCGTCGAGCCGCCGCCGTACCCGTAGATTATCACCAGTGTATCTTTTGTAATCCCCATGTTTTCGATAAAGGTCTGAAGGTCTGCATCTGCAAGAAGGTTTCCGTCCGCCGCGCATGTGTACGGATATGTTGGATAGCCTTGCTCAAGCTCATAAATGTTCAGGTGAATCGCGCCGGGGATATGCCCTGTATCATACTTTGAAGTATTATCCTGGCCTCTGTTGGACATGGCTTCAACAATTACATATGGCTCACCGTTATATGTCGTCGGCGTGCCCGGAGTCCCCGGGTTCCCGCCCGCGATAAGCTCTTCGACCCATGCCGGATAAACAATTTTTTCATATTTGCCCAGCATTTCCATTGGATAAGTTACCGGATCCTCGGCGGCCCATTCGTATATGGAACCGTCGTAATTCGAGCAGTTTTCATAACCCATGAGCCGGAGTACGAAGTAGGTGAATCCACTGCGAATGCCCCATGTGCCGTAGGAAACCACTTCTTTGTCTTTCGTTATGCCTCGAGATTCCAACAGGCCTTTGAGGTCGGCGTAGTCCAAAAAAGTCTTGTCTGAATCGAAAAACCATTCATATGGGATTTGAACCGCGCCCGGGACATGACCGCCGCGTGCCTCGCCGTATAGAGTCCAGCCGTTGTATTCCTTATCAGTCCGGGAGTCGATAAGGGTGAAATCGCCGGCGCCCAACCTGTTCAGAATATGGTCCTTGTCGGCGAGAGCGTCTGTTTTGATGCCGGCCGTAAAGATGGTGGCGGGAAGTGTATTGGCGGTTGATTCGGTTTTGCCGCCCTGCGCAACCCACTTGTCAAAACCTCCGTTGAGGATGTGAACGTCTTCGCAGCCGAGGTATTCGAACATCCAGAAAAGACGGCCCGCGTCGCCCCAGCCAGCCGTCGTCGCATCGTAAATGACTATTGTCGCCTTTTCCGAAATGCCGTCGGCGCCCAGCAGCGTTTCAAGTTCCGACACGGGTTTGAGAATGAAAGAGACGTTGTCGGCATAATCGCTCCATTTCATGCTTATCGCGCCCGGTATGTGCGAAGTATCATAGCCGGAGCCACGTGCATCGATTATCGCCAGGTTGCCGGATAAGCTGCGCAACCGGAGCCAGTCACCGGAGGCCAACAGCCCCGCATTCGGGTAAGTTTGCCTGTAATAAAACGGCTTATGCTTTTTCTTGCAGCCGCCGCCGAGGAACAACCCCAGCACAATCAGGACGGCCAGGACCGGAAAGCCGAGTTTGAGATTTGGTCGCATGATAACCCTCCTTTGAATAAAAGTAGACGGTCGTTATGCCATTCAGGACATAAACGGAACCGGCCGCCGGAGGGCCTGTCTAAAAATGTGTGTGGATAAACTGCGAGAAAGGTCTTCAGACCGACCGGCTACTGCAATGGTGTGAGGTGCACCCGGCACCTCTTGCAGGCGCCGGCTCACAGTTGCATGTTGTAGCTATTCAGTCTCACGATACATTCCCTGATATGAACGTATATTCCAGGACAACGCGGAGTATTATATAATTGTTACTCCCAATTGTCAACCGTTTCTATGCGCCACGAACGCGGAGCGTTCGGGAAGAACTCATCGTAAGCGTCGCCCTCCTTGAGAATTCCCATATCGCGGAACATGAAAAATACTCCGTTGAGACACCTCCAGGGCATTTTTGTAGCTTCTCTTACTTGTTGCTTTTTGATTTTCCTGTGTTTTCGGGAAAGCTCGAAAAGAATATTCCATGTCTTTTCAAGAAGCCTGGCGTGAAAGTAATCGCGCTTCTGGTAACTCAAGATTCTACCGACGTTTTCCAGGTATTCAAGTACCGTAGACACCTCCCTCTCATTATCGGGGAAATCCTTAAGCAGGTTTGAAAGTACGGGGGGAGCAAACAGGTTCTTGAGAAAAACCGCCTCTACTCTGGCCGCCAGATCACAGAGCTTTCTCGGAACTGACAGCCTGTGCTCCGGCAATTTTATCAGGTCTTTTTCTTTCGCCAGTCTGCCTTCTCTAAAGCATATCGAAAGCGCAAAGCCAAGTGTCTGGTTGGGTAATTTCGTCATGTCCCTCAATGTATTGAGTTCGGCTCCCTCTTTCCACGGCTTCTCGGCATGGTAACGTCGCACCGATTCAATCAGCTTTTCTTTCCAGTATTCGATATTCCCATTTGTGAAATAGTGTTTCCCGAAGGCGACAAGTTTGCCTTCTTTAATCAACTCGTCGATTATCGGCCTGCATTCCGACTTCAGGATATTTGCCTCGGCAGCGGCCTGTGAAATCGTGAGTCCGCACATACGCGATTTGTTAATCGCGTAATAAATAGTTTTCCGGGGGTTTCCCAGGCAGGATTCGTAATCCAGTACATTTCTTAGCGTTTCAGCATTACGTCTCAGGCGCCTGCTCTCGGGCCCGATGACCGTACCGCCGCCGACAAGGCCAAGTGGCGCTGGAAGGCGAAATATGAATCTATCACCCGAGAAAACCGGAATCGGGCTGTCGGTCATTATCTGGACCAGTGCCTGATCGTTGGAAGTTATACTGTTTCCCATCAATAATCTTATTCTTGCAGAGAATTCTCTCGTTCCCAGATAAACCATTCCCTCCTGATAATGCGTTATACTTCGTGGAAAACTTTTGAGAACCTCGAATCTTGCTGTAAATCCGGTCGCTGCCTCGTGAGTGTCTTTGAATACGATAGCGTCGCCTCTTCTTACATCCCGCGTTTTTATTCCGGCTATTGCGATAGCGGTGGAATGTCCGGCCGCTCCCTCTGAAATCTCCTGGAAGTACGCCTGAATCCCGCGAACGCGGCCGCTTTTTCCGCTGGGTATCGCGATGACTGGATCGTTTACTCCGATGCGTCCAAAATCAGGTATGCCTGAAACGACTGTTCCGATTCCTTTCTTGGAGAATACTCTTTGAACATACATGCGGAAAATCCCATCATCCGAGCGCGGTTTCATCTTCAATAACGACCTGTATAACTTCTCCAGAAGATCAGGCAACCCGATTCCTGTCTTTGAAGAGACATTTATAATTGGTTTCCCGTCAAGAAACGACTCTTTTATGAATTCCTCAACATCCAGGCGCGCCATCTCCAGAAGCTCATCATCAACAAGATCGGTTTTCGTAATAACGGTGAAACCGTGCTGAACGCCGAGAAGGCGGCAGACTTCCATGTGAGCCCGGGTCTGGGGCATAATGCCTTCATCGGCTGCGACAACCAGAATTAAAAAATCTACGCCGGTAGTGCCTGCGATCATGTTCTTCAGATAATCTCGATGCCCCGGCACGTCGATAACGCCGACACGCCTGCCGTCGGGGAGTTTGAAGTTCGCAAACCCGAAGTCTATTGACAACTGCCGCTGTTTTTCTTCTGACAAACGGTCGGCGTCAATGCCTGTAAAAAGCTTGACCAGCGCGGTTTTGCCGTGGTCCACATGCCCGGCAGTGCCTACGACCACTCTGTAAATCGCTGAATGGTCCATGACTTTCCCTTTATCGAAAGGCAGAACTCTTTTGCGATAATGAGTGGAAATCCCGACGGCTGGAAGCCGGCTTACAGAAGAAGGTCGAAGGTGTTGCCCGGTCCGGCGGCAGGAAATTCCCACGCATTTATGTGCAAACGCAAACGTTGCGATGCAACCATGCGGCCTGCTCAGCCGAACCGGTAAGTGTTTATTGTTATTGAAATAACCATGAAACTATTTTCCGCCCAGGGTATCAGGGAATAAAACTGGCAATGAATACATCGTTTGTCCCGTAAGTTGTAAGCGGCATTTCATAAGGCTCACCGTAGCCGAAAACAGGCGAGCCGTTGAAATGACCGGTAACGAATATGGCACTGCTCCCGGTTGAGATAGAATTATAAATCCAGCTCCAGGCCAGCGCGTTGTAGCCTTCAGATTTCGCCCACTCGAGAGTTCCGTCAATGTTGTACCTGGCGACGAACATTGCACATTCTTCACCGGTATGGAGAGCTGTTTCGTGCGGGTCATCGGCACCGAAAATTGCAGCATTGTCAAGGCTTGAAAAACAGCCGGTAACATAAGCAGAGTTATCACCGAAAACAGCGACCGAATATCCGTTTTCTTCTCCGCTGCTTCCGCCGCTCCTTGCCCATTCCAGGTCGCCGCTCGAATTGTATAAGGCTATGAACATTTCCAGGTTGTCCTGAAGATCAGTGGAGTTGAGCATGATTTCATTGCTCTCACCCAACCCGAAAATAGTGGAGCCGTTTATAAATCCTGTGACATAAGCCTTTCCGTCCGGCAGCACTGAAACGCCGTATCCCTTATTAGTGTTGCCGACAATTCTGCCCAGCGTGCCTTTTGCCCATGCCAGTGTCCCGTCACTGCTGTAGCGCGCAAGGAATATTTCGCCGTCGTATGGCCCAAGCGGGAATTCCGATGTCAGGTGTTCCTCGTTGCCTTCACCGATACCGAACCACACCTCATTCAGGAAATAACCGGTGAGCCATGCAGAGCCATCCGAAAGCGTATCAATGCCGTAGGCTTCCGACCAGACGAGCATCCCACTGTCAGGCCCCCTGGCGTTCTTTGCCCATGCAAGTGTTCCGTTGCCGAAGTATTTGGCTATATAAAGCATGTATCCGTCTATCGGAGAATTAGTATAAAGAGTGACTGCTTCCGGTTCGCCTGCTGCAAAGGTGATTCCGGAACTGTTGCTGCCGTAAAACGAGCCCGCAATATAGGGGCAACCGTCTGGTGTGGCGGAGAGGGTATAGCAGTAATCCGGTCCGGGGCCGCCCGCATGCCTGGCCCACGCTAACTTGCCGTCTGGATTGTATCTTGCCAGGAAAATATTCTGGTCGTTAGATGTTGTAAGAATGGTCTGATTTAATTCACCGAAACCGAAGACGGCGTTCCCTTCTATTGTACCGGAAACAAAAACCGTGCCGTCAACCAGGGCCGCAATACCATAGCCTGTATCCCAGTTGTTGCCTCCCGCGAATTTCGCCCATGCCAGAGTGCCGTCGGGATTATATTTTGCCACGAATATATCTACGGCTGAAGAGCAGCTTTCCGTCCCCAAAGTCGTTTCGTTATCGTCGCCTTCGCCGAATGTTACTACGCCTTCGTAATCTCCGGTAACGAAAGTAGAGCCATCCGGGAGTGCATCTATTCCATACGCATAATCGTCATTGACGCCGCCGGCCTGCCTGACCCAGTTCAGCGATCCGGGTTTTATACAGGTTCTGAAACTCCAGATATTGCCTGTTGTATTTCCAAAAGTATTATAAGTATCGATTCTCCAGTAATAGGTGGTCATGCCGTCCATCTCGCCCGGGTTGAATGTGGTTTCGGCCTGACATCCCATGTCCGTACCGGGTGGTGCAGTACCGAAATAGACCCGATAACCATCGGCATTATCCGCTTCCCAGGAAAGGACCTGCCACGTGGAAACGTCAAAAGAATTGTCGTCAGGCGTGGGATTATATGCCTGCGATGGCAGCGAGCTTGTCCCTGTTCCCGTATCCGTTCCAGTCCCCGTTGACGTACCGGTGCTTGTACTTGTATCTGTGCCGGTGCCGGTTGAAGGCGGTATCCAGAAAAATGGCTTCTTCTTTTTCTTCTTACAGCCGCCGCTGCATAGAAAACATGCAATTATCAGGCAGACCGATATGGCAAACGAGAGTAATCTGCTTTTCATGGATTGAACCTCCAGCATCTATAACTTAAAAGGTATGCCGTTCGGGAAGGAGCTGCTGCCGGATTGATTGTGAATAATTAGCAGAAACGAGATGTGGGCGGACCGCCGGCGGCAGAACCTGTTGACCTGGCATAGACGCTATGCCGGATTGGCAGTCCGCGTCATATGCAGTGCAGGTGTTTCATTTTACCGCCTTGGTGTCTTGAGATGATATATTACTTGGTCATTTTTTCCGTAAATATTATAAGCACTGGACATGCAAGTTCAAAGTAAATAATGTCACGGAAATGTAAAAAATAACCATGCCCGCTATTTACTTTGCAGGATGTATCCATTCTTCATGGGCTGGAACGGATTTTCACTTGAAGCGAATGTGCCGGCGTGGTAAGCTTCCAGTTCCGATTTTTCAGAGCCATGTAACAGCCCGGAGGCATTGTGAAACACGAGCTTGACAGGCACATGGAAAACGCGGGCGTGGACGCGATTATAATCTCGGGCGCGCCCTCGAAATCCAAGAACATATTCTATTTCACCGGCTTTGCCAAAATCACGGGCGGGCATATCATTAAAATCCGCGGTAAAGATCCCGTGCTGCTCCACGGCCACATGGAGGTGGACGAGGCGAAGAAAATCGGCATCGAGCTCATGGATTACCGCGAGTTCGGAATGCTCGAGCTCAGGAAACACGCGCCCGACGATATCACCGGCGACGTCCTGTTCTACCAGAAGCTCTTCAAGAAGTTCGATATCTCCGGAACCGTCTGGATGGGGATGGAGATGTCGGCCGGTTACGCCTACGAGTTCATGAAGCGGCTCGACCTCGCATGCGTAAACGTTGATTTTGTCAGGGATTTTTCAAAGCCGCCCATCGCCCGGGCCCGGGTCACGAAAGATGATTCCGAGATTGATATAATAAAAGACCTCGGCGTGCGGGTCGCGCGGGTGCATGAAAAGGTCCGCGGATTTCTCGGCTCGCTCACGGAAAAGGACGGCCTTGCCGTAACGTCCTCCGGCGACCCCGTGACGATTGGAGAGTTCAAGGAGAGCCTGAAAGAATGGTCGCGCGAGGAAGATTTGTTCGTCGGGGTGGATACGATTTTCGCCCAGGGCCGCGACGCGGGTTTCCCCCATTCGCACGGCGAAGACGACGACAAGCTGGCCGTCGGGAAAACGATTGTTTTCGATTACTTCCCCAGCCAGCCGGGCGGGGGATATTTCTTCGATATAACGCGGACGTACTGCCTCGGCCGCGCGCCGGAAAACGTGCAGAAAATCTACGACGACGTTTTCGAAATCCAGAAAAAAGTCTGCGGTTCACTCGAGCTCCAAAAACAGTGCAGCGAGTACGACCGCATGGTGCTCGACTTCTACGAGGAAAAAGGCTACCCGACTCTCAGGAAAGACACGAAAACCAACAGCGGTTACGTCCATTCCCTCGGGCACGGCGTCGGGCTGGAACTGCATGAATCGCCCAGCCTGTCCGATTTCTCGAAGAAGGACGAGCCGCTCCAGCCCGGCTACGTCTTTACCGTCGAGCCGGGCCTGTATTTCCCCGATGAAGGGATGGGGGTACGGATTGAGGACGTCGTCGCCGTCCGCTCCGACGGTACTATCGAAAACCTGACCGACGTTACGAAAGACCTGGTAATTCCGCTCAAAGGGTAACCGGTAAACCGATGAACGATCTGCCTGATACGGAAAAAACCAACCCCGACTCGGCCGGACTGGACGGCAAGACGCCGCTCGAGGTTGTCGAGCTCATGCTTTCCCAGGAGAAGCGGGTTCCCGATATCGTGCTCGGCGCCGCCGAGGAGATTGCGAAGACCGCCGGGTGGGCCGCCGAGGCGATCGAGGCCGGAGGCAGGCTGATATACGTCGGCGCGGGAACGTCCGGCCGGCTCGCCGTTCTTGACGCCGCCGAGTGTCCGCCCACGTTCAGCTCGGAGCCGGGCCAGGTTACCGGAATAATCGCGGGTGGAGGCGGCGCAGTAATCACCGCCGTCGAAAACGCGGAAGACCACGCCCACGCGGGCGCGGATTCGATACGCACCGAGATGGTCAGGAAGACCGACGTAGTCGTCGGTATAACGGCCGGCGGTACGGCCCAGTTCGTTATCGGCGCGCTGGAGGAATCGCGCAGGCGCGGCGCGAAGACCGTGCTCGTGACGATGACGGAAAACGCAACAGCCGCGGAGTTTGCCGACCTCGTTATCGCGGTCGTTACGGGCCCGGAGGTTATTGTGGGCTCGACGCGCCTCAAGGCCGGGACGGCGACCAAGCTGATTCTGAACGCGATCTCGACGGCGTGCATGGTTGCGCTCGGCAAGGTCTACGGCAACCAGATGGTCGAGTTGCGCCCGCAAAGCACGAAGCTGAAGGCGCGCGCCGAGCGGGTCCTGGCGGCCGTTACCGAAATTCCGCTGGAGAAGGCGCGCACGATTCTCCTCGGCGTGAACTATAATCTGAAAGTCGCAATCGTTATGAAGAAATGCGGGATTGGTCCCGAGAGCGCGGCCGCGCGCCTTGCCGCATGCAAGGGCATCCTGCGCCGCGCACTCAGCTCGGACTGGGGACTGGCGGAAGAGAAGGATGAAGTGTGAAGTATGAAGGCTGAAAAGGAAAAATATTAATAATATATTTAGCGGCCGCGCTTGCGCGGCGTTGATAATTAGCCGCCGAGTTTACTCGGCGTGTCTTTTGGATTAGCGAAGGACGATGGAAAAGCTCGACCGAATCCGGATGAAAAACAGGAAGCTCGTTATCGGGCTGATGAGCGGCACGTCGGTCGACGGAGTCGATTGCGCCCTGTGTTCCATTAACGGCTACGGCGCCAAGACGGATGTGAAACTCTTCGCCTTCCACACCTTCCCGTATCCGCAGAAGGTCAAGAACCGCATCCACAGCTGTTTTGCGGGCACCGTCAAGGACGTCTGCGAGCTGAATTTCGTGCTCGGGAAAATATTCGCCGACGCCTGCCTGTCGATTGCGAAGGACGCGGGATACGAGATTTCAGACGTCGACCTGATCGGAACCCACGGCCAGACGATTTACCATATCCCGAAGAACATCAAGGGGGTCAACTCCACGCTTCAGATCGGCGAGGCCGCCGTCATCGCGGAACAGACGGGCTGCATCGTGGTCTCGGATTTCCGCCAGCGCGATATCGCGGCGGGCGGCACGGGCGCGCCGCTGATACCGTATATCGACCATCTGCTTTTCGCGCACCCGAAGAAGGTGCGCGCCCTCCAGAATATAGGCGGTATCGCGAACGTCACGCTCCTGCCCGGCAAGGCCGAGGAAATAATCGCTTTCGATAACGGGCCCGGCAACATGGTCATCGACGAGATATCGAAGCGCATCATGGAGGACCCGGCCTCGATAGACGTCGACGGAAAGCTCTCGTCCCTGGGCGGGATCGATTACGAGTTTCTAGAAAAAGCGCTGATGAAGCACCCGTACCTGAAAATCCCGCCTCCGAAATCCACGGGCAGGGAAACGTTCGGCAGCGATTTCGCCCATAATCTTATCGAGCACTATGATAAGAGAAAGCTGCTCAACCTTCTTGCCACGGTGAATTTCTTTACCGCGCGCGCCATCCACGACAGCTACGTTCGCTTCCTTTTTCCGAAGGCGAAGGTGGATGAGATTATCATTTCCGGCGGCGGCGCCCACAACACGACGCTCGTCGGCCACCTGAAAATGCTCTTCGACCCCATACCGGTCCGGCAGCTGCGGGACGTGGAATCGATTGACGCCGACGTGAAGTCGGACGCGACCCTGACCGAGCCGCGCGGCTGGGGCTTCGGCGACGCAAAGGAAGCCGTTGCATTTGCAGTCCTCGCCAATGAAACCATCAACGGAGAGCCGGGGAACGTACCCTCCGCCACCGGCGCCGGACATCCCGTCATCCTGGGAAAAATTACGATTTAGATTTCCTGTGCAGGAATAGAAACAGGCCGACCGCTATTGCGGCCGTTGCCGCGATTGCCGCGCAGAGCATGATGAGAAACAGCCCGGGGCTGGACTGTGAGTAGAGTACGGTAAACGCGAAAACCGTTGAGACCAAAAGCAGCACCAGCAGCGTCAGCCGCTGCCCGAGGCCGGACTCGGCGAGCGTGTGTGAGATATGGTCGGTGCCGCCTTCGAGGATTGAGCGGCCCTCGCGTTTCCGCCTTACCGATACGAAAAGCACGTCCATTATCGGCACGGCGAAAAGCATCACGGGCGCGGCGAACGCGACGAGCATGTTTGACGCGCCCCGCCACGTTCCCGCCACCGCGCAGGCCGCGAGCGTTATCCCGAGGAACTGGCTTCCCGCGTCGCCCATGAAAATCCTCGCGGGCGGCAGGTTGAAAGGCAGAAACCCGAGCACGGCCCCGAGAATCGCGGCCGCGTAGATTGGCGTCTGGAGGTCGCCGTACACGGGCGGCGTCAGGACGAGAATGAACGCTGCTATTATGCACATCCCCGCCGCGAGCCCGTCCATGTTGTCCACGATATTGACCGCGTTCGTCACGCCGACGAACCAGATAAGCGAAAGCGGGATGGCGACGTACGGGAAATAAATATCCACGTACGTGCCGGTTGCGATGAGAATGACGGCGGCCACAAGCTGCCCGAGGATTTTTATCCAGGGAGAGAGCGGGCGGATATCGTCGACAAGGCCGACGAAAAACATCAGCCCGCCCGCGCACACGATGCCGAGCATGGTTCTTGAAGCGTAGGCGCCGAACGCCAGGGCCAGTCCGAACGCCAGCGCGATTGCCGCGCCGCCGAGGAGCGGCGTGGCCTTCGAGTGCCAGCGGTCGCTTCTCGGTTTTGCACGCAGGCCGGTCTTTTCGGCGACAATCATGGCAAGTACGGTGAGAATGCTCGAGACCGCCGCCGCCGTGACGATGAACGTGAGCAGCTCGGTGATATCGCTCAGGTCGCCGCGCCTGAGTGGCGGAAAAGGAAACCGCCATTCAGCGAGTGGAAACAGGTTTGCGAATACTCCAGGCATACCCTATCTGCTACCTCTATGTAATGTCTTGTGCCCGAGTTCAGGTGTCAGGTTTTAGGTTTCAGGTATCAGGATATAATATAAATAAAACCTAAAACCTAAAACCTGAAACCTGAAACCTGAAACCTAACACCTGAAACCTATTAATGAATCATACAGGTTTTCCAGGTCGTGCGCCATACGGTCGAAATTAAATTTTTCCATAGCTGATTTTCGCCCGGCGGCGCCCAGTTTTCTGCAAAGCCCGGGAGACGCGGCCAGTTTTTTCAGGCATTCCGCCGCACGTGTTATATCGTCCTGCGGAACGGTAAAACCGTTTTCTTCGGAAACGATATCGCGCACGCCTCCGACGTCGAAGGCGACGGAGGGCAGGCCGCACGCGGCCGCCTCGATAAGGGCGACCGGGGTGCCCTCGTTTGCCGATGTAAGCGCGACCGCGTCCAGGTCGGCGTAGACTTGCGGCAGGTCGGAACGCCATCCGGCGAAATGCACGCGGCCTTCGAGCTTATTTTTTTCGACCAGTTGCCTCGCCGCAGCCTCCCGCGTGCCGCCCCCGACAATAACGCCGTGGATTCCCTTCACCTTTGAAATTATTTCAATGAATATTTCAGGCTGTTTTACCGGCTCCAGCCTTCCGATAAAACCGACCGTAAACGCGTCGTCCGGGATTCCCAGCTCGCCGCGCAGCTTTCCCCGCTCCGGAAGGTTCCTGTAAGGCGACAGGTCGAAGCCGAGCGGAATAACGCTGAACTTTTCCGCGGCCGGGAAGCGGTACTTTTCCGTCAACTCGTTTCGCTGTGATTCCGAGAGCGTGATAAGCGCATCGGTCTTGCGCGCCAGTCCGCGCTCGATTTCAAGGAACATCCGCGCAGCGGGGCGGGAAAAATAGCTGTGGAAAACGTGGCCGTGGAAAGTGTGGACCGTTACGGGCACGCCGGCGCGCCGGGCCGCGATCCTTCCGAGAAACCCGGCCTTTGACGTGTGGGTGTGGACGATTCCGGGTTTTAAACGTTTCAGCTCCGCGGTGATTCTGCGAAGTGCTTTGAAGTCGGCAAACAGGCGGATGGCGCGCGACATGCTTTCGATCCGCGTGGTCCGGACGGCGGGGAGGTCTTCCGCTTCCGGCAGGAGAACTTCACCTTTCGCGAGCGAGCCGTAGATGAGGTGCGAGTCCTGAAAGTGTTTCGTCAGCGCGACCGCCTGGCGGGCGGCGCCGCCGACGTTCAAGCGCGTTATGATGAAACATATCTTAGTAGCCAAGATAGAAATAAGGAAACAAGGGAATAAGGGAACAAGGAAACAAGGAAATAAGAAAATAAGGAAATAAGGTAAGAAATCAGTACGGCAGATATTCTTGTCTGCCGATTGTAGGGGCACAGCGCGCTGTGCCCCTACAATAATGTGCAAAGCTCTATTCCTTGTTGCCTTATTCCCTTATCAACTTGTCAACTTTTTGGAGTACGCCAGGCAGGATTCGAACCTGCGACCTTCGGTTTAGGAAACCGATGCTCTATCCTGCTGAGCTACTGGCGCGCTGTGATTATTATATGCGCACGCATGTAAACAGGCAAGAGGGAAAACGCGGATTTCATGATACCTCAGTTGCAGTTAGCGGCGCTGCTTGAGAAAAAGATATCAATAAAATCTTGGGACAAGCATTTTGTCTGTCAACCGCAGGCGGAGCCTGCGGCAATAAGAATTTGTAGGGGCAGGTCTCAGGCCTGCCTGAAAATATATATGGGCGGGTCTTAGACCCGCCCGTACAATATAATTTCTTCGCCGGCCCTTCGGGCCGTCGAATGCGGCAGACAGGAATGTCTGCCCCACGATTCAAATGAGCTTCACGCATATTAATATAATATTTACTTATCCCTTATCCCTTACCCCGTATCCCTTACCCCGTATCCCGTATCCCTTACCCCTTGTTTTCATGTTCCCTTATTTCCTTGTTTTCTATAAAATACCGGCATGCAATGGATGCTGCTCGAACACGACCGGGACGGTATTCACTACGACCTGCTTATCGAACAGGAAGAAGCCTGTATCACTTTCAGTTTTAAAACCGATCCGTTCAAGGATCTGATGGGGCGGTGTACGCGGAAACCCGACCACAGGAAGCATTATCTTACATATGAAGGCGAAGTGGCGGGAGGCCGAGGGAAAGTGCGCCGCGTGCGGTCCGGAGAAGTTATGGACGTAAAGGCAAAGGAGGATGAAATCCTTCTGCTCGGAATATTGAGCTTTGAGTTTAGAATGGAATTCAAATTGATTAAAGAAACAGAATGGTCCTACGAAGTAATCCCCAGCCGTTGAAAACTCCGGGCGGCGGAGCTACTTGTCTTCAGCTTTTTCACCCTTGTCTTTGGGTTTACTTTTGGTGTTCTTTTTTATGGTTTTTTTCTTCGTTTTTTTCGGGGCTTTTTTCTGGGTCTTTTTCTTCGTTTTCTTTTTGGTCTTTTTCTTTTTCCCGGTCTTTTCAGGAAGGCGTATATCGTCTTCGTGCCACTCACGCTTCGGAGGGGCTGTCAACTCTTCGGAATAGGCGTATCTGGAAATTTCGTCATCGCTGAGCCCGTTTTCGTCGGTTTCCTCTTCGCCTTCGTCTGTTTCGCCTTCGTCTGTTTCGCCTTCGTCTGTTTCGCCTTCGTCGTTTTCGCCTTCGTCTGTTTCGCCTTCGTCAGTTTTACTTTCGTCCGTTTCACCTTTTCCCGCATCAGCCTGCTTTTCATCAATCTCTTTTTCAATCTTGTCCATCACGGCCTCGTCAAGCCGCCCCGTTGCCTCGCCGGGCTCCGGAGGCTTCGCGGCTTTCTCCTTGATTTTGGCAAACTGTCCGGTTTTCTCGTAGAGGGCTTCAAGCCGCCGCTCCGCTTCGGGATGCTCGGGCAGGATGGATTGCGCTTCCTTGTAGAATGTCTCGGCAAAGTCGCTCTGCCCCATGTCGGAGAACTGGTCGCCGAGCAGCAGAAGCTGCTCGACGGCGTCGGCCCGAAGGCCCAGCTCGATGAGGTTTCGCGCGTAACGGAGGCGGATGAGGTGGTCTTTCTCGTCCTGCCAGAGGGCGTTTTTGAAGAACTTGACGGACGCGGGCGCGTCGCCGTCCCTGGCCGCTTTTTCACCGAAATCGGCCATCAGGTTTTTGCGCGGAAGAGCGATAATTCCCTTCTCAAGCGCGGCGCACAGGAGCTCATACAACTCGAAAGAGGTCAGCGCCGTTTTCTCCATTATCTCGAAAATCGAGTTCTTTCCGTTCACCAGCGTCAGCTCCTCGGTGTGGCCGGTCGGGATGTTCAGTTTTTTCCATTCACTCTTATCGCTTACGGGGCGCTCCAGGACGATTTCCGGGCTGTGCAGTTTTTCCTCGAACTCTTCCCATTTTTCCTGCATCTTTAAGCTTTCGAGCAGGAGGTCGTTCGGGTCGATGCGGTACGGGAATTCTTCCTGGTGCGGGTCGATGACTTCTTCCGGGTACTGGTCCGCATCGAACTTGTATTCGCCGATTTTCGTGAGGAAAAGGGAGAAAAGGCCGTCCTTTACCGCCTGGTATACTGCGTTCGAGATTTTCTCAGCCGAGACCGCGCCGGTCGCGACGAGGTGGTTGCCCAGCGTACGGCCCGTCTTTGCCGCCTTTTTGGATATGAACCGCGCGATGTTTTTTGAGATATCGCCCCACTTGCTGAGCTCGGCCGCGATGTCGAACGGCATGCGGTCGCCGGGGTTGTAAATCGCGATCTGGCCCTGGTCGAAGTAGAGGTTGTGCGTCAGCTTGCCGGTCGTCACGTACAGTGTGCCGGTGTGCTTTCCTGTGCCGATGAGCTGCAGCACCTGCGGAAGAGAAAGTGTTTTCAGGTCGCCTTCAAAAACCATGATTATTTCATCGCCTGCATATCAGCTTTCAGCTATCAGCGTTCAGCTGTCAGCTTATTATTTTCATTAATATTTAATTCTTGGCTGACCGCTGAATGCTGACTGCTGATTGAGATTGCTTCGTCGGAATCATTATTTATCAGATGATTCCTCCTCGCAAAGACGGTAAGTAGCGTCGTGCAATAATTATATCGCCGAAGGCGTTTTTGTCACAAGAAAAAGTCGGAAGATTTCATAATTCCCAATCGCGGGGGCGGCCCCGGGACCCGCCTCCGCGGGGAGCGTTACTTCCGTAAAGCGATAAAAACGTGCGGGCGCAGCCCGAGACAGTTAACGACGAAACACTTCGATATCGTAAACGCGCGGCGGTTTTTCAGCGCCGAATCCATGGATTTCGCGGCGGTTGTGATTATTGCGAGCCGCCCTTTGTGCCGCAGGACGCGCGCGGCCTCCTCCGCGAAGACTTCGTACAGGTCGGCCAGCCGGTCCGCGGTCCAGTTTTTTGCATCATGTTTCTCGCCCCAGGGCGGATTGGCGACGATTGCGTCGACCGACCCGTCGGGCAGGGGCAGCCCGGTCGCGTCAAGACGGACCGGCACGAACGGGGTTCTGGCGAGGTTCTCCGCAGCGGTCCTTACGGCTTTCCCGTCCGCATCGCCGCCCAGAATCGCGGAGGCGTCGGCAAAACGCAGGCGCTCGAGGATGATTGTTCCCGAGCCGCAGAACGGGTCGGCGAAAACCTCGCCTTGCCAGGGATAAGTGAGAAATATCATCGAGTAGGCGACCGAGGCGGGGAGGGCGCCCGGAAGGTCTCGGCGTTTTCCGCTTCTGCGCGATACCAGGCGGACGCAAAGCATTGCCCGGGGGCCGTGAATGTCCAGCCACAGGCCGATACCGTCTCTTCTGGTCCTCCGCCACTTCGGCAGCTTTTTGTCAACGCCCGTAAGCAATGTGTCGCGCAGCTCCCGCCTGCGCATGTCGCTGCGGTTTTCAATCGTGATCATCGGCTCGAAGCGGGCGGCCTTTGCGCGCCCGGAGACTGCGCGCTCGAGGTTGAGCGCGGCGTGGAGAGTTTCCGAGCCCAGCGCCCTTTCCACCATTCGAGCCAGGCCTTTCATGTCTCCCGGATTCCGGCTGGAGGCGATTACCGCGTAAACGTCTTCCACCGTTCCGAGCTGCCGCAGGGTGTCCGCGTCCGGGTCTGCTTCGAAAAATACCTTGCGCTTCCCCTCGCCGATGAGCTGTCTGACTTTGCGTATTTTCTCGGCGTGCAGTTTTCTTGCCGAGAGCTCCTGCTCGGCCGCGTTCTCGAGTCCCATCCAGCATAAGGCGCAGAATTCCATGACGAGATTATAGACGCGTTCGACGGATTAAGCAACGCCGTGCCTGCAAAAATAAAAAGGGCGGACAGTAATGTCCGCCCTTTCGGGTAATCAAGAAATGCCGGACGCCTTATTCTCCGGGGAAACGGCGCCTGGGTTTTCCGAGCAGCTCTTTGAGCTTTTCCTCGATAATCGATTCCTTTTCCTTGCGGAACTCTGCCTCTTCTTTTTTCATTTCCTCGATTTCCTGTGCAAGCTCTTCGATGTGGCGTTTCCATTTGCGCAGGCGGACGTCGAACAGCTTATTCAGAACGCCTCTGAGCTCTACGCGGATTTTCTCGCGCGCTTCTTTGCTTTCGGCGCGTTTGTATTTCTCGACGAGCTGCCACTGCCTGTGAGTCAGGCGGTTGTTTAAGATAATATCTTCGGCGCGTTGCGGATCTTCCTCAATAAGCTCTTTTAGCTCCCTCGCCTCGTTACGGGCGCGCATCAGGGCGTGCCTGTAAGCGTCGGGGTTCTTGCGGCGTACCTGCATCAACTCCTCGAACCAGCCCGGATTATTCTTTTTCAGGAAGTCGAGGATTTTTTCTTCCTCTTCCGGCCCGATACGGCGTTCCTCTTCGTGCTCGCGCTCCCTGCCCTCGTCCTCGTGGAGGTCGCGCCAGATATCAAGCAGGACGCGGGGGAACTCTTCGGGCTCGTGTTCCCGCAGTTTCATCAGCTCCCGGTAGGCGTCGGGCGCGCGTTTCCTGATTTCGTGAAGGACTTTTTCGAGGTTTTCCATTAGTTCATGGATTTCCCCTTCGTCCTCCTCTTCGCATTCCTCTTCATCTTCCATGAGGTTGTCGCGCAGGCGCTCGAGGATTTCCGGTCTCGGACCGTGCTTCTTGAATTTCATGAGCAGCTCGAAGAAGTCGGGGGAATGCCTTTTTATGTCTTCGAGCTCCTCCTTGTTGCGCAGTATGTCTTTAGCCATTTTGGCGATATCGTCGAGCGTGGGCTCATCTTCTTCTTCGCCTTCCTCGCGCTCCCGTTCCATCCAGATATCGCGCAGCCGCTCGAGAAACTTGCGTTCGAATCCGTGCTTTTTGATAGCCATGAGCAGCTCGAAGACATCCGGTGCTTCTCTCTTGAACTCGGCGAGTATATCCTCGTTGTCGATGATTGATTTGACTTTATCCGCGATCTCGTCGAGCGAGGGCATGTCGCGCTCTTCACGTTCGCGGCCCTTATCCTCGCGGTGCATGAGGTCCATCCACATGTCCCGAAGGACGCGGAGAAATGCTTTAGGCTCACGTTTCTTGATGTCCATGAGCTTTTCGTACATTTCCGGCGCTCTTTCTTTTATCTCGTGCATTATATCCTTTGCCTTCCTCTCAATCTCGTCCAGAGAAGGCATGTCAGGGTCTTCATCGTGTCCGCGGCGCTCCCTGTCGTCGTGCCGCGGACGCTCGTCGTCATCGTGGCGAGGACGTTCTTCATGACGCGGGCGATCGTCACGCGGGCGGTCGTCACGCGGGCGGTCGCCCCGTTCGCGGTCGCCGTGGCGTTCGCGTTTACGCTCTTTGAGTTCGACCATCAGCTTTTCCGCGGCCGCGATAACCTCACGGCGGAACAGGTCCGGTTTTTCCTTGAGCTTCATCAGTTTCTCGTAGAGTTCGGGGCGGTGTTTCTTGAGCAGTTTCAGCATTTCGTGGAAACGCTCTTCGCGCATTCTTTTTTCGTCGCGCCGGCGGTCGTCTTTTCGTGCCCGGTCGTCGCGTTCACCGCGGTGGCGCTCACCGGCGTCAGCCGGCATGACCCAGGCGAGGACCGTCAGCATGATCACTGCGGTCAGGATAAAACGTAAAGCGGTTCGTAATGTCATTTGTTCCTCCGTGTTTCTATACATTTGCGTGGAGAAGGGTTATTCGTCTCCGAGAATTGATTTCAGGTTGCGTTTTGCCGAGGAGACCCGGCCTTCGAGACGGGTGAGCCGGCTGTTGCCGCCCGATCCCCCGCGGCCCAGGTATGCCCTGGCCAGCGCGATACCGCCGTTGACTTTATTTATCCGCTTGCCGAGACGGTCGAGCTTTGCGAACGTTACTTCGTCCCTGGGACCTGTCGTCTTTTCGGGCGCTTTATCGGCTTTGGCGACGGTCGTGTTATTACCGACAGCGCTGCCGATAGTGGTTGTTTCAAGAGTTTTTCCGGTATTGGACATGGCGGTGCGTTTCGGCCCGGGCGTGTCCTGCACGCCCGGCAGGAGCAGCCATACGAACAGCACGATAAGAATCGCGGCGGCGTAGCGCAGGAAAGAAGACCAGCGGTGGACAGGCGCCCCGGCGACTATTTCAGTTTTTACAGCCTGCTTGATAGTTTTGATCGCGGCTTCCGGCAGCGGCCCGACGTCGACTGCGCGCGAAGCCTCGAGGACGGCGCGGTACTCTTCGACCGCGGCGCGGCAGTCCGCGCACCCGGACAGGTGCTGCCCGAGCTCTGCTTCGGCCGCTTCGTCGAGCTCGCCGTAAACGTGGAGAAGAATATTATTTTCCGACTCGCCGCAATTCATCGTTTCCTGTTTTTCTCCGACCCTTGCCCGCTTGTCTGCGGGGCAAGTGTTTTTCTGAGGTTTTCCATCGCGTATCTCATCCTTCCGAGCGCGGTGTTGAGCGGGCAGTCGAGGATTTTCGCGATCTCCTTGAACTTCAGGCCCGACTCCTCGCGGAGGAGGAAGACCGCGCGCTGGTCGTCCGGGAGAGACGCGACCGCTTCTTTCATCCTTTTCTGTACCTCGCGCTTTTCGGCCGCTTCAAGAGGCGTTTCCGTAACCGCGCCTGCGCGGCTGATAATTTCGGATTGCGCCTCGCGGCCGGTGCGCTGCCGGCGAAGGTGGTCGACCGCGATGTTGTATGCAATTTGAAAGAGCCAGGCTTTCAGTTCGCTTTTCTTTTCGTCCAGCCGCGGCGCGGCCCGCACGACCCGAAGAAAAACTTCCTGGAGCAGGTCTTCCGCGGTTTCCCGGCTGCCGACCAGCCGGACCAGAAAGCGCATCAGGCGGTGCGAAAAGGAATCGACCAGCGTATCAAAGGCCGATGTGTCGCCCGATTTCAGGCCTGCGATCAGTGCATCGGTATCGTAGCCGGTCATTGTCTTTTCACTTTGTAAAACGGTGTCATCACGGGATTATTGCCTGAATGACGGAAATCTGAGCGGTTTTTATAACTCATTGAGCTAAAAGGTGTTCGAACTCCTCCCGGGTGAAGAACAGGACTCCGGGATCGTCGAGACAGATAACGAGCGCGGTCGGCTCGCCGATATCGGATATTATCATGACATTGATATTGCGCGAATTATCCGATGACAGCGGCGCTTTTTTCCAGACGTCCAGCGGCGCTTCCGGGAGAATACTCTCGATTCTGTATATCCGGCCCGCGGTTATCGGCAGCACGTTCGGCATCAGGTCGATAAACTGGAGCGCGAATATCGATGTTACATCAATGTCGTACTGCGGCAGAAGCGGCAGGTCCAGCGGCGTTTCCTCGTGGTCGATTTCCGGAAATTCGCGGACGCGCGAGATGGTGAGATACAGCGAGCCTTTGCGAAGAACCTCGGTCGGTTCGCCTATATGCACGAATTCGAAGTCCGAAGTGGAGTCTGCGAGGAATTCCAGAAGCGCGCGAATGTATGCGATCCCGTCTGTATCAGCGAGTATCTGGACTTCGTCGGCGTCAACCGCAACGCGGATTGTGTTCGGCTTTTTTGAAGAAAAATCGATAACGTTCAGGTGGAGCGGGCGCGTGCCCAGCTTTTCGGACGCAGCAAAAAGGAATTCGTTGGCTTTCGTGGATTCCAGCGTTCGGGCGTGTCCGTACAATTCCTCGATTACAGCCTGCTCGTCTTCGGGAAGACTGTATTTCGCGGCGAGGCCGTCGACAAAGACTTCATCAGAACCGTGCATGTCTTCGAGTCTAGCACCGCAAACGGCGGGATGTCAACGAAATTTGCGGATAAGAAGTGCTGAAGTGTTGAAGTGCTGAAGTGCTAAAGTTAAGAAGTGTAGAAGTTAAGAAGTGCAGAAGTTAAGAAGTGTAGAAGTTAAGACTATATTCCTTCGAAGAAAATAGCGAAGAGCCCATTTCTTTTCGTTTCTCAACTCCTCTCCCGTTTTCCTGCCGTTTGCGCATGTTCTACCTGGGACCGATCTTGCCGCTGTTCTTACCATCATGTTTTCGTAATAATTCCGTCATTCCCGATTTTCGCGCCTCTTCATACTCACCCAGATCAAGGGGAGTTGCACCATCATCATTCGTTGCGTTAACGTCTGCGCCTCTTTTAATCAGGAATTCAACGATTTCTTTCTTACCCACAAGTGCCGCCAGATGCAGAGGCGTACTGCCTCTGTTTGCCGGAGATTTTGCATCGATATCTGCTCCGCTGTCAATTATAAGTTTAACGAGCTGAAGATTGCGGATCTCAACTGAGGCATGGAGGGGTGTAGTATAAGAAGCGCAGTTGACATCTGCTCCACATGAAATGAGGATGTCGCAGGTGTTATAAAATCCCTCATAAACTGCATGCAAAAATAACTGGGGCGTCTGTTTATTGATGCTTGATAGTTTTTCCAAATTCCGAGACCAGAAATCTACCTCTTCTTCACCGCCAGAGAACTCGCCTGTCAGGATATCTCTTCCTTTTGGCCCCATGGATATTAATGCTCTGACGGCCGATATGCGTTTCAAGCCATCTTTTGAGTGTAGCTTTGTGAGTTGATAACGTATCCTCACCGGCGTCCAGAGCAGGCAGGTCGTTATTACCGCCGCGAAAAGGACGAGAACGAAAATGCCGAGTTTTATTGGCAAGGTTATTTTCATTTTTTATTTTCTTTTTTCTCGGTACTCGGTACTCGATACTCGGTACTTCTTCTATATTGTACAGGCAAACGCGGCGAGTGCAAGCGGTCACAAAAAGGGATACGGGATACGGGGTAGGGGATACGGATAAAGGATGAACGAATCGTTTCTCGTTTCTGGTTTCTCGTAATATAAACACGAGAAACGAGAAACGAGGAACGAGAAACGAGAAACGAGGAACGAGGAACGAGAAACGAGAAAGGGATACGGGATAAGGGATGTTATAAAATATATCCGGCAGGTAAGTTGTATCACAGGCGAAAAAAAATGAAGATTTTCGCCTGGTTTTCGTTTATAATTATAGTGGAAGTTGAAGGTCTTCAAGGCCGGGAGGTGAAATCATGAATGCAAAGCTGTTTGTCTTCCTCGGCGTTCTGGCTCTGGCCTGCGCGGCCGTTTCGCTGGGGTGTCACGACGACGGGTATTCCAGCTACGGCTACGGGTTCGGACCCTACGGCGGGTACGGCTACTACGATTATAATTCCCATCCGACCTCTAACCCCTACGGATACTACGACCCGTACGGCTACTATTACGGCCCGTTTTACGACGACCATAACGGAGTATATTTCTACTACGACCCGTACTACGACGAATATTTCTATTACGACGAATACTACGGCAGCTATTTCTACTATGAATACTACGACGATAACGAGCACGTGACGATCTACTGGTAACCTTATAAGAAGGGATAAGGTAATAAGGTAATAAGGGATAAGGGAAGAAAAGAAAAAGAGAAGAAGAGAAGGGCGCAGCATGCTGCGCCCATGCTTTTTTAACGGGCGGATTTGCCGTCGCCGGTTACTTTTTAATTGCCTTTCCCAGGAGTCGTGGATAATATGTTGTTTCTATCGGAGGATTTTCGGTGAAGTTCCACGACAGGCGGCCGACGGAATACAGCCGCGACGCTATCGGCGGTTTCGGAAAAACTCTCGCGGCAATCGCCGTCCTTTCGGGAGCGGCAGCGGTAGCCCTTCCGTTTTTCTGGTTCGCCACGATAGGCGCGGGTACGGCAGCCGGGATTATCACGGCGGGGGTATTTGCGCTGGTCGCGGGCGTGGCGTTCCTCGTGCTTCAGAAACACATAGCCGTCGACGCCGAGCGGCGCGAGATCAGGGTTGAAGTTTTCTCAGGCCCTTTGCGGCGCCTGGTCGTTGTGTATCCGTTCGATTCGGCGGTCGACGTTGTCCTTTACTCGCTCTCCTTCGGGGCGAAAAAATCGGGCATTCTGTACGCCTGCGCCATCAGGACGAATTTCGACGAGATGATAATCTTCAACCCCGGCCTGCGGGACCCTGAGAAAAACGGCAGGATTGCGAACGCCCTGGCGGAAATGCTGGGCGTGAAGGTTGTCGCGGGGAGGATCGAGGAAACGCCGAATGGCTGAGCCTGCCGGAAAAATCGTGCCCGTGGTCCTCGTGGCGGTGGAGCGCGGCGGTTCGGACGAGTTCCTGCTTATCCGCCGCCGGGAGCCGCCGTTCGTCGGCCTGTGGGGCATGCCGGGCGGGAAAATCAGGCCCGGTGAGCACCCCGCAGACGCCGCCGGGCGGGAAATACTCGAAGAGACCGGGTGCAGCCTTACAAATCTCCGCTGTCTCGGCACGGTCTCCGAGTTTCTTATCGAAGCCGGCGTTTCATACGCGCATCTCATGATACACCTTTTCCGCGCCTCCACGGCGGATGAAGCGGTTTCCGAATCAAGGGAAGGCGAGCTTTCCTGGCGCGCGCGGAAAACCATCGTCGCGGCCCCTCCCGACATGATTCCGAGCGACGTCCGCATGCTTTCCGATATTCTGCTTCCGGAGAAACCCGCCCACGCCGAAGTGCATATCGAGAAAGAGGGCGGGCGGTACAGGCTCACCAGGTTCGAGAAAACCAGCGGTTGATGCCCGGCCTAGCTTGCCCTTATCAGAGCGAACAGGATTATTCCCATGATGATCGCGACCGCGAGTATGAAAAGCTGCATGATGAAGCGGTGGGTTTTTTCCGCCTCGGGTGAGAGTTCCTGCCTCTTGAACGCGTTTCGCTGCCACTCGAACCTTGCCTCGTGGTCGTAGCCGGTGCATGAGCCCGCGTGGTGTACGAACTCGTGGACGAGTACGCCGAGTATGCCGGCCTCGAAGTCCCGCACTGTTTTCATTCCGTAACCGCTGTGATGGATTTCGAGGAACGAGCCGTGGAAGATGTCGATGCCGCGGCCGTACTGGTTCTGCGTGAACCAGCCGAGGATAAGCTGCCCGTCGAGGTTGCCCGTGTCCGTCCTGACGCCGAGCCCCCGGTCCAGTTTGTCGACCAGCCATTTGGGGAAAAGGGCGGTGTTGCGCTCCAACGCCCCGTAAACTGCCGTGCGGAACTCCTCCAGCTCCATGGGCCGGTATTCGTCCTGCGAGGAACGGGAGAAGCGTTTTTTCTTGCGCCGGTACACGAAGTACTTGTTCGCCGCGAATATCAGGTCTTCGGTAATCCTCCATGCCGCAAGGAGAAGGTTGTCGGCGATCGCGATGGCGGGCTCGACGTCGTCGTCGACCTCGAGCGAGCCCTGGTGGATTACGATGTGCGGCTTCGGCACCGTGTAGAACTTCGCAAGCACGCGGCGCTCGACCGTGAGGACCTGCGATTTGCCGTCGCGGAAAACGTGGGCGGCCTCTTCCGTGCGCGTCTCGGACGAAGGCTCGACCCAGAGCTCTTCGCGGGCGAGCACGTTGAACGGGGGCGGAAACACGGTCGGGTTCGCCCGCACGATTTCCTGTACGACCTGCCTGAGCGTTTCTTCGTCGATGATGTCCACACGGCCATGTTATCAGCCGGGGCTGCGGCGTGCAAACGAATTTGGGGGATGGTCGATTGGTCGTTCGGTCCCTCGGTCATTCGGTCCTTCAGTCATTCGGTCCTTCGGTCAGGAAAGGTTACTGATTGACCAAAAGACCGAGGGACCTGGGAACCAAAGGACTGCTGCAAATTTTCAGCTATAAAAATGTGGATATATCGGTTTAATGTTGTATAATCCGTAAACTTTATATACCGGGTCGGGATATGGAAAACATACAGAAACCAAAACAGGCTTTCGGCGATGTCTGGGTGATTGAGTGCGTTGATTACATAGACGCGCATAACGCGGACGTTTTCGAGCGCTACATCCGTGAAGCGATCAAGGCGGAGCAAACCAGGCTTGTCCTGGATTTTTCCGAGCTTACTTACCTTGCCTCGACCGGCTGCAATGTCCTTCTGGGCTATCTGGCGGCCGCGCGCAAGAAGGGTGGCGACATCCTTATCATGAAGCCGAAGGTCGCGGTCATGGAAGTGTTGCGGCTTCTCGGTCTGAACGATGTTATCAACGTCGTGGATGACATGGATGCCGCGATTGCCTTTTTCAAGCGCCAGGACGATGCGCTCAGCAGCGGGGAATTGAAGGTCGAAGACCTTGTCGCCCAGGCGGGCGGCTCAGGCGGCGAGGAAACGTCTCTGCCAGATCCTTCGGAGTGGGACGGAACCAAGGTCCCCGATCCAATCGAGGTGGGTTCTTTCGCGCGAAAGAAAGATAAAACAGAAGATAAAGATAAAGCGGTTGACGCAGCCGGGGCTGACGACAGAGATCCGGATAAACCCCTGAACCTGATTCCCGATGAGGTGGTGGAGATTCCCAAAACCCCCGTTGAGGAAGTGCCGGAACCCGAAAAGAAGAAAGAGGAGCCGAAAAAGCCGAATAAGAGCGGCGAAAACAAACCTATTGCGCCGAAGCCCAGGAAAGAAAGATCAAAGAGGAAAAGACGCGAAAAAAAGAAAAAGAAAGCAGGCAAGAAAAGGAAAAAGAACCGCGGAAGGAAAAGCAGGAAAAAATAATACTTACCGGAATGCATCAATTGCAGGGGCGCAGCATGCTGCGCCCCTGCTTTATTCCGGCGGGAATTTCTCGCGCACGGCTTCGAAGGTCTTTTCGGTATCGAGCTTGCGGAAGGGCGGCTTGCCTTTTGCGATGGGCGCGCCTTCCGGGATTTCCTCGCCCGCGGTCTGCCAGTCGAGGCTGTCGAGGTTCAGGACCTTCCGCATCGACTCGGCGGCGTTCGGAAGGAACGGCGCCATCAGCACCGTGAGGGACCGCGCGGTCTGTATGCATACGTTTATCGCGGTGCCGCAATCCTCCAGGTTATCTTTGCCGGTTACCCACGGCTGGCGGGTATCGAAATACTTGTTCGCGTCCTGCGCGCCCTTCATCAGCGTTTCCAGCGCGGCCTTGAACTGATACGATTCGAGCTTTTCTGAAACCTCATCCCTCAGCGCGGGGAGGGCGGCAAGCTGCTCTCTGTCGAGCTCCGTGCGATTGCCGGCGGGCGGGACCCTGGCGTCGAAGCGTTTGTGCACGAACGACTGCCAGCGGTTGAGGAAATTCCCCAGCGTAGCCACGAGCTCGCCGTTGGTCCGCGCAATCAGGTCGTCCCAGTAAAATCCCGTGCGCGAGGGTTCGGGCGCGATCGCGGTAAGGTAATAGCGTAGCGCGTCGGGCTCGAAGATGTCCAGCGTCTCGGCGAGCCAGATCGCCGTCCCACGCGACTTCGACATTTTTTCGGCCGCCATGTTCAGGAACGCGCTCACGACCACGTTATGCGGCAGCTGGAACGAGCCCTCCGCCATCAGCATTCCGGGCCAGATGATCGTGTGGAAGACGGCGTTGTCCTCGCCGATGAAGTGGATGATTTTACATTCGGGATTCTTCCACCACTTTTCGTAATCTTTCCAGTCGCCCGTCGTTTCCTCACACCAGTCCGCGGTGAAGGAGACGTAACCGATAGGCGCGTCGAACCAGACGTAAAGTACCTTGTTTTCCGCGTCGGGGTCGTCGAGCGGAACAGGTATGCCCCACTTCAGGTCGCGGGTGATGGGGCGTGCGCGGAGCCCCTCGTTTAGAAACTTGAGGGCGCGCGAGCGGGTGGTGCTGCGCCATTCGGGGTGGGTATCTATCCAGCTTCTGAGTTTTGCCTCGAACTCGGGCAGGTTGAAATACCAGTGCGTTGTTTTGCGGACCTCGGGTGTCGCGCCTGAGAACTTGGATTTCGGCTCGAGCAGTTTCAGCGGCTCGATTTGCCTGCCGCAGCCTTCGCACTGGTCGCCGAACGCGTTCTCGCTTTCGCAGTCGGGGTAGTAGCACTTCCCCTGCACGTATCGGTCGGGGAGGAATTTTTCCGCTTCAGGGTCGTACCACTGCTCGGACTCTATTTTTTCGAGAAGGCCTTCTTCATTCGCGCGCGTGAAAAAGTGCTGGGCGAACTCCGGGTGGCGCGGCGAGAGCGAGGTGCCGCCGTAGATTTCGAATTCTATGTTCATGCGGTTGAAATCCACAAGCTGCATCGGGTTGAACTCCGCGACGATTTCCTCCGGTTTGCGCTTCTCGAACCATGATTTGAACTCGATTGCCGCGCCGAAGTCGTCGGAGCCGCAGATGTAGGCGACGTCGTCGCCGCGCGCCTTGAGGTAGCGGACGAAAATATCGGCCGGCAGGTACGCGCCCGCGACGTGGCCGACGTGGAGCCGCCCGTTCGAGTACGGCAGCGCGGATGTTATAAGGAATTTTCGTTTCGTCATTCCGGTCCCCGGTTTGATTTCAATTATCTGTGAAAAACTATCTTACCCAGGCATGGAGAATTGGCAAGGAAAAAGTACATAAACGGTCGGGAAGCTAGAACTCGAGGCCGAGTGTGATATAAATCCGCGGCTGGGGACCGAAATCGACTGAATCCATTCTGTCCTCCATATAATCCTCTACCGTTGGGTACATGAAGTAACCATCTTCAATATTCATACTGTCCCTGTTTGTGCCGAGGTCGATCCCGAATTCGAAGACAAGCTTGTGGTAGAGGAAACGGAGACCTCCGCCGGCCTCCAGGCCTACTGTGCGGGATTTCGACATGTACGAGTAAACGCTGACCGTATCGTAGACGTAATCGTCATTGCCCTTGAGGAACTGATAGGTAATGCCGGCGCGAAGAAAAGGGCGGAACCAGTCCGTAATTCTGATTTCGCATCTTGCCGCCAGGGGGACGCAGAAACCGTCTATCTCATAGGACGCATAGGCCAGGCTCGTTGATTCCGGGATGCTGTGGTAATTAAGTCTCAGAAAACCCCAGTCAAAGCTCCATGGCGTGTCTGAAATCGGATAAGTGCCTTTTACGCCGTGAATAAACAAGTTGAGCTGGCCATCATACTCATACCTGTCAATATACTGGGTGCCAATCAGGCATAAAACCGACGGGTGGTTAACGGTTTTATCGTTATCATTGTCTTGATGTTTTAAGCCATTATCAGCCACGAATAGTGGAGAGTCCGTAATCGCCCTCAAACCGCTGTTGTTGATGGCGCATCCAGAGGCGAAGGAAATCGTGATACTCAAACTCAATAAAATAAGCGGCAGTGATATTATCCTGTTTCTTATATCCATGTTCCTGCTCCGTACATGTTAGAGGGAGTTTTATCCTTATGGCTCCCTGTCCTGTTATTCTGTTACCTC
Organism: Planctomycetota bacterium; assembly: GCA_004376375.1. Lineage (GTDB taxonomy): Bacteria > Planctomycetota > E44-bin39 > E44-bin39 > E44-bin39 > E44-bin39. The sequence goes on from SOJX01000062.1 coordinate 34,647, forward strand.
CCCGGCCCGGGAAGGGTTTCCAGCAGATAATTCCAGTGCTCCGACACGAAGGCCGGATTAAGAAGGGCCATTTCGAAGTATGTGCTCATAATATTTCCGTAGGTATTGATATGCCTCAGCCCGAGGGAATGGCCGATTTCGTGGGCGCAAATCATGCCGACCCATTTCGCGCATTCGTCGAAACCCCATTCGTACGGAATGCCCTGCGCGAACGCGTCGATGAAGACTCCGAGTTTGCATTCGCCATCTTCCATCCATGTTCCCGAGTTGTTCTCGACCCTGGCGTTACCCTCGTTGTCCCGATATGCCCTGCCTATTACATAGGTCGTTTCCCCGTTCCAGACGGCGATTGTGTTATAGGGATTCACGCCTATCCCGACGGCGTAGTCACTCCACCCCGGCGCCGGCGTGGAGCCGTCCTCAGGCGGCACGAGGTCGAAACTGATGCATTGGCCGTAGAAGAATTTCCGAACATATTTGACTGTTTTGGATTTGAATTCGTCGGCCCTGTCCGGTGGGAAGCCCATTGTGTCCATCGCCTGGTACAGGGCTTCGTTGTCGAAGTCGATGTGCCATTTATCGGTCCCGTCCAGATAACCGTCGGGGAGCCATTCGTCGGGGACTTCGGGCGCCCTGAGAATTACCGTTGTCGTCGTTCCTGACCCGCCGCAGCCGGTTATGGGGGGGATTAGAGTCAGAAAGACAAGCAGGAGAACGGGTGTAAGTCCAGGCAGACGTCGATTAAGCACCGCAGCCTCCAGGGCTTTCGGCACTCGGCTTCACATGTTGGACGTTCGAAGCGGGTTAATCTTCAAAAGAATTCATACTAATTTTTATTTACCGAACGTTTCACCCGGACCGGCGTTCAGCGGTTTTGTTTCCCCTTCGATAATTCGGTAATGACGGTTGGCCGGAAGGTCGGCGTATGTGGTTTCGGTACCTTTTGCGTCGGGCCGGCAGGCGGTGGAATGTGGTTGGGTCAGAACTGCATGCCTAAGCCAAAATAGACTCGCGTCGGTCCTATTTCAGTTTTATCCAAAAAGTCCTTGCATTCGAGGTATGAATAAGAGTTGATAAAAAACCCGTGCTGCAACTTAAGGTTGTTGAAATAATAGGCGTAATCGATGCCGATCTCGATTGTGAAATCTGCGATAAGAAAACGGACCCCGGCTCCTCCCTCCAGCCCGAGCGAGTGCAGTTCGGCATGGAACTCGTTTCTGGCTATCGGCGCGGGACTGTAATCTTCATCGTAGTCGAAGTCGATATAATCCAGAGATGCCCTGAAAAACGGCCTGAACCAGGCAGCGGTTTGGAATTCGCAGCCGAGGCCGAAAGAGCCGGCAAAACCTTCACAGCGTTCCTGTTTTTTGAGGGTTATCATATTGTCAAACCCGATTGCCATTTCGCCAGGTTCGTTAGTGGAATGAAGCACCCAGTAGCCGCATTCAATGTTCCAGTTCCGCTCAGCTATCGGTACTCTTACTCTGAGGCCGGCTGTGCCGGGTGCCAGGTCGTCGATCTTGTGGGAAGAATGAAAACCGATCAACGCCGTTGCCGAAAGTTCGGGTATATAATCTTCAGCGCCGTCTTCCCCGGCGTTTTCATCGGCTGAACCTGCAATGTGAAACGGGAGAGGGTCTAACATGTTTTTGCCGGCGGGTGCACAACCTGCTGAAAGCGAAAGATAGAATATACAGATCACCAGTAATAAATTCGCATGATTGATTTTCAAAGTATCTCCGGACGAATCCAGTAAACAGATATCAAGTTATTACAGCCTTCCCGGCCCGGGCAGGACGTTCATGAGAAATACGTAATGCCTGGGCGTAAAGAAAGGTTCGTGATCACCATAAGAGTGTGCAATGCTCATTATGTTCGGGCAGGAATTATCGTGCATCAGGCCAAGCGAGTGGGCGATTTCATGCGCACACAATTCAGCAAGCCATTTCGCGCAAACGTCGATATCACCCGGACGGGGAGCATAACAGGCATATCTGTCGATAAATACGCCCAATGGTGTATAGCGAGATCCGGAATTATTTTCGATATGGCTGTTTTGAAAAAGGTCCAGATACGCTCGCCCCAGATAATAAGGTTCATCTCCGTCATACACCGCAATGGTGTTGTAGGGATTCGGGCCGAGTTGCTCAGCCCTTATAGAACGGCCGGGCGGCGGAGTTGAGCCGTTTTCAAGCGGAGCATCGGAAAAGCTGATCCTGAGTCCGACGTAAAATTCTCGAATATACCGCAATGTTGTTGCCTTGAATTCTTCCGCATATTCGGGGGCAATGCCCATCTTCGGGAGGGCGTCCAGGAGTGCGGCGTTATCGAAATCCACGTGCCACTTGTCCGTGCCATTGATATAGCCGGCGTTCAGCCACTCATCGGTTACCGGCGGTCTGATAACTACATAAGTTGTGGTAGCTTTACCGCTGTCGCAGCCCGTAATCAGGATAAGCGCCGCCGCAATCACCGGAAGAATAAATGACGGAGCTTTCCTGTTTTTCGTTTTCTTTCTGTAATAAATCATAACCATATCATGTATCCCGGCGATATCGGTCCTACAGCCTCCCCGGCCCGGGGAGGCTTACGAGCAGTTGCAGGCAATGCGTCTCTATAAACGCCGGGTTGGAGGTCCCGATGACGCATTGTGAATGCATTATGTTCGGGTCACTGTCATAGTGAGAAAGGCCGAGCGAATGGCCTATCTCGTGGGCCAGCATAAGAGCGGTGTTTTTCGCGAAATAATCGAGGCTGCCCCGCATCCACATGCATCTGGAGATTACGTCGATGAAGACTCCCAGTTTCTGATAGCCCCATGCCTTGCCGGAGTTGTTTTCAACGCGGGCGTTGTCCGCGAAGTCGTAAAGCGCGTATCCAGCGTATTTGCTATCCGGCCCTCCGTTGCATACGGAGATAACGTTATACGGGTTTTCACCCAGGGTGGCGGCGCCCTGCCGGTCACCCGGTTTTGCGGTGGAACCGATTTCGGGCGGCTTTGATGAAAAACTGATACGGATTCCGAAGAAATAGGTTTTCAGGTGTTCAAGGGTTTTCGACTTGAATTCTTCCGCCTGGCCGGATGAAAAGCCCTGCTGCGCCAGGGCGGCGGCGAGGGCGCCGTTGTCGAAATCGATGTGCCACTTGTCCGTGCCGAGGACAAAACCGTTTGGAAGAGTCTGGCCGGTTACTTCCCGAAGCTCCAGGACGATTACCTTTTGTCCGCTTTCGGAACCGCCGCAGCCGGGGAGAAGTGTTGCGAGAAGGAGAACGATCGGAATATATGAAAAATAAGGTTTGAGCACCGTAGCCTCCGGGCTGATCGGCACTCGGCTTTTTATTAATATGACGCGTTATGCGCCTGAAACCCTGTAAGCGATTGGACTGCTTGCCGGAATCGGCAGTTGGGATGTTGTGACCGTCTACAATAGAATAAAGACCATATCTTGCCAGAAATATGTCTTCATCTTTCTGCAGCTGAATTATTCGTTCTTTAATTCAGCTTCACCATTAAGACGATTAAGGAAGACAAATCTTTCAGGAAAATCATATTAAATTATTTAGCGAAAGTGCGTTGAGCTAAAAAGAGGTCGGGCAATGTTAGAATTGCATGCCGACCGAGATGTAAATTCTCGGTTTCGGGCCGAGGTCCGAATGGTCCATCTGGTCTTCAATAACATATCTCATTTCAGGAGAATTAAAAAATCCATATTCAATATCCATTTTCCCCTTGTTGAATCCGTAATCGACGCTCAGTTCCATGACGAAATCCTTGTATATCAATCGAAGGCCGACGCCGCCTTCGACTCCAAGCGAGTGCAGTTCCGCATTATAATTAAATGATAGGGCGTCCGGGATAATTAAATCCTCGTGCCTGTAAAGAATGTGATATGTGAGCCCGGCTTTCACGTATGGACGGAGCCAAGAAAAGACCGCTACATCGTATCTTCCGTAAACTGGAATGACTACGCCGCCAAGCCTGTCAATGCCAAAAAAATCGATGCCGAGTGATGTCAGGGGGCTGTCTTTCAGCGTGTATTCGCTGGCAATTCTCATAAGCGCGAGTTCGAGGCTCCAGTTGGAACCTGCAATTGGATGCGTGCCTCTTATCCCGTAAACCCTGCCTTCCCGTCTTTGGGGTGCTTCAAAATCGTACATTCTCTGCCGTCCGTCGAAATAAAGCACGGTTGGCCGGTACTCGGGAGGTTTTTCCAGGTCTTTATCCTGTGGATTATCATCCGGGGAGAACAACCAGAGCGTTTCAGGGTAGCATGCCGTTTGAGAGAATGCAGGCGTTGAACTGCATCCTGAGAGAGAGATGAATACAACGATGAGTAACAGATGGAAAACGACAGAACTGCATAAACGATGGGGGGTAAGCACCGCAGCCTCCAGGGCTTTCGGCACTCGGCTTCACATATTGGACGTTCGAAGCGGGTTAATCTTCAAGAAAATTCATACTAATTCTTATTTGCCAAACGTTTCACCCGGGGCGGTGCTCTCCGGTTTTTCTTCGCCTTCGGTGATGCGGTAGTGGCGGTTGATCGGAAGGTCGGCGTATGTGGTTTCGGTACCTTTTGCATCGGGCCAGCGGACGGTGAGCTTTTTCACTTTGTCGGCTTTGCCGAGGCCGAAGTGGGCCATGATCGCGTCCTGCTGGCCGACGTGGCCCCAGCCGCCGGAGATTTCGCGGATCATTTTCACGCCTTCGATCTCGCAGGTGATTCGCGCGCCGATGCCGAGGCCGTTGCTTTTGCCTTTGCCGCGAAGCTCGACCGTTATCCAGTTGCCCTTAGCCGCGTTGTTCTGCCATACGGCAAGCCCGAGCGGCTGCGCTTTTCTCTGCTCCGGTTTCAGGCGGTTGTGCGTGTTGCCGCATACGATGTCGAGGTCGCCGTCGCGGTCGTAGTCGCCGACGGAAATGCCGGTAGAGCTTCGCCAGTCGATGCCGACGTCCTTCGTAACGTCGGTGAATCTGCCGGGCCCGTCCTGCCGGAAGAGCCGCAGGCGCTGCTCGTCGGGGTAGTCGCTCGAGGAAAGCAGCAGGTCGAGGTCGGTGTCGTGGTCGTAGTCGAGCCATGCCGCGTGCATATCGCCCTGGTTCCAGCCCCTGGTGGTACGGGTGCGGGGTATCGCGTCGGGGCGGCGCTTGAACTGCCAGTTTTTTTCGGGGCCGAGGTTTTCGAGCAGGCACGACAGGTCGGCGGCGGGCATCGCCCACCAGTGTGTGATCTCGGCGAGGAAGATATCCATGTCGCCGTCGTTGTCGCAGTCGCCGGGCGCGATGCCGAACGTGTTGCCGTTCGAGCGGTACGGTTTTTCGTTTCTGCGTCGGCTGCGTGGGTCATGTTTCCCGGACTCGTCCTCGTCGCCGTCGAATTTGTTCTGTTCCGCAACCTCCTTGAACGTTCCGTCGCCCTGGTTGAGCCAGCACAGGTTCCACTGCCGGCCGTAGGATGCGACGAGGATATCCGTCCAGCCGTCGTTGTTGATGTCGACGGCCGCGGCGCCGTAGACGGGGCGGCGGGAGTTCCGCTTCCCGGTTTCGGCGACCAGCGACATCCCCGCTTTTTCGGTCATGTCTTTGAAATTTCCTTTGCCGTCGCCCTTGTAGAGACGGTCCTCGTAGCCTTCGACGCTCCATCCGTACTGGCGGTACCAGTTGCCGACGAAGATGTCGAGGCATCCGTCTCTGTCGTAGTCGAGGAACGTGGCGGCGTCGATTGTGGCCGGGTGACCGGACAGTTCGCCCCGTTTGGCGGTGAGCTTGAATTTCCCCTTGCCGTCGCCCAGCAGGATTTCGTTTCGGTCGCCGTGGTCCTTCTGAGTCATTACGATGTTGCCGTTTTCATCCCGCTCCGGCTGGCTGGTCCCTTTTTTCAGTTTCGGTTTCTCGAACTCGCAGTATGCGCCTGAGAACAGGTCGACGTTGCCGTCGTTGTTCACGTCTCCGGCCAGAATAAGGGTACATGTCCGCCCTTTGCCGTCTTTACGCCGGTTGGCGAGTATGCCGGATTCTTCCGTAGTTTCTCTGAAAGCTCTTCCCTTGCCCTTTTTGACGTTCATGAACACGCGGGGCCGGTCCCGCCTGTCTTTGCCGGGCCCGAAACGCAGTATCACAAGGTCCTGCCAGCCGTCGCCGTCGATGTCGACCCACCGGCTTCTCGCAGCGTGGATTCCGGATACACCAAGCGCCTTGGCCGCGTTGACGAATTTTCTTTCGGGGGCAGGTGTGACGGGTCTTTCGTCCGTTTCAGGGGAGGGCGTTGCACATCCGATAAATGCGGGTGTTGCGGCAATGATTATCGCGAGCATTACTGACCGGACAGGTTTTATCGTCATGGGTTATACCTTTAAAATAAAAAGCGGAAGGAATACCGGGCCGGATTATAACCGGCTGTGTTTCCCTCCGCTATAATATTATTTGCTGGTTGTTACCGGCGCCGCGCCGGCCACATGCCGCGTCAGCCTCAGTATCAAAATCTTTCGGGCATGATAAAACGCTGCCTTTTCAGGCGCTCCGGTTTGGCTTTTTCTATTTCCTCATTCTCGTCTTCGGGTGTTTCGGTTTCTTCTTCGCCCTCGCTCTTTTTTTCGACTTCTATCGAGCGTTCTTCGCTTTGCCGGCTTCCGTCTTTTGACTTCAGCCCTTTCACCTTGACGCGGATTTTGCCCTTCCCGCCGTCGGGGAGATCGAATTCTTCCTCGTATTCCTCGTCGGCTTCGCCTTCCTCGTCCAGCTTGCGTTTATAATTGTCCCAGAAATCCCTCGGCAGGCGTTCGATGCGGGGAAATCCCCTCAGGCGGAATCTTCTGAAACGTTCTCCGGAAGGTTTTTCAGAGCCTTCTTCGTCTCCTTCGAGCGCCTTTTCGAGCTCCTCAATCATTTTATCGAGGTCGTCGAGATACTTTTCAATTTCTTTCTCCATTTCTTCGGTGCCTTCGCCCCATCTCCATCTGCGCGTTTCTCCCTCGTCCTCTCCGCCCGGAGCCCTGCGCCACGGCCATCTGCGCGGGTCGATGCCGCGCCATATCGGAGGTATGCCTCGCTCGGCGTCCCCTTCGACGATACGCTCCGTCAGGCGGCGGAGGATGACTTCAAGCTCTTCGATATCAGGCATGAATCGTTTGATATCGGGTTTGAATTTCTTTTCACAGTGCGGGCAGGTGATCTCGGGCAGCTTGAAGATTTTCTCGAGTTCTTTCCTGATGTCGGTGTTGCCCTTTTTCAGTATGCGTTTTTCAACTTTATGGCGCTTTTCAAGGCGCTTGCCTTTTTCTTTTTCCGGCTTTCCCTCAATAATTATGCCGCCTCTGGGCTCGACCCGCCTGATCCTGGGCTCGGGCTTTTTTGCCGCTTCCTTTATCGCTTCAAGAAGGTCTTTCTTGAGGTCGGAAAGTTTTTCGTCGAGCTTCTTTTCAAGCTCGTCCATGATGTCGCGCTTGAGTTTGGCGTTTTCATCGTCGTCGGCGGGCGCGCTAAGCGCCAGGCCGAAAGCGACGATGATTCCCAGCATGAGAAGGCCGATGTAACGCATATTTACTCCTTCCAAAATAAAGGTCGTTCAGTCTCTTGGTCATTCGGTCTCTTGGTCTTTTTCCTATATTGACCGAAGGACTGAAGGACTTACTTATCCTCGTCCTCGTCTTCCTCCTCGGAATTCGAAGACCATGTAATTACGTTGAAGCCGCCGCCGGCGGACGGAGGCCCGTGGCTGAGCATCGGGTCTTTTTTCATTTTTTCATACTGGTCCGTGTTGAGAATCTGCTGCGCCTGGTTGTTGAACCACTTCTCGACCTCTTTCATTTTCTTGCGTTTTTCCTTGGAAAAGGGGAAGGCAAACGATTTCGTATCGCCGTCATCTTCTGAATCGTCCCTTTTCCAGACTTCCTTCATCTTCTCGCCGCGCTCCTTGTAGAGGTCTTTCATGTCGAGCATCTGGCCTTCGGTGAGGTCGAGTTTTTTCTGGAGACGCTTGTAGAAATTCTTTTCCATGGTCTTCGGGTCGAACGCTACAAATGCGTCACGCGAAATTATCCTGGAGAGATTTTTCAGTTCTTTACCTACTGCTCTTACTTCGCCTTCCACATCGTTGCCGTCAGACCCGAAAGCGTACGGCCCGGTTCTTTTATTCAGGCCTTTCGCGTCAATCGACTTATCGTCGGTTGAAGCAAGCGAGGGTTCGATGGATTCTTTCAAAGCTTTTGTCGTTTTCTCGATTTCAGATGTGACTGAAGCCGTTTTCCGGGATTCGCGTCTCAGCTCGGCGAGCTGGGTTTCGACTTCGGGCAGGGAATCAAGGCGCTTTTCGATCTTGTCCAGCCGCGCGTTAAGATTGTCCCATGTTCCCGAACCAGTATCCTGTCCGGCCCGCCCGCCGGCTATCAGGAAACCGACAAGGAGGCCGACCGCAAACGTGGCGACACCGATAACTATCGTATTTTTCATGTCTTATCCTCAGAATTTTTGCCGGTCAGGATGAGTCTGTCCTGCCTCTTTTTGTACGATGATGTTAATGCAATGTGAGGCAAAAAATCGAGCTGCCTGCGAAAGAAACCAGCCGGAGTATCCGCCCGGCCAAGCCTTGTTGCAATCCCTTTATGGTAAATGAGTTAGCGCAACCAGCCGATCCTGTAAAGAATCAGGAAGAATATAGACTGCTTTACTTATCCTTCCTGCCTTTGCCTTTTTCTCTTTTATCCTTTTTGCCTTTACCTTTTTCTTCTTTAGCTTTTGCAGCCACTTCTTCTTTTGGCTTTTCTTCATCCGGTGCGGCTTCGCCTTCGGCGGCAACGGCGCCTTCCTCAACCTTTTTCTTTTCCTTCTTTGCGCGCTTCTTCGGGCGTTTTACCCGCACGGACGGCAGCGCAAACGGTGACTCGTCCTCATTCCATTTGCCTTCACGGCTCAACCGCTCGAGGCGCTCGATTCGCGTCAGCACGTTTCGCCTGCGTTCGAGGCTCCCTTTGGTTTTCAGACTTTTGTGGACTGACATTTTCAGCTTCCTTTTACAATAATGATGTTTCCGGGGTTGACGCCGAGGGATTTGGCGACGGCGTCGCATTTGGCCATAAGGAGGAAATAACAGCGCTCTTTTCCGGCGTCCTCGAGGGTTTCATAAGCCGCCTGCCCTTTTGCGATAACCATGTCGGCGGTTTTGAATGCGTCCCTGAACTCATGCGAACAAAGCTGGAGCGGGATGCCGATTGTGGCCACGCCCGGGTCGATGATTTTTGCAATCTTGTCCAGTTCCGCTTCCTCTGCGTCCTGCAGGGTGGCGTCGGACAGGATCGGCTCTTTACGAACGACGCATGTTATCTCACGCTCGACGAGCTCCTGTATGAGAATGCGGTCAAAATATATCTCTCCGACGTTATCGAGAACGTAGAGCACATTGTCGGCCCCGGCAAGGTCGGTTATGAATTCGTCGGAATCGTCGATGGCGAAGCCTTTGTCGAGCGATTCGTCCACGATATCCTTGATGGTGCGGCCGGAGTAAAGGGTGGAGTCGAGGGCGTTTCCGGCGGCGGCCAGCGCAAGGGCGGTCTTGATGCGGTTATCGGTCTTGTCCATAATCTCTTCAAGCTGCGGGAGAAAGGCTTTTGCCTCGTTGGTGAACTCCTTTTTCATGTCCGCGTAGGGGTCCTGTACGCCGAGCGTTTTCATTGCCGGCTTGAGAATCGCAAATGCAAGCTCCGGGGGCGTGGAGTCTTTGTCAAGGCCCGCGAATAGCGCAAGGGCCTCGTCAATTGCCTTCCACTGGAGCCACTCGTCGTCTGTGGCCTGCCTGGCCTGCTCGATAGCGAGCCGGACGATACAGGGAATGCAGTCTGGATCGGCCTGCAAGTTCTACTCCTGTCAGTCAGCGCGACACCGGGACGATTATCGCGTCCTTGAACGGGCACCCGCCTCTTAGTTGAAACGCCTTGAGTTTACCGAGCATTTGCCGGGCGCCCGGGTCTTTTGCGCCCGGAAAATCTCCCACTTCTATTGTAATGTACTCGCCGCGCCTGACGCTCCGGGCGGGATAACCCCGCTCGCTCAACATGGCGGCGTTTTTCGATGCCAGGTCTTTACCGTACTGAGATTGCCGGTAGCTCGCGACGCGTATGACGTACCGCCGAACCGCGGCCGGCTGCCTGACGGGCCTCCGGATGCGTGCCGACGGCACGGCAAAGGCCCGGCCGGTGTCGGTTCCACGCGGCCTGACGGTTCCGCTTGTGATTTCCGGCAGAGGCGTCAGCAGCCGGTTGCGTTCAGTTGTGGCGGCGGCGGTTTTGCCGTTTTCCCCCGGGTTTTCGCGTCCAAGCAAAACGCCAAGGAAAAATGAGGCCGCCACTATGACCGCTGCAAGCATGCCGAATACGACCACCGTGTCCCGCCGGAAAGCATAAACCGGCTGCGAGTCGTCGCCGTGGATTGTATTACCGGCCGACCCGGCATTCGAGCGCGGCAAGCCGGACTGGTTTTTCAGCTTTTCACGCCGCCTGTTTCGAAAAAACTCAAAGAACTCTTTCGGTTTGTTGGCCACGACAGTTTCCCCCTCTCATGGAGCCTGAAGAGCTATGCCGTTCAGCGGGCTTGGCCGTATTTCTTCTGGCCGGTTTCGCCTACACTCTCTCGCTCTGAAACGGCATAAATACACGCCTTTCTTGGGTTCCAAGCGATACGGTATCATAACAGGTCTGATTGTCAAGTGAAAATCGCATGGCGCCCAAAAAGGGATATGGGGTACGGGACAAGGGATAATAAAAAGGGATATGGGATACGGGATAGGGGATAAGGAATATGAGCTTCACGCATTATTCAATAATCTTAATCCTTACTCCATATCCCTTATCCCGTATCCCGTACCCCTTACCCCGTACCGAAGTTAGCCAAATTTTATATCTGTAAAAATTCCATATAAATATCTAACATTGCCGCCGCGCTGCCGTAGAAAATAGTGGAAGGCAAGCACTGTCGCCCGGCGCCGGCGCCGGGAAAAGTGCGGGCTTTTTGCTCGAAAATGTTCGGATGAAGGATATAATGCCTGTGAGTTCGGTAAACCACAGCCGCAAATCCTCCGGATCGGGTGTTGCGGCGAAAGAGAACGGAACCATGGGCGATCTCCCGGACATTGAGCTGATCCTTAAAAGCCAGAGCGGCGATCAGGACGCCTTCGGCCAGCTTGTCGCGCGGTACCGGGAAAAAGCATTCTGGATCGCGTACAATATGCTCGGGAGCGTTGAGGATGCAAGGGATGTCGCACAGGATGCATTCATCAGGGTCTACCAGGCAATCGCGAGCTACAACCGCAAGTATAAGTTTACCACGTGGCTCTACCAGATTGTCACCAACCGCAGCATCGACGTGCTGCGGAAACGGGGAAAGCGCCAGAGCATCACGCTCGACGCGGTCGCCGAGCCGGAAGGGGACTTTGATTCGCCGGTTGAGGATTATGCTAGGCGCGAGACCTGCGTCAACGTGCATGAAGTGCTCAAACGACTGGAGCCCAAGTATCACGCGGTGCTTGTGCTCAGGGATATAGAAGGTATGAGCTGCAAGCAGATTGCCACGATAATCGGAACCACGCATGCAACCGCCCGCTGGCGGCTGCACCAGGCGCGGCTGCAGTTCAAGGGAATATGGGAAAAGACGTATTACAGAGAGGGTGAAATCTATGAAATGCCGTGATGTAAAATCCGCGCTTACGCTGTACGCCTCAGGCGACCTCGAGTTCGAAGAGGCGGCCCGGATTTACGCCCACCTTGGAGAGTGCCTTGAATGCACGAAGGCGCTCGAGCACGAGCGGGAAATGCTCGGCGCGCTTGCCCAGCTTGGCCGGGACCGAAAGACTCCGGTTAAGCTGATGGAAGAAATCAAGGCCGGCGTGATGAAGAGGCTGGACCAGGAACCGCAGCGGTCTCTTGCGGTCTACAAACCCCCGGTCTCGTGGGACCGGGCGAAGACGGTTCTCGCGCTTGCCGCGGCCGTGCTCTTCGCCGTCCTGCTCGTGGTCGTGGTCATGCCCAAAGAGCGTTTTATGCAGCCGAGAACGACGGAGATCGAACAACCCGAAAAGAATGATATTTATGCCGAAAAACCTAATGAAGGTCTAACGACAGGACCGACCATACAGCCTATGGAGCGCGACCTGAGAAGTGCGGACAGGCGTATGTGGGAGCGCTACAGGAAATGGCGTGAAGAGGTCGAAGCACCGGGGGCCCCGAAGGTAAGAACCGTAAGCGGACCGTTCTAACGACCAGTCCATGTACAGGAGAAGTGTCGTGTCTTTTCATAGACTTTTTTTGATTGCTTTGGTCACGATTATTTCGCTCGCGGTCCCGATGGCCGCGCCGGCATTTGCGCTCGAGCTCGACGAGGTCGAGGAAGCATACCTCAAAATCGTGCGCAAGGTCCGCCCGACCGTTGTCCACCTCAGTTTTTCGAAGACGTTCGGCCGGTCGACCGTTCACTACCTGAATTCGACCGGAGTCATACTCGACAACGACGGCACTATCGTCACCATAAGCAAGGCTGTATTAAAGGATTCAGAAGTCTCCGTCGAGATACAGGGGCGTGAACCGCAGAAAGGGAAACTGCTTGGAGTCGACAGCCTTACCGGTATCGCGGTCGTCAAAATCGACTGCGAAGGGCTTAAAGTCACGGACATCGGTAATTCGTCCGAGGTCGAGTCCGGGCAGTTCATCGTCGCGGCCGGGAATGCCTGTGGGATGAAAGGCAGCGTGTATTACGGATACGTAATCGGCACCGGGCGCACGCTTATCGGCCACACCTTTATTTATTCCGACATGTTTCAGATATCCACGCCGGTAAAACCCGGCGACCCCGGCGGGCCGGTGGTGGACAGCAAGGGAAACATAATCGGCATCGTTTCACGCGCGTTGCTTCGACCGTCGCGTGTCAGCATCAGCAGGGGGGGGAGAACCTTTTCGGATGCGATGGAAAGGGCGAACAGGCAGTTGGAAAGAGCGGCGAGGAAGCGCCCGAGGCGCTCCGGCGGCATCCGGGTATCGAAAAGACGGCAGGAAAAAACCGATAAGCCTTCTAAACCGGAGAAGCCCTCGGAGCCTTCCGAAGATAAAGAAGACGTGAAGGACAAGGATTCATCAAGACAGAAATCAGCAATAGACATAATTCAGGAATTGCAGTCAAGCTCCCAGTCCGGCAGCACTAATTTTGCGCTGCCCATAAACTTCGTAATGAACATCGTCTCGAAGATAAAAAAGCACGGCCGCGTCGAACGCCCGCTGCTCGGTGTTTCCGTCATGACCGTGCCGATGGGTCTGCGCAGGGAGATCCATCTTACCGCGGACGGCGTAATCGTTTCCGACGTGCTGCGCGGGAGCCCGGCCGACGCGGCGGGCGTAAAGGAAAGAGACGTAATCACTCATTTCAATTCGGAAGCGATTTCCGAAATGCATGAACTGAGGATGAAGATTCTGAATTCCGACGTGGGCAAGAAAGCGCGCCTCACGATAATCAGAAGCGGCGAGGAGATGGAGATAGAGGTCGAGCTGAAGCCTGCCCCGACATCGAGGAAAAGGACCGTAAGGTCCACCGGCAGGTCTTCTTCTCCCGGGACGCAGCCTGCTCCGGATAAGGACGAGAAAAAATAGTCTCTCTCAAGCCAGCAAAACCGGCCGGTATCCGTATATATCAGGTAAGTATCGACGAACCGGCCGGGTTCTATTTCGGGAAGCATACAAATGGAGGATTGGGCAATGAAGTTCTCGTGGGGAAAAAATATGATAAGGTTTTCCATCGTTCTGGTTGTGTCGGTGATGATGCTCTTCCCGGCTGCAAATGCAATTGCGGCCGAGGAAGGGGAAGAGCCGAAGCCGGTTGAGGACCTTGACAAGAAGATCGAAATGCTGATTTCCGACCTCAATTCGGATGATTTCAACGTCCGCGAAGCGGCTGAAAAAGAGCTTACAACAATCGGCGAGGCGGCACGGCCCGCGCTGGAGAAAGCGGTTAAATCCGAGGAAGACGAAGTGCGCTGGCGCGCCAAGAACATACTGAAAAAGCTCAACGAAAAACAGGAAGCAGAAAAACTGAAGGAGGCGGAGAAGAAACAGCGGGAAGCGAGAAGCCGGCGCCGGCCGCGCACCAGATCGAATGCGCCCGATGAAGATGCCCAGAAGGCTCTCAGGAAGGCGATGGAGGAGATGCGAAGGACTCGGCGGCGCAGCAGCGGCACGACGCGCGTGTCGCCCGGTTTCGGGTCGTCGATTACGATAACAGGCGGATTTGGTGTAACCACCAGGACCGATGGCAATCTTGGCGTGAAGGTCCAGAGCCTGGGCGACTTTTTAAAGGCGCATCTTGACCTTGAAGACGGCGGAGTGGCGATAATAGAACTGTATGATAATTCCCTTCTTAAAGTCTTTGGACTGAAAGACAACGACATTGTTGTTGAAATAAACGATAAAATGGCCAAAACCCCCAACTCTCTGATTTCGATTCTGCGCACTCTTGAAGAAGATGAAGAAGTGACGATAAGGTTCATCAGGAAGGGCAAGGCGCAAACTTTTACGGGCATATGGGGGGAGGAAGGCAAAGCGGAAACGGAAACACCCCCGGACCAGCCCAAGCCTGATACTGTAGAGAAACCCGGGGTTGAAAAAGAAAAACCGCTGAAAAAAGAGGGATCTATTGAAAAGACGGAGAAACAGCCTTTGGGCGCGGACCCCACCGGCTCGAGAAACCGGAAGCTTGCCGAAATCCAGCGGCTTTCACAGGAGGCGATAGAGCTTCTTCAGACCAAGAAGCTCGACGATGCAATCGGAAAGTATAAAGAGCTGATTGCGAAGTCGAAAGAGGCGGAAATCTCCGACTCCCTCATTGCAATTCATTATTACAACCTTGCCTGCGCGTATGCGCTCAACGGGAACAGGAACGGAGCTTTCAAGGCATTAAGTGAATCAATCGAAAAGGGCTACGCCAATTTCGACCACATGGAACAGGACTCGGACCTCGACAGCCTCCGCGCCGATCCGCGCTGGAAAGGCATTATGGCGAAAAAGGGTGGGAACAAGCGGGAGAAGAAAGTCGAGAAGAAAAAAAAGAAGAGGCGCTACTTTTAACCGCCATTTAGCTCTTCAAAGCCGTATAGAGACCCCATGCGGGCCGTGTAGCGGTTGTGTAACGGTTACGTAATATCTCCAAACGGGGCTATTTCCCGCCTTTTTCATCTTGACCTGCCGGTCCGGGAACACTAGAATAAAGAGGGGTAGGGATTTATATACCCGTTAACCTCTTATTACGCGGAGGCGGTCATGAGAACTGCTGCATTTTCGCTGCTTTTGATCCTTATACTTGCGCTGCCCGTGGTTCCTGATGACTTCGAGGCCGGCAGTGACACCACTCTTGCCTGGGTGCCGTTCGACCCGAATTATCAGACACTTATTGAGAAACGCAAGCCGGGGATTCTCTACTTCTATTCGTCAAACAGTCTCGAGCTCTGCAAGTATTTCGAAACCGAGCTCTTTGCCGGCAAGGGCGTAAAGACGCAGGCGAAGAAGTATATCTGCATCAAGGTCAACGGCGACGCCAAGCCCGATCTCCTAAAGAAATTCGGCGTAGCCAAAGGCGAGGCTGCAATCGTGTTTCTGAGCATATACGGGAAAGTGGACGATACGCTGAAAGAGAAAATAGACCTCAAGGATTTTGTAAAAGGGCTTAGAAAAGCCTACGACCTGGCGAAGAAGGACGGACGCACCGCAAAGACGATTGAGAAAAACATGAAGATTGCTGGGAAGTATGAAAAGAGAAAGCTGATTGCCAAAGCTGCGCAAATATGGGACGAACTCGTCAAACGGTTCGGCGAGGTTCCGCACCCGCTTATCGCCGAGGCAAAGAAAAAATATGATGACCTGACAGAGGAAGGAATGGCCAGGTTGAAACCGGCCCTTTCCGAAGGCAAGTCGACGGCGAATCAGAACCGGAATGCCACCCGCCGCGGCGCCAGCAATATCAGCACGCTGAGGCAGGCAGCGAGCCGGGTCGGGCAGGCCGTATCGCGCATCAAGAAAATACTGAACGAGTATCCCATTCCCTCCATTACGGAAGCAGCCCGGACCGTACTTGCCGACCTCGCAGGTATTTATCAGTCAATCATGTCCGAGATAGCGCGGCTGGAGGCCGAAGAGGCGAATAAAAAATAGGGCGGGAGCAAGTAGAAGCACAAACCTTCTACTCAAACACTCAAAAGGACAGGCTCTTGCGCCTGTCCTTTTTTTAGTTTCATCCGTTTGCTTTATTATATGAATAGTGCGTGAAGCTCATTGTGACCGAAAGACCGAAAGACCGAAGGACCGAATAACTATCTTATTCTTTGCCGGACTTACCCCCGCGATATCGAAGGAACTCGGCGATCTCCGTGTGGCCTTTATTCTCGGCAATATCGAGCGGCGTTTCCGAGAACAGGTTCGCCATGTTTACGTCGGCGCCGCGGGTAATGAGCAGTATTACAGATTTCACCTTACCGTTTTCAACAGCCACGTGCAGCGGTGTTTTGCCTTTATCGGAAACTGAATTAATGTTCGCCCCTCCCTCGAGCAGGATTTCGATTGAATGGATAAATTCCTGCCTCGCGGCGGCGTGCAGCACGGGTTCGCCTTTCTGCGGTTGATTTTTATTTCGCCTGCTCCAGTTTTCAATAAGGAATTTCGCTTCTTTTTCCCCGCCCGGGAATTCTGCAAGCAGTATCTTTTTCCCCCTCTGACCGAGCCTGATAAGGCTGTTTACGGCGTTGAAACGTCTTCTTGTCTCATCGGCTTTGAGTTCCGTGCGGTATACCCACGCCCTTATTATCCACGGGTAGGACTTGACTTCGGCCGGTTCTTTCCCCGCGATGGCCGAGAGATAATGCTGCTTTCGAAGATGGCCGCAGCCGATGTAAGCCCAGGCAAGAACGCCAAGGAAAACCAGGCCGCGCCAGCCCAGAAGTTTTTTCCCGTATCCCGCCGGGCGGGTAACCGGAACGTACTTCGCGTATGACGAATCGGAGTAATCCGCCAGCGCCCATTTGTTCAGTATGACCCCGGATACAAGCCCGAAAATAATCCCGGGGGGGATGAACCACCACAGGTTTATATTTACGGCGGCCCCGACGTCGCGCCACCCCCCGCTGTTGCTGTACACCGGGAAAAGGCAGGAGAGCATTACGGTAAGCGCGGTCCAGATGAAAATGCAGACGGCTTGAACGTAAAGAAAATGTTGAAGGCGGGTGATGCTTGTGTTTTTATTCGAATCGTCCATGGAATGACGGGCCCGGCTTAAAGACAGAGAGTCTCTTATTTTTTCCTGCTGCGCTTTGGATGTTTTCTTTTAGACGTTCTTCTTTTTGTTGTTTTTTTCCCGCGCGGTCTCTTCTTCTCGAAAAACTCGCGGTGGAGGGCGGGGATCGCCTTCCGGATGCTTTTATCGTCGATGAGGAAGTAAATGCCTATCTTCGAGGCGCCCTGCGAAATCATGTTGATGTTGACGTTCGCGTCCGCAACGGTTGAAAAAATCCGGCCCGCGAGTCCGGGTGTCTTGTTCATGCCTTCCCCGACCAGGCCGACGATTGTCTTCTTGCCTTCCACCTTGACCGTGGCGAACTTTTCCAGATCCTTCACAGCATCCTTAAGAGTGCCGCCGCCGTCGGTCGTCAGCGATACCGAAACCTCGGTCGTGGCGATCATGTCGATGATGACGTTGTGCTTGCCCAGAAGGTCGAAAATATTTCCCATGAATCCCGACTGGCCGAGCAGGCGAGGCGTCGTGATATGTATCAGGAAAAGATTTTCCTTGTAGACGATCGACTTTATCACTCCTTTCGCCTTCGTGGTCGTCTTTACGATTAACGTCCCGTTTCCGTCCGGGCGGTTGGTGTTGAGTACGCGGACGGGTATGTTCTTCTGGATGGCGGGCACGATGGACGCGGGGTAGAGGATACGCGCGCCGTAGTAGGCGAGTTCCGCAGCCTCCTCGAACGACATCAGCGGAAGCGACTTCGCGTGCGGAACGACCGACGGGTCCGCGGTCATGACGCCGTCGACCGTGGACCATATCTGGATTTCCTTTGAGTCGAGCGCTGCCCCGACGATCGAGGCGGTGAAGTCCGACCCGGAACGGCCGAGAGTCGTCAGGTAGCCGTCTTCGTCGCGCCCGATAAATCCGGTGATTACGGGCACGATTTTTTTCTGCCGTCCAAGCTTCCGGCGGATGAGCTTGAATGCTTTCGGGAGCGGGTGTGCGCCGTAGTACAGGCTGTCCGTAATCATTCCAATGTCCGGCGCGAAGACCGGGCGCGACTTCAGCGAGCGGGAAGTGAAGTACGCCGCGATGATTTTTGAACTCATGCGCTCGCCGTAGCTCACCGCGCGCGCATACACCCTCGGCGAGAACTCGCCCATGAGCGAGATGCCGTGGAATATTTCGTCAAGCTCGAAAAGCTCCTGCTCCACGAGTCCCGGCGAAATGCCGAGCCCGCGCAGCACCTTGCGGTGTGCCTCGCGCAGTGGGAAAACGTCGGGGTTTCCGCGCCGCGCTTCTTCGAGGCCCGAGATTATCCGGTCGGTGACGCCGGCAATCGCGCTGACGACTACTATGGGGTGTTCAACCTTGGACACTATTTCGCATACCTGGGCGATTCGCGCCGCGTCCGCGAGGCTTGTCCCTCCGAATTTCATAACAATCATGCTGCAGTCCTTTCGTTACGCAAGCATGAAGTATATCAACCGGAATTAATTTTACAAGGATTTTCACGCGAGTTAGCGGCCGCGCTTGCGCGGCGTTGAGTTAGCGGCCGCGCTTGCGCGGCGTTGA
>SOJX01000053.1 GCA_004376375.1 Planctomycetota bacterium
CAGGTGTCAGGTTATAGGTTTCAGGTGTCAGGTTATAGGTTTCAGGTGTCAGGTTATAGGTTTCAGGTGTCAGGTTATAGGTTTCAGGTGTCAGGTTTTAGGTATAAGAAAATAATACCTGAAACCTAAAACCTGAAACCTGAAAATCCGGCTGTATCACTGAAACTCTCCGGCGCGGCGGCGAACGCCGCGCATCCGGGAGACTTGCCATGAACCGACCGATGATTCTGTGTTTCCTGTCCGTCGTATTGATCTGTGCGACGGGCTGCCTTCAGCATTTCTCGGGCGACTTCACCACGAGGCTCGGCCCCGCGTCCGACCAGAAACTCATCTCGAAGACGCTGGCAAAAACCCTCGGCCAGCTCGGGCTCGGCGAGAACCGCAGACTCCTCGCGAGGCTCAAGGGCAAGAAAGTCAAAATCAAGACCGCCGTCCTGCCATGCAGCGGTTCGGAACACCCCGCCGCGGCTCTGGTGCAGGCCGCGCTGATAAAAGAGTTCGGCAATTACGGGATCAGGGTCGTAAACGATACGACGTCCAAGCCGGAGTTTATTCTGAACGCGATGGTGAACGTCTTCGGCATCGACGTCAAGGTCCGCGCCTTCCCGGATTATTACCTGACGCTCTATTTCAGCGAGACGCGCACGGCCAGCATCGACATCACATTATACGCCTACAGCGTCGAGGATTTCCTGCCGCAGGTGGACATCCACCTCGAAGACGAAATCGAGGAATCGAAGACCCTTCTGTTCTGGATTATTCCCTGGTAGTCGTGTGTCGTGTGTCGTGCGTCGTGTGTCGTGCGTATTTTTTTCATAATTCATAATTCTGAATTCATAATTTCACTCGGTACTCGGTACTTCTTCCCCCTTGTTGCCTTGTTTCCCTATTGCCTTATCAACTTAAAAAAAGACATTCCTGTCTGTCGACCGCAGGCGCCGCCTGCGGCGCGTGTATGTAGAGGCGGACCTCCGCATCCGCCCGATAAATTGTAGGGGCATTGGAATGCGCTGAAGGTATTTCTGAAGATTTATAAACGCAAATCTTGGTATTAATTATATTGCTTCTGGTGGGATCCTCGGCAATCCTTGTCGTTTCGCATATAACGCATAACGCTGTTGAATGCGAGTTATATACGGTGGAAGTAATTGGCCAATACGGTATTGCTTAAACTCTCCCCATTTCTTCATGTATAAATTCTGAAAACTAAAATTAATTGTTTTTCCACCTGCGATACTAAACACAATAGTATTACTTACTGTTTCGTCAAAAGTGCCGTATTGCCTATTGTATTTTCTCGGTAGTTGTGTTTCAGTCACTTTACTTCCTTTTAATAGAAATAGTTCAATATCATCAATGGCTAAATTCCTTCTTGGGATACAATCACACGCAGGTCGTATGTTAATGTAAAAATCCCCTCCTTGCTTAAAGACATCTCCAGTTGATATTACATCAGGATGTAAGGAATCGTTAGTATCAGAAATATAGCGTTCTCCTTCAAGAACTTTACGCATTTGGTCTTTTGATATTGTCATTCCGCGTTTTCTGAGGATATTATCTTCAAATTCAAAAGGTTTCATTCGTGTATAGAGGTTTCGAGTGATTACTTCACCAAGTTCTGCAGACTTATTCACACCATCCTCATCAAATATTTTCCATAGAATCTTTGGCCAATTAGGACTGATTTCATGAAACTCATGGAACAGTTTATTTTTAGCACTATTATATTCCGATTCCCATCTCTTAAGTGCATATACTGAAGGAGTTTTCTCAACCCATTCGTGAATAACTTTGAAGAATTTCGTTCTCCCCTGCAAATCGCTTTTGCTTTTTACAAAAATATAATTTTGGCTTTCAGTTGAGTATAATCCATTCTCCACCAGTATTTGTATAATACGGTCAACGTTTTCGTTTGTGAAAATAAATACTGGAATAAAGCACGACTCCTTCAGCTTTTTTAAAAACTCAATATTAGATTCGACTGCAGCTTGGGTAATTCCTGCAGGCATAGTAACACCATCAGTAATCTCCTCGTCTGTTCTTTCGCCGGCCTGTAGTTTCCAATCCAAAAGTAGAAATGAAATCCCTTGAAAGTTTTTGATCTCTTCCAAGCTTGGCAAAGCAGTGTATTTCAGATGTGGAATATTCTTTCGCTCTATCTGGGAAATGATATTGTCTATCTTCGCTTCACCGCCAATGCGATCATCAATAATAACGGCAATACCACTGAGTATATTTGCTGTAGGCACTTAATCATCCTCCGGAATAAAGCAAACAACAAAATTAGCACCGGACAATATTCGTTCTGACTTAAATCGCGCAAGTTCTATCGTGTAGTCATGCCTTTCAAGTAATTGACGGGCAATATACAGGCCAAGGCCTCTTCCCTCAACTCCCTTGCCAGAATAAAATGGTTCAAAAATATACGGGGCATCATCCTTATCTACTCCGGGCCCATCATCCGAAAAGACCATTTTTCCATTGTTCCCATCGAGAAGTATCTCAATTTTCTTTTTCTTTCTGTTCATTGTCTGTAGCCAGTAAACTGCATTATCAAATAAGTTCAGGAGTAACTGCAAGAGAACAGCATCAGTTGTTTTTGCTTTTAGAGGTGATCCTTTTTTCTTTATTTGAAATAATATTCCTTCATCTTTAAATTGCCTCTTATAAATACGCATAACTTTGTCAATAATATCCTTGATTTCTATCAATCGGATTTTTTTCTTTGAAGATTTAAATAAAAGCTGGATGTCCTTTAATTGGGCTTCAATAAACGAGAGCATGCCTCGAAGTGCCTGCAGCTCTTTTTGAAGTTCATTTTTGTCGATTTTTACATCAAGCATTGTTTCTTTGATCACACTATCTATTAAGATCATAGCCTTACTCATAATAAGCATGATATCATGTGAAGCTACTTCAACTGATAGTCCAACCCCTGCAAGTTCTTCAGTCGTTTCCGCACGTTGAACCAGATACTCTCTTTCAGTTTTATATTCCTTTTCAACTTTGCTTATTATTTTAAGTGCTTTATTCTTTCCCTTGAATTCAGTTTTAAGTTCTTCAAATCTTAAGCTTATTTGCTCAGTTCTGAAAACGTCTTGGGCTTTCTTGCTTTTATAGCCTTCCAAATATTGAGCATAGGGTCCACGTCTTAGATATGCTAAAAACGTCTGTATTAAAATAATAAAATCATCGGTAGCGTTTCCTTGTTCAAGCAGCCCCTCTCGATTTGTTTTATCCATTAGTTTAGGATTATTTGCCTGCGAGATATTAATATACCCCACCACTTGATCGTTACTGAGGAAGTGGCCTGCTGCTACTATTCCCCTTAGTACATCAATACGCAACCAGTCGTCTTCCGGTTCACCATATGGATAAACTCGCAAACCATCCCTATAAAGATAAATTCTGTGGCTCTTTATTAATTTCCAGTCTTCTTTGTCCAGCAAGTACTTTGGAGGCGCTTTACGTGGGGCCATAAATATATAAAATCCAAATTCAAATGAACCACATTCAGTTGGCCTTTCATCAAGAATCTCACCTTTATTACCAAAATAGTCTTTAAACGTTTTCAATCCCGCAAGTTTTGTATCCCGAAGTTTAATTGCTTTGGGTTTTCCGTTTATCCTAAATGTGAATTCCTGTTTATCTTCGTTGTAACGCCCTTTTTCGATTTTAAAAACAGCTTGTCTTTTAAAAAGGGCATTAAGTTGTTCAACATAATTCTCATGATACTTCTGCAGTTTATCGTCTTTATAAACCCAAACTTGGAAATCACCCTCAATTGTTTTCTTTCTTTCTTTAATCACACTCTGAAAAATTGATTGCAGTTTTGTAATATCTTTATACACACGCTCCACTTTATTTTCTGTCCAGCTTCCTTTGAGATCAGAAATTTCTATTCTAGTGCCATGAGGGAGCCTTGTTATTTTTCGCACTCCAAATTTGATACTTTCTTTCTTTATTATTAACGGTTTTCGGGTTTCGAATGGGATTGCCAAATCATCGATAAAAAGCTCTATTGGTTCACCATTCTCCTCTAAAAAATCATTATCATATTTTGAAAAATTGAAATCAACTATATGTTCGTTCTTAATGCCTTTTGGTTTGGTTATTATTCGAATGTTCTTGCCGAGTTTGAGAATTGCATACCGCCCAATTCCCTTTTCTCCTTGTATCACTCGACCTTTCCTAGTTGTCGCTTTTTTCTTTTTTCTTATTTTCTTTTCAGGCGTCGCCGGATTCAACCAATGCTTTTTGATGACATTTGCCTTCATCCCTATGCCGTCATCTTCGATAATTATCTTTGACTTTTTTTTGATTTCATATTTTGGTCCAAAGCCCTTAAAAGTTACTTTAACCCAGGAAGCGTCCGCATCATATGAATTCTTAATTAATTCTATCAGTGCAATTCGTTCATTCTTAATTAACTGCTCGCCGAGCATAGTAAGCAATCTTGCGTAAGGTCTGATTTTCAGTTTCTGGGATTTAGGCATACTCTTATTTTCTCCCGATCAATATAAACTCCTCGGCGTAAACCTGTCGGCCGTTCTTATCAGTCGTAAAACAACCTCGATCATCTCTATAAGGCGTAAGGATTTTCTTACTTATTTTTCTTTTAGTAATATATATTTTCTTGAAACCAGAACTTTGCATAGATTCGGCAAGGTGTTTTGCGTTATCAATTCTGACACTCCTGTATTCCGTATTGCCGATTACAAATACGGCCAATCCCTTTTCCGACAGCATTTCATAACATTTATGTATAGCTTTTTGCATATCAAGAAAATACTTTGCTACATATTTTGCTTTATTCTTATCCTCACCGAGTAGCCTAAACACGATTTTTGATCCGGTATCGTTAAGCCTTTTTAACTCTTTCTCAAATTTATAAACGTGATAAAGGCTTCCGAGCGATCCATTGCGGAGATCCCGATAATCATCTGCAAAATCTAACCATAATGTCGATAGTTGATGAAGATCAGCATACTCATATGAGATGACATAAGGTGGACTTGTTATAATCATATCTACTTTGGGAATAGCAATCGTATCATCCAAAAAATTACGCGTAACTATTTCGGTGCTTGAAATTTCCTTTGCATCGCTTTCATGATTCGCATTCATCATGAAAAGGCACTGATCTTTGAATCCTGTTAAGACATCACCAGCCTCTTTTTCAGGATCGATTTGTGGTTTAATCGATTTAGTCAGCCATCTTGAAGCAGATTTGAGGATGTTTGAGAAAGCACAAAAAAAGAACAAACGATACTTCCCCCTTTTGGGCAAAGCAATATCAATTGAGTATTTCAGCCTGGATAGTTCGTGAAAAGGTTTCCTTTCATACCAGTGCTTAATCCGCTCATTTGCTTCGTTATATGAGCCACGATACTTGTATGAACTTGAGTATGTAGATATTATGGAATCGAAATAGTTCTTGAGCCTTCCTTGCTGATAATTGTGGCTTTTAACCCGCGCGATCAAAGTTGCCACTGGATTAATATCACATCCCCAGAAATTTACATCATTTCTCTTTGCTTCGAATGCAACCGTTCCACATCCGCAGAACACATCTGCAATTCGCTTGACTTTTATTCTTTCTCGTTTTGCATATGATAGAGCTTTTGTTGTAATAAATGCAGGAAATTTTGCAGGATAAGCATGTATCCGATGCATTTTCAATTCAGTATTCTTCCCAGTATTCCATGAATCATCTATTGGAATAGAATCAAAGTTTAAGTTTTTGATATTCCTTAAAGATATCATGTTTTTATTTATCAACCCCTTAGAGAGGATAAAGCGCTTTAGTAAGTTACAATTTTCAACGGATATTTCATAATATTAAAATACCCATTTCAATTATCGGATAATTATACACAACGCACGTATTAAATTTGCAAATATACATAAAAATCATGCATATTCAAGGTAAAATAAAATCCCAGATACATTCTAATTATAATTTGATTTATGAGATTATTAAGTCTTATTTGACTTCTCATCCTGAAATAAAGTTAAAAGTTTAAAGTCTAAAGTCCAAAGCATTGATGTAACTTCAGATTACACTTTAAACTCTTAATTCCCGACAAAAACCATGCCGAAAAATTTCAGGGTTACAAAACCGGAAAAACTGTCACAAAAAAACGACGAATACCGTCTTTTCGCAACCGATACCTCCCGATTGCGGCACTTTACCCCCCGTTTGCGCGCCTCCATGGGGTGTTTGTCGGCCTTAACGAACCGAAAAAAGTGGGAATTTTCCGCAAAATATGACAAAACTTTTACATTGCAAAACCTGACCTGTGGCCTGGCCGGCCACACTTTTGTGGAAAAACCCTGGAAAACCTGTTGAAAAAACTCCAGTTTTTCCACAATCCAGCCGATTTTACAGGTGGAGATAATAGCGAAAGTATTTTTATTAACCTGGTCAAGTTGAACGCGTTATGACAAGAACGCGAAAAGCTGTCAGAATTCAGCTATCAGCTATCAGCTATCAGCTGTCAGCTTTCAGAATTATTATAATTAATAATATATATTCAGCTGATTGCTGTAAGCCGATTGCTGACAGCTAATTAGAAGCTGATTGCTGAGAGCCGATTGCTGACTGCTAATCAGGAGCTATACCATGGTGCTTGCTCTCTACAACCCTAAGAATTTCAAGGGATTATGCGTGTCCGCCATCCGAATCGCGCTCTTTATTTTATTGCTTATGACTTCCACCGGATGCGTATCAGTTGACGATATAAAAGCGCCTGATGTAACCTGTTTCCCGGAACCGGGTTCGCAAATCTTCGGCAACCCAAACCTGTCATCGAGGTCGAATTTGAATACAGGCAAATCAGCATACGGCAAAAGGGCATGGGACACAACCTCCAACTACAAAAGCACTTGGGCACTTATGGCTGCTGTCAGGAAAATCCCTGTCCGCCCGGTTTCTGCAGCCAGGACCAGCTCCAAAAGGAAATGGCGCTACATCATAATCCACCACTCGGCCGGCACGTCTGGAAACGCGCGCTCGATTGGCCTATATCATCTCAGGGTAAGGAGATGGAGCAGAGGCCTTGGCTACCATTTCGTCATCGGGAACGGCAGGAAATGCCCAAATGGAAGGATTGAAACCGGACCGCGCTGGCGAAAACAGCAGACAGGTGCACATGCCGGCGTAAATAAGTATAACAGGTACGGAATCGGGATCTGCCTTGTCGGAAGTCTCGATAAGACAAGGCCTTCTGCAAAACAGCTTGCCGCTTTGCGTGATCTTGTCCGTTATTTGTGCCGCCGTTATAACATCTCTGTTTCCAACGTGAAAGGTCATTATCACATCAAACGTACTCAATGCCCGGGCAAGTATTTTCCAATGGAAGAATTTCGAAAAGAACTCAAGCGCGTTATGTGATTTTTTTCCGTGAAGTAATGTAAAAGTTTTGTCATATTTTGCATAAATTAGTACGGATATCGTAAAAACGACGGTATACGTACTTTTTTGGTGACAGTTTTTCCGGTTTTGCATGCGGAAATATTTCGGCCCTGTGACCTGATTTTCTTGGTCGAATGACCGAAGAACCGAATAACCGAATAACTGAATAACTGAATAACTGAATAACTGAATAACCGGGCAACCGATTCATGCAACCTGATTTTCCGGCCGAATGACCGAGTGGCCGAAAAACCGAATAACTTATTTATAAAGGCGTTAATATAATATATCTTAATATCTAATAAATAATTAGTATGTGTCCGGAGATTCGATCAGAATGATCAGGCCCGCACTTGGAACAGGCGCAGGGGACGCCGTGGAGAAGTAAGATGTTCTGGAAGAAAAAGAAACCGACGGCAAAACCGGGCAGGACGACCACCCTGTCGGAGGTTCTCAAGGGGGTAACTCCCGGGAGAATCCAGAGCGTGGGTTATATACAGGTAATCCCTCTTCTGAGGGACATGGTCGACGACAGGTTCGTCGAGCCCGAGGAAGCCATCGTATCAACCACCGGTTACGGATCGATGGACTTTGAGAACCCTTCGGATAAAAAAGTCCTGATAATCCCGCTGCACGCAGGCTACGTGGTGAACCTTACGGCTGAAAACTTTTTACGAAAAAAGCCCGCTCACGCGGGCTTTTTTATTTCTTCAGGCAAAACGAGCAAGGCATAGCTTCGCCCATGCATGGGTACGAGTAAGTATTGTGTTCCCGGAACTAATATGCGTTTTTGATGTTCTCCACGACTCCGGCGCCAAACTGTGAGCACTTCACCTCCCTGGCGCCCTTGATCTGGCGGGCGAGGTCGTATGTAACAACGCCCTGGGCGATTGTCTTGACGAGCGCTTCGACGATCATCTTTGCCGCTTCTTTCCAGCCGAGGAAGCGAAGCATTTCGACTCCGGACAGGATGAGCGAGCCCGGGTTCACCTTGTCCTGCCCGGCATACTTGGGGGCCGTACCGTGGGTAGCTTCGAACAGCGCGCACTTGTCGCCGAGGTTGCCGCCCGGAGCCATTCCCAGACCGCCCACCTGGGCCGCAGCAGCATCGGAGAGGTAATCGCCATTCAGGTTTGGAGTCGCGATTACATCATACTCCTCGGGTCGCAGAAGTATCTGCTGAAACATCGCATCCGCAATGCGGTCCTTGATAACAATTCGTCCCCGTGGAACCCGGCCCCCAAATTTCTCTTGCAGTTCCTTTTCAGCAATTGTCTGCCCTGGAAACTCCTCCCGTGCGAGCGCGTAGCCCCAGTCGCGAAAGGCCCCCTCCGTGTATTTCATGATGTTGCCCTTATGGACGAGGGTTACACTCTTGCACCCGTTCTCCAAAGCATGCAAAACGGCCACGCGCACCAGGCGGCGGGTGCCTGACTCGCTCATGGGTTTTATCCCCACGGCACATTCAGGAGAAAGCAAAGGGCTACCGGCGTCTGTAAGCAACTTGTTAATGAGTTCAAGCAATTCCCCGGCCTCGCTCGATCCAGCCGGCCACTCCACCCCGGCGTAAACGTCCTCCGTGTTTTCCCGAAAAATGACCATGTTCATCCGTTCGGGATGCCTGAGAGGAGAAGGGATTCCGGGCAGATGGCGCACAGGACGCACGCAAGCGTAGAGATCCAGACTCTGGCGAAGCGCCACGTTCAATGAGCGATATCCACCTCCCACCGGTGTAGTCAACGGTCCCTTGATGGCGACACCATAGCGGGCGATTTCCTTGATCGTGTCCTCCGGCAGTGGAGTCTTAAGGCCGAAAACCTTTTGTGCCTTTTCGCCGGCGGGCAGCTCGCGCCAAATGATCCGCCTCTTTCCCCCGTAGGCCTGCTCGACTGCGGCGTCAAAGACAGGCCGCGCGGCGGCCCAGATGTCCGGCCCGATGCCGTCTCCTTCAATAAAAGAGATAATCGGCATTTCCGGCACACGGGGTTCCCCGTCCGGGTTCCATTCGATTATTTTGCCGGCATGGCCTGAGGAGTTGTTGTCAACCGTCATAGCTGCTCAAATCTCCAGATTCTTCAGCAGGTTCAGTTTCCCGCCCGCGAGGATCACTTTGCGCTCACGGTCCGAAAGGTCAAGCGAACCCTTAAAAGTAAAACTATTTCCGGATACGGTAACACTTGTTACGCTACTTTCGGCAAGGGCTTTATGGATACCGGTAATTACGATATCCTGCCGCGCTTCCAGTTTATCATATACTTCCCGTGAAATTATTACCGGCAGGACGCCGAAGTTTATCAGGTTTGCCCTGTGCAGCCTCGCGAAAGACATCGCCAGCACGACACGTACCCCAAGGTATCGCGGGGCGAGAGCGGCGTGCTCACGGCTCGAACCCTGGCCGTAATTGTGCCCGCCTGCAATTGCGATATCACCTGACTCCCCGGCGCGTCGCGCGAAGTCTGGCGCCTTCAGGGCAAAAGTATGTTTCGAGATTGCAGGCAGATTGGAGCGAAGCGGCAGAACCTTCGCGCCACCCGGAAGAATGTCATCGGTAGTAACGTTGTCACCGAGTTTAAGAAGAATGTTAACGTTCAGCTCATCCGGTACCGGGTCAAGTTCCGGGAGAGGTTTGATATTTGGTCCCATCCGGACTGTAACGGCCTCACCATTTTCAGGGGGTTTTATTATCATCGAGTCATCCGGAACGATTTGATCCGGATCTTTAATCTCCGGCCGGTTACCCGTCTCACGGGGATTGGTCAAACGGCCGCTAAGCGCTGCAACCACCGCGATTTCCGGCCCCGACAGATACACCTGCGCATCTGCAGTTCCACTGCGGCCGGGGAAGTTCCTATTAAAGGTCCTGATGCTGACACCGCCCGTCGGCGGCGCATGCCCCATCCCGATGCATGGCCCGCAGGCGTTCTCGAGCACCCTTGCCCCGGATTCAATTAAATCGGCAAGGCTTCCGTCGCGGGCAAGCATTGACATGACCTGTCTCGAACCGGGTGCGATTATCAGGCTGACTTCGGGGTGGACTTTTTTTCCTCTGAGCAGCGTTGCCGCCAGTTTCAGGTCGCGATACGAGGAATTCGTACAGCTTCCAATCGCTACCTGGTCGACTTTCAAGCCGGCAATCTCACAGACAGGTTTCACCGCATCCGGGCTTGACGGACATGCCACGAGCGGCTCGAGCGTGGAAAGATCAACTTCGATTACTTCCTCATACCCGGCATTTCGGCCCGCGGAGATGGGAATCCAATCATCTTCACGCTGCTGAGATTCCAGGAACGCCCTGGTCATTTCGTCGGAAGGGAAAATCGAAGTCCATGCTCCGAGTTCAGCGCCCATGTTTGTAATCGTTGCCCGCTCGGTTACTCCCAGGTTTTTCAGGCCCGGGCCTCCGTACTCCATGATCTTTCCGACGCCGCCTGTGACGGTCAGTTTCCGCAGCAGGTGAAGTATCACATCTTTCGCGCCGACCCATTCCGGCAACTCTCCGACGAGTTGGACCGATACAATACCCGGCGCCTTCATATAGAAAGGAGCGCCGGCCATTGCAGTTGCCACATCCATCCCGCCTGCACCTATTGCGAGCATTCCCAAGCCACCGCAAGTAGGAGTATGGCTGTCAGAACCCAGCAGTGTCCTGCCGGGAATTCCAAAACGCTCGAGGTGAATCTGGTGAGAAATACCGTTCCCCGGACGGGAAAAAGCTGCGCCATAACGTGCTGCCGCGGTCTGTAAAAACCTGTGGTCGTCTGCGTTCTCGCTCCCGGTCTGAAGCGTATTATGGTCTACGTAAGAAACGGAGAGATCTGTTTCGACACAATCCATTCCTAACGACATGAATTCCAGGTAGACGAGCGTACCTGTGGCATCCTGTGTGAGGGTCTGGTCGATACGGATACCTATTTCCCCGCCCGGGGTCAGCTCGCCTTCTGCGAGATGCTCGGCCAGTATCTGCCCCGCGATGGAATCAGCGTATGCCATTTATTTCCCGGTTATCAGCGGTCTTTGATCTGAATGTAAGGCCGGTTGTGGTCGCCCATGTAAAGGAGCTTGGGGCGAAACAGCCGGTTGGCGCTGACCTGCTCGAGCCAGTGGGCACACCATCCCGCGACCCTTGACATGGCAAATATCGCCGTGAACAGGTCGCTCGCAATACCGAGCGCTTCCATCACAATGCCGGAGTAAAAATCAACATTCGGGTATAGATCTTTCTTGTTCAGCTTTTCCGTCACGACCTCTTCAAGCCGCAGAGCAATATTATAAAGTCTCTTTACTTCTTCCCCGGAACACTGCTCTATCAGATCAGGCAGTATGCCTTGCAGGATGGTGGCACGCGGGTCTTTTACCTTGTAAACCCTGTGGCCGATACCCATGATCTTCTTTTTGATTGAAAGCCGCTCCTCCACGAACGCTTCCACGTTTTCCGGGTCGCCGATTGAATACAGCATCCTCACGACACGCTCATTCGCACCGCCGTGCAGGAACCCGCTCAGCGCTCCGACCGCTCCGGATATCGAGGAATAGATGCTGGCATTCGTCGACCCGATAACCCGGGCTGTAAACGTGGAGTTGTTCATTCCATGCTCGGCGTGCAGGATCAGGAGAAGGTCCATCGCTTTAATGGCACACTCATGCGGAGGTTCCCCCGTCAGCATGAAAAGAAAATTCTCGGCATGCGAATATTTCGACACGGGTGGAAGCGCTTGCTCGCCGTGCCTGTGTCTTTCGATCGCTGCGACCATTGTAGATGCCTTGGATATCAGGGAAACCGCACGCCTCAGGTTATGATGCGGGTTTGAGATATCGTCCGCGTAATAATCATCTCCCTGCAGAAGAGCGATGAGCGCCTGCATGGCTATAAGTGGATGAATCCCGGCCGGAAAACCTTCAATCGGATTAAGAACGGGCGCGGGCAGACGTCTGAGTTTCTGCGAAAGAATATTCAACTGGTTCAATTCTCTCTCAACCGGAAGGTGGTTGTACAAAAGCAGGTAAATAGTTTCCTCGAAAGAACTGTGTTCGGCAAGGTTTTTTACATCGATACCCCTGTATTCCAGCTTGCCTGCCTGCCCATCCACATGACAGATTGACGAACGGCAAGCCTGTACACCTTCCAGACCGGGCCTGTAACTGGGATCGTCCGAAATCGTGGGGATGGCCATCTTGGTAGTATGGTGTTTTGAACGAGTTGGATCCATTATTACCTCCTGCCTTGCTATCTGAAATCAGCCGAGACTACCCCTTATCTGAGTTTATGCTTTTTACCGCTTTATTCTAACCCTGTAAGGGAATTAATCTAAACGAGTGTGAGGAAAACGTCTTCGCAGTTTAGATGGCACTTTCAAGTAGTGCTTATTACAACATAAACGTTATTCTACTGCAAGAAGAGCAAAATGTCAACTATTCTTGTATACCGTCGATGCTACTGGAGCGGGAAGGTGGAGGCCAGGTTAATCAATGTCCGGAGCG
This sequence comes from Planctomycetota bacterium, assembly GCA_004376375.1. Taxonomy (GTDB): domain Bacteria; phylum Planctomycetota; class E44-bin39; order E44-bin39; family E44-bin39; genus E44-bin39. The sequence continues at coordinate 12,896 of SOJX01000053.1, forward strand.
CCTGGTAGGCCTCGGTGTAATCGGCCGCCTTGCAGGCAAGGCCTTTGGGGGAAATGCGCTCCACCCGCGGCATCGAGCCGGCCGCGTCCGCGTGACCGGTGCGGACGAAATCTATTTCGAGATGCACTTCACCTTCGATTCTATACGGCTTCATATTTCCCTTATTCGCGACAGCTTCTGCGGCGCCCGATTTAATCAGCTCGCAGGAAACTTCCGGGTGCAGGCTTTCGGCCGCGATCATTCCTATACCACGCTTGGTTTCAACGGTGATTATTCCGGGTATCAGTTCCTGCGCTTCCTCGCACAGGGCGCGATCACCGCTTGCGAATATCACGGGCACGCCGAAGACGCCGGCCATCGCCGCGTTCAGGCCGAACTCGCCGATGGGGTTTCCGTTCAACCGGATTTCGTAAATCGACCTGCCGCTGAAACTGTGGTTGAGGGTGCCGTGAAGCGTGTTGCGCATCGAATGGTAGCCGACGAACATGGCGGCTGCAAACGATTCGTCGACCCCTTCCATCATCGAGAGCGGGCGCTGAGTTCCCTGGATAAGTTTGACTTTTTTCGGCAAATCTTCATGAATCAAATTGGTTGAGTTGGCATGGCTGTCCGCGACAACCACCTCCCCGGCGCCTGATTCGAGCGCCGCGTTTGCGGCAGCCGCGACTTCGTTCGTCATGCGCCTGCGCATGACCTCGTAGTCACGCGAGCCTTTCTCGGTCGAGTGCTCCCACGAGACGACTCCGGTAACGCCTTCGATATCGGACGAGATGTATATTTTCATGGTTTGCTCCGCGAAAAGGTCAAAGGGAATAATCACGCGCCACAGGGTGGCGCGGCTAAATAAGAAATCTGGATTCCCGCCTGCGCGGGAATGACGGCAAAAGAAGTACCGAGTATCGAGTACCGGGTAACGAGGAAAAAACGCGCCACAGGGTGGCGGCGCTAACTACTTGTAATCCGGGTCCTGTTCGACCAGTTTTTTGATTTTTTCGAGCTGGGCGGGGTCGAGGAACCGGCGCAGGCGGGCGCGGGCATCTGCTTCGACTTTTTTTCTTGCCTCGTCAAAAACGGCGGGGTCGTTTTCCTCTACGGCCTTTTTCGCCGCAAGGTCCATTTCAATGCTCGACTCCAGTATCACCTGCCGCAGAAGGCGCTTCTGACTGAACGACAGCTTTAGCCGTTTCTCGACGCCCGGCAGCTCGCGAAGGACGCGAACCTCGGCAGAAGTCAGTTTTCTTATCTGCTCATCGAGTTCAGGGCTTGTTTCGACCGGTTTATCTTCCCCGGGAGCCGCAGCCTTCTTCTCCGGCTCCTTTTCCTGCGGTATATCGCCTGTTTCGGCGACCGGTGCACCGCTTGGCGGCGCCGCCGGCGCCCGCGGACGCTCGGGAGGGTCTACCGTATACTCCGCGGTCATGCTGCTCCAGACCATCGCCATAACACCCGCTATGACGAGGACGGCAAGCACAATCTGTACGGCTCTTTCCCATCCCATGATATTAATGTTAAGGCACGACATATGAAAAGTCAATGCGAATTTCAGCCGCTCACGAATCGGCATTTTCGCAAATGAATAACGGCTATATCGCGCAGCCTGCAGGAGAGATAATTTCTTTATTTTATTGTTGACTACTCAACATTTATGGGTTATAATTGAGGTGTAATCAACAGAAGGAGGACGGATGAAGCCCTCAAACGAATCAGACCTGCCTGTCGCATTCGAGAACAAGGCCCACGAGGCTATTGTGAGCGTCTGGTGGACCGGGGAGCAGCTGAAAAAGCTTTTCAGGAAGCTTCTGCGCTCATACATCCGCTCCGAGTCCCAGTTCAACCTGCTCATGGTGCTCAAGGACACGGGGCGCCCGATGACGCAGATGGAGCTCAGCAAAACGCTTCTCGTGGACAGGTCCAATATCACGGGGCTGATCGACGGCCTTCAGAAGCAGGACCTCATCAGGCGCAACAGGGTAAAAGGCGACCGGCGGAGCTACCATATCACGCTTACCGCCGGGGGAAACAGGCTCACGCAGAAGATGGAAAAGATATACATGCGGAAGGTCAAGGAGATTACGGCCGGGTTCAGCGCAAGGGAGAGCGCCGACCTCGCCCGGCTGACAAATAAACTTCGCATGGGGCTCGGAACGTAACGAATTACAGGAAAGGATTCCGTCATGATACTGATAACCTGGCTGATCTCGCTGGTGATGCTGCTTATCTATCTTGCATGCGGCAAGGGCTGCGATATTTTCGGCGCTTAAAATCCACTTAATAAAGGACAGACATGGAAACCAAAACCAGATACCGGCTGTTGAAACGGATTCCCTGGTTCGTGATTCCGTTTCTTCTGGCAATCCTGGGGAGCAGAACAATGGGCTGCGCAGACCGGCTTTTCTTTTACCCGGACAGGGAAATCCACCTGAAGAAGGAAGCCCTCCCCTTTCCGGTTCGCGACGTCTTCTTTGAGAGCACGGACGGCACGAAGCTCCACGCCTGGTTCTGCAGCGCGAAAACGGAAAAGGTGAAAGGCGTTATTTTCTACTGCCACGGCAACGCGCAGAACCTGTCCACCCACGTCAGGTTCATCGAATGGCTGCCGCGTGCGGGCTACCACGTTTTCATCTGGGACTACCGCGGTTACGGCCTGTCCGAGGGCACGCCCACGAAACGCGGTTTGCGAAAAGATACCGAGGCCGCTCTCGAAACTTTCCTCAACCTGCCGGAGGTGAAGGAAAGCGGGCTTCCTCGCATCGCGCTCGGCCAGTCGCTCGGCAGCGCATACGCGAGCTGGATCGCGGCCGAGCGGCCAGACGCTTTCGATGCCGTCGTCCTGGAAGGGGCGTTCTCGCGCCACAGGGGGATCGGGGCCGCGATGCTCAAGCGGAACTGCTGCACCTATATTTTCGCGTGGCCGGTTGCGTGGCTGCTCGTCAGCACGAGCCAGGACCCCGTGGACAATGTAAGAGGAATAAAAGTTCCCCTGCTTGTCGTACACGGGAAGAGCGATCCGATTATTCCCTACAGGATGGGCGAGGAAGTCTTCAGTGCCGCGAACGAGCCGAAGGAATTCATTTCCCACCCCGGCGGTCACCTCTGCTATCCGTACGAGGAGGAAAAGGAGCGCGTCCGCAAAGGCATGCTGGATTTTCTCGACAGGCATTCCGGAAGCAGGTAGATCTACTGTTTGATTTTCTTCAAAGGATAGTATAAAATGTTCCAGGTAATAATTGTTATATTATTGAGGAGTAAAAAAGTGAAACTTTCTCTGTCAATTTTTATCCTTTCCTGCCTGTTCCTCGTTTCTTCAACGGTTTCATGCTCGTGCGGGACTGCATCGCCGACGGGTGAAAAGAAATCCGACGCTGCAAAACCTGATGCAAAAGCCCAAACCGCAAAATCTGTGGCGAAACCCGGGCAGCCGGCGGAAAAGGAAAAAAAGAAGCCCGATTACGACTGGGGCGTCATTTATTACATGCCCTACGACAACAACCTGGAACAGTTCGGCGAGCTCATTATCGACAGAATCAGGCAGGGCGTTGTTTCGGAAAAGCTCGTCGCCGCGGTGCAGGCGGATTTCAGCGACAAAGGCGGCATGTACCGCTACACGATCACCTCGAAGGATATGAAGAAAACGCGGCTGAAATCGGACGACTCGGCCGACGAGAACCGGATAATGGAATACATGAACTGGTTTGCGAAAAAATTCCACTGCAAGAACTACATCGTCGTTTTTCTGAACCACGGCGGCAAGCTCGACGAGACCAGCCTCGATTTGCGCCATTCCCCAAAAGGGAAAAGATGGGCGTCCGGGCGGGTTCTGGGCGGGATGTTCCGCAAGTTCAAAAAAGACCTGCCCGGAAACTGGCCGCTGCTTTTTCTCCAGCAGTGCGGCCGCGGCTCGCTCGAAAACCTCTACAGTTTCAGGGGGACGGCCGAATATATAATGAGCTCTCCCGTGCCCGTGGGCGCGCCCAATACCTACTACACGGACGTTATCAAATGGCTTTCCGGAAAGCCCGACGCGACCGGCGACGCGATTGCGAAAAAAATCGCGGAAGAAGACGACCATTACTCTTTATACACCTGCCTGAAAACCGAAAAGCTGGACGAACTGCCGAAACGCCTGGACAAGATACTGAACAGGTTTCTGGAAAAAAATGAACTGACCAGGGTCCGCGTGCCGATTATATTCCGCCCCGAGCCGTGGGAAACGATCACGGACGCGAAAGCTCTTTTCCAGGAAATGGCCAAAAAGAATGGAACCGGTAAATCGGAAGTGGATGATTTCCTGAAATGGTTATCCGATGAATTCTTTACAATGGTCCGTTTTCATGGAAGAGCCCGGCGCTTCTCGAGCAGGCTTTGCGGAGTCAGCATATATCATCCGCTATCCTCAAAAGACATTAAACGATACAGCAATCTGTACCTGTACAAAGACGGCAAGCTGCCCGAACTCTGGCGGAAGCTGGTTTCATCGCCGCCCGGGAAAAAGAAGTAACACGCCGCGGTGAGTTAAAAAAGCAGGAGCGGGTCAAAGACCCGCCCTTGAATTTTAATGGGCGGGTCTGAGACCCGCCCCTACAATCAAAACGTCGTTATTCCTCTTCTTTCTCTTCCTTCTTTTCTTTGTCTTTCTTTCCCCTGCCCAGGTAATCACCGCCGGTGAAAATGGTTTTCTCCCTGATGAGCGGAGTCGTTGCCCTTTTCAGGAACAGGATGGCGAAGGATGTGTTCCACGTCGGTCCGTGCTGGAAGACCTGGAAGCCCTGTTCGGGCGCGGCCGAGGCCCCGGCCCACGAGCCGTCGCCGCTCTGCTCGGAAAGGATCCGCTCGCCGATTTCCTTGTACCAGTCATGTGTGCCGACCTTGTGCACGAGGGTCAGCACGCCGGCCCGCTCGAGCGCGTAATAGTAATAGTAGCGCCACGAGTCTTCCTTGGGCGTGTTCGGGTTCTGGCTGATCGTCCAGTTATGGGAAATCCACCCCAAGCCGTCGCGGATGGCTTTCCTGAGCCTTTTGCCGTTCTTCTTGTAGTATGACGTTCCTTCGAGCTCGGCCTTGCAGAGCATGCATGCGATAACGCCGCTTGCGGTCATGGTGCCGGTGTTGACGCTCATGAAGGCGGCGATCCCCCCTGTGCCGTGCTTTTCCTTGGGCAGGTAGGTCCACCCGCGGGCCTCCATGTCGGCACGCTCGTTGCCGTATTTTTCGTCAATTACTTCACGCGGTATAGTCCTCGGATCGACCCCGGTGAATTTTTCTTTCTCTTTTTTCGCCTTCTTCGCCGCTTCCTTGATCTTCTTATTGATTTCTTTCCTCCACCTCTTCTCCATGTCTTTCACATCTTTGAGGTTGATGTCGGCCCCGGGAACGGGAAACCCCTTGACCTTGGGGCCCTTGTCCTCCTGGTTTCTCATGTAATACTCGGCAACTTGCGGGTATATGCCCTGGGGAGCATTAATTCCAATGCGCCGTGCCGCGAAGAGCGCCATCATAACGAACTGGGTCGCCGACGCGTCCCGGTCGCCGCCGACGCCGCGTGTGCCGCCCGTCTCGCCCGGATTGCCGCCGGGATAACGCCAGACGGTCTTGGTCCGGACCCTGACGATGTAGTTTACCGCCCGCTGTATCCAGGCCTTCAGCCACGGCGGCGCTTTCCTGAACTTTTTCTTACCCTCTTTGTCCGGGTCCGCCACGGGCTCCGTGCGCCAGCCCTTTTTTTCACCCTTCTCGCCGGGCTCCTCTTCCTCCTTGTCCTCGTCGGTTTCAACGAGCGCGACAAGCGCAAGGATGAGACAGCTCGTGGAGTAGGTGCCGGGGAAATCTTTCATCCCCTTCAGGAGGCTGAGGGCTTTCTTGACGCAATCGGAATCCTTGCCCTCACCGCCTTTTATTACCGCAAAAAGCACGAGCGCAGTCGTTCCCATGGGGTAGAATTTCTCGTACGTCGAGTCGCCGGCCCATGAGCCGTCACCTTGCTGGAGGCCTTTCAGGTATTCGACGGCTTTCTTGACGGCCGCGTCCACGCGCTTCTTGCCAAGCGCGGCCACCCCTTCATCATCGGCAACCGTCGGGGTCAACAGGGAAATGCAGAAAATGAGCGTCAGCGCAAAAAGAATTTTCATGGCGGCTTTCGTTCCCAACATAACCTTCCCTCCCTGTAAATAAGTTTACAGCTTGGTGGCGGTTCTATTCAGTTCCTGGATTTATTGCGGCTCTATTGATCGCTGTCGCGATATAACATTCTACATGAAAACAGAATACGAAATCAATACATTTCTAACCGCAAATCGGCGTGAAAGTTCCCAAAATCCGGTAAAAAGGCAGGAACCGGCGTTAAAACCCGGCATTTTGCATCATTTTCATCCTGCCTAAAGTTCGTAGCTGCCCTCGTGCGCGGTCTGGATGAATTTCACAATCAGGTTGACCGCGGCCTGCACGTCCTTCATGGAAATCATCTCGACTACGGAATGGACGTAGCGGCACGGTATCGAGATTGTGATTGCGGCCGCAGCCCCGTGGCCGCGCTGCATCGCGCCCGCATCGGTCCCGCCGCGGGGCAGGATTTCCATCTGGTGCTTGATTTTATTCTTCTTCGCGATCTGGACGAACTTTTTCACCAGCTTCGGGTTCGAGATCGAGGCCGAATCCAGAATCTTTATCGCGCACCCTTCGCCGAGCTTCGTTATCGGGTCCGAGTTCGCGCCGGGTATATCGCAGGCCAGGGTAACGTCGAGCGCGATTCCGATATCGGGAGCCACGTCGAAAGTAGAGGTCATCGCGCCGCGGATACCGACCTCCTCCTGCACGGTGCCGACGCCATAGACGTCCACCTTGTGGCCACGCAGCTTCTTCATCACCTCTATCATTATATATACGCCGATGCGGTCGTCCATCGCCTTGCCGGTGACGTAATCGCCGACCGGCGAGAACGCGACGTCGAGCGTCACCTGGTCGCCGACCGAGACGGTCTTCCTGACCTTCTTGCCGGGCAGGCCGACGTCGACGAAAAGCTGGCTTATCTCCGGGACCTTGCCGCGCTCTTCCGGCTTCATGATGTGAGGCGGTTTGGAGCCGATAACGCCGACAATAGATTTCGTTCCGTGCACCATCACCCTTTTCGTGATAAGCGTTTTCGGGTCGAACCCGCCTAGCGGGTGGATACGGATAAAACCTTTATCGTCGATGGACTGCACGACGAAGCCTATCTCGTCCATGTGCCCGGCGAGCATGACGCGCTTGCGCGTCCCTTTTCCGCTGCCGCGCTTGAAGGCAATAATATTGCCCATCGGGTCGGTCTTCATGGACGTGACCTTGCCCTTGAGCTCGCTGCTGACTATTTTACGGATAGCGTCCTCGCGGCCCGGAATGCCGCACGCCTCGGAAAGTTTTTTGAGCAGTTTCATGTTCGTCTCCTGTCGCGGTTTCGGTATCTGAAGTGCCTGATAACTTAACAATATTTACGACAAAGTGCAAGCATGTTTCGTAGACCCGAATTAATGTAGGGGCACGGCGCGCGCTTGTTTTGTGCCCCTACATTAATTATTTCCGCGGGCTTCGCCTGCGGCCGGCAGACAGGAATGTCTGCCCCACGATTTAGTGGATGCAAGAAGTGATTCAGGATTGAGAGAACGAAATCTTCACTTCGTGGACGCGCAGCCGTATGCTGGGCAGGACCTTTATTATCTGGCCGAGCTCTTCCTCGAGCGCGACCAGCCTCTTCCTGTGCATGTTGGAAAGATATTCGGCGAAGGACGGATGGGCCTCGATGCGCACGGTCATCCCGCGCTGGCGGCGGACGGCATCGGCGCGGACCTGGCGGAAAACTCCGACCATGAGAGATTCCCTGCTCTTTACCAGACCGCTGCCGCTGCAGGTCGGGCAGTCGACAAAAGTGGTCGCTTCCACGGACGGCCTCAGGCGCTGCCGGGTCATCTCGATAATCCCGAAGCGGCTCATCCTCGCCATCTTTACGCGTGACCGGTCGAACTTCATCGCGGCGCGGAGGCGGCGCTCGAGGTCACGGCGGTGCTTTTCCTCCCGCATGTCGATAAAATCGCACACGACGAGACCGCCAAGGTCGCGCAGTCGAAGCTGCCGTGCAATCGTATCCGCGGCCTCGAGGTTTGTTTTCAGGGCCGTGTTCTCCGGGCTTTCACCGGCGCGGTACTTTCCGGAATTGACGTCGATTGCGACAAGCGCCTCGGCCTCGTCGATAACTATGCTGCCGCCGGAGGGGAGGTTCACGCGCTTTTTCTGAATCTCGGCAATCTTCGGCTCGACGCCGTACTCATGGAAAAGCGGCGTCTTGCTTTCGTGCAGGACGATGCGGTCGCGGTAACGCGGCATTATTGCAGCCATGAAATCGGCAGCCTTGTGATATGCATCCTCTCTGTCGATGGCAATCTGGTCGATGTCGGTCGTAAAAAGGTCGCGTATGCTTCGAACGACAACGTCGCTTTCAAGGTAGAGCGGCGACGGTGCGGACTCGGTTTTGGCCCTTTGCTGGACCGCCTTCCACAGCTTCAGCAGGTAATCCAGGTCGCGTTTCAGCTCTGTGCGTGGACGGTCCTGGGCGGCGGTGCGGACGATAACGCCGATGTTCGAGGGCGGCTTCAGTTCGTTAAGCATGGTTTTAAGCTTTGCGCGGACGGCCTCGTCCTCAATCTTTTTCGAGACGCCCTGCCGGACAAGGTAGGGCATAAGCACGAGGTATCGCCCGGGCAGGCTGAGATAGTTCGTAAGCGTCGGCCCTTTGGACCCGATGGCCTCCTTTGTTATCTGCACGAGGACTTCCTGCCCCTTTTTCAGTACGCGCTGAATGGGCGGCAGGTCGCCCGAAACACCGGAGCGCGTCTGGCGGCCCCCTCTGCGCATACCACGGTTGCGATTCCTCATGCTGCGCTTGACGCTCTCCGGGATAATCACGTCGGAAGAGTGCAGAAAACCGTTCCTGTCGCCGCCGAAATCCACAAAAGCGGCCTGGATGGACGGCTCAAGATTCACAATCCTGCCCTTGTAAATATTTCCGAGATAGTTTCTGTCTGAGACACGCTCGACGTAATATTCTTCCAGACCCTCCTCGGTAACAATTGCGACGCGATGCTCCTCCTCGTCCGCAACGTTAATCAGCATGCGTTTCCTGATTTTTTTCTTTTTGGGTGTTTTTACAGGCGTGCGCCGGCGGCGCACCGCGGGTTTGGTACTTCTACGTGTACGATCCATATTTTACTCTTGCAGTTTTGTGAGGATACGTCGGCTGGAAGATAAATCCTCTTGCAGCCAGCCGTCTTTATTATATGCAGCTATAATGCATAGCTGACCTCATCATGATAAAACAACGCTGCCGGCCGGGATTACCCCCGGCCGGCGCGATATGCGTCCCCGAGTTCATATTCTACCGGCCGAACTCTCCCTCACCGGGCTCTACCGGCTCGTCGGGCGTATCCGGAGTTCCTTCCGGCTCTACGGGAGGAGCCTCCGGTGTCTCGCCGGGCTCTTCAACGGGTTCTTCGCCCTCGCTTACCACGGGCCTGTCCCTCGGAATGGCCGCAGCCGCTTCCGCGGCAAGGGATTTCAAGTATGCATCAATGTTCTTCGTTTCAAAATCAATAGCGCTTGCCTGATACCGCTTCCAGAAATGGTCGTACTCTTTCTGGATATCAAGCATGCGTTTTGAAAGCCTGATCGAAGATTCGCGGTTTTTGATTATCGTGGGCGTGATGAAGATAATCAGGTTTTCGCGGACCTTAATCTTGCGCTTCCAGGTGAAAAGGTTTCCGAGGATCGGAATCGACGAAAGAAACGGGATCTTTGCGACGAACTCGCGGCGGTCCTCTGAAACCAGGCCGCCGATAACGGCAGTCGAGCCGTCCCGTACGAGCATCTTCGTCACGATTATCTGATCAAGCGTACGCGGCAGGTCGAGGAAACTCTCGGCGCCTCCGGGAAGAATCGCGGAGAACCGGTCGAAGCCGGGGTTGTCCTGCGAGCTTGTTCCGGTAAGAGTTGAGGTCTTCGGGATAATCGTAAGCATAATCTCGTCGGAATCCTTGACGACATGCGGAGTCACAAACAGCGTAAACCCGACCGCTATCGGGCTGTCCGGGTCCTTCGTGATGGTGATAATGACGTTACCCGACTGGTCAACCTGCGACTGCTGCCTGACGAACGGTACGCGCTCGCCCACGAAGATCGTGGCTTCCTGGTTGTTCAGGGCGAGAATCCTCGGCGCCTGGACAATACGGGTGTTTTCATCGCTTTTAATCAGGCGCAGCAGGATCTCGGTCTGCGTAAAGTCAATCATTCCAACCGCACTGAAATCTTCGCGAATAGATTCCCAGCGCCCGAGGTCGAACTGGTAAGTGCCGCCGCCCGTGCCGGTCAGGAGATTCGGTGACGGAAAATCGACCTTGAGGAATACCCCGTCCTCTTCCGGCGTATCGCTGAGATCGAAGCGGATGCCGCGCTCGGTCAGGCCGCTTATGGTCGTGCGAATGAACTTGACTTCGAGGAATACCTGGGTCGGCGGCGCGTCGAGCTGCTTGATGATCCTGTCCATCTCATCCAGCTTCGGCTTTGTGTCGGTAATGATTATGGTGTTGGTGGCAAGGTCGTACTGCAGGTCGCCGAGTTCCTTTGAGAGCACGGCCTTCAGCGCGTTCAGGAGGGTGAAACGCTCGACCTGGTTTTCCTGGTTTTTCTCAACGAACGTCGCGCCGCTGGTTCCGCCGGCGCCCGGCCCTCCAGTAGTGGGGCCTGTGTGGAACTTGGCGCGATAATCTTCCGGCGGTCGGATATATGCGAGCTGGAAGATTCTGGTTTCCAGCTGGTCGCGCAGGCTCGCACGCGTGACGACGCGCATTATATTGTCGTCTTCCTTGACCACGACGAATCCGAGGGTTTTCACTATGGTATTGAGCGCAGACTCCCACGGCACGTTGTTGAGGTAGCAGGAAACCTTTCCGTTGACCTCGGGTGCGACGATTATGTTTACACCCGCCTGCTGTGCGAGAAGCTCAAGAACCACCTTGAGGTCGGCCTCCTGGAACTTCATCCAGACCTGCGGGGCCTGAGACACAAAGAAGGTCCGCAGGCCTCTTCTCCTCTCTTTCTCGACGACCTTGAGTTTTTTCTTCAAGGCGATGATGTCAAGCGCGTGCATCCAGTGGACCTGACGCAGATTCAAGGAAACCTTGAGGTCTTCGATCGCTTCCTCGAGCTCAATATTGATATTTACCTGAAGGGCAATATCACCGAAGACTCTCTTGAGTCTCTTTTCCTCAAATATGAGGTCGATGACCTCAAGCACCAGGGCTCCGCCGGGCTCCGCGCCCATAATTCCCTCGTCAGCGCCGGCCTCCTCGGCGTACAGCCTCGCGCCGCCGGAAAACAGCAAAAGACCCAATAGAGCAAGGAAAACAATTCCCACCGGGGTCTTGTAGCTATTATTAGTTTTCATTATCTTTTTCCTCCACCATATCCGGTTGGTTATCTGTTATTTCGACGTTTTTTCCCTGGTCGCAGAGAGCACCTTGGGCAGAGACTTTTTGACTTTTTCTCCCAGGTACTCGAAATGCGCATGGTCCCTGTCCAGGCCCGTGAGGATAAGATCCTCAATGCCGAAAAGCGGCTCCCCGATCCTGTAAACACGGTTATTGATAATAACGAGCTGAGGATGGATCAGTGCTTTAAAATCGGCGATTTTCTTTTCGATATCCTCGATGTCTTTCTGGGTAATGTCGGCCCAATCCCCGCTTGTCATTTCTTTCAGCTTTTTTTCATACTCAGCCACCTTTTCACGGAAATACTCCTGGCGCCCGGTATCCATGAGCACGATGCCTTTGAGTTCCAATTGCAGTTTGGTGAATCTTTCCCTGATCTTGGCTTTGGTGTCAATCTTGCCGCCTTCCGTGGAGAGCCAGTGCGCATTCTCTTTGAATTCCAGGTCCTTGTACGGAACCGCCCGGACATGCTGCGCAAGCCTGTTGTAGAGTGCATAAACCTTCAGGTATTCATCATTCTCGAGACGTTGCACCATCTTGTCAAGAATGTCTTCACCGCCCCTTTTGAAAAGCTGGAGGCGTACGGTTCTCAGCATGTCGCGAGTCTCGGGATCCTCGAGCCTGCGCCTGAGCTCGTTGAGCCTTCGCTTCTGCTCTACGTCGGTAAATTGACGTTCCCTGCCAAGGTCCAGGATACCCTGGAGCTTGCTCACGATGTCAAGCAGTTCGGACACGTTTACCTCTTCGCCCTGCCTGATCTTATCCAGCTTAATGGCGAGCTCGCCCCAAAGCCGGTACGCGTCATCCGTGATCCTTCTCTGTTCTTCGATGGTGAGAATTTCCTCAGGCTTTTGCTCGGTCGGGTCCGGCCCGGTCCTGGCAACCTCGGACACCTGTTGCAAAGGCACATCGAACGGGTCGTGCGAGAGTTCGGAGAAATCAAATTTTTCCTTGTTCAGCACGTCCAGGATGAAGCCGGTGTCTCCCGAGAGCTGTTTGATCGCCTGCTCGTTACTTGTTTTGATAAAAGCCATGATATCATAGCCGCGCTTTGCGGCATCAAGCAGGCTGGTCCGCATCTTTGCCAGAAACCCGCTTTTTGCGTAGATTACCGCCATGTGTGCGTGCGGCTTGGCCCAGTCGCGGTCCAGCTTCATGGCGTCGCCGAGGTATTTCTCAGCCTGGAACTGGTTATTGTTGCCGAGATGCGACACGCCCAACCACAGGGCCACATCAGGCGCGGCCTGCAGTCCCGGAAGCTCACTTGTCCAGGTTTCCAGATAATCTTCGCAAGCCTTGATGCAATCCACCCACTTCTCCGCATCGTAATATTTCTGAGCATCCTGGAGGTAGCTATTGCGGCGGATTTCAATCGGCACGGCCCCCCGCCCCCCCGGTTCACCTGCAAATGCCGCGTCCGCTGCACCAAGCAGCATTGTTATGAACATAACCGTTACTACAACCTGACGCATACTTATCTCCTTACCCCGAAGGGCTATCTTGCCGATTTATACGTGTATGTGCTGATCGTAACAGTACAACGCTTCTCGGGTTCCGGCCAGACGCCGGGAGCCAACCTGTTGATGGAGATCTTAAATGCATCTATCTTGAAGAAGCGTTCGTGGCTCTCGAACTCGTTTATGAACTTCACGATTTGTTCAGCATCGCCGGTGATTTTAGCCTGGTAGCGGTACCTGGTAAACTGCCCTTCCTCCCCTTTTCCGAGCGGAGTCAGGGCTTCATGCTTGATACCGGACTTGGCTTTGAACTTGCCGCAGAGTTCGAGAAAGCCGTCGGTCCCTGCAACCGCGGCGGACGGAAGAATCTGCGATGCCTTAAGAACAAATTCCTTGAGACCTTCAAGCTCGGTCTGCATTTGCTTGACGTCGTTCTTAATCCGGAAGTAGTCGCCGCTCTTGCTGCGAAGGCCGGCAACTTTGGTTTTGACATCTTTGTTCTTCTGGTACAGCAAAAAGGTCCACGTGCCGAAGCCGCCCAGAATAAGAACAATAATGACGACAATAATCGCTATCAGACGTTTTTCCGGTATACGTGCCATTATATATCTCCGTTCCTATGGCTGGCTCTTGATTGGTGGTGTAAACAGAGGCTTTTCCAGATAGAACACAAGCTTGTAATGAAGCGTGTCCTTTTCTTCCGGGCCGGCTCCCGGCCACTCTACAGCCTTCATCTCCGGAGGGCTTATTTCCTTGAAACCGGGCCAGAAGACCTTGTCTTTCAGGATATCCAAACGGAAATTCATGAGAGTTTCAGTCTGCGTGCCTTTCTGGTAGCAACTGACCGTAAGTGACCCGCCGTCCCGAAGAGTGGGTGCCGGGTCGTGCTGCCTCATCTCCACGTACTGCCACCAGATGGTTCCGGCAGGAGTAAGTTTCGCCAGCCTCTCGAGCTTCTTTGCCCAGAGTATCCGGTTTTTCCGGATGCTGAGAATCGTTTCCCTCTGGTTGCGCTTGTCCGCCAGTTTGGTGCTCAGGCCGGTCATCTCGATCAGTTTCAGATCCAGCATTATCTTCACGTTTTCGAGGTCCTGAAGCTCACCGGTGATCGTCTTCACCTGCTGGCTCATCCAGACAACCGCTATAAGACCGAGTGCAAGAACAACGATCGCCACCAGCCCCAGAAGGAATACGGGCAACGGCGTTCCTTCCATCGTGCGGTATTCGGATGGTAAAAGGTTTACTTTAATCATAACGCATACACCTCCGTGCAATGCGGTTGCTGAACAGTATTTCGAAAAAGAGGACCGGTTTGTCGTCGGCGGCAGCTAGACGAAATGCGCCGGCAAAGCGTGGGGAAGGTTTGAGATTACGGTATCCATCGGCACCACGGGCGCCTGCACAGCCCTCCCCGCATCCGCAGGCGTCATGCATAACGCCGAGCAGGCAGCAGGCGGCGCCATATTCGCCAGAACCAACGCGCAACCGAGAATCGCCGCGACGAGGAACACCATTGAGGCGCGCCGGCGGCGATAATCCGGTAACAGGTTGATTTTCATCGATAACTCCAGTTAAGAAGTTCAGAGTATCGAGTTACGAGTTTCGAGTAAAAAAATAATAGACTCTTTACCTAGCACTCGCTACTCGAAACTCGAAACTCGAAACTCATTTATCAGCCGTCGATGCGCGCTCCAAGACCGGCGGCAACCGCGAACTGGTGCGCTTTGGCCTGGAGCAGGTTCTGGTCAACACGATCCGATCTGATTTCAACATTCTCCAGCGCGTTCCAGAAATTCACTTTGCGGCCGAAAATGCGCTCGAATGAATGATCGAGCCCCGCAAGCATGGAGCTGCCGCCGGAGATGTAGACCTCGTCGACCTCGCGGTCAAACTGGTTCTCGTAATAGTCGAACGAGAGGTGAATTTCATTGCCGAGGTCGTCCAGCGTCGGCAATACACATTCTTCAACCTCCGCCGCCCGCTCGCCGGAATTGATCTTGAGCACCTCGGCCTGAGCGATGTCTATTTTCAGGCGGCGGCTGACGGAGTCGGTAAAATCGTTGCCGGCAAGGTAAACCTCGCGTGTGAAATAAGAGGTATTGCCGCGTACGATATTGATATTTGTCTTGTTGGCGCCTATGTCGATAAGCGCCACAACCCTGTCAGCATCCTCGACCTTGGGGCTGTAGCGGTTATGAAGTTCAAAGGCGTTCCCGAGTGCGAAGCTGTCGACGTCTATAATCAGCGGCGTTACTCCGACATCCTGCAGCATTGCGTAATGTTCGTCGATAAGGGCGCGTTTAACGGCCACAAGAAGAACCTTCATCTCCTTATCGCTCGCACCTGCCGCCTCCGGGTCCTCCAGCCGCTGGCAGTCGAGAACGGTTTCTTCTACCTCGAAGGGGATATACTTGTCCGCCTCGTAGCGGATGGCGTTGTGAAGATCCTCGTCGGACATCCGAAGCATATTGACATAACGCATAATCACCGACCGTCCGGAGACGGCAGTAATGACGCGTTTCGTCTTGAAATTTCCCATCCGAATTACTTCTCGAATGGTCTCTTTCATCGCGTCCTTAGATTCGATTTTTGCGATGGCCAGGCCGGCGACTACAATTCGATCGCCCTGTTTCCCAAACTCCAAAGCCTTAACTTCGCTCGAACCGATATCAAGGCCAACGACACTCTTTTTTCGGCCCAGCATTCGCGGCTCCTAAGTAACCTTCGGCATATGATCTATGCCGCATCCCGCGCGAGGTATACCCGCCTTCCCCGCTTTGTCTTTCTCTTTGGCACAGAACAACTTATTCTGTCCAGTTAATGGCGAGCATTATAATAAACGCCCAAATGACTGTCAAGAAAAAACTGCCTTTTTTACCTCGTTCAACTTATGGCGGTAAAAGCCGTTGGAGCGAATGGGCCTTGTGTAAAGCAGCTTCTTGCTCTTTGGCAGAAGGTATATTTTTTTATCAGGTTGAAATGGCGGCAAGTTCTTCCCGCAGGTAATTTTCAATATCCCCGGCAGTTGAAAGCTTCATTGCATTGTGAGCAACCTCACGCGCATGCCTGAACGTAATATTTCTGATAATCTGCTTTATGCGGATAATCGCCATCGGCGTTATGCTCAAATCACGAAGCCCCATGCCGATAAGAAGCAAAGTCATAAGGGGATCGCCCCCCATCTCCCCGCACAGCGTTACTTCCACTTTCCGCTGCGCTCCCACGTCGATCACTTGTCTGATAAGCTCCAGCACGGACGGGTGCGTTGGCTGGTAAAGATTTGCCACGCGCTCGTTTATACGGTCAACTGCAAGCGTATATTGAATAAGGTCATTCGTGCCGATGCTGAAAAAGTCGACCTCATCGGCAAATCCTTCGGCCTGGAGTGCCGCCGACGGCACCTCAATCATCGCCCCGATGGAGATATCCGGATTAAAGGTGACCTTCCGTTTACGCAGGTCATCCTTGACTGACTCAATCACACGTTTGGCGGAACCTAATTCTTCCAGGGTGCTGATCATGGGCAGAAGCATCTTCACGTTTCCGTATGCGCCCGCCCGCAGGATGGCGGCAATCTGGGGCCGGAAAATTTCGGGCCTGCCAAGACATAAGCGTATTGAGCGCCAGCCCAGATAGGGATTCATCTCTTTAATATTCGAGACTTCCTCCGCGATCTTGTCGGCCCCGAGGTCGAGCGTACGAATCACAACACTGCGGTTCTTGAACTTTTCCGCCGCCTCGCGATATACCTTGAACTGAGATTCCTCGTCAGGGATTTGCCGTCTTCCCGTATACAGAAACTCAGTGCGGTACAGACCGATACCGGCCGCGCCGTATTCAAAAGCCGAGTCGACCTCCTGAGGAAATTCCACGTTCGCGTAAAGCCGCATGCGCCGCCCGTCAATCGTTTCCGCCGGCAGGTACCGGAACTCGGTTCTCAGCAGCACCTGGGCCCGATTGTATTCCTCTTCGAGCGCCTCGTATTCGGCGCGGGTCTTGGCGTTAGGGTCGATCATCACCTTGCCCTTCACGCCGTCGATAATAATCGTCTCACCACCCAATATGTCATTCGTTATGCCGTTCACCGCCACCACGGCGGGTATCCCGAGGCCTTTGGCTAAAATCGCCGTATGTGACGTCGGTCCACCCGACTCGGTTACGAAACCGACGACCTTATTTCTGTCCAGCCCTACCGTCTGGGCGGGGGTAAGGTCCCTGGCGACAATCACCACTTCAACAGGCAAATCACTCATGCTCTCCTGCCGCAGACCCTGGAGGTGCCGCTGCAACCGTGTCTCAAAATCCTTCAAATCCGCCACGCGCTGGCGCAGGTACTCATTATCACTGCCCTGAAGCGCTTTTATCGAGCGTCGGAGCGAAAGTGAGAGAGCATATTCCGGTGTGTTCAGGTCGCGTCCTATGCGCGTGATAACCTCTTCCCGCATGTTTTTGTCGTCAAGGAGGGTAAGGTGATAATCCACAAGTATCTGGAGCATGTCCTGGCCCAGGAGTGCGCGCAGGCGCTCTTTCTCACCATATAGTTCGGCCTTGGAGCTCTCTACCGCCTCCAGGAAACGCTCTTTTTCGGCGTCGGCGCGGGAAGGGTCGGAGAAGGTTTTTTCCGTAATCTGTATGCCGTCGGCATTCAGGAGATATGCCGTTCTGACCCGGTAACCGGGGGAAACAGGTATGCCTTGCAGAATTTTCATGAGCTTATGGAATCGACCGTAAAACGATGTGCCGTAGAAGTAGTCTGCCGTTTATGGTTATTTTCCCTCTAGAAGTATACTCAAGGCCTTGACGGCTTCTTCTGAATCAGGCCCTACCGCACGCAGAGTAAGTCGCGTACCACCGTCCGGTGCAAGCTCCATGAGGGAGAAAGCGCTCTTGGCATCGGCGACTTGCCCGTCTTTTATGATTGAAATCTCGGACTCAAACCCGTTCGCACATTTAACAATCTCAACTGCCGGGCGAACGTGCAGTCCCTGCTCAATCCCCAATACAATCTCTCTGGAGTGTTCTTTGTCCAAGCCAGCCTCCGTGGGAGCAAACCCGGATGTTCATCCACCGAAGCGCTCGTCCGCTTCGTTGAGAAGATCCACGATATCGCTCTCAGTTTCAGCATCAATGATAAAACCGCAAAAGCTCTGATCCTGCCCCATCTTGGCGATACTGCGGAGAGCCGCCAGGTGGTTCTCATTCGCGTCCTTGGGGCCGACTAACAGAAAGAAAAGGTTTGCCGGCTTGCCGTCGTTGGATTTGAAATCCACGCCCTGCTGGCTGCGGCCGAAAACGCCAACCAGCTTCTTGATGTGCGGATAGTCCTTGACGTGCGGAATAGCCAGGCCGTTCTGGATACCGGTTGAACCCTGCTTCTCGCGCATCATCACGCGCGCCACGACATCCGCTTTGCGGGCCTTCGGCAAGGCCTTTGCCGCAACGAGCTGTTCGACAAGCTCGGTGACAACTTCCTTTTTTTCCCTCGACTTCAGGTCCAGAATCAGGTTGCGCTTCGGGATAATGGATGCGAGTTTCATTGCGGTTTTGTCCCCCGTTGGAGCCGTATGAGAAGTTCTGAGTATCGAGTTACGAGTTTCGAGGCAGGAACAACACTCTTTATCGGTTGATACTCGATACTCGATACTCGAAACTCGATACTCATTCTGCTAGAGGTCCATCTGGTCGATTATTTCCTCGTAGGTCTCTTCAGCCTCTTCGGCTGTGACCTCCTGCGGCTCCGAATCGGGACCGCGGCCGCGGCGCTTGCCTCGTACTTTGGCTTTTTTCTTCTTTACCTGACGCTCCATCTTTTCAACAAGGATATCGATGCAGGCGGTAATCTCCTCCCCTTCCTTTCCTTCTTCCGATGCGGCCAGGCGGGTGCTCCGCCGGGCGGATACTATTATTTCGGCAGACGGGCGCCCGCGCTCGAAATTCAACGTCACTTCGATGCGCGTAATCCCGTCCCAGAGCCTGTAAAGGCGCTCCGCTTTTTCCTCCGCATACTCCCGCATTAATGCAGTAACATCATCACCACGAGCCGTAACTTTTACTTTCACACAAACCTCCCTGTACGAATTCGCCAGAAATACCCGTCTAAAGCGGATTCTCTAACAGACTAGTATACCACCTTATATACGACCTGTCAAGATTGCAGATTGCAGATTTCGGATTGCGGATTATAGATAGTATTTTGGGGCGAAGCGTGGCGGGATTTGTCTGCTGGAATATTCTTCTCCTCCTTTCAGGTACTTGTAACCTTCCAGGAGAAGGGAATTAGTCTCCCTATTTATATGCTAAAAAGTGCCAACCTTTTGGTGAACGGGACAAGAGTATGCCCCATGAATTCAAGAGTCGGGTGATCTGCGTAAGCTATATCAGTTTGCGCAGATCGGCTACGGTAATTCCGGCTTTCTTGAGGATACTATGCAGCGTTCCCTTCTTCAACTCCTTGTGGAATGGAACAACGACGGAAGTGTTCTTATCCAAATTGTGCATGAAAATATGGCTGCCGCGCTGGTGGTCGACAACGAAGCCGAGTCTTCGAAGAGCCTTGACAACCTCCCTGCCTGAAAACGTCTTGCTCACAATTTGATATCCACTTCCCGCAGAGTAACTCCTGGCCTGGACCTGATTTGATTCACCTTCTCAAGACCCTCCAGGTAACAGATTATTGCCTCGACCGCATTTTTCAGCGCTTCTTCTTCCGTCTCGCCCTCTGTAAAACACCCATCCAGCGCAGGCACCGATACATTGAACCCGCCTTCCTCCGCACGCTCCAGAACTACGTTGAATTTCATGACACATCTCCTCCTTTCCTTTGCCTCTCGCATTTTAGCATAAAAATATCATTAAATCAACCTGCCAAACCCCGAAGATTGCGGATTTCGGATTGCAGATTGCGGATTATATTCAGCGGCGCAGCAATCTCGGAAAAGCTCTCAGCTATCATCTGTCAGCCGTCAGCGAATATAATAAAAATAATAAAGCTGAGAGCTGACCGCTGATGGCTGAAAGCTGATGTGTAACCGAACAACCGGAGAACCGGGCAACCGAACAACTGATTAACCGAATAACCGGAATTTCAGTTGAAGCACGCCGGTAAGGAACATATACTGTCCCGGGCAAACGTTAACGCCTGCAGGACCAACGGGAGGACGGCATGGAACGCACACTCATTATTCTCAAGCCGGACGCGGTCCAGAGAAGGCTGATGGGCCGGATTATCACGCGATTCGAGGAAAAGGGTTTTAAAATCATCGCCGCCAAATTCGTGCATATCGACCGGGCAATGGCGCAAAAGCACTACGCTGTTCACAAGAACGAAACCTTCTACGAATCTCTTCTCGAGTTCATCACCCGCGGACCTGTTCTCGCGTTCGTGCTCGAAGCCGAAAATGCTATTGAAGTTTCACGTAAAATGATGGGTAGCACGTTCGGCCACGAGGCCGAGCCCGGCACTATCCGCGGCGATTTCGGCATAAGCCGCCAGTACAATCTTATCCACGGCTCCGACGCGCCCGAAACCGCTCTTAAGGAAATCAAGCTGTGGTTCAAGCCTGAAGAACTGGTCGATTACGAAATGCCGGACAGGTCGTGGCTGGAAATGGGAAAGTAAAGAAAGTATGAAGTATGAAGGCTGAAGTATGAAATAAAGAAATGCTAATTTTCTTATTTCATCCTTCATACTTCAGCCTTTATACTTTCTTTACATTGCCGTGACTCTCTTGTGACATGCGGCGGATACAATAGATAAGTTTCGAGTATCGAGTTTCGAGTTTCGAGTTTCGAGCGTCAAATGTAATTTCTTCTTCGAAACTCGTAACTCGATACTCTGAACTTCTTAAAAGGTGCTTATTTGTGGGGATGACTGCAGAGGAAGTTTTTCGACTTACAGGTGAACTGGCCGGGGTATTGCCCGGCGCAAGGCTGGACAATGTTTTTTCACCTTCAGAGGAAGAGCTGGTTCTGCGTTTCCAGGGAGGACCTGAAAAACTCCGAAGGCACCTTCTGATCTCGGCCGCGAGAAACGCTGCCCGGATTCATCTGCTTTCGCGCCCGTTTGAAGCGCCCGGAAAACAGACGAACTTCTGCCGGCTCTTGCGAAAACACGTACGGGATGCGCGCCTTCAAACAATTGAGGCCGCTTCCGGCGAGCGCATCGTTGATTTTGTCTTCGACCGGGGCGGCAATCGCCCGCGAATGACGCTCGTCGCTGAACTTTTCGGCGCCGGCGCGAATATAATACTTGTAGATGTGGACAACAAGGTAAGGGGTGCGGTACGTGAACGGCGTGAAAAGAACCGGGACCTGCATCCCCACCGGCCGTACGTCCGGCCGTCCGCTTCGACCGGCGCGGCAAGACCGGGAAATGTTCCCGAACCGGTCGAAGGCGAAACGTTCAACCGGGCCGTCGAAGCGTATTTCGACGGGATTATTGAAAGCGAAAACCTCCGCAGGCGCGGTCGTGAGCTTCTAAGCCTGGTTTCACGCGAGCGCAAACGGGCAAAGGGGCGGCTCTCCAGGCTCGAGAAATCGCACGCAGAGGCGGCCGGCTTCGAGGATTTCAGGATAAAGGGCGAACTGCTCAAAATGAACCTGCAGGCGATAAAACCCGGATGCGATTCCGTGAAGGTCGAAAACGTCTTTGAGGACGGTTCGCCGCAGACGGAAATAAAGCTGGACCCGACGAAGACGCCCATCGACAACCTCGAGCAGTATTTCAAGAAGTATAAAAAACTGAAAAAGGGGCTTGTGAAAATCGACGAACTGCTGCCCGGGGCGCAGGACCGGATGGAAACGCTTCAGGAACTTGCCGACGACCTGAACGCCATCGCTTCCGGCGATACGCACGCGGATTCCGATACGCTTGAAGAGATATCGGAGCGGATCAGCTCGCTCGGCATCGCGCCCCGCCGCCGCTTCAAAGGCCGCAGGCAGGTAAACCAGGGCCCGCGGCGCTTCCGCTCGTCCGACGGTTTCGAGATGCTCGTGGGTCGCTCGAACCGCGAGAACGACCAGCTCACGATCCGCATGGCGCGCGGAAACGATATCTTTCTGCACGCGGCGGGTTTCGCGGGGAGCCACATTATCGTCCGTGTGCCGCGCGGGAAAACGGCGCCGCTTTCGACATTGCTCGAGGCCGCGCATCTTGCGGCCCACTTTTCCAAGGCAAGGGACGCGGGCAGAGTGGACATCCACTATTCCCCGCGAAAGCATGTTTCCAAACCGAAAGGCGCGAGGCCCGGTCTGGTCCACCTGTCCCGCTTCAAGACGCTGTCGATAAAGAAAGCCGACCCCGCACGCGTAAAAATTCTTGGCCGGCGAATCCTTCCGGAAGAGGTTGAAAATGAAACTTAGAATCGCGCTGAACTCTGCTGTCATTGCCGCACTCGTCACGTGCACATGGCTGGCATCCGGTTGCAACAGCACTCCCAAGCCGCAGGACCGGGTGCGGGAAATAAAAAAGGCCGTCAAAGCCTATAAAAGGGAGAAGAAAAACCTGGAGGGCGACTCCGAGGAGCCGCTGAAGCTCAAAAAATGGAAACTCAGCGTCAGGATATACAAGGACGTACTCGAATGGCTGAAGCACAACGCCAATGCCAAAGACCTGGAAATAATCGACCCGTCCATAACCGTTCTCAAAATGGCGCTTGATCTGAACTCCCAGTATTCAGAAGCGCGTTTCGTATACGGGTGGTGCCTGAAAGAGAAGGGGAAGTTTCACGACAACCGGGCCAACTGGCACGAAAGTATGGCAAACGGCAAGGTGTTCCACGCACCGACCCTCTCCTGGCGCGATGCAAAGCAGCCTCCGACGAAAGAGCAGGTCGCCGAATATCGCTATCTGGAAAAACAGGAAAGAGAAAAGGCGCGCCCCATTCTCCGGCAGGCGCTTCAGCAGATCACATCGGCCGCGCAGATTGCCAAAGCCGCGACGCCGGACATGCTTAAAACGCAGGGCGAAATATACCTGCTGCTCGGAAAGCCGCTGGAGGCTTACGAAATATTTATTCGCCTCTCCCGGGACACGCATCTTGCGCCTTCCGAGCAGCAGAAATGTAAAAAATGGGCCGAGGCAATAAAGAACGACCCGGGGTATAAAAAAGCACTGCAGGAACACAACCGCCGCAGGTCTTCGCCGCGGTAACGTGGAAGGAACCCCATTATGCATAATCGTCTGAACATTGCTTTCCCGCTCCTCATCCTGGTTTCCATGATGGTTGGATGCGCAAATGACCCGCTTGCAGGCCTGCCGATGTTCCAGAGGATAAAGGAAAGCCGGAAGCTATACGCCAAGGCGCAGGAGGAAATCCGCAACCTGAAGGGCGACCCGATTGAAGAGGACCTTAAAAGGATTGAGAAAGCGGTGAAGTTGATAACCCGGGCAATAGAAGTAATCCCGAATGAGCCTGATTATAATTTCCTCTATGCCTATATTTTATTCAACCAGGGCCGCTATTACGAAAACCAGTCGGTATTCTGGAAAAGCAGGGCCGACGGTTTCAGGCTCATTAAGGAAACCGGCGAATGGGTAAAAGCGCGCCCGCTTCCCGACAAGGATGACCGTGACACATGGAGGAAAAAGGCGGAACAGCACGGGGACGTGGCATCCGAGTTTTTCAATCGCGTCCTGCAGAGGCTCAACATACTGGACAACCTGCGGCCGGACAACCACCTTGTCCTCCACCTGCGGGGCAGGACATACGTCGCGATGCTGGAAATGAAGAAAGCGCGCGAGATATTTGTCCGGCTTTCGCACGACTCCCGCCTGACCGATGCGGAGCGTGATGAAATGCTGCGGGTGGTAATCCTGATAGACAAAGATGAAGCCTATAAGAAAGAATTGAAAAATGAAGGCTCGTCACTCGACGAGCCCGGCGACCTGGAAGATCCCGGCAGCGGCGCGCCGATGCCGAAATAAGAAAACGGCAACTGCTGTCATACCCGGAGATCCTGCCATGCCCACCCGCACGGCCGAGAAAACGAAACTCGGGTTGGTTGCGACGATTGCGATTATCGTGATCGGCGTGACCGCCTTTTACGATGCTACCGATGAGACTCGCCGCCCCTTTTTCGCCTGTTTTGTAACCGGGCTCATCTGCGGCTTCCTTACCATCTTTCTCGACACCGTCGTCAAGGGAAAAGGTCCGAGAAAATTCGGGTGCACCGCGAAGTACTTCGGGTTTTTCGTGCTGTCCGCAGCCGCGGGTTTTCTTTTCACATGGTCGCGCGGCGCACTCGCAAAAATAACGGGCCACGCCGACTTCCTCTCCCCTGAAAAAATCAGCAACTGGCAGATATGGACCCGCTTCTTCATCGGCCTCGGCGCCTCGCTCCTGCTGTTTGAAGCCGCGCGTATTAAACTGGTCAAATGGGGAATCATCCGAACCGACAAACCGGAAGAAGAAAGTATGAAGGATGAAGGCTGAAGTATGAAAGGAAGATTATTAATAATATATTTAGCGGGCGAGCTTGCTCGCCGTTGATACCTAATTAGCCGCCGAGCGTAACCAGACCGGTTTGCTCGGCGTGTCCTTCGATTTACGATTGAAAAAATAAAAATCGAAAATCGTAAATCGCAAATCGAAAATCCATTCAGGAGGCCGTCATGAACGACGACTGTATATTCTGCAAAATAGCGGCAGGCGATATCCCGGCCGACAAGGTCTACGAAGACGAGGAAATCCTCGCGTTCAAGGACGTCAACCCGGTCGCGCCCGTCCACGTGCTTTTCGTGCCGAAGGACCATATCGCGGGCGTAAACGACCTGAACGAGCGCACGGCCGCCATCGTTGGAAAGATCTTCCTGGCGGCGCAGAAGGTCGCGGCCGAGCTCGGCGTCGCGGACAGCGGTTACCGCATCATCGCCAACACGAACCGCGATGCCGGCCAGGAAGTGTTCCACATCCACCTGCACCTCCTCGGCGGCAGGCGCATGGGGGCCATGGGATAGACGTCCCGGCCATTTCGATTGCGGATTTCGGAATATTTTTTCAACTGAAAAACCGACAAACCGAATAACCGAATAACCGAAACTTTCTTGCGGTAGAAGCCCAAAAACGCTATACTGGAACGATATGCTGGTGCGAAATCCGTTCTGCAGGTTGGGTTTCCATTAATCATATCAGCGGGGACGAAAGGGCAATCATGTCGATGACGTCATATGTGCGCCGGATTACCGTTTGCCTCACATGCTTAGCGCTGGCGGCGGCGCTCGGCTGCAACGGCAAGAAGAAAGACAAGTTCTTCCACACGCCCGGCGGAGCCTGGGGCGGTTCCGTCAGCAGCACGTTTACCGTCCGTTGTTTTGACATGGTATCCGGCCTGACCGTGCCCGGTGTCATCTGCACCCTCGGCGACGGCCAGTACAAGGTCACCGACGGAACCGGCGCGGTCGTCTTCAAAAACGTCTCCGGCCCGCAGACCGTTACGCTTGCGAACTCCCGCTACGTTACTACCACCGTTTACCATATCAACTCCCAGTGGCTGGTCGCCTTGCTCGAACCTGTTAACGAGTCGGGTTACGTTACCGGTACGGTCAATATGACGGTTCTCGGCGTTGACGCCGGCTCCGGTGATTCCAGCGGAATTGTCCGCTCCCGCGGCAGGGAAATTGCAAACTTCCTCATCCTCGACACCACTACGACCCCGTCGACCCTCTCCTTCCAGGTAGTCGCCGGAAGGGTGAAGCCGCTGGAAGTGGTTATATACGACTCGTCCGGCGCTGAAGTCAAAAGCGGGCAGAAAACCCTCTGGTGGCCGTATCAGGGCGCACAGAATGTTACCGTCAGGGTCGCACCGGCCGACGAGGCCTACATGGCAAAACTCGTCTCCGGCACTATCGACAATTCAGCGATAACAAAATTCACCCCCGAATTCGGCTTTGCCGGCTCGCACGCCGAAATCTATAATTACACCACGATGCGTTTCAGCGACGGAACCTGCGACCTGGCCAACAACTCCTTTGAGGTTTACGTACCGCCGGCATGGGGTTCGATTTCACAGTCCGTGTGGGCGGGGCTCGGCGATTGCGAAGGAAACCTGACCTACCGCCAGTTCAACGGAAACTATTTCTCGCTTACCGGCTCGGCGCTTTCGGGCGCGGTAAAAGACGTCCCGGAGATAACTTCGAACCTGGTCAACGTCGAGCCGAACGGCTCGATAACATGGGACGGCGTCATCGAAACCAGCCGCTACCTGCTCGAACTGACGGAGCAGGCAACCGGCGCCAAGTGGCGCGCGATAGTTCCCGGAGGCACCACCGCGATCGACATCCCGAACGCCGCCGGCATACTTGCGCTCAGAAATTACACAGCCGACATCGCGTCGGAAACGTACGACAATTTCAACTACAACTGGTATTATACATACCGCCTGCCTTCGAAGCTGACCCATCGAAGCGAGGCCGCCTCCAGGGAGCTGACGACTTCCGGCGGCGGCACCGGCGGCGGGCCGATCACCGGCGATATAACGGTTACGGTAACCGACGAGTTCACGCATTTACCGCTCGCGGACGTGGAGGTCTACCTCGACGGCCTCCCAACCATGTTCACCACAAACTCGTCCGGCATCGCGCTCGTCGACGGCGTTTCCGGCGCGCAGACGGTAACCCTGTACAAGGAAGACTACGAAAGTCTTACCCTGTTTAACATCGACGCGACCGAGATAACCTTCCCGCTGACGCCGCTCTATCTGAGCAGCACACCCCTCTCCAATTTTGAGATAAACCTCACGGAGCTGGACTGCACAAGCGACGCCTATACGCTTTACCTGTCAGACATGTACGCCGCCGCCGGCATGGTTGTAGGCGGCCGCCCTTCACCGGACGACCCGATACTGATCGACTGGCCGGCCGGGCTGCAGAGCCATCCCGCGGTTCTCGTTTACGATAACACGGTTGTCGGGCCGACGCGGTACGGCTACACGATACTTCCACCCACCACGCCGGGCACGGTCGCCGTCAACATCGTACCCAGAGAACTTATAACCTACGGCCCCGACTTCCAGACGCTTCCGGGCTCGCTGGACACAAGCGGCATTGCCGGTTTCATTCCAACCCAGGGAGTCGTGGAGGCATTCGCGGTGCTCGCGGACTGCTCCAGCGTATTCACAGGCGCGGCGGACTACTTCCTCGGCAACGGTCTTTTCGACGGCGGCATATTCGACATACCGGAGGCCACACGCTACCGCCTCGAGGCGTCGGTGGAAAATGCGGCGGGACAGTTTTCCGTGAGCATGGTGAACGGCGACTTTTCCGACTTCGCGGCCGCTTCCACAAACATCGCTCTCAAGGATATCCCGACGGCGACCTCGTCATTCAGCTCGCCGCCCGCCGCGATGCCTGTTTCATGGACGGCCGTTCCCGGCACCGATTATTACGCAATCGCCATCGACGGACCGGATTTCTTCTGGTACGGCCTTGTGCCGGGAAGCACGACCGGCGTCACGGTGCCCGCCGACGTCGGCCTTGCCCCGGGAATAAACTACGGCTGCTCCATCGAGGCGCATACGGTGGACAACTTCGACTACAACCAGTTCACGCCCTTCGGCGTACGCGTCAGCCGGACAAGCCTGTCGATCTGGGTCCTCGGCGGTACGTTTACGGTTTCACCATGATTAATTGAAGCCGAAATTCTCTTGCCTGCCGCTTCGTCTATCAGTATAATCACACCTCTGAATTCCTGAAGGAGGCAAGTGAGATGAAAAAAGACCTCGAGATCACATGTGACATCGTTGCATCCATGGCGACGCAATTCAACGGCGACGGACGGCTCGCGGCGCAGGCGCTCCGCAAGGTCTCGATGACCATCCGCCAGCATGCAAGCGAGGATGCAAAGGATATCGCGCGCGCCATCATGATTAAAATGGGCCCGAGCTTCGAAGGGAACATAAACCTGGCCTGCGACGCCCTCGAGCGTATCCTCACAAGCATGGTCGTGAAAAAATAACCGCGCCCGATTTGCTTCGGAAACTGTTTTAAAATAAACAGGGCGGGTCAAAGACCCGCCCTTGAATTTATTAACTCCGCGGCCGCGTGCAAATCCATCGCTTCTCTAATGCAAAATTATGGAGAAGTTGAACTATTTACATTGTCCGCATAATAAAATTAATCGGAGCGCGTTATACCTGCAGGAGGATAATCCATGCGTACTGCATTTAAACGGCTTTTCACTTTCCTTGTCCTGCTCGTCCCCGTCGTGGTCGTGATCGCTTTCCTGGTTTACTCGGGCCGGCTCTCCAAAGAAGATGGCGCGAAGTCTTCCACCTCTTCCAGGAAATCAAGAATGGTTTTGGCCAGGGAAAGGGAAATAAAGTTAGCAAAGAAAAGTTTCTCAGATACGGCGATAGATGGCGAAGGCGGGATTTTCGACTTTACCGGTGCAGGCATTCGCCGTGAAGGCGAGGGGCTCGCAAAGCCCGAAGGCGAAAGCGGCAAAGAAGGGAAAGAGGAAGGCGATTCGAAAAACGATGAAGGCGAACACGAGGAGAGCGAAGAGCATAAGCGTGAACGCGAAGCACACAGGCATATCCATGAGACGAGGGAGAAAATTGAAAGCCTGCACCATAAAGCCGACAGGCTCGAGGAAGAAGGCAAAGAGGAAGAAGCGAACGCCCTGCGCGAAGAAGCCGGGGAGATGGAGAAAGAGCTTCGCGAATATATCAAAGGGTTCCGCGAGGAAAATTTCGCAAGGATACGCGACCGGATCGCAGAGCTGAAAGCGGAAGCGGAAAAAGCCCTCGCCGATGGCGATCCCGAAAGGGCGCGTCACCTTCTTGCGGAAGCGGACGAGATCGCCTTCCATCTCGAGCGCGAAACGAGCCGGCAGGCGGCCCGTGAAGAATATCATTCAATGGAATCTCGCATCCACGACCTGCGCCGGCAGGCGCACCAGTTGCACGAGGCCGGGCGCGAAGAAGAAGCCGAGCAGCTTCACCGGCAGGTCGATGAGATGGAAAGAGACCTGCACGATTACGTCCGCCGGTACCACGCCTCCGATGCGGAAGCACACCTGAACAGGTACAACACGCTCGCCGAAGAGGCCGAGTCACGGGGAGACGAGGAGAAGGCACGCCATTACAGGTATGAGGCGGAAGAAGCCGAAATGAGGCTCAGGGCTCAGGCCGCGCGGAAAGAGACCGAGGATAAAGTCGCGAAGATGCGCGAGGAAGCCGAGGCGCTGTTCCACAAAGCCCATGAAGCGTTCGAGTCAGAGAACGATGAAGAAGGCGAAAGGCTCAAGCGCGAAGGCCATAAAATCGAGGAAAAAATCGAGCAGACCTGGCGGGACCACCGCATAAGCGAGCTGGAAAACGAAATCAAAGTCCTTTCCGAGCGTGCGAAAAATGCCAGGGAAAGCGGGCGCGATGAAGAGGCAAGACATATCGAATCGGAAATCGAAAGCCGCAAGCACCGCCAGAACGCCGTCCGCGAAGACGAGGATGAACACGTGGCAGCCCTCGAGTACGACAACGGAAAGCTACGCGAGGAAGTCCACCACCTCCGCGAAGAAAACGAACACCTTAGAAGAGAGATCGAACGGATCAAAAGCGAACCCGAAACCGAACCG
Source organism: Planctomycetota bacterium (assembly GCA_004376375.1). Lineage (GTDB taxonomy): Bacteria > Planctomycetota > E44-bin39 > E44-bin39 > E44-bin39 > E44-bin39. Next base: position 42,428 of record SOJX01000053.1, read on the forward strand.
GAAGAGAAGTAATAACTAAAATAGTAGGGGCGCAGCATGCTGCGCCCCTACAACTTATTTCCTTGTTCCCTTATTTCCCTGCTTCTTTAACTCCTCCCCCGTCTTCGCGCCGTGGGAGCGGAGGAGGTCGGCGATATCCTTGTGTCCACGCCAAATGGCCCAATCAAGTATGGACCCTTCACTTCGGTCTAATGAATTAACATCTGCTCCTTTTTTAATTAGCAACTCCACTATCTGTTTATAACCTATCATTGTGGCTAAACAGAGCGGGGTCCGTCCATTGACCTCTTTTTTATCTACCTTAGCGCCATTCTTAATAAGCAACTCCAAAATACGTTTGTCGCCTCTTATTGCAAATGATTGTACATAACTAAAGTCTTCAGGTGTTGCATTTACATCGGCACCTTTTTCAATCAGTAGAGCAGTAATATCATTGTGCTTCTCCAATACGGCCCAATACAGCGGCGTATTGCCTGATTTATCTTTCGCGTTCACATCAGCACCCTTAGCGATTAACTCCTTTGCCTTTTCTGTTTTCCCATGTTTTGCAGCCGAATGAAGTCCAGTAAGGCGTGTATTGTCTTTTGAGTTGATACTCGTGCTATCAGTCGCTGGTGCCTGTATGTATCTGTTGTCGGCTTGTCCCTCTCGATTTTCAGTTTTTTTTTCTACATCGCTACCGGTGCAATTTAGTGTAATCAGTATAGGAATGAAAAGCAGAATTGCGAGAAAGGTCTTAGGCAAGTACACCATTACTCTCCCTTCTTCCTTTCCGCCGCTTCTTTGCGAAGTTCCTCCGCCATCTGTCGAGTAGGCTAATAGTTCTGAGGCATAAGTCTACAGACTTGAGGAAAGAACCTCAAGCCTCAGGTCTCAAGCCTTTCCTGTCAACGCGCCGCAAGCGGCGCTGCCAAATATTAATCTTTCAGAAGCATGCCCGATATCACCATGCGCTGGACTTCGGAGGTGCCTTCGTAAATCTCGGTAATCTTCGCGTCGCGCAGCAGCCGCTCCGGCAGGTACTCGGTCGAGTAGCCGTAACCGCCGTGGATCTGGAGCGCCTTGTTCGCGCAGAAACTCGCGACCTCCGCCGCCTTCAGCTTCGCCATCGCCGATGCCATCGAATAGCGCCCGCTCTTCTGGTCTTTCTGCCACGCCGCGCGGTGAACGAGCAGCCGGGCAGCGTCGAGCTCGCACGCCATGTCCGCTATCATCCACTGGATGGCCTGGAAAGCGGCAAGCGGCTTGCCGAACTGCTGGCGCTCCTTTGCGTACGCGCACGCGCAATCCAGCGCTGCGCGGCCGATGCCGAGCGCCTGTGCCGCGATACCGATGCGGCCGCCGTCGAGCGTAGCCATTGCGACCTTGAAGCCTTTCTCCTCCTCGCCCAGGAGTTGCGAAGCGGGGATGCGGCAGTCCTCGTAAACCAGCTCCGCCGTCGACGAGCCGTGGATGCCGAGCTTTTCCTCGATCTTGCCGACGGAATAGCCGGGCGTGTCTTTCGAATGGACGAACGCGGTGATTCCGCGGTGCTTCTTTTCCTTGTCGACAGTCGCAAAAACGATTATCGAATCGGCCTCGCGCCCGTTTGTGATAAAGAGCTTGGCGCCGTTGAGGACGTAGTCGTCGCCGTCGCGGACGGCAGTCGTCTTGACGGCTCCGGCGTCGGTGCCGGCGGACGGCTCGGTAAGCGCCATGCATCCGAGCTTCTCGCCCGACGCGAGCGGCTTGAGCCACTCCTCTTTCTGCCCGTCCGTCCCGAAAGTGAGCAGCGGGTCGCACACGAGCGAGTTGTTCACGCTCATGATAACGCCGGTGGAGGCGCACTTCGCGGAGATTTCCTCCATCGCGATAACGTACGCGAGGTTGTCCATCCCCGCGCCGCCCCATTCCTCCGGCACGGCCACGCCCATCAGACCGAGCTCCGCCATCTTTGCGACGAGCTCCTTCGGGTAATAATGTTCTTTGTCGATTTTTTCCGCAAGCGGCTCGACCTCGCGCTCGGCGAAATCGCGCGCCATGTCCCTTATCATCTCGTGTTCTTCGCTCAGCAGGAAGTCCATGCGCAGCTCCTTTCGTGCGATGGTGGGGAAGCGATTATAGGTTTTCGCTCCATGCGTGTCAACCTGATTCGATGTCATTTCGATTTCGGATTTCGGATTTCGGATTGCGGATTTCGGATTTCTGGTGTAATCTATTTGCGTAAACGGGACGCTTTTTCAGGATATCCGGATGCCGATAAAAACCGTGAAATCGCCGTGGTGGGCAAAAGGCCTCCGCTTCGAATGCAAAGGCTGCGGAGCGTGCTGCACGGGCGAGCCCGGCCATGTCTGGCTCACAAAGCAAGAACTGAGGGACATCGCGGAATACTGCGCAATAGAGCCGCGCAAGTTCAGGAAAAACTCGACCCGAAGAGTCTGGAGGAAAATCACCCTGATTGAGCAGAAAAGCGGCGACTGCCTCATGTACCACCGCGGCCGCGGCTGCCTCATCTACCCCGTCCGGCCCGCACAGTGCAGGACGTATCCGTTCTGGAAAAACATCCTGAAGTCGCCCCGCTCCTGGAAACGCGAAGGACGCCAGTGCCCGGGAATCGGTGGCGGCAGGAAATTCCCGCTGGAGGAGATAAAACACAGGCTCGAACAGAAGTGGTAACAGCATATTCATGTCTTATTTAGCGGCGCCGCTTGCGGCGCGTTGAAATAGAAACAAGCGAACAAGAAAACAAGGAAACAAGGGAAAAAGAACGGTATGGCAGACATTCCTATCTGCCAATCAATAATGCGCGGAGCTCCTTAGCACTTGTTGCCTTGTCAACTTGTTACCTTGTTCCTTCTCCCAGAGCAAGCGGGCAAGCTCGACCGCTAAATATATCGATTTCCGATTAAGACTTGATTTCTGATACAATTTATGTAGTATTACTCCGGTAGATAAGATGCCGTCAACCGATTACCAGATCCGAATACACACCCCTGCGAAACCGGAATTCGCATTAACCCACGGTTCAGCCTGACCGACACCAGCCTTTCGCCGTCATCTGTTCGATACCAGCACAGCCCGTAACACGTAAGATGTAACATGAACCCCGAAGAAATAAGAGAAGCGCAGAATCTGCTTAAGATACTTTCCGACCTGAAGGAAAAGCTCGCCTACGAGGAAAGCCTGAAGGAGATCGCGTCCATTGAAGAGAAGATGAACGAGCAGGATTTCTGGGACAACCAGGACGCGGCACAGAAACACGTCGAAGAGCTGAAGAACATCAAGGCGGTCGTCGCACCTTTTGAAAAGGTGGAGGCGGTCGCGGGCAACATCGAGACCGCGCTCGAGCTTGCCGCGGAAGCGGAGGAAGCCGCCGAGGCGCTTGGAGATGAATTCTCGGCCGACCTCGAAAAGCTCCGCGGCCTTATCGCCGAGCTCGAGTTCCGCCTGTCGCTTACGGGAGAGCACGACAAGAGCGACGCATTCATGGTAATACACTGCGGGGCCGGCGGCACGGACGCATGCGACTGGGCGCAGATGCTTCTGCGCATGTACCTGCGCTTTCTCGAGCGCCATAACTTCACGGTCAAGGTCCTCGACATAAACTACGAAGACGAGGCTGGAATAAAAGACGCGACGCTCGAGGTAAAGGGCCGCTATGCCTTCGGCTACCTGAGAAGTGAAATCGGGGTGCACCGGCTGGTGCGCATCTCGCCCTTCAATTACGCCGCGAAACGCCACACCTCGTTCGCGTCCATCGACGTTACCCCGGTCGTCGACGAAGACATCGACATCGAGATAAACGAATCGGACCTGAAGCTTGATTTCTTCCGCGCCTCCGGCGCGGGCGGGCAGCACGTCAACGTCACCGATTCGGCCGTCCGAATCACGCATATCCCGACCGGAGTAGTCGTCTCGTGCCAGAACGAGCGCTCGCAGCACGCGAACCGCAGGACGGCGATGCAGATACTTAAATCAAGACTTTACAAGCGGGAGATGGACAGGCGCGCCGAGGAGCGTGCGAAGGCATACGGTGAGAAAATGTCCACCAGCTTCGGAAGCCAGATACGGAACTACGTCCAGCACCCGTACCGGCTGGTGAAAGACGTGCGCACCGGACTCGAAACGGGAAACGTGGACGCCATCCTCGACGGCGACCTCATGCCGTTCATCAAGGCCTATCTGAGACACCAGATAGGAAAGGGCAGGCAATAATATTACCTGGGGGAGATATGAAAAAGACGCTGTTCTGGCTGCTTTTTCTCGCTATCCCGGTTGTTGCCGTAATCATAATCACACTGGGCTCCGAACCCGCCGACAGAGAATCTCTTCCGACCCCCGTGGTCGGACTCTCGGCAAGTCCTGACGCCAAGAAAACTGCAGACGACACGAAAGATTCGGCCGCAAAGAGAAGAACCGCAGACGACAAGACCGGAACGTCAACCTCCGACCCCGAAAAAACCCGCGGCGGCGGGCGGGACCGAGGCGATGGATACGGAGACGACCCCGACGGGCGCCGACGGAAAGGGGATTCCACATCCGGAGGCACACGCGGAGGCAAAGGAACTGCCGGAGGAACGCCTGCGTCGAACATCCGTGCAGGCGGCACATCGCGGAAAAAATCGGGTACGTCCAAAACTCCGGAAGGAACCGCAGTCACCGGCGGCGGCGCAACAGTTGAAGTAGAAGAAGTGGAGAAAGAACCGGAGAATATCCCCCCGGCCTCACTGAGTGGAAGAATCGTGGACGTTTTCAGGCATCCTATTCGAGGCGCGGCAATAATCGTCGAAGGTGAGACGGTAAACTGCCGGGCTTCAAGCGGACTGAACGGCATATTCAATCTCGAGAACATCACACCTTCAACCAGTTTCTGCCTGACCGTCACGGCGATCGGGATGATCGATTACGTAAAAGAGGGGCTTTCACTGGGAAGCGGCGAGCACCGCAATATCGGCGAGATAAAACTCTCATCGAACGGCAGCCTGCGCATATACGTTATGAGCGAAGGGAGCCATCCCGTTCCGGATGCAAGAGTCAAACTGGAAGTCGTATCAAGCAACTGGGTCGAGGGACTGGACGTACACCACAAGGAGCTTTCGAGCAAACACACCGACCTGTACGGCCTGGCGGCCTTTGACAGGATCGCGCCGGGCGAATATGAAATCGAGGTCACGCATCCCGACTACGCCACCTCCCGCGTCCGGGAAATAAACATCGGCGGCGAAGGCTCCCAGGACGTAAACGTAAAACTCGTTAACCAGGTAACCATATCGGGAACCATCGTCAACGAGTACGAAAACCCGTTCCCCGGCGTCAAGGTCGAGGCGCATTCCCATATCATAGGGGCCAGCTTCAAACAGCACGTCTTTTCCGACGATAAGGGCAACTATGCCGTGCCCGTACAGCCACGGTCAAGATGCCGCGTTATCGTGTCTGCATACGGCTACAAAACCAAAACATACATCAACGTACAGGCCGGAACGCACGGCTACGACATCAAGATGGAACCGGAGCCGGGTTTTTTCCTTAGCGGGCGGGTTATCGATGAAACGACTCGCGAGCCGATAAAGAAATTTGCCATAAACGACCAGTGGTTCGATAACGCCAGCGGCACCTTCAGAGTCCGCCGAACGCCGGGGCAGCACACCATTACGGTTTCCGCGCACGGTTACGCCCAGAAAAAAGTCACCTTCCAGATGCCTCAGAGCGGTGAGTTCGAGCTTCCGGATATCGAGATGACGAGAGGCGCCATGATTTCGGGCACTGTCCTGAATCCGGCGGGCCAGCCTCAGCCCGGGGCGAAAGTTACGGTGCATAATACCAACTGCGCCGACGACACCAATAACGAAGGTGTTTTCGTCATATACCACATCCCGGCCGGAGACCATAAAGCCATCGCCACGCATCCTGATTACGGAGCGGGAGAAGTCAACGTCCCCGGTCTCGTCGAAGGCGGCAATGCCGCCGGGCTCGTAATACGTTTGAAGGCAGGCGGTTTTTCCGTAAAGGGTTTTGTCGTGAATGCCGCCGGAGACAAACTGAACGGCGCGCTCGTCCAGGTCATCGGCACGAATTACAGCGCCACGACCGACGATAACGGCGCCTTCATAATAAGCGGTCTTCCCAACCAGAAAATCAGATTGAAAGCTTCGCTTGAAGGATATCTCCCGAAGGAAACCGGCGAACTCACCGCCGCCGCTGAACCTCCTGCGGTTACAATCACCCTTTCAAGTCCCACCATCATCCACGGGCAGGTTATAGTCGGCGAAAATCCCGCTCCCGAGGGGGTTGAAGTCAAACTGCTGGACGTCCACAGGAAACCGCGTGTTACGCTTACGGATAACGAGGGAAAGTACGTCTTCAACGACCTGTCGCCCGGAACATACTATGTGGGAATTCCGTCGATGTTCCTGGTGAGGCGCCGCGTGGACCTGGCGGAAGGGGAACCGGTCCAGAAGAACTTCAAGGCTTCGCCGGTCGTATGGACCGGAACCGTCATGAACACGAATGGAAGCCCCGTGCCGAACGCGTTTGTAAACGTATTCAGGCAGGACAACTGGGCGCTCATCACCAGTTTCACCGCAGACCTCCAGGGCGCTTTCCGGGTCCCGTACCTGAAGCCCGGCAAATACGTGCTGCATCTTTCCAAAACAAGCTGCGTGACCAATTACTTTTCCCTCGACGTCGAGATGCCCGACGAGCCGGGAGAATTTCGCAGCGACCTTTACTACCTCCCCACGCCCGGCAAAATGCTCATACGCGTCACCTTTCCCGACGGCTCGTCCGCGGCAAACCTGGACCTGCGCATCGAGGAAATGGGGCCGTCGGTGCCCAACATGCACGCCGGCCTCGGCTCCACAAACGCAAGCGGCATCTCAATCGTCGAGTATCTTATAACGGTTCCGCACCGCGCCTGCGTTATAAGCTGGAAGGACCACAAATACGACAAGCCGGGCGTGAGCTATTCGCCTGTTGTTGAAATACTGGAAAACGGCAGCGCAGTTGAAACCGAGGTCGTCGTCGAGCCGGTCGGCAAACGGCTTTTCGGAAAGGTCAGCGTTTCAGACGGCGACCGCCCCGACTATCTCTATACATGGGTGCTTGACGAGAACGGACACCTGCTTGACCATACGCCTTATTCGAATACCGATAAGTACTGGATCGACTCGATCCCCCCGGGACCGTGCACGGTACGTTTCAGCTCGCCCGGCTACAAGGTAAAAAATATTCAGTTGACCATCCAGGGCAATCAAAAGGGATGCCCGGCCGTCGTCCTCGAGAAGGAGCCGGAATAAACAACCGGACGCGACGGATGTTCGGGGAATTACTGATTCCAAAAGAGGTAAAATAAATTATGTCAATGCAACTTTCTATCGGGAAAACACTGACTCTCATCTTCCTTGCCGGTCTTCTACTCTACGGCTGCAGCAGGAAAAGCGGCGACAAAATCATGTTCCCTTCGCCTGCGAAGGCCGGGAACCCGTCGCCGGCGGACGCTTCAACTGACGCATCCATTAATACCGACCTGACGTGGAACACCGCCGCCATGGCAGATTCCTACGATGTATACTTCGGTACAGTTGAATCGTCGGTGACAAACGCCACAAGTGCAAGCCCGGAATTCAAAGGAAATCAGACCGGTACGGCCTACACGCCCGGAGCCCTCGCATACTCGACGACCTATTACTGGCGCCTTGATTCAAAAAATACTTACGGAACCGCGAAAGGCGACGTCTGGTCCTTCACCACCCGCGCACAGCCTTCGGCTGACGCGTGGACCCGGACCTGGGGCGGTTCCAACGGAGACTATCTCCTTGGAATCGCATTCGATTCAAGCGGAAACGTGTACAGTGCCGGTATAACATTCAGCTTCGGCACCGGCGGATTGGACACCCTGGCGCTTATGCACAACGAGTTGGGCGAGCTTCAATGGGTAAAAACGTGGGGCGGCAACGGCGGCGAGGAATTATTTGACGTCGCGGTCAGTGAAAGTGGGATTATGTACTGCGCCGGCTCAAGCGGAAGTTTCGGCGCGGGAAGTACGGACGGCCTGATACTCGAATATAATTCATCGGGTGTACTTCAGAATGCGGTCACATGGGGAGGTGGAAACGGAGACAGGTTCTCCGGCGTAGCGCTTGATAATGACGGCAACATATATTGCGCCGGCTACACCGTAAGCTTCGGTGCAGGAGGGTCCGACGCGCTGCTCGTAAAGTTCAACAACTCAAACGAGCTGCAATGGGCGAAGACCTGGGGCGGAGGCAACCACGACGAAATAAGCGGCGTCGCCGTCGATTTGAACGGCGACATATACTGCGCAGGCTGGACCTACACCTATGGGGCCGGAGACCGGGACGCGCTTCTTCTGAAATACAACAGTTCCGGAGCGCTGCAATGGGCAAAAACCTGGGGCGGCGGCGAGTGGGACGAGGTTTACGGCGTTGCCGTGGATTCCAACAACAACGTTTATTGTGCCGGAACCACATACGGCTTTGGCGCAACCAGTTGCGATTCACTGCTGCTGAAGTTCGACGGCACAGGCGTGCTGCAGTGGGCAAGGACCTGGCACGGCAGCGGTCATGACGAAACAGGCGGCGTCGCGGTGAATTCAGATGGACACGTGTACTGCGCCGGGAACGCCCAGGGGGGTGGCTTCGGACCCGGGGGTGATGACGCACTTGTACTAAAGTACGACGGCTCCGGAACGTTGCTCTGGGCGAAGATATGGGGCGGCGACTCCGGTGACAACGCATACGGTGTTGCGGTCAGAGCGGGCGGCAGCCAGCTGGGGCTTTGTGGAGAAACCCAGAGCTATACGGGCTCATGGCAAGACATCACTTCAGGCATCGGTGCAAACCCAACCGGCACACAAGGCTCGCCTGCCGGGCTTGAAAGCTCCCCTTCAGGAACTACCGGCGTGGCATCAGGCACTGAAAACTCCCCGACCGGCAGCGAATCGGGCGCAGGCGATTCTGATGCGCTTATTCAGATTACAGGACAGTAATGCCTTGGTCACAGAACGCAGAGAATCTGAATTCACATCTTCAATGATAACCCTTACGGCTCATCGCGCTTGAGGAAGCCGGTCATGCAGTGCATTGCGCCGCCGCTTTTCTGAATCTCCTTCAGGTCAATCTCAATGACCGTGCAGCCCGAATCCTCAAGGCGCTTCTTCGTCACAGGATTGCCGGCCGGCATGACAAGCTTCCCCGGCTCCAGCGCGACGACGTTCCCCGGCATATAAAGGTCATCGTCCGACACTTCCAGAATGCGGAAGCCGCGCCCGCGAAGAACATTAACAGCCGATAAAGGCGTTTCTCTTGCCCTTACAAGCACAAGGTCGCGGTCTACCAGCCCCAGCACCCCGTCGAGATGAACCGTCTTGTAGGGAAGGTGAAGGCGCACGACCTCGCTGAAACCGGCCTGCCTGAGAGCCCACTCCACCTGCTCCGCGCCCGCCCGGTTCGTTCGCGTTCCCTCCGCCACGAAAGCAAGCCCGGGCCCCGCCAGCACAGCGTCGGCGCCCTCGAAAATACCGTTGCCGTGCACGGTCATGAGTATCGGAACGCCCAGCCCGGCCAGAGCCTCGGCGACAAACTTTTCCTCGCCCGCACGCTGCACGGAAGCGGGGCGTGCAACAATCGCTCCTTCGGGCGTCATCAGCATCAGGTCGCGAATGAAGTGAAGGTTCGGTTTGTCGAGTGGACCGTTCCCCACGTAATGAACCTGCACGCCGCCTGCCCGATATGCTTCCGCCAGCGCGTCATGCTCGGCGCGCGCCTTCCCGGGGTCCATCACCTCCGCCCACAGCACCCCGTTGGGATCGGTTATATTTTCAATCTCCGGTCCCGGACGGTGCAGCAATACGTCCCGCAACCGTCCGAACTCGGAAGAAACGCCCCAGCCGCCCCATATTTCTTTCATTTCTTCTTTAAACGCGGCTTCGCGGGCACGCCAGCCTTTACCACCCCTCCGCGCCTCTCCCGCCCCGCTCAAATCCTTTTCCATTCCATTTCTCCCGTTACTTTTGCCAGGGCCGACCGATAACCTGATATTATTCTGCAAAAAACAAGGCAGGCTGAAAACCTGCCTTTACTCGTTTCTCGTTTCTCGTTACTCGTTACTCGTTTCTCGTTTCTCGTTACTCGTTACTCGTTACTCGTTTCTCGTTACTCGTT
>SOJX01000004.1 GCA_004376375.1 Planctomycetota bacterium
TAAGGCCGGCGGTCCGCTTACTACATTTGTCGATAAAGACGTGGCGCGCGAGCTTTTCGGCACGATTAAAGGCGGGGGTTCATGGAGCGGCGAAGTGGAAATGCTGAGCCGGAGCGGGCGAGTCATACCGGTTGAGGTGCGTGGAGACGCCGTAAAGGACGAGGGCGGGAACATCATCGGCCTGATCGGTATTCACACTGAAATAACGGAGAGGAAGCTGGTTGAAGAGCTGCGCATACGCATGGAAAGCAAGATTCAGCACATGCAGAGGCTTGAAAGTTTGGGCGCTCTTGCCGGCGGGATTGCCCGGGATTTCAATAACCTCCTGATGAATGTTCTTGGAAACGCAAATCTAGCCCTGAGGGACCTTCCGAAGGATTCCAACGCGAGCCAGCTTGTCCAGGAAATCGAGGCGGCCGGCAGGAAGGCGGCGGAGCTTTCCAGACAGATGCTTGCTTATTCCGGGAAAGGAAGATTTGTTCTTGAAAAGATAAACATGTCAAACCTGATTAGAGCGATGTCGCAGCTCATAGAAGCTTCAGCCGGCAGGGAAATCATGATGCGATATGATTTGGCGGACGAACTGCCTGAGATAGTGGCGGATTCATCCCAGATGAGGCAGGTCGTGATGGGCCTCATTGCCAACGCGGCCGAGTCGTATATCGAAGAGGTTGGATTCGTCACGATAAAAACCGGCGCCATGAATTGCGACCGGAATTACTTCACCGAAACGTATCTCGACGAAGGCCAGAAACCGGGCCGCTACGTTTTCGTTGAAGTATCCGACACCGGAAGGGGAATGTATGAGCAGACTATCGAGATGATGTTTGATCCGTTCTTCACCACGAAAGAAAAAGGCCGCGGCCTCGGGCTTGCAGCCGTGCTGGGTATTGTCAGGGGGCATGACGGGGCAATAAAAGTCGATACCACACCGGGCAAGGGAACGACAATCCGCGTGCTGTTTCCCGCAATTGAGAAGCCTTCCCATGGAGAAAGCGGGAAAGTGGCGAAAGAGGCCGCGTGGAGCGCCGAGGGAACTGTTCTCGTTGCCGAGGAGGAAGAGTCTATCCGGTTACTGACGGAGCGAATGCTTCATACTCTGGGATTCAAGACGATATCTACGGGCGTCGGCTCCGAAGTGCTGGAAATCTTTCGAGAGAATGCAGGTGAGATCAAGGCCGTACTCCTGGACATGGGCGTGCCCGGGTTGAATTTCGAATATGTGCTTGCTGAAATGCAGGGCCTTCGAGGCGACCTCGCCGTTGTGCTTACAAGCGGTTACGACAGGACCGATACGGTTACCCGGCTTACGGGCAAAGGCAGGATTGAATTTATCCAGAAACCATACACCGTTGAAGACCTGACGCAGACATTAAGGAGTTTACTGGAGAAATCGTAGGGGCAAGGAACACGCGCATGCGCGTGTTCTTTGCCCCTACGGAGATTCGGTCGATGCAACCTGCTTGTCACCGGGAGACCGACGATGGCTGGGAAGAGAGTGAAAAAGAAAAACGCCGGAGGAGATTTTCTCAGTGCCCTCAAAATCGTAGGTGCCAGAGTACATAACCTCAAAAATATTAATCTCGACATCCCCAAGAACAAGTTTGTCGTTTTCACCGGCGTCTCGGGTTCCGGTAAATCGTCCCTTGCCTTCGATACCCTTTTTGCGGAAGGGCAGAGGCGATATATAGAATCGCTTTCCAGTTACGCCCGCCAGTTCCTGGACCGGATGGAAAAACCGCCGTACGACCATATCTACGGCCTTTCACCGACCATTTCGATAGACCAGAAATCCGTTTCGCGCAACCCGCGGTCAACCGTCGGCACCATTACGGAAATATATGATTATCTGCGGGTATTTTTTGCGAGGCTGGGCATCCAGCACTGCTACGAATGCGGTCAGAAAGTCGGCAGCGGGACGGCGGACAGTTTTATCGGAGCGATTCTCGATATTGAAAAAGGCAGGGAAATCTGGATCCTGGCTCCGATAGTCGTGAAGCGCAAGGGAGAGCATAGAGATGTTATTGCCGACCTCAAGTCGAAGGGATTTGTTCGCCTCAGGGTAAATGGAGTTCTGACCCGCAGTGATGACGTTGCGCGGCTCGAAAAAAACAAAAAGCACACGATCGAAGTTGTCGTGGACCGCTTGAAAACCGGGCGCCTGAACAGGAAAAGGCTTGCCGATTCGGTTGAGACGGCCGTTCGCCTGGGGCGCGGCCAGGCTTCGATTTACATCGCAGGAAGCAGGCGGGAACTGAGGTTCGCGGAAAAGAGGGTCTGCACGAAATGCAATATCTCATATCCCGAAATGGAGCCGAACCTCCTTTCCTACAACAGCCCGCTCGGAATGTGCGTCGCCTGCAACGGCCTCGGCCTGGTCTATGAATTTGACCCGAAGCTGATCTTCCCCGACGGGGAAGCAAGCCTGTTGGAATGGACCTATTCCTTCAAGGGTTTTTCATCCAGGTACATGCGGGCAATCGCAAAAGCGCTGCGCATAAACGTGCAGGTCCCGGTAAAGAGCCTGCCGAAGAAGGCGAGGCGCGAACTGCTCTACGGCTCGAAGTCGAAAGAGCTTTCCATCCGCTGGAGCAGCGAGCGCTTCAGCGGCGTTTTCCGGGGCGCATACGAAGGTATTATCCCGATGCTCAGGCGCCGCATTACCCAGACGACCTCGGAGGGTTCCAGGCGGTACTACATGTCGCTGATGTCCAACCGCCCGTGCTCAAAATGCGGCGGCAGCCGCCTGCGCCCGGAAGCGCGCTCCATAACGGTAAACAGGAAAAGCATCGTCGATATCTCTACCATGTCGATTCAGGAGGCCCTCGGGTTTTTTGAAAACCTTAAACTGAACGGCTGGAAGAAAACGGTCGGCTCCGAGCTCGTAAAGGAAATAAAGGGCAGGCTGAAATTCCTTAATAATGTCGGGCTTTCATATCTGAACCTGAACCGTAACGCACCGACGCTTTCCGCCGGGGAGTCGCAGCGGATACGCCTTGCCAGCCAGATCGGCTCCGAGCTGACCGGTGTCCTCTACATCCTGGACGAGCCGACGATTGGACTTCACCAGCGCGACAACACCAGGCTCCTGAGCGCCCTGAAACACCTCAGAGATATCGGTAACACCGTGATAGTCGTGGAGCATGATCCTGAAACGATAAACACTTCCGACCACATCATTGACTTCGGGCCGGGCGCGGGAATCCAGGGCGGGCGTATTGTTGCCACCGGCTCTCCGGCGCAGATCAAAAGGTCGGCAAAATCCCTTACGGGAAGATACCTTGCAGGTAAAGAATCGATTCCAGTGCCGAAAACCAGGAGAAATCACCCTGACGGGTGGATAAAAATTATCGGTGCGCGGGAAAATAACCTGAAAAACATCCGGGTTGGGATTCCGCTTGGAGAGTTCGTGGTGGTCACGGGTGTTTCCGGCGCAGGTAAAAGCACGCTGATCAATCAGACGCTGTATCCCGCGCTGGCGAATGAGCTGCACAACTCATCAAGGAAGTCAGGAAAGCATAAGGCGATTACAGGTGTTGACCGTATTGACAAGCTGATAAACATCAACCAGTCCCCGATAGGCAGGACGTCCCGCTCGAATTCGGCGACGTACACAAAAGTTTTCGATCTTATAAGGCAGCTTTTCAGCCGGCTTCCGGACGCAAGGATGGCCGGTTATAAGCCCGGCCGGTTCTCTTTCAACGTCCGCGGCGGAAGGTGCGACAACTGCGACGGCGACGGGTACATAACGGTTCCCATGCATTTCCTGCCCGACGTTTACGTCAAGTGCGAAGTCTGCGGAGGCAGACGCTTCAACGAGGCCACGCTCGAGGTCAAGTACAGGGACCACTCGATTGCCGACGTACTGGGCCTTTCAGTGTCCGAGGCCATGAAGCTTTTCGAGAACCAGCCGAAAATCCTGAAAATCCTGAAAACGCTCGACGACGTGGGAATGGGCTACGTCAGGCTCGGCCAGCCTTCGCCCACTCTTTCGGGCGGGGAAGCGCAGAGAATAAAACTCTCCAGGGAGCTTGCGAAAAGATCCACGGGCAGGACTCTTTATATTCTCGACGAGCCTTCGACGGGGCTGCATCTCGATGATATAAAGAAACTGCTGAACGTGCTGCAGCGGCTCGTCGACGCCGGGAATACGGTAGTCGTTATCGAGCACAATCTCGACATTATCAAGGTCGCCGATTACATTATCGACCTCGGCCCCGAAGGCGGAGAGGAGGGCGGCCGCGTCGTCGCCACCGGCACGCCGGAGGAGGTCGTCCGCGTGAAGAATTCCCACACCGGAAAATTCCTCAGGAAAGTTCTCAATTCAAAATGAAAAATGATGAATACTCTGCAAACGATGTCATAACGCGCCGGAATATAAGGACATAAGACTCCAAATCTCTTAGATTAATTATAAAGTATTTACTTGAAATATGTTACAGGTCTATTATATTAGATGGTGATGTTACCTCTATCTGGACCGGAGGCGGAATGACAACTCGCATACAACACCGTTCGTGATGCGGACCGCTGAACCGGCATAGCGTCTATGCCGGAAAGCGCGGTGTCAGCCGCCGGTGGTCCAGCATCTCTTGAGTTAATCCCTTCCACTCTACATCGAAATCCCATCGGCAGCAGGCACTTCGTAAAGCTTCAGCGGTTACCTTGCGTGTAAAGCTGTATGGAACAGGTCTGGTCCATGCGCAGCTTAATCGTTACGTTTTCTGTCAAAGCTGAACGCTTGAAAGGAGGCGTCATGTTGCCGCGAAAATTGGTTTTGCTCCTGGTGTTTACAGGGGCAATTGTGCTCTGCTTGAGTACAAGCTGTAAGAAAAAGAAAGAGTATATTTACCTCACGGAGCCTGCGGGAACCTATGCCACCGAAGCTGCTGCGGATATGGTTGTGCCGCGTTATAACCATAACTGCATCCGACTCGCGAACGGCAAGGTGCTTGTAGTATGCGGCACTCTCGCGGGCGGGAAACAGAAGCTCCGGTGCGCGGAGCTTTACGACCCGGCCACGGCTGCTTTTTCCATAGTTTCCAGCAAGCAAATCGACACGGACTGGAGGGGCAACCACGAGCGGAGTTACGCCAGCGGTGTCTGCGGGATGTCCGGAACGGGCGGCCGGTACTATTTCATCGCCGGATTCGGTCCTTCGGAAATCTACGACGCCGACTGCAACTCTTTCACTAAAGTCCCCGCTCTACCGGACAACGGAAGCGTGTTTCCGGGCGGGTGGGAGGATTTCTGTTGAACGAAGGCGACTCAGGTCGGCGACCTGACGGGCCAAAACAGGATATTCCTCTGGTTCGGTGACATCCCGAAACATGGGAAAGGTCTAATCTATACTTATGATCCACTCGTACCCGAGAACGGGAGTTACCTCCCCACGGACTTTACCGACCCGGTCCCGGGCCGAAAATCGGCCGATAGAAAAGACTGGGCCGTCCTCGACGGCGGGCAGGTGCTAATGGTCGGCGGAACCACGCCAACGGAAAACAACAGCGTCAACGACGACATTGCCCTGGTGTTCGACCCGGGCGCAGATGCGGTGGCCGGAACCCTTACCGCGACGGAGAGGATGAATGTCCCGCGAAAGAGCTGTACCTGTATTGAACTCAATGGCGGGGCGCAGGTGCTTGCGATCTGTGGCACGGACGAAAACAAGACGCTTCTGGCAATGTGCGAGATATACACTACGGCCACAAACTCGTGGGCAAATGCCGCTCTGGTAAATGTTCCACGCTCAGGCTACGGATTTGCCGTTCTGCAGGATGGCAGATGCGCCATTTTCGGCGGTTCTGACGCCGATAAAAACGTTCTCGACTCCATCGAGATTTACGATCCTGCCGCGGACGCCTGGACATTGCTTAAGTATCCCATGCATTATGCGCGCACAAGCCTGCGTGCATGCCTGCTTGCGGATGGTTCAGTACTTATTTTCGGCGGAAAGGATGCAGGCGGTTTTACCGTTGCCGCCAGCGAAATCTATACGCCATGACGATAAGCAGTACGAAAGCATGTTGGACCGGGGTGCGGCTGATTTCCGCACCCCGGAATAGAAAATCTTCATTTAAGGAAATGGAGTATTGTGTTTTAATATAATAAAAAATAAATAAACTTTTGCTTGCAAATAATCCAGGATTCAATATATTTGAACCATATATATTCAATAATGTTACTTATTTTCAAAAACCACTCTGAAATTGGACCGGAGGCGCAGTGACAACTCGCACACTACATCGTATGTGATGCGGACCGCTGAACCGGCATAGCGTCTATGCCGGAAAGCGTGGTGTCAGCCGCCGGTGGTCCAGCATCTCTTGATCTAATCTCTTCTACGAAACCTCGAAACTCCACTGGCAGCAGGCACTTCGTAAAGCTTCAGCGGTTACCTGGCGTGTAAAGCTGTATGGAACAGGTTTGGTCCATACGCAGCTTAATCGTTACGGTTTCTGTCAAAGCTGTACGCTTGAAAGGAGGCGTCATGTTGCCAAGTCGAAAGTTCCTGCTCCTGTTTCTATTCATGGCAGGAGTGCTGGCGCTCAGTCTGAGCCAAGGCTGCAAGAAGAAAAAGAAGTACATCCATGTTCCGGTGGAAGTCGTGCCGGTGGAAGATGTGCTGCCGGAGCCATATTACACCGGCAGCGTAAAAACTGTCGGGACCATGGCTCACTGGCGCCTCAAGCACGCGGCTGCCCTCCTGCAGGACGGCAGCGTTCTCCTGGCAGGCGGGTGCGGACTTGAAAACAACGTTTTCAACCGCTTTAACGATGCCGAGGTTTTCAATCCCCGGACAGGGAAATCAAACCTTGTCGGAAATCTTACCACCCGCCGAACAACCGTGGACGGAGTAATCCTGAACAGCGGTAAAGCGATAATAATCGGCGGCGCAACCTGGATGCTATCGTCAAACCAGGATTGCGACATCTACGATCCTGTTTCCCGCGCATTCACAGTGTGTTCGCAGTTGATGGTTACTCCGCGCGCCATGCCGCAGGTGATAAAGCTCTCAGACGGCAAGGTGCTGATTACCGGTCATTTCAAGCAGTCGGAAGTGTACGACCCGACCGTCGGGCCGGACGGTACGTTTACCGCCACTTCCGGGACGATGAAAGAGGAGAAGGCGCGCCATACTCTCACGTTGCTTGCCGACGGAAGGGTGCTGATTCTCGGCGGACAGTGTAATGACGGGGTAGTAGTTGCGACTGCTGAGATCTACAATCCGGCGGACGGCAGTGTTACCGATATCGGTAATATGAATACGTCCCGCCAGAACCATGCGGCCGTATTGATGAATGACGGCAGAGTATTCATTACAGGTGGAAGTGACAACGACGGTACGGCCTTGAATTCCATTGAAATATTTGACCCGTCGGGTAATTCGTTCACAGTCCAGAATCTTACGCTGTATGAGGCACGCAAGATTGTCAAGGGCATTAAGCTTGTTGACGGCAACATTCTTATTGCCGGATCAAGTACGCACCTTGAAGTTTACATGAGTGCGACGGGAGAAATGCGCTATCTCGATGCCGAAGTAACCTGGCGTGCCGAGCAGAGACTCACCACGTTGATGGACAACACCGTCCTGATTTCCGGAGGATGCTGGGCGGACGCTCCGATGGAAATCTTCATACCGGTCGGAGTAACTCCTGATTACGGGACTGATACAGATACCGTCGGCGACATGCGCGAGGCAGTTGCCCAGCCGGCTACAGTTAGAATGGCCGGCGGTAAAGTGCTTGTATTGGGAGGTGCAACGCCACAGGTATACGACCCCGCTTTTGATGCTTTCCAGTACAGCGCCGATTCTTTGACTACGAATCGCACCGCCTGCGCCGTTGTTCCGCTTCGCGACGGCACCGCACTGATAGCGGGCGGCGACAACGCCGGTCCTCTCGACAGCGCGGAGATATATGATCCCGCTACCGACACTTTCGCGCCGACGGCAGGCGTCATGGGCGTTGCCAGAGGAAAACCCGTTGCCGTCAACCTTTTCGACGGCAACGTGCTTGTCATGGGCGACGATTCTACCGCCGACATTTTCGATCTCACGGGCGGAACATTTGCGCCGACGACCGGTACGATGTCGGAGTCGAAGACTGACTACACCGCGAGCCTGCTCGGAAGCGGCGAAGTTCTCGTCTCCGGCGGGACCACCGGAACAGTCGTGGCAACGGTGGAGCTTTATGATCCGTCTACCGGGCTTTTCACAACTACCGACAGTCTGGGCACCGCCCGTTCGCATCACTTCCAGGTGACTCTGCGTAACGGGAAAGTGCTTCTCGGCGGCGGCGTTGACGTTTCCGGCACCGCTCTTGTATCCACCGAGATATACGATCCCGGTGCCGATACATGGGGCACAGGGCCGGACCTGCCTGCTGCAATGGTCGGTGCAAAAGCGGTTCTTCTCGGCACCGGCAAAATTCTGATTGCCGGAGGAAGGACCGCACTGGCAGGCACGACACCGGTGTCGTCCTATGCGGTTTACGACCCGCATACCAACACTTTCACGCCGCTGATACCGAAAGCGGCCCATTCAGGCGAAGCCGTGGTAGTACTGAAAGACGGCAGAGTCTTGATTTGCGGCGGTGTCAACAGTGGGGGCACACCAACCGCTCAGGCTGAAGTATATTATCCGGCAGATACATACTGTACAACCAGGCTTGCGGACGGAATTTTCTCCCGAAGGTTCAACCACACCTACCGCTTCACGTCCGGACCTCTGAACAACAAAATCCTGGTGTGCGGCGGCAAGGTCTCCGACGTCGGGCTTCTGGGAGTCGAGTGCGAGATTTACGATCCGGACAACAACTCCTGGCGCCTGACCGGCGACATGATGCAGCCGAAGCGGCTCTGCGCCTCGTGGTGCAGGCCGGATGGCAAGATGATGATTTTCGGTGGAGTGGGCGAGTCCAGCCTGCTCGATACCGTCGAAGTTTTCGATCCTGCAACGGAAACCTGGTCTTACGGGCCGAGCCTGATGACCAAGGAGCGAGGGTGACCGGTCTCGGCCGAACTTAATGACGGCCGGTTCCTGGTCATAGGAACACATCCCGAAACAAGCGATTTGTTCAATTCCTCAGGTCATCGCGTCGGCGTTACCGGTCCGGGCTTCTACGGGCGCGGCCTTCCCGGCCTTGTCCACTGGAGCGGAAACGGGGCTGCCGGTGCCGATATCCTGTTGCAGATCGGCGGTTACCACGGTCCCATCCATCGCGTCCCATGGTGCGAAATGTACTTCGCCGATAACAATTCGTGGATCGAGGTTGCTGATATGAACCGTCCGCGCGGGCACCTGCGCTTTGCCTGCAAGATTACAAAGGACGATCTTGTGTTTGTGCCGGCAGGTTGGGACGATACCAACCATCCGCAAAACACCGCAGAGTTGTATGACCGGACGACAGACACCTGGACCCTTTGTGCAGACACGCTGACGGAAATGCGCGGAGGTCATATTACCGACGAGATGCCCAACGGGCATTACTTCATTATCGGCCTGGGGAGCGGTGCCGAGTTCTACGACCACTCCACAGGCCTTTTCACGTGGGCGGGCCTGGTATATGGACCCGGCCGCGAACAGTTTAACCATACGCAACTGGACGATGGCAGTTTCATGTACGTGGGAGGCGCGGGCAAGGTTGTTGAAAAACTTGTTCCGTAGCCCTTCTTGCAGAACGGGGTGCGGGCGCGGCGTCCGTACCCCGTTCATTACTGATTGTGCAGACTAATATTTAATATTTGGCAAGAGACCAATAATGAAAATTGCCACTATAATGCTTGTGGCTTTCGTTGCTTTGCTGATAAATCTGCAGCCTGTATTCGCCCAGGCGGGCGGGTGATGTCCGATTGTGCCGCCCGGAGGGGGGGGCGGCGGCGCTTCCGCCGGCGGAGGTGCAGGCGGTACAGGCGGTGGAGGCTCGGCAGGCGGAGGTGATTTCTTCGGCGGCGTTGGCGGCGGCGCGGGCGGAAGACGCTTTGCCGCCAGGCTGGGATATTCCCTTGCAGAGGCCGGCGAAGACTATTACGAGGCATACGAGTTTATCCTTTCGTATGCTTTAACAAGAAACTATCTGCTGAGGTTAACAGTTCCCTATCGAAGCATTGACGGCCACAGGCTGAATGAATTCGGCATGATGACCAGAGGGTATTCCCAGTCGGGCATGGGTGATATCAGCCTCTTTTGCTGGTATAACATTCTTCGGTCCGGAAACGCTTCGAGCACAAGTAATGAGAAAAGTGAAAGCAATACTGAAGAAAAAAATAAGGAAACAAAAACCGAACGGGAAAACGGCAAAAAAAAGAAAAAAAAGGAGCAGCCCTGGCGTTTTATGATTGGAGTCGGAGCAAAGTTACCGACCGGTGAATCTGATGCGAAGGTGATGAACGAGTATGTTCCGGCTTATTACCAGGTCGGTTCCGGTACGACGGACCTGCTTGCCGGAGCATCTTGCGAAAAGGACTGGGGCTGGACCGATTTCTACGAACAGATTATATTCCATTACATACCCGGCAGAAACGATATTGACTATAAACGTTCGAACAGAATCTACATTGACGTTGGCCAGAAATTTCTCCTGCATGAACCTACAAAAACGAAATTCAAAATAGGGCTTTCCGATGTATACATCCTTAACGATAACTGGGACGGCCTGGATAACAGCGGTACTCTGCTCGGGCCGAGAATCGGATCGGTTAAAGGGACGAAAGGGCATTACCTTTACGCATCCACCGGATTCAGTGTTTCGCCGACAGACAACCTTGGTTTCGATTTGGGTTTCCGTCTGCCGCTCAACAAGAAAGACGAGGATTCAGAGCAGTCGCTGGACTATATCGTTTCAATGGCGGTTACGTTCAAGTTCTGATACTGAAAGGGGAACAACATGCCTGCGGTCTACTATCTTACCAGCAAGTATATCGGCACCGAGCAAAAGGTGGGAGAAATCCTGATGAACGCATTCTGGGCAAAGCTTGTCGAAAGCCCGAGTCTGCCGGAGAAAGTAATCTTTCTGGGCGATGCCGTTGACCTTGCGTGCGAAGGCTCCGATGCGCTGGAAGACCTGGCTATCCTTGAAGAAAAAGGCGTGGAGCTCCTTCTCTGCCCGATATGCGTTGATTACTACGATGAAAAAGACAAGGTCAGGGTCGGGCGGATGACAACCATGCCGGAAGCCATCGGTATCTATCAGTCGGACGACAGAATTGTAACAATAAGCTGAGCTTCTCCGGCGCCGGCCCTATAGAGAATGTAATTCTAAAAAGTCATATTTTTGTTTGCTTCCCGCCGGGCGCACGTGTAGGATTTCCGATTCATAACAGGTTATATATAAACTTCCATAATAACCGCGGTTTTATGGCCGTAATCGCCTTAAGGAGGTTGTATGGCCGGTAAAATATGTCATATCGATTTCAACGTCAAGGACCTGGCTGCTGCAAAGGAATTTTACGGAAACCTGTTCGGCTGGACGTTCACGGACGTAAGCGGGGATTACGTTATCTTCAGCGCCGCTGACGGCGTGGGCGGCGGTTTTCAGCAGGTCGAGGAAACACCGCCGGACGGCGCCGTCCAGCTCATAATCGAGGTGGACGACATCCCCGGAACGCTTTCCAAAATTGCCGAGGCCGGCGGCTCTACCGAGAAGGAAAGGACAGAGCTACCCATGGGTTTCGGCTTTTACGCCATGTTCCGCGACCCGCTCGGCAACCTGGCGGGCCTGTGGTCGAAGGCATAGGATATGAAATAGATAATTCCGGCCAAAAGAGACTATAATCCCGATGTAAAAAAATCACTTTTTCCTCTTGCAAAAAGTTCTATACGGTGATATTTCTTGTGGCGTCCCTGGTGCATTACATGTAGAGTGCAAGGGACATGGGACGTAAGGAAACACGTTAGCCGGCACGGCAGTGGGAGCCGCAGCCGTCCTGACGAAAGGCGAATCAAGGAGAATGCCAATGGCCAAGCCGGAAGTCAACAAAGAGGAATGCACAGCATGCGAAACCTGCGTCGATGAGTGCCCCGAGGAAGCAATCACCATGGTTGACGATATCGCCGTAATCGATCTGAAGAAGTGCAACGAATGCGGCACATGCGTCGACGGCTGTCCCAGCGAGGCGATCACAATGAAGGAAGAATAGACGGAAAGTCGAAAATACCGAAAAACGGCCCGCGTGAAAGCGGGCCGTTTCTATTTAATATCCGTGACGGTTCCGGCGTTATAAACTAAGACTTTATGCCGCCTTCGATTTTTTCTACGCGGAGCGCGTGGCGGTCGCCTCCGAATTCGGTGCTGAGCCAGATCTTCGTGAGCCGGAGAATAGTTTCTTCATCAAGCACCCGGGTGCCCATGCAGAGCACGTTTGCGTTGTTGTGTTTGCGGGACATCTCAGTCGTGAATTCGTCGTGGACGAGCGCGGCCCGGACGCCTGGCGTTTTGTTGGCGGTCATGCACATGCCGATTCCGGTGCCGCAGACGAGTATGCCGCGCTCGCATTCGCCGGAGGATACGGATTTCGCCACCGCGTGGCCGTAATCCGGGTAATCCGTGGATTCTTCAGAATTCGTGCCCTTGTCGTAAACGGTATGCCCTTCAGCTTCGAGCATTTCACGGAGGCGTTCCTTGGCCTGGAATCCTGCGTGGTCGGAACCGATTGAAATCTTCACCCCGTCAGCTCCTTTCGAAAACGAATTCAGAAAAGCGGTTGCGCAGCCTTTTTTCGATATGCTCCAGGACGCGGCCGTATGCGTCGATATCTTCACCGGCCGGGTCCACGATATCGACGTCGTCAAGCGTTGTTATGCGGTCGCCGGCTTCGGGGTCCAGCGAATGCATCTGGCCGGCAATCTCCTTTGTCATGGCGATAATGAAATCCGCGCGATGCAGCATGGAAGTCGTGAGCTTTCTCGTAAGGTGCCGGGTGAGGTCTATATTACGATCCTGCAGTATGCGGATTGCCTCACTGCTTGCGTGCCGGCCGGATGCAGCATTTACGCCCGCAGACAAGATAAAATAGCCCTGGTTCCGCAAAGCCGTTTCAGGGATGTCGTGATGCTCCGCGACCATCTGCTTCAGAAGCGCTTCAGCCATCGCGCTGCGGCACGAGTTGCCCTTGCAGACGAACAATATACGCTTATGAATATGCGGGCGGAGCATATCTTCCGAGATAATGCCCACCCGCTCCATGTTGTAAACGTTTTTGGTGAACCGAATCACCGTCGAGGGCTCCTGCAGCGGCGTTGAACCGCCGTCAACGATGCATTCGATTTTTCCGTCGAAAACGGCAGCCACCTCGTCGGCGTTTATTGTGGGCTCCATGCCCGAGAGATTGGCGCTTGTCGCGGCAATGGGGTTGCCGAGCAGGTTGATCAATTCGAGCGTGATTTCATGGCCGGGGCATCGAAGGCCGATTTCCTGGTTCGCACGACCGGGTACGATTATTGTCAGGGGGCCCGGCCAGTAAATGGAAGTTATTCGCTCCGCCGCGGGAGGCAGCGTACCTGCGAATATCCTTGCCTCCTCCTGCGAGCGAATCAGAAAGGCGAAAGGCTTGGTCGCGGGGCGTTCTTTGAGCCATCGTAGCCTTGCCATCGCGTCCAGGTTCTGCGCATCCACTCCAAGGCCGTAAACGGTCTCGGTCGGAAAGGCAACCAGCCCTCCTTCGCGGAGTATCGCGGCAACCGGCTCGAGGTCGGCCGGGTCCGGGCTCTTTGGGTCTATTGTTATCCGCAGGGTTTCCATTCAGTCTTTCCGCAGGAAAATAACATTGCAACATACTCAGGCCGTTGTGTCAAGCCCATGATTGGTCCATTCGATTGGTCCATTGGTCCATTGGTCAATTGGTCAATTGGTCCTTCGGTCCCTCGGTCAAGAAAAGACCGAACGACCGAATGACCGAACGACCGAGAGACCGAACGACCAAAAAGTATTTTGGCTTGCGATTCCAACATTCGGCTGCTACGATGCTTGCACACGATCGTGAACTGGAGCGGAAATCATGGGCGAGCCGGACCGGAATGAAAAACCCACGGGAAAAATCCTGGCTGTGATACCGGCCAGAGGCGGCTCAAAACGATTCCCCGGAAAAGCCCTCCGCACCGTGGGCGGCAGGACGTTGATCGCGCGGGCGATCAGGTGCGCGCAGGACGCCGATTGCATTGACGAAATTCTTTTCTCGACTGATGATAAAAAGTACGCCGACGCGGCCGAGGCCGCGGGGATACCTGTCGGCTTTATGAGGCCGGAGGAGCTTGCAACCGACGAATCGTCGACGTGGGACGTCCTTCGGCATGCGCTTGACTGGTATCGGAACCGGAAAGCTGAAGAGCCGGCGTATATCGTTTGCCTGCAACCTGATTCGCCTCTTCGCCTCCCCTCCGATATTGACAATGCCGTCTTGCTTGCCGAAGAAAACGGCCTGGAGTTTCTTGCCTCGATGACCGGGCCGTCCCACCATCCTCACTGGTGTTTCAGGCCTGCGGGAAAGGACAAGGCAACTGCATTGTTTCCCGGCGGCCTTGGCGCGCGAAGCCAGGACCTGCCCGAAATTTACATCCCCAACGGCGCCGTATACGTCGTGACTCCTTCATGGCTCGACAAGGGCGATAATACGTATCCTGAAATTACAGGCGTATACCTCATGCCGCCGCAGCGCTCCGTGGATATAGACACCGAATTCGATCTCGCATTAGCTGAATTTCTGGTAAATTATACTCGGGACGTGTAAAGAACTACTCTTCAGCGGGTGAAGGACCGTCATCTCCGGGCGGGTCGATCGAGATATCCGGTACTTCATTCACGTCGAATGCAGTGGTCTTCGGCTCTTTTCTTGCATCGTCACGGACGTTTTCGGCGGTGCCCCCGTCGTCTTCGAATTCATCCGCGGCGGGCGCTCCTGCCGGTGAGCCGGCATCGAGAGAAATACCGGATGAGCCTTTTCGCATCGCTTCTTCCATGCGCATGCGGCTGATATGGCTCGTCAGCTCGCGAAGGAAACCGACGCGCGTGGACTGGCGCGACAGGCTCATTTCCTCGACCGTTCCCTCCTCGACGAGCACCCCGTCTTCCATGAAGCCTATCCGGTCGGCCGTGCGGTAGGCGAAATGCACGTCGCGTGAGACTATGAAGACTCCCACGTTTTTCTCTCGGGCTAGTTTTTTCAAAAGCGGTTTTATTATCCTGTGCACGCGCCTGCCGAAGCCCGTATCCTCGAGGGGCTCGTCGAGGAAAATAATTTCAGGTTCCATGATGAGGGCGCGTGCGATATTTGCGCGCTGGACGGCCATCTCGGGCAGGCCGGCGGGGCGTTCCGCGGCCGTTTCCTCCAGCTCCATCGATTCGAGCATTTCGGAGACTTTTCTGCCGATTTCCGTTTGCGTGAGCTGCGTATGGTACAGGAGGGGCAGGGAAATGTTCTCTTCTATCGTCATGTTCGCCAGCAGGGCGGAGCGCTGGAATACGAATCCGATCCGCCTGCGCAGCCGCTGGGTCTCGGCGTAGGAGCAGGAGGCGGTGTCGCGGCCAAGAAGCTTCACAGTACCCGAGGTCGGGATAACCAGTCCGGCCGCGACGCTGCAGAGCATGGATTTGCCCTGTCCGCTTGGACCCACGATGCACAGGATGTTGCCGGATTCGAGCCTCAGTGTCACGGACTCGAAAAACCTGCGCTCATGGGTCATGTAGCTGACCGAATCGAGCTCCAGCAGATATGGATGATTTTCAGCTTCCGCGTCCAAGTAGAAACACCAGAGTTATGATGAAGTTTAAAATGAAACAAAGCAGAATAGACTGAACCACGCCGCGCGTGGCAATCTGAGGTATTTCGGTCATCGAGCGTTTAAGGGTGAACCCCTGATATGTCGATACCATTGCAATCGACAGCCCGAATACGACGGCCTTGATTACACCCTCGGCGATGTCGAGTATGTGCAGCGTCTGAAAGAAAATCCCGAGATCCAGGAACCGGGCCTCGAGAAGCGCTGCCTTCGCGACCGCGTATCCGCCCAGGATTGCGAAAACGTTGAAAGCGATATACAGCACCGTGGTGGCGACGGTGATACCCAGAAGCCTTGGAAGCACGACAATGTAATCGGTATTCATGCCCATTGCATCCATGGCCTGGAGTTCGTTATTGAGCTTCATGTAGGAGATTTCGGTGGCGACGGCCGCTCCGCTTCTTGCAATGACGATAATCGCCAGGAGCAGCGGCGAGAACTGGCGTATCAGCACGAAAATAACGGCAGGCCACGCCAGGCTGGTCATGCCGACCATGTGGAGCGCAAAGGCCATGGGCACGATCAATGTCGACCCGAAAACAAGCGCGGTTATGAAGATTATCGGCAGAGCCTGTATACCGGTGAAGTACACCTGCTTGCGGAGGACGTGCCCGAAAACGCGGCTGCCGAGGCCGCGCTCGACAAACGGACTGCGGGCAGCGGAATAGGCAAACCCGAGCAATCCGGAACCCAGCCGAACGACCCGGAAAGTGATATTGCCCAGGTAGTCAATAACAGTAAGCATTGGAAATGTGGCACCCGGTCTGAGTAATCGAATTTTCCTCGTTGCCGCCCATGAAGCGGTCCAGTGAGCTTAACTATACTATCTTTGAGAGTTTGAAGTGTCAACGGAAAACAGGCCGGTGGAAAGGTGGGGGTGCTGGTAGTACTAGTTGCTGTCTTGCCATATTAATGTAGGGGCGGGGGGGGGACGCACCCCCCAAAAAATGGCAGGGGGCTGGCCCCCCC
>SOJX01000145.1 GCA_004376375.1 Planctomycetota bacterium
CTGATCGTGATGCTGAACCAGGACACCGAGGTGCGCCCCGGCGCGTTCGATGCTATCGCGGGTATTTTCAACACTCACCTGAAAGCAGGGGTCGTGGGCCCGAAAATGATTGACTCGACCGGCGAGATCGATCCATCACTCTCGTATTTTCCCACGGTTTTTAACGTGGTCGTGCGCATTTTCGGGCTTATCAGGTACCTGCCGAAGAAACACAGGTTCGGCCCGCACCGCGTGCCGCTTTCCGAGTACGGCTCGCCGCGCCGGGTCGACTGGGTCAGCGGCGGGTGCTTCGTCCTGTGCCGCGAGGCGTTCGGCGTGCTGGGCGGGTTGGACGAGCGCTATCTGTTTTACGGCGAAGAGACGGATTTCTGCTACAGAGCGAAACGGCGGGGGTGGGAAGTGTGGTACACCCCGGACGCGGAAGTCGACCACCACGGCGGTACGGCCGCGCGTAAAGTGCCGATCTGGGCGATGGAGCAGTCGTACCGCAGCATGATTCTTTTCTTTCGGAAAAACTACCGGTGGGACAGGAGCGTCCTTCTGAACCTCTTTTTTCTGGTAAAGTTTTTACTTGGATTTATAATATCCTGTGGCTGGGCGATGGGCAGCCGCCGCGAGGAGGGACGCGCCCGGATGGCGGCATACAGGCGCCTGATGCGAATTATTCTCGGATGAAAGAAGGTTTGTAGGTCTGTAGGTTCGTAGGTTTGTAGGTCTGTAGGTTCGTAGGTTCCTGGTTACCTACCCACCTACGAACCTAATTTGAGGCACTACGCATGTTGACGGAAAAGGCAAAGAAAGCGCTTGCGTGTCCTTACTGCTGTACGGCAGTGACGGAGGAAAAGGAGGCCTACTTCTGCCCTTCGTGCTCGGTCCGGTATCCGATAATCGATGGCGTGCCGCACATGCTCGAAAAAAAAGAGCTTGCGGCGCGCACGACCGAGCGAGAGGAGTGGCGGGACGCCGCTATCCGCCCGGACATATCGTACGATCTGCTTGTTAAACTGAAAAGTCCCGACGTTCACGTCTGGCCGCGTGAGCGGCGGACGGTAAGGCGCCTTCTCGCCGGTTGCCCGGAGGACGCGCTGATAGTCGACGTCGGGGCGGGCGCCCTGGATCTTCCGAAGAGCGTAGTGCGGCTCGACCTCGGGCCGTATCCGGGAATCGATATCGTGGGCGACGGTCAGAGCCTTCCCTTTCAGGAATCGACGGTCGACCTTCTGCTTATATTCCGCGTGCTGGAACACATGCGGAACCCGGAGCTGGGCGTCGGCGAGATTTTCCGCGTCCTCAAGCCGGGCGGGCGGGTCGCGGCCATTGTTCCGTTCATGGAACCGTTTCATATCAACCCTATCGACATTTCTAGGTTTACGCGCGACGGCGTGCGCCACCTTTTCAGGGATTTCGAGGAAGAGCGCTGCGAGTGGTGCGTGGGGCCATCGGCCGCGCTTGCGTGGATGATGAAGGAATGGATCGCGACGGTGTTTCCCGGCTCGAGAAACAAGTGGGTTTATGCGTCGGTCCGCGAACTTGCCGGGTGGTTCCTTTCACCGCTTCGGATAGTCGATTACTTTCTCAGAAAAAAACCGTACGCGCACAAGATCGCGGAGAGTTTCTTCTACCTCGGCCGGAAGGTGAAGGATGAAGTATGACGGATACAGGTTGTCGGGAGGAGCGGGAGTCACATGAGCGATGATCGGCAGGCGGCGATTCTTGCATATAGCGGCCTTTTCTTGAAAACATGATAATAAGGGAATAAGCCGGGATTTGTGCACTTTTCCGGCTTGGTTGACACCGCGAAACAGTTTTGATAAAATGCCGCCGCGTGGTACGTCTGCAGAGTTTTACGCTTTCCCTGTTTACGGCCGTCGGGAGAATTTCCATTTGCAGGAAGAGGAACGGACAGACCCGCAAAAGCACCTGGACATCGCATACGAAGCCCATATGGTCCGTTACCGGCGTGCGGCGGCACGGGCAGCGTCGAGGAAGGCCCTTGACATAGGGTGCGGTTATGGCGCCGGGACCAGGGAAATAGCAAGGGAGGCCCTGTTCGCGGTAGGGATTGACCGGGACAGGGCAACGATTATCACCGCGAGCGGACGGGCGGCCTCATCACCCGCCGCGTTTGCGGTTGCGGATGCCCGGGAATTGCCCTTCGCCGATGAGACTTTTGACGTCATCAGCGCGTTCGAGGTGATGGAGCACCTCCCGGAACCGGAGCGTTTTCTTGACGAAGCAAGGCGAACCCTGACAAGGGACGGAGATTTCTTTATCAGTGCACCGAGGCAACGCCCGGGCTGGCAGTCCGAGAACCCCGGCCATCTGCGCGAATACACGGCGGGGGAGTTCTCCGATATCGTCAACTCCAGGTTCGAGTACTGCCGGTTCTTCGGGCTGGAGGAAACGGAGGAATTCAAACAGGACTTCAGGCGTATTACAAAATGGGCACGCCTGGACATATTCGGAATTGCCCACCTGCTTGGAAAAAGGATGAAAAAGTTTCTGCTCAGGCACCTCGTGTTGAAGAAGAAACATCATGCACAGTACTTCAGCATTTCGCAGGACAGATTTGAAATCGCGTCGAACCTCTTCGCGCATTGCTCGAAAACCCCGATTGCCGGATATGGCGACAAAGAGGCGGGGAATTAATCAGGTTTCGGAAGCTGCGGAGGAATAAGCGATTCATGGAAGTAAATAATCGCGATAAAATTATCAAAGCATCTATTTTGGGTATTATCGTATTTTTGGCTTTGGCAGCCAGGCTGCCGGGCGTATTTTGGGGAGTCAGCTTGTCTTCCGAGCAAGAGTTTATTAAATACCATCCAGATGAATGCAACATAATCGGAATCGTCAGAGAGTTCCAAACCGGCAAGATGTGTTACGGCTATCCGAAGGGATTTCCTTTTCAAATCGCAATTGCAGGTTATTTTTCTGGAAATTCCGATGAGGCGCTTATTATCACCGGCAGGATACTTTCACTTATATACGGTCTTCTTACGATTGTCTTCGTTTATCTTCTTGCATACGAGATTTTCAATAACCCGGAGATAGCGTTATTATCGGCCCTGTTCCTGTCCCTTGCGGCGCATCATTCTATCGAGAGCCACTTTGCGACTGCGGACGCGGGCAATGCTTTCTGGTTTCTTGCGACCGGCTATTTTTCGTATATATACTTGAAAAAGAAAAAGAATGCCTGGCTGGTAATGTCAATAATTTCCTGTGGTTTTGCAATTGCATTTAAGTTCAGCGGGATTGCCGTGATACCTCTTGTTTATGTAATGTTCCGCAATGGGAAAAGATGGTTCCATTTTTTCCTTGTATTTTTCTTTATCATAGTTCTGTTTTTGGCATTCACCGGCGGCAGAACCCTCTTTTTCAGCGTTGCCAAGTTCGGTTATGGCTTCTGGGTCGACAATGTGAAAATTATCGAGAGCCCCAACAGGCTGATTGTTCCTTTTGTTTATTTTATCCAGACAATCGTGGGGCTTGGCCTGCCTGTTTTCATATTTCTCCTGGGCGGCGGTATTTTACTTATACTTCGCATTTACAAAAACCGTTCCTCCAGGCAAAGGGACGTGTTTATCATTGTAGCCGCGCCTGCCGTTTTACAGTTGGTTTTAATATGCTCTTTGAGCTTGCCCACTATCAGGCATTTACTTCCTGCCGTACCGCTTTTTACAATTATCGCGTCTTACGGGCTAGTGAAAACCTTCGAAAATATGAAAAAAAAATACGGCGCGATACTCAAGCTTAGTACGATTATAATTGTAATAGCTTACCAGTTAATATTTTTGTCCTGGGTAAATTACCATTATATTTTCGATACAAGGGTGTCAGCCTCGAAGTGGATTTTGAAAAATATTCCAGCTGGAGAGTCTATGACGACGCCTCGTTATACGAAAATGCCCATGCTGGATGATCTCTACGCGATTGATGACACTTACGAGTCAAAATACATAATACTTCATTCGGCGTTTTATGCCAGGTTCACAAGAAACGAAGCCAATCCTTTTACGGCTTATCCGCCATTGAGCAGGGTGTATCATGGCAGGGAGTATAATTTTATTAAAGTACAATCACTGTTTAAAGGTCAATTAAACTATGAACTTATCAAAGCGTTCAGGATAAAACCGGTTACTCCCGAGATGATGGCTCTGAAACATGTTCTCAAGAATTTTCCCCCCTTTGTCGGGGACGTGCTGATTTACCGGAAAAAGTCTTAAACGTTTCCAAACCATTGTGCAATGCAAGAGCAAAAATATAAATTCTAAAATATTGTTTTTCCATTGGCGGGGGGTTGTATATAGTGTGTCTGCGCTCGAAGGGCTTTTTGCCGTGATTATGACGCATGTTTTAACGTCGCTCGGTAGTAACGGGATGTAATTATGGTATAATGAATGGCAACAGGTTCTCTCAATGTCGCGCATCTTGTTGCAGCCCTCGACGTGGGCGGCGTCGAGCGACAGCTTGCAGAGCGCTTTCGCGCGCGGAGGGAACTGCCCGTCAACAACCATGTCGTTTGCCTCCTCGCGGGAGGGTTCCTTGCCGACGAGTTTGAGAAGTCAAGAGTGCCCATTCATGTTCTCGGGAAAGTTAAGAAGTCCGACATACCGGGCTCTATTCTAAGGCTTGTGCATTTCTTCAGAAAAAAACGTATCCACGTGGTGCACAATTACCTGGCTGATTCAAATTTGTGGGGGGCGCTGGCCGCGAGGATCGCGGGCGTGCGAGTTGTTTTTAACTCGCAGAGGCAGACCCTGGGTATTGAGCCTTACTACCTCGTAAAGGCCTATCCAGTAATTGCGGCGCTTGCAGACCGGGTGTTGGCTGTCTCAAATGCTATAGCGGATCAGGTTAACCGTAGGTGCGGAATCAGAAGAAACAGGATTCTTGTCGTCTATAACGGTCTCGACCACGAACGGTTTAATCATACCGATCCTCCTGCCGAGCTCGGGAAAAAAATCGGGCTCAGGGAAAACGTGCCGGTCGTTGGAGCCGTGGGTCGTATTGAGCCGCGAAAAGGGCAGGAGATTCTTGTCCAGGCGGCATCCAAAATGCGAAACGGCGACGCATGTTTCCTGTTCGTGGGCGGCGGCGTAGACCGTGAACGCCTCGAAGCCAAGGCGAAAGCTGCTGGACTCGAGGACCGCGTCATCTTCGCCGGAAACCAGAGTGACGTGCTTCCGTACCTGGCGCTGATGGATATATTCGCCATGCCGTCAATCGGCGAAGGCATGCCCAACGCGTTTCTGGAAGCCCAGGCCGCGGGCCTGCCGGTAATCGGTTACGACGACGGCGGCACGAAAGAGGCGATGATCCCGGACAAAACGGGAATCCTGCTCAAGGACCGGAGCCCGAAGGCGGTTGCAGCAGCCATCGACGGGCTTATTGACGATGCTCTGCTCAGAAAGCGGATGGGTAGGCATGCGAGAGAGTTTGCCGCCACGTTCGACATAAAGGCGGCGGCGGCGATTTACGAGCGGTTGTATTATTCTGCCTATTACAGGAGAGAGTTCCCGCGCCCAGGTCTCTGTTGCGGCGGTACGCTCTTTCTGGACGGCGGAAACGTGTTGAGATTGCCCGATGCAAAACAATGAAGGAAGGCGTCTTCGGGCCGCGCTCGTCGTGAGAACGTGCGGACCGGGGGCCGGTATCGCCGGATATTCTTATAACCTTGCCACGAAGGTGGCATCGGAGATTGACCTCACCGTCTGCGCACTCCGCCTGAATCCTCCGGACGGCGTGAAGCCGAATTTCAGGTTCCGGAAAGTTAGCGCTCTTGGCGATAACCTCTGGACGCACCTTGCCACATTTGACCGCGGCGTCCGCAAAGTTCTCCCAAGAAACGTTGACGTGATTCACTCCCAGGGCGGTGAAGCGGTCACCGGCGATGTCGTGACGATGAATTTCTGCTACCGCGCCTACCAAAGACGGCAGATCGACGAGATGGTAAAAGGCCGCGAATGGTTTGCGAAGCGCTTCAACCCGCTCACGTATATGGACAGATGGTTTGAATACCTCCAGGTCCGCCCGGGGGGAGCAAGGAGAATAATATGCGTTTCGGAGGGTTTGAAACGGGAATTTCTCGAAGCATATTCAATTGACGAGAAGCGGGTGCTTACCATTCCGAACGGTGTTGACCTTGAACGCTTCAGTCCCGACAAACGCGAGGCATCGCGCGCTGAAATTCTCTCCCGCCACAGTCTTGAA
The DNA here is from genome assembly GCA_004376375.1 of Planctomycetota bacterium. GTDB lineage: Bacteria > Planctomycetota > E44-bin39 > E44-bin39 > E44-bin39 > E44-bin39. The sequence goes on from SOJX01000145.1 coordinate 6,211, forward strand.
GAGTCCGATTTCCTGATTGTATTCACCGGCTTCGATTTCCCGCGAAAGGGCCTCGACATTGTTATTCGCGCCATCGGGATAATGCGCGAGAAAAACGCGCGGCTGCTTGTGCTCGGGGGGAAAGATGATGATGGGAGTTATTCGCGTCTGGCAATGGATTCCGGCGTTGAAAACAGGCTCCACATCCTGGGTCCGGTTTTCGACGTCGAGAAATACTACGCCGCTGCCGATTGCTACTGTATGCCCTCGAAATATGAGGCTTTTTCGCTGGCAACGCTCGAGGCGGGGGCGACCGGGCTGCCGCTTGTTACAACCCGAATCAACGGGACGGAAGAGCTTGTTACGCCCGACAAAAACGGCTACTTTGTCGAGCGCGACCCGGAGGATGTCTCGCATCGCCTTGACGTACTTGCAGGGAATATCGAGCTCAGGAGGAGCATGGGCGCGGCCGCCCGTCAGGCAACGAAGCGCTTCTCGTGGGAGCATATCGCAGCCGCGACGCTCGCCGTCTACCGCAATGTGGACGAGGAGAAAGGGGTTGCAAGATGAGCTTGCCTGCCCGCGTTCTCCAATGGGCCCGGAGCTCCGCCGTCGGCGCCGAACTCAAGCGCAAAATAAAAACCACGCCCGCGCTCCAGCCTCTGTTCAAACTGTTCGGCCAGCGTATTATCGACTTCCGTTTCCCGCGTACGTTCAACGCGGAGCCGACCAACGCCTGCAACCTGAGCTGCCGCATGTGCCCGCGCGGCGAAAGCGCGCGAGAGATCGGGAACATGGAATGGGCGCTGTTTGAGAAGATCGTCGCCGAGGCGGCGGGCTACGGTCCGCGCAACTTCACGCTCCACAAGGACGGCGAGCCGCTCATACATCCGCGCATCGTCGACATGGTGCGGCTTATCAAGAAATCAAATCCCCTCAACACCGCCTACATTTCCACCAACGGACTGCTTCTGACGCGGGAGTTGAGCGAGGCCTTTATCGAGTGCGGGCTCGACATCCTGCACGTCTCCATCGGTGCGGCAACGCCCGAGACCTATAAGAAGGTGCGCGGCGCATCGCTTGAGCGTGTCGAGGAAAATACGCTCCGGCTGCTCGAGATGAAGCGGCGCGCAAAATCGTCCGTACCGAACGTCGCGGTGCAGATAATCATGATGGAGGAAACTAAAAACGAAATCCGGCAGTTCGTCAGGAAATGGAGGCGGAGAGGCGTGACCGTTTCCGTACCCGGGTTCCTGACGTGGTCGGGAGCGGTCGACGATCCGACGCTCAGGCAGCGGCCGAGGACGCTCCGATACCCCTGCCATTCTCTCTGGACCGCGCCGAGCATCAACTGGGACGGGACGGTTTCGATATGCTGCGTCGACTGGGAGGCGCGGGAAATCCTCGGCGACCTCAATAAAGAATCTCTTGCCGACGCCTGGAACTCGGAGAAGATCAGGCAGTACCGCAGGTGGCACCTCGCCGGGGAGTGGGACAAAATTCCGATCTGCCGCGACTGCAACTACTGGCAGGAAGTGCCCGACCTCTTTTATTTCTGGCAGAAACGGAAGAGAAGTATGAAGCCGCGCTTGCGCGGCGCTTTAAAAATACGAGACACGAGACCCGAGAACACGAGAAACGGGGCTTTCTTAAGAATCTGCATTACAGACGGAAACAACCGAACCGCGCTCGCCGCCGTCCGGGCGCTGGGCGAGGCGGGCCATGACCTCGTATGCGTCGAGCAGGAGCGCTTTGCGAAAAACACGCCGATATGTTTTGTATCCCGCCACGTGAAACGAGCCGCCATACTTCCGGATATTACTGATGAAGAATCTTCTTTGAGCAAACTTCTCAAAGCCGCTGCCGGCTGCGACGTTGTACTGCCGGTTTCAACCAACATGCTCTACTTCTGCGCGCGGCACGTGGAAAAGTTTGCAGCCGATGGAATCGCCGTTGCCTCTCCCACCGTCGGGATGCTGGACAAGGTGAATGAAAAACCCAGCTTCCTGTCCATTGCCGAATCGGCGGGAGTCAGTACGCCGCGGTCATATCTGCCGGAAAACGGGAATGAGTTCGAGGAAGTGGCCGGTCGAATCCGCTTTCCCGCGATAGTCAAGCTCGCAAGCGACCGCGGGCTTTACCTGCCTCCGTGGGAGCGTTACCGCATGGCGGAAAACGCCGACGCGTTGCGCGAGGGCTGGGAGCGTTTCAGAAAGCTGAATCCCCGCCCGCTTATTCAGGAGTTTGTCGACGGTGACGGTTACGGTTATTTTTTCCTCTCGGACGGAGAAGGCAATATCCTGCGAGAGATGTGCCATAGGCGTATCCGTGAATATCCCGTCGACGGCGGACCGAGCACGATGTGCATTACTGTACGCGAGCCGGAGCTGCTCGGGCTGGGAAGAGAAACTGTTATTGCATCGGGATTCCGCGGCGTCGGAATGGTCGAGTTCAAGAGGACGAAAGACGGCCGGTTTGTCGCGCTCGAAATTAACCCGCGTCTGTGGGGCTCGCTTCCGCTTGCAATGGCGGCCGGCGTCAACTTCCCCGACGCATGGGCAAGGCTTGCACGCGGTTATTCCGTAAAGCCGGACCTGCGGTATCGCGTCGGCGCGAAAGTGCGCTTTATCGCGCATGATATCCGGGGCGGTATCTCATCTTTCCGCCGCGGGTGGTTTGGAAAAGCTTTTACGGTTTTTACAGATTTCTTCCGCTGCGGCGTCCGCGAAGGTGTGATTACCTTCAAGGACCCGTCGCCGGGAATAACCTACGTACTTTCCCGCATCCTGCCGCAAAGAGAGGGCGGCAAGTGAATTTTCTCCGCCGCCGCTCCCTTGAAATCGGGTTTATCGCAGTCCTGCTCGTTGTCTACATTTTCTTTTCCGCGCCCGGCCTGACCTGGGGCGACGGAGCTTTCTTCGCGCTCGTAATGGAAGGCGGTGCGAGGCCGATCGAGCACTACGGCGGGCACCCGGTTTACCTCGCCGCGGCGAAGGCGTTTGCGACCGTTGTTCCCGCCGGGGATCTCGCAAGAAGGCTTAACCTTTTTTCATCCATTGCGGCGGCGTGCGCGGCGGCGCTGTTCCTGACGGTGCTCGTCCAGCTCGGCGTGGACCGGGGCGCGGCAATCTGCGGCACGGCGCTTCTGGCGTTTTCGCACCTTTTCTGGTTCCACGCGGAAGTGGCGGAAGTCTATGCGATGTTCGCGTGCTTCTTTTTCGGCACCATCGCTCTGCTTCTGCGTTACCTCTCGGTGCGCTCGGAGCGAAACCTGCAGGTGTTGCTGTTTATTCTCGGGCTGGCCTGCGGCTGCCACCCGCTGATAATACTCGCGTATCCCGGCGTCGCGGCGGCACTCTGGCGCAACCGCCCGGCCGAACGGCTCGGCGCGAAGGGGATAATCCGCTGCGCGCTTGCTTTCGTTATCGGACTGGGGCCCGTTATCTACGTTTTCATACTCGGCGTGGCCGCGGCCGGGGTGAAGCAGGGGTTCCTGAACGCGTTTTTCCTCGGCCACGGCCCGTTTGCGGCCAAGGTGTTCAGCCTGGAGTTTATAACAAACCCGTATCTGCTCGGGCGGAACCTGCTTCTCTTTATCGCGGCGTGGATATACCAGTTTGCCGGGCCTGCCGTCGTGCTGGTCGTCATGGGAATCCCGCGGCTGTGGCAGAAGCACCGCGAGCTTGCCGTCTTCGCGCTGATTACCGCGGTTATAAATTTCCTTTTTGCCATGCGGTTCAGCGTTTCCGATCAGCTTGTCTTTTTCACGCCCGTTTTCCTTCTCTCGGCGCTTGCGGGCGCGTTTGGCGCCGTGCGGGTTATCGGGTGGTTCAGGCAAGAGCGGCCTGCGGCGGCAGTGCTTGCGGTGCTGCTTGTGCTTGCCTCCGCCGCATGCTATTATTCCGCACCGTTTCTTTATCAGGGGCTCGGCCTCCAGCTTGCGAGCTTCCGCAGCAAGCCTTACCACGACCCGGTCAGTTATTTTCTGGTGCCGGTAAAACGCAATTACAGGCAGGTCGGGCGGTACGTTGACAAGGTATTTTCCGAACTGCCTGAGGGCGCCGTTGTTTTGCTGGACAGCCCGGATTATCTGTTCCTGCAGTATTATCAGCATGTGCGCGGGGAACGGGAAGATGTAAGAACGCTGCATTTTTACATTGCGGGCCCGCTTCGAGACGCTGAGATAGAAGGCCTTGCCCGCATGCTGCTGGCCCGGCCGACCCATCTCGGAGAGGCGTACGCGGGGGTGCTCGGGCAATATTTCGAACTCGAGAGAGTCGGCATAACGTCGCGTGTTATGGGGAGACTGCAGGAGCGCTAACGATCCAGAAGTATAGTTTTTTACTTTTATCATTTTGTTTGTGTTAAACAGGGTTATTTGTTCTTGAAGTATAATCGGCGCAGGCGTAAGATACAGGCAGCAGAGATGTTTCAATTCTGCGACCCGCCGGAGCAGGGTTAATAAGGGGCGATTTTGAGTGTCGAGCGGTTTAAAACCCGGAAATGGCGGCGCGGCATGCGCATACTGGTCACGATTGACGTGCTCTCGTATGCGCCCGCGGGCGGCGCCGGCACCGTGCTTTTCGAGACCACGAAACGACTTGCCGCGCGCGGACACGAGGTGCACGTTATCTGCCGCCGCCGTACCGACCTGCCTGATGAAGGCGTCATAGACGACGTTTTCTTCCATACTTACACGGCCGATCCCTCCCGGGTTATGCAGATGTTTCGGGGCGGCACGGCCGTCGTCAGTAAAATCTACAAGCGGCTCGTCAGTGAGGCGGGCGACTTCCACGCCCTCAACTGCCATCACCCGCTCGGACCTTCCAGGCTGCTGAAGCCGCTGGCCAAAAGCAAGACGCCGATTGTATATATGTTTCACTCTCCCTGGGCGGCGGAGTACGAGACCCGCCGTGCCGCGGCGGACCTTCCGACGTCGGGCCTGAAGTATCGTTTCAGCAGGGCGTTCAGGAAGAAAACGGAAGCAAAGGTGCTGCGCCGGTCGCAGAGCGTTATCACGCTTTCAAAATACATGGCGAACGTCCTGCAGGAGCATCACGGCTTCCGGCCCACGACCATGCACGTCATCCCCGGCGGCGTGGACCTCGAGCGTTTCAATAAGGCCGACAACCGCGCGCAGGTCAGGCGGAGGCTCGGCATTCCGACGAACCGGCTGGTTCTGCTTGTCGTGCGCTCGCTGATACCGCGCATGGGTCTTGCGGAGATGATAGAGGCATTCGAGACCGTGTCGCAGGACCCGAGCAACCCGCTTCTTCTTATAGGCGGGCGCGGGTCGATGCGCGCTACGCTGGAGCAGAAGGCCGCCGAACTTATCAGAAGCGGGCACGTGCGGTTCCTTGACTTTATCCCCAACGAAGAACTTCATTACTATTACCAGGCCGCGGACCTCTGCGTAATGCCGTCCCGCGATCTGGAGGGTTTCGGGCTCGTCACGCTCGAGGCGATGGCGTGCGGGACGCCCGTCCTCGGCACGCGCCACGGCGGCACGGTCGAGATACTCGAACAGTTCGATCCGGGATTTCTCGTTGAAGCTGAAACGAAAGCGATCGGCGTGGCTTTGCGCCGCTTTCTCGCCGATCCGATGAAGCTGATGGATTACCGCGACCGCTGCCGCGAATTCGTTGAAACGACCTACTCCTGGGATAAAACGGTAGACCTGCTCGAGGAAGCCTTCCGCGTCGCCGCCGACGCCATGGCGTAAATAAGTGATAAGTGATAGGTGATAGGTGATAAGTGATAGGTGATAAGTGATAAGTTAGCCGCGCCGCTTGCGGCGCGTGTCTTTGACAACTGAGCAATGGAATAAACGAATATGTAGATAAAACGATATTCTAATCCGGCAGTACAACGAAGGTAAATTCGTTAGATTCCAAGCGCGAATACATGAATTTCACCTTGTAATATAGTCCGGGCATGAAATTTCCCGGGATATTTTCATCTTTCGAGAATTGGATTATGTCTACTTCTCCAGGTTTTAGCGTTTTTTCTCTGATCATTCCTCCGGCGGTTCTCAGGGCGGTTCTCAGGAGATGTATCCTGTAGTATATTTTACCGTTTGGTTCAATTATGAACTGCCAGTCGCAATGAAGGTTTCTTCCGGCGTTTGCCCAGACTCTGAGTTCAGCAGCATTATCTGAAACGTTTTTCATTTCCATTCTGAAGATTGAAGCTGTTTTCTTTTTCCCCGGATTGTTGCCAAAAACCAGGTATTTTGCATTCACCCGCAATTTGACACCTTCAATTTCTTCCCCCCAGCCGGGGTCGGTGTTTTCGCGGCAGAAGTCTTCGAGGGTTTTCAGGCCTGCGTCGCCGCGCCCCAGGAGGTAGGCGAAGGCCGGGCCCATCAGCTTCGGTTCGTTTGAAAACAAATCCGCGCGGGCCTTGTGGAGGAGGTATCTGGGATAGCCCCATGTACCGCCCAGAATCAGAGCGATTGCGATAAGAACCGCAATAGTGATTATCCAGATAAATTTTCCGCTTGTCTTCGGCATCGGAGTTGACCGTTGAAGAGCCGGTGTGATTAAAGTGGAATTATATTTTACAGCGCTCTATGGTTTTATATTTGAAGCTTTTTCCGCCACTGTTTTCGGCGTGTCGTCGACGAGGGTTTCATCGCCGGCCGTTTGCAGCTTATCCAGCGGCGGCATGAGCCATAAAGCCAACACAATCCAGATTACCGCCAGGATTCCGGCAAGGATGTATCCGTCGATTTCGTGAATCTTATCGAACAAGTCGCTGTTGCGAAGGTGGTACAGTGTGACGATGCGGATGCCGGAAAAGAAAATCATGATCGCGGTGGTGATACCCGCCAGTATGAACCGCCTCGGCCATGAGAGCAGGGGGAATGCGAGCGCGAAAGCGATAGCGAGGAAGATGTGTTTCCGGGCGGTGCAGCCCGGTCCCACCCGTACGGGGCGGCTGCCCGGCTCGGAGTTGTAAATCGTATCGAGGTTCGGCCGGGTGCCGTCGCTCATGACTGAGCGCTTGACGGATACTTTCGAGCCGGTGATACGGAGCATCCCGACTGCCGTCCAGACTGTAACGGGTATCCCGATGTACCGGTGCATGAACCGGTCCAGCGCCCCGATTTTTCGGATTGTGAGCGCGGCTGCAATGATGATGGCGAGGATTAAAAAAAAGACGGCGACCTTTTTAAAAAACCACAGGGCGCCGCCTTTCTGTTTTTCATGAGGCATTAGCTTGACTGCGCTTCTTAAGGCGTACCGATTGAATGAAGAGTATTACCAGGACGACGATAATGAATACTGTAATCGCAAGTCCCAGCGCCAGGCTATAGGGAATAATACCTTCCGGCGGCGGTGGCGGCGGTGGCGGCGGGCCGCCGAGAGCCGGACTGACCATGACAAGCGCTGCCAGAATTACCCCGAAAATATGTCGGATTTTTTGCCCCCACGACATGACTGCCTCCTGCCTGGTAAATTGTTTCATTATGGCAAATTGATTACCAGAGTCACCGGCGTAATCGAACGCGGCCCAGGCGCGCCCAGGTCGTAAAAAATCAACACGTCAGGGCCGGCATCGATGTCCTGGCCCTTGATCTGTAAAATGGTGCCCGTAAGCGTCGTCGGGTCCGCGGTCGCCAGCGCGTCGAAAATTATCTCGCAGATGTCGCACATGCCAGTGTATTCGGGGAGCGCGTCCTCGTTGGTGCCGGAGAGCAGTATTTTACCGGGCTGTGAAGTAAAATCCTTCAGGAGCGGGTCCCAGCCGCTTGTCGCTCCCGCCTGCACGGCGACGACTCCAAGCTTCGTCGGGTCGTACGTTATCTCGACGGCGTAAGTCGCCAGCTTGTATTTTCCCGCGTTTATATATACGGGTACGCCGAACCTCTGGCCGACCGTGACGCCCAGCGGGTAAGCCGAGACGTCGATAATCACGTCGCCGACGCCGGCGCCTCCGCCTGTACCTGTGCCGCTTCCGGTGCCCGTGCCCGTACCCGTTCCGGTGGATGTATCGGATCCAGTGCCGGTTCCAGTTCCGCTTCCTGTGCCGGTTCCGGTCGTTCCGGTTCCGGTTGAAGTATCGCTTCCTGTGCCGGTAGGCGTACCGGTTCCCGTTCCCGTTTTCGGCGGGTTGTGTACGAATTCCCGTTTCGGTTTGCCTTCACAGCCGAACCCTCCGGCTGCAACCACCAGTCCGAACACGAGCAGCAGAAATATTAATGGCCTGGATTTAGACACTCTACCTCCGCCCCACAGGGCTAAAATCCCAAAGATACCTCATAATTATACAGCGCCAATATTGGAAAATCAAGGCGCAACTCCAAAATTTGAAACTGCGGTCCCGCATGCCTTTCCTTGAAGGCGCATATGGTTATGGCGTTTACCTTAATGCCGTTGTTGCAATTGCCGTTACGGATGGTACAATTCAAGGCGTGAGCCGAAAAAAACCGAAAAAAACCCAACCTGATAAAGAGCCGATACAAAAACTGCTCGAGCCGCAGGTCGGAATTCTGGCGCGTGTTCCGCGGCTCTGGCTCTGTCTCGGGATATTCGCTTTCGCTTTTCTTATCCGCCTGATCTATCTGCTTGAGCTGTCTTTCTCGCCCGTGTTTGAAATGCTGTTCGTGGACAGCGAGCGGTATTTCAACTGGGCGAAATCGCTTGCCGAGAGTAATTTCGGCGACGATAAGGTTTTCTACCAGGAGCCGCTGTATCCCTATTTCCTTGCCGTGTATTTCAAGATATTCGGCGTCGGTTACTTCGGCCCCCGTTTAATTCAAATCATCCTCGGCTCCCTGAACGCAGTTTTCCTTTTTCTCGTGGCCGAGCGGCTCTTCGACCGCCGCGTCGGACTGGCCGCGGGGATAATCGCTTCGCTCTACCGGGTGTTTGTTTTCTACGATGCGATGATCCTGAAGACGTTTCTTTCGATTCTGCTTTTCACAGCCCTCATATTCGCGCTGACAACGGCGGATTCCCGGCCCGCGCGCAAGCGCCTGTGGCTCGCGGCGGGCATACTGATGGGGCTGCTTGCGCTTGTCAGGGGGAATTACCTGGTGGTCATCGCCGCGTTTTTCGTATGGACCGCGATACGGCTGCGAAAAGCCGAAGGCGGCAGGGGCATGAGGCCGGCCCTTACGGCAATCGGCCTCTGCGTCTGCGGCATGATGATTGTTCTTTTGCCCGTTGCCGTCCGGAACGCGCGGCTCGGCGGCGGTTTCGTGCTTACGACCTCGCAGGGGGGGCAGAACTTTTATATCGGCAACAACATCGAAAACGTCACCGGCGCATACCAGCCGCCGTGGTGGGTCCGCGCGAATCCGATGTTCGAGGAGGCGGATTTCCGCAGGGCCGCACGCGAAGACCTCGGGGACAAACCCACTCCCGCCGAGCTTTCCTGGCATTACTGGAAGAAAGGGTTCAGGTTCATTGCCGACAACCCCGGTCACGCGGCAAAGCTCCAGATGAAAAAAGTCGCGCTCTTCTGGGAAGACTACGAGGTTCCCGACAACCAGAGCATATACTTCATGAAGCGGTATTCCTGGATGTTTACGCTGCTTTATACCCCGTTCGGGATTCTTGCCGCGTTCGGTGCGGCGGGGATGATTCTCGCCTGGCCGAGGCGGCGGGAGGTTTCGCTTCTTTATATCGCGCTCGGCGCCTATTTCATTTCCATAATCCCGTTTTTCATAGTCGCCCGTTACCGCCTGCCCGCGGTCCCGATTCTGATTGTATTTGCCGCGCTGGCGATTGTCAGGATTATCGACCTCGTTTCGAGGAGGGCGGGGGCGCCCTGGAGCGGGCTCGACCGGACCGCTTTTATCCTGGCCGCCCTTATGTGCGTGTTTTCATTTTACCCGTTCTATTCTTCGCTACGCCGGCGGCAGAACGAGTTCATGCGCTATATCAACCTCGGAAGAAGCTATGTTGAAAAGAAAATGTACCCGCTTGCACGGGTGGAGTTCGAGGAGGCCGACCGGGTTTATCCCGAAGGGCCTGAAGCGCCTTTCGAGCTGGGGTGCCTGGAACTGAGGTACGCCGAGTCGGGGAGAAGCGGTGCGGTAAGCAAGGCGCTCGAAAAGTTTGACATAGCGCTCGAGCGCGCACGCAAGCTCTACCGGCTGGGGCAGGCGTCGTCGCCGGAATACGTTCCCGCGCGGTACAACAAGGGGCTTGCGTTTCATTGCGCGGGTTTTCTCCTCGAGGCCGAGGCCGAGTATAAGGCTGCGTCCGAAAGCGACAACCCGATGTACCGGGAGAAGGGGCTCAGAAGCCTGCGTGCCGTGCAGAATGAGCTTTCAAACGAGTCGCTTTTC
>SOJX01000080.1 GCA_004376375.1 Planctomycetota bacterium
TCCCTTATCCCTTATCCCTTATCCCTTATCCCTTACCCCGTATCCCTTATCCCTTCTTACCGCGCATTATTTCCACTTCGGCGGCGGCGGCGGTGGCGGCGGCCCTTTCCACAGCCGCACCTCTTTCACTTTCCTTTTCTCGAAATAAATCCTTATTTTTCCATAAGCCCAGGTCTCGTAATACACATAACCTTTTTCGTCAGCTTCCGCTGCATCAGTATGCAGTATTTCATAACCGTCAGACGCATCATCATCCCACCGCCAATTGCCATCCCACCCCCAATTCGGGTTGCTGGAACAATTCAGATCTACAAAATCTTGCGTTCCAAGTTTCTCCTTCACCCACTCCATCGAGCGCCCGATCAAATGTTTCTCGATAACCGCTTTTCCATCCTCACCCATCGCGAGCAGTTTAAGCATCGTTTCCAGTCGCGCCCGCGGCGTCCCCGACTCGAGCCTCCCCCCGAGCCACCTCATCTTCATTGGTTTCCACAATAAGCATCCTGCTATAACCAGGCCAAAGACAAGGATTATGATAATGCCCGATATTAAAGGTAAACTGATCTTCATTATAAAAGACTCTCGACTCATGACTCATGACTCACGACTCACCACTCACGACTCACGACTCAAGTCTCACGTCTAATTATAACCCATGAAATCCGTTTTATCAAATTTCCGTCATTCCGGCGCAGGCCGGAATCCAGGATTTCTTTCATAATTTTGAATTTTGAATTCATAATTTCTTCTTATTCCTTTATCCCTTACTCCGTACTTAGTACTTAGTTTATTGATATGGCCCGCGTTGCCGGATATAATTCTTTTATGGTTACGATCACGAAAATCCGCGGAGCGGTTTCCAACCGCCTAATTATCGGGATAGGCGTTGCCTCGGTCCTGGTATTGCTTGCTGCATCTCTCGCGTGTTTTCTCTGGTTTCGCATTTTCCGCGCTCCCGCCCCGGAGCGTATCGAGCAGGTGTGGGCCGAGTCCTTCGAGGGCCTTCCTTTGACAAAATCCGGACTTCACACGCGGTCGTATGTCGGGGTAAGTGATAAAACCGCCAGTGCTGGCAGGAAGAGCATGTTAATTTTCAGATATTTGTTTGCGAAGCAGTTGAATGCAGAGCAGCCGTTTATTATCGAATATGATGTGCAGTTCGGGAAGAGGTATCCGTTCCACGCCGGCCAGTTTCGCGCCCAGGTTGCTATTACGCCTTCAAATAACTCGAGCTTGGATCTTCCGCTCCTGTCTTTCAGGTTTCCCGATGAGGTCATGATTTTCGGCACCCTCGCGGGCAACATGAAGTTGAAAGAGAACAGGTGGTACGGTGTCAAGCTCACTTATCGCGAAAGCGGCGGTCGCTGCAAGGTCTCTGTCGTGATTGATGATAAGGTAAGGATCGAGGGGGAAAAAGCGATTGAGACTTGGCATGGTGGCTGGAACGACCCGTGCATCCGGTTCAGGGATTGGGGCATGTGCTATATCGACAACATCCGCCTTTCAAGAATAGTGAAATAGATATCTGCTTATTCCTTTACTGGTACTTGGTTCTCGGTACTTCTTCATTCATAATTCATAATTCAGAATTCATAATTTCGTCTGATCGAAAATCGAAAATCGTAAATCGAAAATTGAAATGGCTCGTTACCCGGTACTCGGTACTCGGTACTTCTTCCCTCAAATCCCTCAATTCCCCGCTCCAGCACCCCAGCACTCCAGCACTCCAACACTTCTTTCCATAAATCGCATTCTGCGACCCGGGGAAAATCAATACCACTTAACAAATCCCGTACCAAAAAATTTCCGCGTTACAAACTTCACACATTTGTCACAAAAAACAGGCCTCCGAACACCCCATCAGGCCCGATTCAGGCGTTATAATCCCTCTTACTCGACCGATACAGGGGTTTAAAGGGGGTGTCAGGACCGAAAAAAGTCGCGATTTTCCGTAAAATATTACAAAACTTTTACACAGAAAAACGACAGTGTGGCCTGAAAGGCTACACCTTTAATTCACAGCCTGGCAAGAAAAATCAGGTAGAGTGAGACAAAAACCATCGAAGAAATCACGGCTGAAAAAACTGTTGCAAAAATCCCCGGAATCGGACTTATGAACAGCGGCCGTACATAACTCCAAGCGAGTCGCGAAAGAATTATTACTGCAAGAGCGAAAAACGCAAACGTCCCGATTATGAACTCGGGGAAATTGGAAATCAGGTAAACGTTCAGCCTCAAAAGGTAGCGAATTCCTTCAAAGTGCCAGCCTTTTCTTTCAGGCGAATCGATTTTTATAACCTCGTGCGAAACCCCTTTCGGACTGACCGTAATTCGCAGATAGTGGAAGAAATTCGTATCAAACGGATTATATTCTATAAACTTCGCGCCGGCCCCACCTGTCGTCAGATACTTGACACCGTCTTTCTCATAATGGAAATAGCCGTGAAGGTGTCCTGAAACTACTGCCGCGACCCCGTGCTTTTTCATAAGCGCATGAAAAATTTCCGTCTTCTCTTTCCCGTAATGGAAAAAGTGTTTCGCGTTTTCGCCCCCGGGTGAAAACCTTGGATCGAAAGGCGGTTCATGCACGAGGACGATTTTCGTCTCAACGGCTGCGAGTTCTTCAAGCTGCCTTTCGAGATACTCCATGGCCTCGTCTGAAAAACCGCCCGGGTCCGAAGCCCTGACAATGATGAAAACCGCGTTCAGAAACCGGATCGGCACTCCCGTCCAATTGCCCCAAACTCCCCCGAAATGGTACAGGGAGCCGTTTTCGTCATAATCGTGGTCGCCCGGGGCAAAGACGATCGGGAGACGGTAATCCGAAAGCTCATCCCTGAGAACAAGGTGCCGGTATTTCGAACCGTGCTTGACAATGTCGCCAACGACCGCGACAAAAACCGCCTCCCCGTCCTTCGCCATCTTCCGCCGAATTTTCCTGAACGTGCCGTAACCGCCCTGAGGATCTCCACAGGCAAGAAATACAAATCCACTTTCGTTCTTTTCCGAAAGCTCTTTGTCTTTCTTCCCGATATTCTCCAGCTGCAACCTGCGCCAGACCACGCCCGCGTAACTGTCTTCAAGAGTTAAATACGTAACCCGCAAAGCGCCCAAAATGAAAAACGCTGCTGCAATCACAAACGCCCAGTTCAATGGCCGCCTGACTCGAATCATAAAAACATCCTGCTCCAAAACTTCAACACTTCATCACTTCAACACTTCAGCATCCCAGCACCCCAGCACTCCAGCACCCCAGCACTACCAGTTAAACTGGAATCAAGAAATCTGATTGCCCTGAAATTCCTCCTTCAGCAATTGTAATACAATAACAGACTTTCAACTTATCGGAAAATATTATCCAAAATTTCTCTTTTCTTGCTGTCGTATTTTGCGACAGGTGAGAATATTGAGACCCCTCAGGCGACATTCTATCTCTCTTATACAAAAGAAGTTATGTCATCCGGTTGCTTAAGCCTGTCGCAATTTGCGAAATATCAGTTTTTATTAAATCTTCCTTCAATAAAATAGTCTTCTGTAACTCTTTATACTTCAACCAGATAAATCATATGGCGAAATACTCATATTGCTGCATGATAAATGGAATAGAGCTTGCTGAATAATAAAAATGCTCTTTTTGATTTGCAGGCAGGTAGGTGGACGGTTTCCCATTTGTTGCGGCACTTGGGAAACTAACGGGGGCGGCCCATGTAGTGACCGCCCCGTGAATTCTGCAGGTTTTTGCCTGATATGGCTTCGGTTTGTACGTGCTGCTTGGCGGCTTAGCGGCACAGAAGTTTCACAGACCGAACCATCATAGAACCGGGCTCATTGGCAGGGCTCCCCGCACTCGCCAATGAGCCCGGCCCTCCTTAACGGGACAACCACATTCGCGATCACGCCCCACTACGGTTCGCCCATTCTTTTCATGGCGTAATGCGCGGCAAGTTCGGCGATGGCATTTGGCTCACGATAGGAGCGATATCTTCCGCCCCGTTCTTTTTCGAGATCAGGCAGGGCATCCGGGTCGCCGATTTTGCCCAGCGCATGGGCCAGCAATTCCGCATGGTCGGCCCAGTTTGAATCCAGAAGAGATGATATCGCAGAAACCATTTCGGGGTCGGGGAATTCTGCCATTGCGCGATACGTTTGAGCTTCGAGACGGATTACACCGTTCTTTGCCAGGTCTACGAGAAGTTTCGCCGACAGTTCGTGCCGCACCCGCGTCAGGGCGAGCAGAATCACGTTCCATGCAAACGCAGTCGGTCCCATTGGGTCGCCGGACACAACTCCCGATGTTTCAATTAAGAGTCCGTTTGGCTCTTCATGCACGTACGCTCTGTCGAAATACATTTCCCATTCTTCGCTGATATCATTCGTTGACCAGTTTTTCATAACCCCGAAAGCTTCAAACCTTGCACCTGAAATTATTCCGGGTTCCATTGCTTTCGCCAGCTCATTGAGGCGGTCTGGCTCTCCAATTCTGTACAATGCTTCGGCCGCGGCCAGAAGCGTCGTGATCTCAGATGAATCGAACGCTTTGTTGATTCTTTTACTGCCGTCGGGCGCGTCAACGAGAGCGCCGACCGCATACGGTTTCCAGTACCCGTCGGGATCAGGTTCCGAAAGGCTGTTTTCAAGCATATTGTAGACCTTATCGGTTCCCACCTTTCGCAGGCCCGAAACAGCTTCACGTTTAATGAATTCGTCATCCCTTTTAAAGAGGATTTCGAGAAGTGGCATATCTTCCTCTCTAACAACCGCTGCAAGAGCTTTGGCAGCGGCGTGTGCTACATCTATATCATCTCCGAGAGCCAGCCTGAAGAAACGCTCGGCGGTAACGTCGAGCAGTCCGATTCCCGCGTAGGGAATCAGCCCTTCAACGGCGGCCAGGCGGTGATGAGGTTCCCGATGCTCGAGCGCCTTGATGAGGATCGGCATTGCATCGGGGTGCTGCATGTTTGCCAGCCCTTTCAGCGCCGCATCGGATTCATCTTCGGACCAGTCTGAAAAGAAGGAAACAAGGGTTCCGAACGCTTCGGGTATTCCAAGCATCCCGAGCGCGCGGGCTGCATAACGCGGATACATGCGGCGGGCACCGGTCTCGGATGCGATTCTTGTCAACCGCTCGGCGACGGAGAATTCGCCTGTCCTGCCGAGCCCGGCAATCACATTCGAATCTTCAGGTTTACGCAGCCACCTCTCGGCGATATCCCTGATGTTTTCGAAATCACGTATCCGTGCGATCTCTTCAGGCGGCAGCGGATCGTCAGGCGCGCGATACCATGCCTGCCTGTACGCCCATTCCGCGCAACACATTCCGCGGCAGTCTTTCATGCGGTCGACAAAACAGGACTGCTTTCCCGACCTCTCGAGCAGACGCGCCAGCTCCAGAAACAGGGCGGGATTTCGCGTATCAAGGCGGATGGAATCGCAGATTTCGTTTATGCCCGGCATAGCATTTCCATTATATCAGAAAGTGGGGGAGTTGAGAAGTCCTGTAATTGTAAATTGAAAATTGAAAATTGTAAATTGAAAATTGAAAAACTCACGACCCACGACTCACGACTCGTTCCCGGTACCTGGTACTCGGTACTCGGTACTCGAAACTCGTTACTCGTTACTCGGCACTCGTAACTCGAAACTCGTTACTCGGCACTCGTAACTCGAAACTCGAAACTCGTTACTCGTTACTCGGTACTCGGTACTTCTTAAAAAAAGTTATGTCAAATCGGTTTCCGGCGATTTTTGCATAACTTTTTTCAGCCGGTCGCGCTTGAAATGACTTTTCCCGCCGGATTGTGATTCAAAAGTGTGGCCTGTCAGGCCACACTGTTGTTTTTTCTGTGTAAAGTTTTGTAATATTTTGCGGAAAATCGCCACTTTTTTCGGTCATGACACCCCCTTGTACCCCCTGTGTCGGTCGAGAAAAGCGGTCAATCAGGCCGCAATCGGGTGGTATCGGTTGCGAAAGGACAATATATGTCCTTTTTTTGTGACAAATGTGTGAAGTTTGTAACGCGGAAATTTTTTGGTACGGGATTTGTTAAGTAGTACCGATTTCGCCGATTCGCAGAATGCGAATCGCATTTCCGTCATTCCCGCGGAGGCGGGAATCCAGGATTTGTATTCCGAGTTAAGTATTGTGGCTCCCGAACTATATAGGAAAGCAATGGATGAATAAAAATGGTTTCAATGTACTTATCTTCTCTTCTTATTCTGTGATTTATTACTCCCTCTATTCCTTTTCTTACGCTGTTCTTGTTTCTGATCAAACAACATCCACAGCTTATTATAAGCTCCATCAACACGGTTCAAAGTATTTGACAGTTCACGCATCAAATATTTAACTTCACCAAGATCTATAGAATCAGATTGAATGTCATCTTGAGTAAATTGACTCTGTCGCCATTTGATCATTGTTGTTATACCTGGGGTAAGTTCAACCTCAAGACTTCCAGTTCTATTTGTCAGAAAATCAAGAAATAATTTCTCTCCGCCACATAAAATTGAAAGCTCTTTGAAATTGATATCACATCTGGGATGCCCCATTAGATTCTCAATATACTTAATGTCACGCAGAGCCCGATAGCCAAGACCATTTAATGCTCCAAGCACATTAGACGGCCTCTGTAGCCCTGCACAGAGCCCATACCACATGATTGCAGTTGGCATCTCATCAATATATTGCTCAAAAAGATGGTAATGCTTGAAATCGCCACGGGCAATTAGGCTCGCGCAATACCCGCTTAGAAAAGACACGATCATCGGATCGATTGTTTTGTCATTTAAAAGCAACCTGATAAGTCGCTCAAAAAAAAGTACTAGTTCTTCTCTAGTTCCTTCAAAGTCCTCATAAATTGACATGAGTTTGGAATTATCACAAACTAAATTTCTCCAGGTTTCAGTACCAATGATTCCCGAAGTTTTGATTTCCCCACATGCTTGCTTCACTATTTGGACTGGTGCAAACAAGTTACTTCTTGGGATGGAAATGTTCTTATCCATCAGGGCAAGTAAAACTCGCCAAGGAACTTGCAGATCCTTAACACCTAATTTTAGCTCCGGTTGGTTGGCCATTAAGCGAACGGAAAACCAATCGTTTCCAAGTTCATCAAGGCTTTCACAGGGGATACCCTGAAATAACGCTCTAGCCATAATGTAAGAATATGTCTGCATTATGGCTATTGGGGAAAATGAGCTGATATTGGTGGAATCCAAAATATACGTTACAGTTTCAGCTAAGACAAGACCCAAACATTCGTTTGAAAAGCTGTTAATTGCCTTAGAAGTAACATTTTGAAAAAGCGTTTTTGCTGTTTCAAGGTCAATAATTCTGCAATAAGCGCTTATCGGTCGAAAATCCCCCAAATACGTCAAGCCCCATGCAATGAAATCTTTTTGCTTATCTTTCTCAATTATTATTAAAGATGGTAAACGATTCCAATTGGATGGCTCCTCTGTCCATAAGAGTACCATTTCGTCTTTCGATTTTCGCAAACGGTCAATAGCTTCGACTTCCAATAGTTTAGAATGATTAACATTTACCTTGCCGAAAAGCACATCTGCAAGGTCCTCTCGATTTGCTCTCATTGTCCACATTTATTATTGTCCTCCAAACGCGTCATTAACCTTGGGTAGATCCGGCAATGGGTTTAAGTTAATTAGTGCTTGCTCTAAATACCCTGGAAGATTATCTGAGTAGTATATCGAAAGTGAGGTTTTGGCTCTCGTAACGGCGGTAAATGCCATATTCCTTTGATTGGAGAATCTTTTTATGTATTCACTTCCTGCTATATGAAGGGCTCTGAATTCTAAGCCTTTTGCGGAATGAAGTGTGCATATACAAATCCTTGTATCTGGCCCAAAGCTAATGTGTCCCTCGCTGCTCTGGCAAGTTGTCACAGCCCATAGTGAGGTATCTTCAATGAGGTCCCCAATCAATTGAAGTTCTTCTTTTCGAGGACAGATTACACCTAATAATTCTTCTGGATAAGCTTTTCTTTGGGTTTTAAGTTTATCGATAATAAGCTCTGCTTGCTCTTTGATATCTGCGCATCTGATGTGTTCCACTGAGCTTGGATCAGCTGGTTCATTGTATTGTGCGGTTGGCGAAAGTTTAGTATAATCAGCAGAATCCTTGGCAATCCCATCTGCAAGATTGCAAATTTTCAAACCATTTCGGTAATGAAACCTAAGTGGATGCGTCTCGTCAACAATTGTTTCAAGCAATTCAATTGAATCGGCGCCGCTATATATTTTTTGACGTGAATCAGTAACTCCAAACAATGACTTGCTTAATTTATTAAATACCTCTATTTCCCCTGGTAGATAGTCCTGTGCTTCGTCTAATAAGATTGCATCGTACAAATCCTCTAGCCCCTTGCTTTCAATTAGTTGATTAATTTTTTCTAAATAGAACGATCTTTGTTCCTTGAATTTTCCTGAGTTTGGTTTGGACAAATCATCATACTCGAATAACAATTCTTGTTGCCATTTCCTACAAGTTTTAATCTTTGACTCAGAGAAAGAATACTTCGAACCACCCGCCGCGATAAATTCTTGAAGGTTACGTGTAAAAACCAATACAAGGATGTTCTTGTGCCCCGCTAAGCTTAAATAATTTGCACGTAATAATAACAGGTTTGTTTTGCCAGATCCGGGAGGCCCCTTCAATAGATAACTAGGACCCAAGGGTAAACCTATGATTTTCTTTTGATCATTGTCCAGCTGTTCTTCGCCAACCCACCAAGTATCAGTCACTCGTTCTTCTCCCGGTTAATATCACTGATATCGATCGGGTACCATTGATCAGATCCTGTACGCCCTCGATCCAGCTCTTCACTAGATATTAATGCATTCGCAAATGACAAATACAACACATTATCAATCGCAGATTTTATCGAATCCTCGTTGAAAACTCCAGAAAAGATAATTATTGCTGCATCATCTTCTGGAATTTCTATTGTCGATTCGTTTGAACAATAAATCGGGGCGCATTTGATTTGTATTACAGAGGACTCACGATCCAGTAATTCCGTTGTTAAATGTACGACAAGGCAATTCATCAACCCTTTGTCAGGAGATTTGCGTAGAATCACCTTCAGATGAGCAATATTAGTATTCTTGCCCTGAGTTTCTCGATACTCGGCTGGTGGGAACAATTCTTCGCAGCTACAGGCAATTCGAACTAAACTCACAATCTTCGAGTGAAACTCGAGGATTTTTTGTCGGATAGCCCGATGCTCAGATTCTGAAGCCCTTCGCTCATCTGCAACACCTTGGCATTGGGCCCTTGCTTCACTCTGAATAATCCTTTTTCTAATCTCAGCTACACTGGTTTGCTGTGGTGCTTGTTGACGAAAATCATCCCAAGAAACTAACTTCAAACGTAAGGTCGGATCTTTCACAAGGCAATTTCTTGCCAATTCGACTAGGTCATGCGGAACATCTTCATTTGATACTTCAGCGATCTCCTCTTTTATTGCAATTACTAATCGGGCAGATGGCACAGCATATTCATTAAAGATTGGCTTTTTCATTATCATATCATGAAGTACTGCACCTAGTTGGTAAAAGGTTACTGCGCGCCATCCGTCCGTGCTGTGTTCTTCATCTCTGGTTAAAAACTCTGGTGAGCTATATTGAAGAGTTCCAACGAATGATTGATGATTTGTATCGGTTATTCTACCTCTTCCAAATGGTCGAATAACACCCAAATCAAGCAACGTTGCATTCTGATAATCTGGTGTTACAACAATGTTATCTGGCTTAATGTCGCGATGTGCAAGGGAGTGGGATTCAAGATACTGCGCGGCAAGCGCTATCTTTGAAATTACAGATCGTATATGTTCGGTTGGAAAGTCACTTATCAAGCTGGAAAGAGTTGGAGCATCAATGAACTCCATTACAATATAAAGATATCCAGTTTGTGCGCATTTGCCACCATCAAGAATTCCAATTAAGTGGTCGTGTTTCTCCCCGATTAGTGACTTTTCGCGTTCAATCCGCTTCTTTTGCTTTTGTTCTCCGTGGAGTTCAACTAGTTCAGGGTCAAAGATTTTCAGGACTGCCTTTTGGCCATCTTTGGTTGCCTTTAAGACCAATGCAGATTTACCATTCCCAATTAATTCTGTTGGTGCCCACCCTCCGACTGTCTTTCCAATTAATTCAACTGCAATATTTCTAGCTCTTACTGAATCCATGTATCCAAACTTTCGCCCGAAGTTTTCCAGATCATACCGAAGATAACTGTATCACGCACAGGCAGTACTGTCAAGAAATTACAGAAGGAACACTGTGGCATAAAGGCTGCGGATAACAAGTTACGAGTCAACTTATCTATGAAAGGGGATGAAAGTCTGAAGTATGAAGGCTGAAGGATGAAATAATTCCTGGATTCCCCTCCTTCGCCAAGGCTACGGCGGGCAAGCGGGATTGAATAATGCCAAAAGGTTGAATTGTGACGGTGATTAATGTATATTAATCCGAACACTAATGCCTGAACCTGCACCATCGCATGAAGAAACTATAAGAAATGCCCTCGCCGGGCACGGGGAAAGTTTCTATCATTTCCTGCGGACGATCATGAGGTCGCTTGAACCGGGCCCGCCCGAGCTGGTGCTCGCGGCCGCGGAAGCGGCGCTCGAGAAAGAAACCGATCCGCTGAAAACCGCCTGGCTGCGGCTGCTTGCCGGTCACATCAATCTCCGGATGCGGAGGTATTCGGAGATCGGGGAAACGGCCGGGAAGATCGGCGGCGACGAATCGCTGCCCGGGCAGTTGCGCGCGCACGGCCTTTTTCTCAAGGCCCAGAAGCTTTTCGCCGACGCGCTGATCGAGGAGACCAAAGCAGTCTCCGAGGAAGCGATCACTCTTTACGACGGGGATGACGACAATATCGCCGCGCTGCATATGAATATTCTGGGGGCCTGCTGCCGGCAGCTGAACCAGTTCCGCAAAGCGCTGGATTATTATGAAATGGGCCTCGAGCGGGAACTGAAATTCAACCCGGAGAGCCCCACCCGGGGCCTGTATTCCTACAACGCCGCGCTCGTCCATATCGAGATCGGGAACCTTGCCGAAGCCCGGGAGGCTCTTGAAAAAGCCCTCGAAATCGAGAAGGAGAGGGACGACCCGGTTATGGCCGCGCATACGACGTCGAGTATCGCCGGCCTTCTGTCCCTGCAGGGGAAATACGAGGAAGGGCTCCAGTACGCCGAGAAAGCATTCGCCGGGCTTCAGGACGTGAAGAATTATCATATCCGAACGGTGAACCTGCTTGTGCTTTCCGATATCCACCTCGCGCTCGGCAACCTCGACGAGGCGCAGGAGTTTGCGGAACAATGCCTCGCGTTCGCCGAAAAAAGCGGCGAGAAAATCCTGATGCTGGAAGCGAAACTCCTGCTCGCCGTGGTCCTGGCGGAAGTAAAGAGCCCGGCGGCCGAGGAAAAGCTGTCGGAAGCCCTGGAGTTTTACGACGAGGCAATTTCCGGAAAACCACAGCTGAATCTGGAAAAAGCGCTTATCGCGTATGGGAAAATACTTTCGGAGAAAAACCACCCCGGCGCCTACGGCTGCCTTATCCGCGCGGAAAAATACCTCGAAAAACGTACGGTGTCGCCGCAGGTTGATGCCATGCTGACCGACCTCCAGGCGTATATGCGGGACCTTCCATCGAGCCCGGAAAACGACTGACATTTTCCGCCTGAAACGGGATTTTAGCCGCTACTTTCCCCATGTAATCCGGTTAATATAAACTATATCGTTCTATATATTTTTTGACCACCTGTTGCACGTTTTTTACGTATAAATGATTAGTGAGACGGGTATAATGGTGCCCGGCTGTATCAGGGAACGTCCGATGGCTACGACATGCTTCAAATGCGGCGAAGAGAACAAGGACGGGGCAAAATACTGCTCCCAGTGCGCCACCGACCTGAGCGACACCAACGTACTGAGCAGCGATAGAACGACGCCGACCCTGGCCCGTGCGGAACCGGTGCCGCTCGTGGACCCGCTCATCGGCAAGACCGTCGGCGGCTGCATAATCGAAGCGAAGATCGGCGAAGGCGGCATGGGAGCGGTCTACCGCGGGACGCAGACCTCGCTGGAGCGGACGGTCGCCATAAAGATTCTGTCCCCCCACCTCGCGCGCAGCAAATCCTATATTACGCGTTTCCTCCGCGAGTCGAAGATCGTCGCCTCCATCAAGCACCCGAACATCGTCGCGGTCCACGACCGCGGCTTCGAAGGCCCCGTGTACTATTTCATCATGGAGTACATAGAAGGCCTTACGGTGAGCGACATAATCAGCCAGCACGGCGCGCTCTCGCCCGGGGACGCGCTCGAGGTCGCGCGCCAGGCCGCGCACGCGCTCGGCGCGGCCGCGGCGAAAAACATCATCCACCGCGACATCAAGCCCGACAACATCATGATTGATAAAACCGGGCTGGTCAAGGTCACCGATTTCGGTCTGGTCAAGAACACCACCGAGACGACCGGTGGAATAACGGCCGCGGACGACATCATGGGGACGCCCTCCTACATGAGCCCGGAGCAGTGCAGGGGCGCGACCCTGGACCACCGCGGAGATATCTATTCGCTCGGCATGAGCCTGTACGCGATGCTGTTGGGCAGCCCGGCGTTCCAGGCGGAAAGCACGCACGGCCTCCTCATGAAGCAGGTCGACGAAAAACCGAAGCCGACGCACGAAGTCGACCGCAGCGTCCCCGAAGCCGTCTGGCCGGTGCTCGAGCGGATGCTCCGGAAAAAGCCGGAAGACCGCTTTCCCGACTGGCGCTCCGTCATCGACGCCTTCGACGGGATCCGGAAGGAAAACCCCGATGCCTTCAAGTGCACCGGCATGCTGCACCGGACACCTTCGTCGCGCTTTACGGGAGTCTCGGACACCACTCCCGTGACGCTCCCGCCGGCCGTCGACCGGCCCGCCTTCGAGCTCCTCGACGCGGACAAGACGACTCCGATCGCGCCGCCCGGAGATACCATCGCCGAGGCGCCGCCGCGGAGGAAATGGTCTATTTTCATAATAAACCTGATCGCGGCCATCGTGATTATCGCGGCCGTCATACTTGTGATAACAAAACCGTGGCAGAAGCAGCAGACGCAGAAACCGGACACCAATGCGAAACAGGAACCCAAAGAGCTGACCGAAGTCGACAGGGTGGCAGAGGACGTAAAAAACGACCTGGAAAACGGGCGTTTTGACGATGCTATGAAAAAGATAAAGGATATGCGCAGCAAGCATGGCGACAAGAAAAACAAAAAAACCGCCGAAAAGTTAGAGTCGGCGGAAAACATGTATAAAGAGCAGGAACCCGTCTGGCGGAAGTTCCACATTACGAGCAACGAGGCGCAAAAACTCGCAAATTCCGGCGACATTCCTACCGCGCTGAAACAGCTCCAGGAAGCGGCCGAAAAAT
Source organism: Planctomycetota bacterium (assembly GCA_004376375.1). GTDB lineage: Bacteria > Planctomycetota > E44-bin39 > E44-bin39 > E44-bin39 > E44-bin39. The sequence goes on from SOJX01000080.1 coordinate 13,440, forward strand.
CCGTGAGGCCGAAAATCCGCCTCCGCTTCGACCAGATTATGAAGCCAATGCAGCACAGGCTGCACAACCGCTTCAGGCGCGAATACGAAAAGGCGAGAAAACTCGCGCTGCGCTCCAAATGGGACAATGCGATCAAGGCGTGGCGGAATGCGAAAAGATTCGCGATCACCAGAAAAGACATAGCCACGTGCGACAACGCCATCGCACTGGCGAAGCAGAAAAAAGTCGCGCCGTCCGCGCCGGCAGTTGCCGCCAGGCACAGGAAAGACGAGCCATTCACCAGACTCCTCGCCGACGCCCTGAAGGCATATAAGCAGCGCGATATCGGGTCGCTGGAAAAGCACCTGGCGGAATTGTCCAGAATCAAAACCAACGCCAAAGAGGTCAAGGACCTCAGGAAAAAGCTCAAGCTCGAAACCATGGTCCTCGTCCCGGGCGGAAAAAACCTCGCCGGGGGGAAGACCACAAAGGTCCCGCCTTTTTATATGGGCGTCTACGAGGTGACAAACCTCCAGTTCGGGGAGTTCATAAAGGCCGGCGGCTACCAGACCCGCAAGTACTGGTCGAGGCGCGGCTGGTCGTGGAAAACCCGCTCCTACGTTACTGCGCCGAGGTTCCTGGCCGTGCCGCAGTTCAACCGGCCCGAGCAGCCGGTCATCGGTATCTCATGGTACGAAGCCGAAGCCTACTGCAAGTGGCTTTCCGTGACGACGGGCAAGCGCTACCGCCTGCCGACGGTGGACGAGTATAAGCGCGCGGCTGCGTGGAAAAAAGGCTCGAAGTGGCCCTGGGGAAAAGAGACCAAAAGACCACCCGCAAACGTCCGCGGCAGTGGAAGAATGACTGTCAGGAACGTCGGCAGTTTCCCGAAAGACAAAAGCGTGGTCGGCTGCCTCGACGTTATCGGCAACGTGGCCGAATGGTGCAGCAAGGACCAGAAGTTTTACGCCTGCGGCTGTTCCTGGATGCTCGACCTCGGAAGCATCAAGCCCAGCACGGAAAATCCCGTTCAGGTGACGATGCGCTCGAACCAGATCGGCTTCCGCTGCGTCAGGGAAACGAAGAAAAAGGCGAAAGGAAAGTAACTGCTTTAGATTAGAGCCCGCCATTATCTAACAGTGAAGCTTCGTCTTGCCCGCCGCGGAGCGGCGATACAAAGTAGCCTGGGGTGGAGCCCGCCGAAGCTTGGCGAAGGCGGGCGAAACCCCAGGTAGCGGAACCCAAAAAACCCCTTGCCCTGAAAGGGCAAAACATATTACGCGAATTGTCCGGCCCCTTCAGGGCCGGTGATATTATAATACCATCCTTTCCTGGGGTTCCGCTCTGAGCCTTTCAGTCTCTTCGCTCCACCCCAGGCTACTCTATCCTGCCCGTTCCGGGCAGAATCAAATTATTCCCCCACCTTATCAATTTTCGATTTACGATTTTCGATTAACGATTTCTTTCTCCGTGTCTCCGTGTCACCCCGTCGCCGTGTCTGAACTTTCGCCCCATGTCTCGCTGTCGCAACTTCGTATCCGTACCCGGTACCCGGTACCCGGTACTCGGTACTCGGTACTCGGAACCTGGTACTTGGTACTTCTTTTTCCGTATCCCTTATCCCATACCCCTTATTTCACATCGCGGACGCAGCGGAAGCCAACTTCACTTTTTCTTAGCAAACGTTCTAAAGGTGTAGGTAAAACAATGAGTGGTCGTTTACTCAGGTAAGAACCGCCGCAATACTGAGGGTTATTTGGCCACCTCGGCTGTAAGCCATATTCTTTGTATGGGCCAAAACACTTTTCTGCAGCATTTCCATGCACATCATACAGGCCCCACTTATTCGGTTTTTTCTGGCCGACAGGATGTGGCTTACCGCCTGAATTCTTTTCATACCATGCATATTCATCAAGCAGACTCTCGTTATCTCCAAAACAGTATTTACTTGTCGAGCCAGCGCGTGCAGCATACCCCCATTCGTGATCTGTCGGCAAACGCATGCCGAGCCAGTCAGCGTAGGCTTTGGCGTCGTGCCATGAGATATTTGTAACCGGATATTGCATAGAATCTCTGAATTCTTTAACCGTTTTCAAATCCACGAATGTGGCGATATTTGCAGGATTTACAGAATCACGCCGATAACGGAAACGGTTGTTTGCGAATGCGAAAGTATCGTATTTCTCTTTTGTTATTTCATACTTATCCACCCACATACTCTTTATCTCAACCTTACTTCCGTTCCGGAGCGTCAGCGTACCCGCGGGTATTCTTACCTGTTCCTTCATGCAATAATTTCTGAATACCTCACGCAGGAGTTTCTTGCCTTCCGGGCCAATTCCTTTCAACTCATACACAACCCCCATGCCCGCTCTCGCATCTTTCGAGGAGTAGCGGTCAGTGTAATATCTGAATACTCTTTCGCGGTCAAGGTCGAGCAGTATTTTCGCAGCGTGCTGGCGTACCTTTATGTCTTCAGAATGCAGTTTCGCGGCATAGTATCTGACCTTCACCGGCTTCCACAGCAGCATGCCGGTAACCAGCAGGCCAAATATCACGATAACCAGCATTGCCAGTTTTAGAGGTAGTTTCATATCAATTTACTTTGTGGTAGCCCCATTCTCAGTAGTTATTTCTTTTTCTTCTCCTCGGTACCCGGTACTTGGTACTCGTTTCTCGTTTCTCGTTTCTCGTTTCTCGGTACTCGGTACTCGGTACTCGGTACTCGGTACTCGGTACTCGGTACTCG
>SOJX01000002.1 GCA_004376375.1 Planctomycetota bacterium
TCATGATGGCATCACCGGTTTCGCGCGACGTGATGGTGATCTTCCTCAGCGACTCCGCCTTCTTCTGCTCGGCGGCCAGCTCCCCGCCCTCGAGCAAAAGCGGCATGAGTTTCTTTGCGTTGCCGTGCGGTTTAACCAGGTTGTCCATGGCACTTCTCCTTACACAAATCGCGTTTGGTTAAAGCGTCAGGATTTTCAGGTCGTCGTTGTACGTCGGATAGTGATCGAAAGGTTGCGCCTTGAACCTGTTGGATTTGCCCGGAATCGCAAAACTCGGTACGCAGACTACCATTCGATCGATATTCCGAACTTGTTTCTCCAAAGATAGAAGTGGCATTTTATCAACGTGAATATTGGTGTCAAGTTTTTTCCGCCATTTTTCGAGAAATTTTTCACAGTTCTCGAAGAATGCCTCTACAATGGGTTTATCCGGCATAAACAGGGGTTTGCCGGCACTCTTAAGCGCCAGGTCTGCCTTGCCTTTCAGGCGATACAACCTCGTGCCCTTGCCTGACTTGAGGTTGTGGAAGTGCCTCAGGTGACCGAAATGTGTCAGTGCAATCTTGTTTGGATTGTTGCCCTGTGCAGTTGGCCTTCACTGGCTCGAAGAGAGGTTGGTTCTGTGTGCTCGGGAATGTTTGAGGTGGTGGGCTATTTCGGAAAGTCCTATGGAAATATGCTCGTTACGTATAAAAACAGCCTGGGTACGGTCAGCGTTATGGGCGAGAAGTTTCAGATTGCCCTAATTCCAGCCGACACAAGGCGATCGGTCAATCCCTGAGCTGTTTCTGCATGGGTTGTGAGGATGGCCAGGCGTATGCCGCGTTTCATAATATATGCTTTCATCCCCTTTATGGGTTTCACGGTACATCCTGCGATATGTTTGCCTGTTTTCTCCTTATCTTTGTCAAAAGCCGCCACGATGGCCAGACCGTACGAAGCAAAGCCTGAATAAGCCGGGAGGGCGCCTCCCAGATGACCGACGCCCAGGAGTGCGGCCTCATGGCTCCTATCCGTTTTGTCTTGACAACATTTGGCGCCGGATGTATGTTCAGGGGCGATTCGGGAGTCCTGAATGAAAATACTTTTCACAGGTCTTGATCCAACCAGGTTCAGGATGCTTGGGAAACTTATTCACCGGCCGGCGCTCCAACTGGTGCGGAACGAGGCCGGTTATCGAGCCCTGCCCGATATTATTGAGAAACTCACACGCGGAGCTTTCGACTGGATCGTTTTCACCGGCAGGCCCGCGGTGGAGCCTTTTATCTCCGCCGTGGAGGATTTCAAGCTGGACGCGGCGGCCCTCGACGGCACGCGGATAGCGGCCGCAGGCGCCGGGACAGAAGAGTGTCTGACCGAATGCGGTCTCCGGGTCGACGCCGTTCCGTCAGAGCCGGGAAAACGGGGAATTTTACACGCGATCGGCACTGCGCGGAAGAACCGGATTCTGGTGGTCCAGGGCAGTCATTCCCCGCTCGGACTGGAGGAAGCGATCAACGATCGCGGCTGGAGTGGGACCTTTCTTTGCCTTCGTCGGGTCGCGCCGCACCCTCAGTTGGGGCGCGCCCTTCCGGAGTATGACGCGGTCTATTTCGTCAGCCCGTCCGGCGTCCGGAATTACTGGCAGGCCTACGGTGAAGAGGCGTTCAGAAAAGAGGTCTGGTGCATGGGCGACATGACCCTGGCGGAGGTCACCGGACTGGGCAGGAAAGGGAAGGTTGTCGACCCCTGTGATGGTAACCCGCAAGTCGGATGATGAAGGAACTGTTGCCGGCCATGTCCACCGAATCTTCTGATACGCAGCGTTTTCTTCCCATCGCCCTGAATATTTACGGCGCCGACTGTCTCGTGGTCGGCGGCGGGAAGATAGGCACGCGCAAGGCGGTGACGCTTGCCCGCGCGGGAGCGAAGGTGACGGTAGTCTCGCCGAGTGTTACGGGGGAACTCGCCGGGGAGGTCGAGGCCGGCCGAATTCGGTGGATGAAAGAAATTTTTCGGGAAGAGTACCTTAAGGATTTTTTCCTGGTAGTCGCGGCCACGGACGACGGGCAACTGAACGAGTCAATATGCAGGACTGCCGGCGGGCGTGGAGCTCTGGTCTGTGATGCTTCTTCCGCGGAGCATTCACAGATTATATTCGGAGCTTTGCTCGAGCATGGGCAGACAACGATTGCCGTTTTCACAGGCGGTCGCGACCCGGCTCTTTCCAGGACAACACGTGACCGGATCGCCAGACTGCTTGCAGATGAAAACAGTCAAGGGATAGAGCCATGAGCGGCGTCGTTTATCTTATCGGAGCAGGGCCGGGTTCGCCTGATCTGATCACCTTACGAGGGTTGCGGTTGTTGCAGCAGGCGGATGTGGTCGTCATGGATACGCTCCTGCCCGAGAATTTTCTCGACGACCTGGGTATTTCCGGCAAAGAGGTTTTTCGCATCCCCACTGATGCCGGCGACATGCAGGCCCGGCAGGATGAGATGAACCGCATCGTGGTGGACGGCGCGAAACGCGGGTTGAAAGTCGCGCGTCTCAAGGGCGGCGATCCTTTCCTTTTCGGACGCGGGTGGGAGGAGATTACCTATCTGGACGAACATGACGTTGCGTGGGAAATGGCGCCCGGTATAAGCAGCGCCATGGCGGTTCCGGCGAGCGCCTCCGTGCCGCTGACCGTGCGTCCCACTTCCCGCTCCGTGGCGTTTTTTACCGCGCGCCTGGCCGGCGGCGACGCCAACAGAAAAATGCCCAAGGCAGACACCATTGTCGTCATGATGGGCGTGAAGGTGCTTCCCTCCGTTGTAGAACATTTGATAGCCGAAGGCTGGAGCCCTGATACTCCCGTCTGCGTTATCGAGCGCGGCTGCCAGCCCGGTGAACGCCAGGTCAAGGCGCCGCTTTCGGAGATTGCCGATGCAGTGAAGAAAGCGGGCGTGAAACCGCCTGCAATTACGGTTGTGGGCGCCGGCGTCGGGAGGCCGGACCTTGTCAACAGGCAAAGGCGCATACTCTTCACGGGAATCGACCCGTCGCCTTTCAGGTATCTCGGCAACATCCTGCACTGGCCCGCGCAGGTGCCTGTTGCGCGGGACGTCAGCCGCGAGGAATTGTCGCTTGCTCTCGATCACCTAGCCGGCCAGAGTGAAACCCGTGCAATCGTATTCACCGATGGAGCCGCTGTCCGCAACTTCTTCGACCAGTTGCACCGGGCGGGGCGGGATATCCGCACGTTGAGCGGCGTGTCGATTGTAGCGGCGTCGCGGGACGCGGTGCGGGAACTCGAGGCGCTGAAACTCCGCGCAGACCGTGAGCGCCATCCGTCCGAAGATGAGGATATTTTTTCAGCTCTCGACGACTTCGGACGCGCAGTAGTGGTGGAAGGCATAGAGACTTTTTCAGAGAAACCGGACGCTTTCCGCACGCTCCCTCTTTTCGATTTGAGGCCCGGTCCGCAGTTCGGCGAACCCTTGCCGGAGCACGACGTCATATGTTTCACACGGCCCGAAGAAGTCCGGCTGGTTCTGGATGCCTATGGTAAAGAAGCCTTCCGGCATGAAGTCTGGTGCCTGTCCGAAACCACCGCCGCCCAACTGGAAGACATGGGTATCACGAGTAAAATCGTACTTCCGCCGGAATAGAGCTCGGATACAAGCCTGTCTTCCTCGATCATTACCCCTTTATTCGTCATGAGTTATGCGCACGGGCTTCAGGGTTGGGATATTGGGAAAAAATTAACAATAAAACCTTGACAGAATAGTGTAGCATTACTATACTATCCAGTGTAGGTATTGCCGAATGAAAAGTTTGCAGATTCCGGAGTAATTCTTAATGAGAAAAGCCGCTCCTGGGGAAACAACTGATCGGAATTTCGACGATCCAGTGATTTCGATAGGCACCCTTGCGGATAAAGTGGGCCTGTCGGTATCGGCGGTGCGGAAATATGAAAGCCAGGGCCTGCTTATTCCTCACCGCGGGCCTTCCGGACGGCGTCTGTTTTCACAGGAGGACGTGGACCGGGTGCGATACATCCAGCATTTGATCCGGGGCCTCGGGCTGAACATTGAGGGAATCCGCCGAATGCAGGCGCTTCTGCCGTGCTGGAGTATTTTTCCATGCGAAAAGAAGACCCGAAACGGTTGCGAGGCATACAAGGTCAACTCCCAGCCCTGCTGGACGGTTAAGGGGAAAAGCTGCGCGCCGCAGGGAAACGAATGCAGGAAATGCGTAGTCTACCGTTTCGGCACTCTATGCACGGAGCATATCAAGCGGTTGGTGTATGATCAGATTACCTTGAACGACTCAAGCATGGCCATCAGGGAACTCATGCGACAGAAAAAATACTAGAGGGAGGCAGGCATGCCCGAAGCCGTATCTGAAGCCCGTCAAATCAAAGAGAGTACAATCCGGATAATGAGGGGCGATATTACCGACCTTGAGATTGATGCCTTCGTATTCTATGCCATTGAAAACCTTGCGCTGGGCTCCGGGTTCGGAACGGCCATATCCGTGCGGGGCGGGCCAGCCATCGAGAAGGAGCTTAAGGACCTTGCGCCTGTTACGGTGGGCGATGCGGTCGTGACTTCGGCGGGCAAGATGAAGGCCAAACGCATTATTCATGCCGTGGGTCCGAAATTCCAGGAGGAAGATACTGAGGGCAAGCTCCGCACAACGGTTTTGAATTCGCTGAAACAGGCGGACGAGAAAGGGATCGAGCGCGTTGCTTTCCCGGCCATGGGCACTGGTTTCTACGGCATCCCGATCGACCTTTGCGCACGGGTTATGCTGGAAACAATCAAGGCCTACCTGGAGGAGAAGACTGGAATCAAAGAGGTGGTCATCTGCGTGATCGATTCACATGAACTCGGGTCCTTCAAGAAACAACTTGCGGCCACCTAGCACCGGTGAAAGGAGAGCGGCCATGGAGATGAGCCCATTACTTCATTTCGTTGAACACCCGCTTCAGCTGGGCTGTAAAGTGTTCATGCTCAGCATATACGCTTATCGTCTCATACACCTTTTCAGTTACATGGCCGGTGGCGAGCGGCAGGCCCCCACGGGCCCTCCCGGCACCACGCGTGCAAAGGGGGTCGTTTACTCCTGGGCCAACATCGTCATGCCCTGGGCCATGGAGAGCACACGGAAAAAGCCGTTCTACTACATACAGTTCGTAATCTTCCACCTCGGCATGGTGGCTGTTATCGGGCTGACGTTTATTATCCCCTACGGTCCAGGTTTACTCAACAGCGTGGGGCTGGTCTGGGTCCTGCAGGTGATGATGGCCGCTGCCTGCGCGGTCGGCCTGTATCGGCTATACTACCGGATATCCAGCAAGCATATGCGCGCGATCAGCACTCCTGACGATTATTTCTCCCTGTCGCTCCTGATCGTATTGTTCCTTGTCGGTGTGCTGGCAGCGCCCAATAACATAGTTCAGGGAGAAGGGGCTCTGCTCACGTTCTTTTTCATGACCGCGTTCTTCCTCGTGTACGTACCCTTCAGCAAGATCATGCATTACCTTTACTACCCATTCACACGTTACTACTTCGGGAAGACCATGGGCTACCGGGGCATCTATCCGGTCCGACGCGGTTATAAGTAAGTGGGGAGTAATTTTGGGAAAAACTCCCATACGGCTAAAATCCTTGGAGAGCGCCAATGACAACCAGCACCAGATCACATAAGGTCCAGAAAGTTCTTGAGCGTATGGGCAAGAAACTCAACCGGCAGATGTTCGGATCGCTGGTTGCCTGTGTCCACTGCGGCATGTGCACGGAGGCATGCCACTATGTCCTTGCCAACCCGGACGACCCCACCTACGCGCCTGCGTACAAGGCGGACCGGATCCGCAAGTTCTTTCGGCGCCACTATGACGGGCTCAATCTGGGGAGATTTTTCCCATGGTGGGTGAAAGCCAGGAGCTTGTATACCGACGAAGAACTGGAAGAGTTGAAAGACATCGTATTCGGCAAGTGCACCAACTGCAGGCGATGCTCGGTCAACTGCCCCATGGGCGTGGATTATGCCACGTTCAACCGTATGGCGCGCGGCCTGCTGGTGTCCGTAGGCATCATGCCGGAAGGCGTAGCCCACGTCAGCAAGGACCAGTGGGAAATCGGAAACCAGATGGGAGTTCTCAAGGAGGACTACCTGGAAACTCTCGAATGGATGTCGGAAGAGCTTCAGGATGAACTTGGAGATCCGAATGCAGCCATTCCCATCGACAAGAAGAATGTCGAGATCATGTACACTATCAATCCGCGCGAGGTAAAATACGATCCGCGTTCCATCGCGGATGCCGCCAAGATATTCTACGCAGCCCAAGAGAGTTGGATGATGCCCAGCGAGGGGTGGGACATGACCAATTTCGGCCTGTTCTCCGGCGACGACGATCTGGGCGGCGCGGTCGCACGCCGCGTATACGAAAAAGCTGTCGAGCTGGGCGTGAAGAAGATTGTTATGTCCGAGTGCGGTCATGGCTACCGTTCGACTCGTTGCGAAGGCCCCAACTGGGCAAAGACGGATGTTGCCGTCGAGATGGAAAGCTCGGTCCTTACAATGCTCAGGTACGTCAAAGAGGGCCGGATAAAGGTAGATAAGACCAGGAACACCGAGTCGTATACTTTTCACGACTCGTGCAACAACGCCCGCAGCTGCGGGCTGTTCGAGGAACCCCGCGAGCTGCTTAACCTCGTGGTTTCAGACTTCCGCGAGATGTATCCGAACCGGGCGGAGAACTTCTGCTGCACGGGCGGGGGCGGAGCCATGTCCATGTCTGAGTACACTCCCGAGCGATTGAAATCGGGCAAAATCAAAGCAGAACAGCTCAAAGCCACCGGCGCCGACACCGTCGTTACCTCCTGCCATAACTGCGTCGACGGACTCACCGACCTGATCAAGCACTACGAGCTGGGCATTAAGGTCACACAACTGGTCACCCTGGTGGCGAATGCACTGGTCATCGAGAAAAAAGAACCCGCGTCTAAAGAATAATTTGATTCGTTATGCCGGTATCAGGCCAGGAAGGGCAATCCAGCCGCCCGGCATGCGCCGCGGCGGTATCCTCGTGGAAACAGTTTCCCGAATTCTTCAAGGCTCACATTGTTCGTTTTGCAGGTTTCATAGATCGTGGGAATGGTTCGGGTTGTGACGTAGAAGTCGCGCAGGAAGCGGATGACTATCCAGTGTCTTTCTGTGAGTCCTTCCGGAAGGTTCCAGTCCCGGGTCACGTAGTGTGCGAACCGCTCGCTCCAGCCGGCGAAATCTTCGAGAAAGCCAAGCATTGTTACCTTGTATTCCTCTTCTACTTTACGTTTCTCTTCCGCCTTGCGTTCCTCTTCTGCCTTAAGTTCTTTTTCTGCTTTTCGTTCCTCTTCCGCCTTACGTTCAGCTTCGACGGGCACGATGTTCTCGTATGTGATCCACATGTTGGTCGCGGCCATAAATGCGAAACTGATTCCGGCGATCTTGCATGCGCCGCGAAAATAGCCTGTCGGGAAAAGCGCCATGAGCCTGTTGAGCCGCAGCTTGTTTTCCGCACAGGCGTGAACCACGAGCGGTACGGTTTCTTCGTCGAGGAATTTTGCCCTCAGGTAGCGGATGAACTTCCAGTGCTCCTCGGTAAGGCCGTCGTAAATGCCGAGCTTCCTGGCTATACCTTCCGCGAAGTCCTCGTCCCATTGATCCGGCGAATCCAGAAAACCGAATTTATCCAACCTGTATTCTTTGCCTTTGATTCTTATTGAGTTCTTTTCCATGCGTATCTACTTGTGCTTTCCAGCGATCAACGAAAAAAAATGCGTCAGTGTGGCGCTTAGTCGTAGCTCTGTCGCACGGCGGCCTTTCCTTCGATCAGAATGGCGCGGGAAAGCATGTCGTGAACGCCTCCAACCGCAATGTCTTCCTTGTAGTATTCCATAAGCTGGCCAAGCTGGCGCTTGCAGTTGGAGCAGGCTGCCGCCACGTATTTGGCGCCCGTCGCGCGGATCTGGTCCATTTTTTTCTTGCCGGAGATCTTCATCCTGAACTCGTGGATATCATCCATTGCCGACAGCCCGCCGCCGCCGCCGCAGCACCAGTTCTCGGTGCCGTGGGGCTGCATCTCCCTGAAATCCTGGCATGATGCTTTCAGGATAATCCGGGGTTCATCAATGATGTTACATGAACGCGAGAAATTGCAGGGGTCGTGGTAGGTCACCGGCAGCGGGTTCTTGCTCTTGTCGAACTCGAGCTTGCCGGCCTTGATTTGTTCGGCGGTGAACTCCATGCAGTTCATTATTTTGAACGGCAATTCGCCCCACCATTTTCCGGGTTCCATCATCATCTTTATTATCCGGTATGCGTGGCCGCACTCACCCGCGAAGTAATACTTGACTTTAAGCCGCTTGGCCTCCTCGATATAAGGTTTGTTGTCGGCCTTCATCTCTTCATCGCTGCCGGTGAAAAGGCCGTAGTTGGCACCGTCGAAAAAGTGGGAGCTCATGGTCCACTTGTCCTGCATGCCCAGGACGTAAAATACCTTGGCGATGCCGGTGGTGGCCTCCGGGTTGACCAGGATGTCCCCCGCCGCCGGGACGTAGAAATAATCCGCACCGACGACGTCAACGGGAATCTTGATATCAATGCCGTGCTCGTCTTTCATCTCTTCTTCGAGAAAATTGATGGCCGCCTTGAAGGCCTTGGGAGAGGCCCCATCGGTGTTGCCCATCTCAAGCGAGGTATTAATCACCTTCTTCAAACGTTCCGGTGTGAGTCCGTTTGCCTCCAGTATGGCGCGACCCTTGCGGGTGAGGACCGAATTGTCGATCCCGAAAGGGCAATAAGTAGCGCATCGGCGACAGGCGGTGCAGGAGTAAAAATGCTCGACCCATTCCTCTATCTCGCCTTCCCTGTAGTCGCGGGCGCCCACCAGGCCGCCGAGGAGCTTGCCGGTGGTGGTGTTATATTTCTTGTAAATGGCGCGGAGCAGGTCCGATCTTATGGCGGGATTGTACTTTTTCTCGTCGCTGCCATAGTAGATCGGACACACGCTCGCGCAGGTGCCGCACTTTACGCACGTAACCATATACATCCTGAGGGGCAAGGGGCCGTTTTTCATTGCGCTTATGGATTTGATTACCGCTTCTTTGGTGCTTTTCGATTCGTCAGTCATGATTTCTCCGAATTAAATCTCGTTTTTCCCAGAAAAGACTGGGATCAGCTCGCCACCGTTTGCTTCTCGAGCTCTTTTTCCTCAGAAGGTGATTTGACTGAATCTGATTCCTTGAGAACCTTTGCCTCCGTCGGCATCATTTTGAACAGTTTCAATCCCAGAACGAACGCGAATCCGATGATTCCCACCACACCAAGGGCCTGGAGCACTTCATAAAAGCTTATCGAATAGCTTACATATCCTTCCGCGAGGGCGGAACTGACCACCACCATATTCGGGAAAAGGTCCGGCGCGTGGGTCTGCCCCGGAATCACAATGATATATCTCTCACAGAGGACGCCGAATACCACAAGAACGCACGAAACAACGATCCAGGGGATTCTCTTCACCGTTGCCGGATTGAAAAGTATCACAGCGGGAACGATAGACCCCAGTATGATCAAACCGCCCCAGAAAACCCAGCTGTGAAAACCACCGAAAAGGAAATACATGCCTGCCTCATGGGACACGGGCATATAAAGGCGATATGCATTCTCAACAAATACGAAATACATAACGATAACAATGAAAATAGCCAGAAGCTTGCCAAGCCTTACAACCAGATTTTCGTCCAGAGGCCGTCTGGTGACCTTGAATAACAGGAGTAAGACAAGAATCATGAGCGCGGTTCCGGACGAGAGCGCCGCTGCAATAAAGCTTGGAGGGAGCAAAGCCGACTGGTACAGCTCTCTGGGGACAAAACCGAATATCGCGCCAGTACCGCTGTGAACTCCGATTGCCCAGATAACGGCGATTGGAGCTATTATCTTTACCAGTTTTTCCTTTTCCTTGAACATCGCCCAGAGATACACGAGGCAGATAAGCATATATACGTTATAGAGAAAAGGATTGATTGAAAGCATGGATAGAGGATTGAGATGATAGAAAGGCTCAAAAATTCTGTCCGGTCTTCCCCAGTCCGAAATGATCGACAAAAGAGCAGCCACCAGGAAGAGGAAGGCAAGAAAGACGGATATCCTCGCAAAGGGCTTGTACTCTTTCTTGCCGAAAATGGCATAGAGGGATGAAATTACCAGAGAACCGGCCGACAGCCCGATGTAGAACACAGCCAGTATGACCTGAAGCCCCCACGGAATACGGTTCGTCATTCCTGAGAGATAGATTCCCTCGACATACATACGATATGTCGCGTAAAGCCCTGCCAGGGCCAGCACAGCGAGGATGGCCAATAACACAGAAAACTGTGTTGACTTACCCTCTATGGTTTCGAAATCTGTTTCCATCCCTTTTCCTCACAGTTGCATGCCTATAGACCTATGTAGAGAACTTTCGGTTTTGTGCCGAAATCCTCCCGGATACCTCTTACATGATTACCGGCAATCACCTTCGAGACATCGCTGCCCGGATCGTTGAGGTCTCCGAAAATAAGGGCTTTTGCATTGATCTCTTCGCACGCCTCGACACACGCAGGTTTTTTACCTTTGTCCAGGCGATGCGCACAGAAGTTGCAGGATTCAGGAACCCCGTGCGAGCTCCTGGTGTTATCTTTGTTGGGCCATTCATGGTTTTCCCTGTAATTGAAAAAGCGGGCATTATATGGACATGAGATCATGCAGTACCGGCACCCTATACACCTGTGGTGGTCAACGATGACTATACCGTCCTCACGCTTGTACGTGGCTTTCACGGGGCAGGCCTGGGCGCAGGGAGGGCGCTCGCAGTGGTTACACAGCAGAGGTACGGAAATCTCGGGCGATTCAGCAGGATGTTTCCTTTTCAAGGTAACCTTCCTGATCAGGTGGATGTCCCACCTCTTGTCCCCGTGCATGGCGACGTTGTTTTCTTTCCGGCAGGCATCAAGACATGCGTTGCAGTCTTTGGCGCACTTGTTCAGGTCGATTACCATTCCCCATTTTTTGCCTGCCGTATTCTCGCTGTCGACATTAATTGATTTAGCAGCCGCAGGCAGTAATGGCAACGCACACGCGCACGCCGTTCCTGCAAGTAACACGCCGCTCTTTTTCAGGAACTCCCTTCTTTCCATCTTTTCCCTCGCCTTCTTGGTGGCTGACTTTTCGAACTTATTTCGGAAAGTAATGGCAGCCGTAGCAATCAAGCTGTGCATTCACGACGTTATGGCACTTATCACAGAACCGCTCTCTGCTTGTATGGCATTTCCTGCAATCATTTAGCGTGATTTCCCCTCTTTTTCCTCTTCGCATAGCGTCATCTCTGATCTCTTTAAGAAGGTCCATATGATTCAAGCGCATATATTCGGTGTCTCTAACGCATTTGTCATATTTTTCATCGGGTTTTTCTATAAAGGGCTGAGTGTCGTTTGAAGACGCTAAACTAACGACGCCATATCCGAGTGGAATCAGTAGAATCACCGCTGTAATTATCATGATGATGAATTCCATGTTGTTATTCTGCGCAGCCATTGTGTTTTCTCCCCATCCCTATGAGCGCTTATGGATTGATGACTGAGTGAAGAATATGCCGCCAAAATGGAGGATCTTGCTAAATGGAATACAAATAATAAGAACTTGAGCCAGAAGGTAGTGGATAATAAACCAGTTGTTATCAGGCATCCCTTTGTATGAGAACCTGAGGATACCGGAGAAGTATTCCCGCGTCTGGACTACATCGTAACTGGACATGAAGCGCAGACCGTCACCTGTAAGAATAATCGCAAGAATAAGGATCAGCGCGAGGTAATCGGCCGGGGAAGATATTTGTGCGGCCCGCTTCACAATAATTCGCCTGAATATAAGGAGGACTACGCAAATTAATAGGACTATTCCCGTGGGGCCTCCCGATATAAGCGGTATCTTAAAAACAGATCCACTTGTCATTCCCATGAAAGCAAGTATTCTGTCGTAATGATCAATTATGGTGATCAGCAGTACAACGTGAAACAACCCTCCGAGTACCCACAGGCTCAGATCACCGTAAAAGAGCCTCTTGAAAAGGAACGTTTCCTTCAAAACTTCAACGACCCTTTCCCCGTTTGATTCCGGAGCCGGAAACAGTGTTAGCGTGGGGCTTGGTCGCTTTTTCCATGAATATATCTGATAAATCAGACCAACGAAAAAAATGATAACGGTGAGAAACGGTAATATGAACCCGATAATGAAACCCATTGTGATTATTCTCCTCGTTCAGACTGTTGACGGATACCGTCCAGCCTTAATCAAATTCAACAGTGATTCGCCGGTCTTATAAGCATCCGGGCGGCCTGGGCAGTCCTGCGAGACGATAAGCGCCCCGGGCGACGCCGCAGGGGAAAAGCTCGCAGATTTCGCTGGGCTTCATGTCCAACTCTCTGCCGATTTTAACCACCGGCGGCGCCTGGCCGTTTTTTACGTAGTACTCGCGAACGAACTCGATGATTTTCCAGTGTTCTTCGTTCAGGGGAGCCAGGTCATTGCGCTCCGCCAGCTCGTGGGCCATTTCCCGGCTCCAGGTAGATATTTCTTTCAGGAACCCGTCGCTGTCCAGTTGTCTCGCATTCGATTCTTCGTTACCCATCTGTCGCCTCCATGGAATAATAGTAAAAGCGGGCTATTCCTAAATGGGTATCCGGAAAGTCCAAAGGATCTATCTGGGTTCCTGGGTGTATTGACAAATAATCCTGCAGGCTTTATAATGGCGGGAACGGTAGATGCGGCTTCGGCCGTGTCACCGATCCAGGCTCGACGGGTTGGTTTTGATGGGCCACCCGTCGGGCCGCCTTTATTTCCCGAACAACCTTACCAGGTAATTACCGCTTCACCTCCGGTATGTTATGCCGGGGTTATTGCCCCCCCGGCTGGTTTTGATTTCAACGCCTTCCTCATTTTGAGTTTGGGCGTTCCAGCATCATATCGTCGATGCACTCATTTATATCAACGATGCCGAACGGCCGCTCGAGTCGCGCAAACACTATCTTCTCGCATTCGTTGGGGAACTCTCCTTCGTTGGCCGCGAGCACCACGCGGACAAAGGGAACCCGGGGATCTTCAACCAGGTGGTTGGTGATGTCCCGGCTCGCCTCTATGCCAAGTGAACAGTCTACGATTGCGAAGTCAGGTTTGAAGTGATTCACGACTGTTGAACAGGTATACTCACAGTCCGCGATCTCCAGGTTGAACCTGCCGGAAATGACGGCTTTTTTGAGTTCGTCGGTCAATTCGGGATCGTCCGTTACTACGAGGACGTTGATGGTCTGCCCGTGGACTTCCATGAAGTAGTCGCACTCATCGCAGGTCTTTTTGCAGAAGGTCTTCGGATGAATTGTCTCGGGAGCAAACTTGGCCACCTCGTAACACCGCTGGGCGCGCATGAGGTAGACCGCGCATTCTTTGCAACTGTCAAGTAGTTGCCCGCTGCCATTATACTCCCAGCAGTATCGAAAATGACGATCGGGGCTTTGGCGGGAAGAAACATCTTTCCCTGCTTCCGGTTGGATAAGGATGCGTTCCAGGTCCCGCTCGTCAATGCGGTGGTGCCCACCGGCGGTTCGACGTGCAGGCAGCAGACCCGACCGAATCCACTTCAACACTGTGTCAGGACTCACTGAGCATCGAATAGCAGCCTGACCGGTTGTAAGGTATTTTTGGCTCATATCTGGGCTCATCGCCGAAAACGGCGAATTATGTATTTTCTGGATTCTATTGTGCCAGCATAAGCAAGGATTGTCAATAGAAAAATCGAGGTTTTTTTCACAGCGGTTAAGCCCTGCCGGGTTATATGACACTGATTAAACACGTCAAGGCTTGGTCTGGTGTACCTGAGGGGCGTGATTCATGGTGTTTCGCATATAGACATCGGCGTCGGAGAACTCCTCGACCTCCGTGTAGAAGAGAGCGCCGGCGTCAATGTTGCGCTCGTCGATGAAGGTGGTGAGCGGTTTCACGAAAGGTGCCTGCGCTATCCATGGGCCGATGAAGAAGATAAAAGCCAGGACGAGCAGGATAGACAGAAAAAGGCGGATCAGGCGGGTCCCCATCCCGACGGTGGGTGAGGATGGGAATTTTTTCCTGTTTTCTGATTTGCAGACAGTGTTTTCCATTACTAGATGTTTTCCGTGATGTGAGGGAATATCAGGTAGAACATTATATATGCCATTGTCAGTGTCAGGATCAGGTTGAACGACTGGCCGCACACGTAAAGTATGAGCGGTTTACCGCCCTTGAAATGTTCTTTCAGTTCCCTGAAGTTGGTCGCAAGGCCGATACTCACGAACGCCAGGCAGAAAAACCAGCCCCTGAAAATCTTCGACATGCCTCTAATTACGCCGTGGTCGATAAGGCAGTAGCTTTCGCCATAGCTCATACATGCCGCCAGGAGAGAAAATACTATCGATGCAAGAATGAACCCAATGACAAATTTGGGGAAGCGATACCAGATTTCCATTGCGGTAACCCGCTGTCCTTCGACACAATCGACTTTGGCGCACCAGTAAAGCGCTACGCAGAATGCGATGACGCCTATGAGGACGTTCTGGATCATTTTGATTGTAGCTGCAACGTTCAAGGCTTTGTCACCCAGGAACGCGCCTGCTGCGGCTACGGCGCCGGTGGCGTCGATTGTGCCGCCCATTCAGGCTCCGCCCAGAACCTCGGTCATTCCCACGGCTTTAATAATCGCCGGCATGGCAATCATCATGACAGATGTGAAAACGAGTGAAAGCCCTACGGCCAGCGTCAGTTCCTCCTTTTTTGCGCGGCAGGCGGCTGCGGTTGCGATTGCCGCAGATACGCCGCAGACCGACATGTCGGCGGAAATGGTGATATTAAGCGTTTTGGAACCTATTTTGAGGACTTTCTGGCCGAATATGTATGTAGTGACTAGAACGATTGGAGTCACTACCCAGGCCACGAAGATGCCCGGTATGCCGATCTCGAGGATCTTGCCGAAAAGTATCTCCGCGCCCAGCAGCACCAGACCGGTCTTGATGAAATACTCGGTCTGGACGGCAGCCTTCACCCATTTGGGTGTTCCGATTGTATTGGAGATTATGAGTCCGAAAAGAATGGCCCATGCCGCGTAGCCGATGCCGAGATTTTGCATGGTCGTCTGGCTTGCAGCCGTGCAGGCAAGGACGGCCAGCATGAACACGAAAACAAAACCGAGCATGAATTTCAGAATTGAACGGCCCATTACCCACGTTCCGATACCGAAGAAGGCGGCCATCGCGGCCATCAGGCCGATAAGATACGGCAGTTGCAGGAATGGTTTATATTTGGCTTTCTTTTTTGCAGTTGAAGCTTTGACCTTTGCGTCACGCCATGCTGCAATGGCTGTGCTTGCTTCTTTGTTGAGCTTTTCGTCTTTGAAACCCGCCGCTTCTGCAGCCGCTTCCGCTGCCTCGGCTTTCGCCAGGGCCACAGGCACGGCTTTGTTCTTCTTGTCCAGCTCGTATTTGGCTGTCGCCCACTTCTTCTCAGCTGTGGCCATCTCCTCGTTCATGTAGAAGGCATGCAGCGGGTTTTTTCGCCACGAGTGCGGCTTTCCGGTGAATTTCTTGATCCGCTTTCCCGCGTCCGAGCCCGTTGCCTTCAGTTTCCCGATAGAGTCGTTGGCTTCGAGTCACGCAATAGTTTTGAAGGGCGCTCTTTCCTTTTCTTTTGCCAGTACAGCTTCGGCCTTTTCCGACTTTTCCTTCAGGTTTTCCGGACCACGTGGGAGATAGATGATAACGCCTGCGATTAAAAGCAGAAAGCCGAGCCAGATTGCCCAGTAGTCTTCGGTCTTCCACAGGTCGGAAAGGCGGCTTTTGCCCGCGTCTGTAATAACTTCTTCAGACTTCCCTTTCGGCGTCTGTCCGGGTCGGGTCTGGTCCATATGGCTTCCCCTCAGACCTTCCGTCTTCTGATGTTGTCAGGTTTAACAGGCTGATTCTTATGATAGAAATTGCGTTCTTTATTGCAACAAGAATTTTGGGGTCTCTTATACATCCGCAGCCAGGCAGGTTCTATTACACGGGTTCGGGCAGCTCCTCGATAAGGCGGTCGATTTCCTCCGGGATGATGAAAAAGTGCGGAGAGACCCGGATATAACCCAGCCTCGCGGCAACTGAGATTTTTTTACTCAGAAGCTCTTCGACGAGTTTGACCGCATCGTGGCCGCCCGGCTCGAAAGTTACGATTGCAGACCACTCGCCCGGGCCGCGCGGGCTGATAATTCGATAGCCTTTCCGCTCGAGTCCTTCAGCGAGGCGGTCGGTAAGGTTTTTAATATGTCTTCCTATCTTCTCTATACCGATTTCCTGCATCAGCCTTATGGACGTGAGCA
Organism: Planctomycetota bacterium; assembly: GCA_004376375.1. Lineage (GTDB taxonomy): Bacteria > Planctomycetota > E44-bin39 > E44-bin39 > E44-bin39 > E44-bin39. The sequence continues at coordinate 16,421 of SOJX01000002.1, forward strand.
GGCAATGCAATATCATGAACGGCAGCCCGCCGGAAAGAAACCTGTCGGCGTTGTCGAGGTAGTCCAGCCTGTAGTCGGTGAAGTTCCAAGGGTCTTTTACGCTGAATGCGCCGGGGATTGCAACGTCCACTTCTTCAAACAGTTTTCTTGAGAATCCCAGCACGCCGCACCCGCATGTGGAGAGTAGCCACTTCACCGTGCCGAATGCCACGGCGTCAACGCCCAGCTCCTCCATGTTAAACGGCATGGTGCCCATGCCCTGCATGGCGTCGACGACGAGATATGCGCCGTGGTCATGGGCCAGGTCGGCGAGCGCTTTAAGGTCATGGCGAAAACCCGTGAAGAACTCGACCCACGAAACTGAAATCACGCGCGTGTTATCGTCAACGGCCTCGGCCATTTTCTCGACCGGGACACGGAATCCTTCGCTCTTCACGATGCGTACTTCGACGCCTTCCTGTTCCAGCCTGAGCCACGGGTAGATATTCGCGGGATATTCCTGGTCGCAGGTGACGACGTTATCTCCCTTTTCCCAGCGAAGCCCGAGCGCAATCTGGCCGATTCCGAAGGTTGTGTTAAAAGTAAACGTGACCAGGTCCGGATCGCAGCCGATGAATGGACCGATTACCGGGGCAAGTTCCCGGGCGATCGGGTCCGAGCGGCTGCAGCCGTCTTTCAGAACGTTGTCCAGGTAGGTCTTTGCCGTCTCCAGGACCGGCGAGGGGAGCGGTCCTTCGGCCGCGCAGTTCAGGTATATCCGGTCCCTGGTTATTGGAAAGAGGCTGCGTATCTCGTCGTTCATGGCATTATCCTGATGGAAATGATTTTGAAATATAAATAATACGCGTGGAATGCATCGATGTCTACGGAGAAATGAAATGAATCGGGATTAAATACCGTTATAATGAATTCGGGAGCGACTACGCCATATCCGCCGGCCGGCAGATCGGGCAGGGCGTCTTGTCCAGGCCGAATACTTCAATGCGCGACTTGAATTCCACGATATCGTCTTTGTCGATCTTCTTTGCTTCCGGGCACCAGGAATAGTGATAGTATTTCTCATCCTTGGCAGTTATATAGGAGAACGATTCGGCGCCTTCCGGTTTGACGCTCGGGTCCGCAAATGCTTCGACGGCTTCGTCGACCGTCTTGTATATCTGAATGAACTCGCTGATGCCGAGCATGTCGAAGACATTCCTGGCCTTGCCCTTGACCCGGCTGAACTTGATGTCGCCGTCATGTTTGCGGATGCCGCCGATGGCCCAGTTGAATGCTCCGACGCCTTTGGAATTCAGGTAGGTGAGCTCCTCGCAGTCGATTACAAACTTCAACTCGTTCGCACTGAGGTGCTTGTGGATTGCTTTTTCGAGGATGTCAATGGTATTTTCGTTAAGCGACCCTATAAGGGAGATGACGATAACTCCCGGGTCGACCTTGCTGTCAGTTATTTCCAGTTCCGACATCAGTAAAACCTTTCAAAAATGTTATTCCCCATTTTAACCGCGGCGGCGCAAGATGCAAGATTAAACCGCTGGTCGGTATCCTTTGCAAGATTATTCTCGAAAAATAAATCGACTGTCTGCGGCTGCCTTGCCCTTGTGTATTTTTTCTCTTGAATGTCTGGAGTAAGCGGATATAAAGCGTGCATGGGTTCATTCGACGGTGTAGCAATAATCGGAGCGGGCGCGGCAGGTCTTATGGCCGCGGCGACGGCGGCGGAGCGCGGCCGGGAAGTAACTGTTTTTGAGAAGATGAGCAAACCCGGCCGGAAGATCCTTGCAACCGGCGGCGGGCGGTGCAACTTCACAACCGCATGCACCCGCAGGGAAATCGAGCAGGCGTTCGGCCGCACGGGCGGGAGATTCCTCAGGCATGCGCTTGCCGTTTTCGGACCGGAAAAGATTGTAAGCTTTTTCGAAGAATGCGGCGTCCCAGTCAAGCTGGAGCAGGGGAAACGCTATTTCCCCGAGTCGGGCCGGGCAAAAGATATTCTTGATGCGCTGCTCAGGCGTGCCGGGAACTCAGGTTCCGTCATCCGAACCAGCCGGTCGATAAAAAAAATCGAGCGCGACCGTAAAGGGTTCCTGCTTACAACCGAACATGAAGTCAAAAACACTGACCGTTTACTGATAACCACGGGCGGTATGTCGATGTCTCGCACGGGCTCGACCGGCGACGGCTATCGTTTTGCAGAATCGCTTGGACACACAATTGTAAAGCTTCATGCGGCACTCGTGCCGGTTGAGACCGAGGAAGACTGGGTGGCCGAACTTGCGGGCCTGAATCTGGTTAATGTCCGTCTGACCTGTCGGATGGCTGGAAAAAAGAAAAGCGCGCCCCGTTTCGGCGAGATGATTTTCACACATTACGGGATTTCCGGGCCGATTGTGATGGATGCGTCTAAGGAGATCGGAGAAGCCCTTGTCGATGGTCCGGTGGCAGTCGAGATCGACCTTAAGCCCGCGCTCGACCACGGCAAGCTCGATGCCCGAATCCTGCGCGATTTCTCGAAAACACCGCGCAGACAGTTCAGGAACTCACTTGACCGTCTGCTGCCAAAGTCGCTTATTCCGGTGATTGTCAGGCTTTCCGAAATATCTCCTGAAAAACGGGTGGCCGAGATATCGAAAGAAGAGCGCGCGCGATTGCGGATTCTGCTGAAAGGACTGCCGCTTACCGTAACGAAACTGCGGCCCATAGAGGAGGCGATTATTACTGCCGGTGGCGTGGCGCTGAAGGAAATAGACCCGGGTACGATGGAATCCCGTCTTGTTCCGGGACTCTTTTTTGCCGGCGAAGTGCTTGACCTCGACGGCCCTACCGGCGGTTTCAACCTCACCGCGGCATGGAGTACGGCTTACCTGGCGGGATTGAATCTGTAAGCGAAATGACCCGGGACTTTTCGTTGACGGCCTTGTGCCGAACTGTTATATTCATCGCTGTCCTGTCAAGCGTATGAGGAATGAAGAATTATGAATTACGTGTCCGAGTGGCTGCAGAAAACTCTGGGTATGAGCCCCACCATCCAGCTCAAGCTCCTTATCTCGGTGTTTGTGGTTCTCGGCCTCTGGATTATCCCAAGGCTGATTCTTCGGATAGTGCTATGGCGAGTCGAAGATACCCGCATCCGTTACAGGTGGAACAAGGCCTTCGGACTTATTTCCCTGCTTCTGGGATGTATAGTCGTCGCGTTCATATGGCTTGAGGAATTCCAGTCCATAATGACGTTCCTGGGTCTTGTGGCGGCCGGTGTCACCATCGCGCTCAAGGACCCGATAGTAGACGTTGCCGGCTGGATTTACATTCTGCTGCGCAGGCCGATTGAGGTGGGAGACCGGGTGCAGATCGGCGAGCACGCAGGCGACGTTATCGACATGCGGATATTACGGTTCACCCTGATGGAGATCGGAAACTGGGTCGACGCGGACCAGAGCACGGGCCGGATCATTCACATTCCTAACGGCAAGGTGTTTGTCGACCCGCTGGCGAATTACAGCAAGGGGTTTCAGTATATCTGGAACGAGATACCGGTTCTCATAACTTTTGAGAGCAACTGGGAAAAGGCGAAGGAAATACTGCATAATATCGCAAACAAGCACGCCGAGCATCTGAGTGAGCCCGCGAGAGAAAAGGTAAAAGAGGCTGCGCAGAAATTCATGATATTCTACTCCAAGCTCACGCCGATTATCTATACCAGCGTTAAAGACAGCGGCGTCCTCCTGACGACGCGTTATCTGTGTGAGCCCCGCCGCCGACGCGGAAGCGCCGAAGCAATCTGGGAAGATATCCTGCGGGAATTCGCCAAGTGCGACGACATAGATTTCGCCTATCCGACGCAGCGGTTTTATAATAATCTTATAGAGAGCAAGAAATCGGTCAAATCGACGTCTGTGGACATTGAAATAAGAAAAACAGAAAACGAATCCGAGTAAAGTATGCTGGCAGTTGAAAATATCACATAAGAATTTTACCGTTTTCAACCCTTTCGTTCCCTGCTTTTGCTTGACGATTTACAGGCGAATTGTTATATTCGCATCGGCACGCTTTCCACTTTCCATCTGAAATTATCTCACAGACACAGTTGAAAGGAACGGGCGTGGGAGAAAAGCAACTTCTGGCGGGAAACGAAGCGCTCGGTGAGGCCGCGATTATCGCTGGCTGCCGGCATTATTTCGGCTATCCCATCACACCGCAGAACGAAATCACGGCCTATATGGCCAGGCGCCTGCCGGAGGTCGACGGCGTCTTTATCCAGTCGGAGTCCGAGATCGCGGCCATCAACATGGTCCTCGGCGCGGGTGCGACCGGCCACACGGCGATGACGAGCTCGTCGTCGCCGGGTATCTCCCTCAAACAGGAAGGGATATCCTACATCACCGGAGACGAGGTGCCGGCAGTCGTCGTCAACGTTTCGCGTGGAGGGCCCGGCCTCGGCAACATCGCCCCCTCGCAGTCCGACTATTTCCAGGCCACGAAAGGCGGCGGGCACGGCGACTACAACATCTTCGTCCTTGCACCTCACACCGTGCAGGAAATGGCAGACCTCACCATCACCGCATTCGACCTCGCGGAGAAGTGGCGCATGGTCTCGATGATTCTCGCCGACGGCGTGCTCGGCCAGATGATGGAGCCCTGCACCTTTCCCGATTCTGTTCCCGAGCGGAATTACCCGAAAGACTGGATTCTCGACGGTAAAAAGGGCCGCGAGAAACGGCTGATATGCTCGCTGTACCTGGTCGAAGGCGTCCTCGAAAAACACAACGAGAAACTCCAGAAAAAATTCAAGAAGGCGGAGAAGGAAGAGATCCGCTTCGAGGAAAAGGACGTCGAAGGCTCGGACATCCTTCTTGTCGGTTACGGCACAAGCTTTCGCGGCCAGATCGAGGCGAAGCGTCAGCTCGGCGAATTCGGCGTAAAGGCGGGCCTGTTCCGTCCGATTACTCTCTGGCCGTTTCCGTATGACAGGCTTTCTGAGATTGCAGAGAAAACGAAAATGCCCGCGCTCGTCGTCGAGATGAACGCGGGCCAGATGCTCGAGGACGTGAGGATGGCATACGAGCGCTTCGCGCCTGTGCATTTCTACGGCCGGCTGGGCGGAGGCATCCCGACGCCGGAAGCCGTTACCGCGGAAGTGAAGAAAATACTCGGAAAGGGCTAACAATGGCGAAGATGAAGACCGTTCAGACGAGGCCCGAAGCACTTATTGACGTCACTACCCATTATTGCCCCGGCTGCGGGCACGGAATCATACACAGGCTTATCGCCGAGGTGATTGACGAGTTTGAAATCCAGGACCGCACCGTGCTCGTGGCCCCGGTCGGGTGCTCGGTGCTTGCGTACAACTATCTTGACGTGGACGCGATCGAGGCCGCGCACGGCCGTGCGCCCGCGGTCGCGACCGGCATCAAGCGCGCGAACCCCAACCTTATCGTTTTCACTTACCAGGGCGACGGCGACCTCGCCGCCATCGGCACGAACGAAATTATCCACGCCGCCAACCGCGGCGAGAACTTTACGACGATATTTGTAAACAACGCCATATACGGCATGACCGGCGGGCAGCTTGCGCCGACGACGCTTATTGACCAGATTACGACGACGACGCCGCGCGGACGCAGCGTCGGAAACGAAGGCTACCCGATCCGCGTCTGCGAGCTCGTTTCGTCCCTGATCACGCCTTATTACGTTGAACGGGTTTCAGTATCCAATGCGAAGAACGTCCGCAAGGCGAAACGTGCTATCAAAAAGGCGTTCCAGTTTCAGATTGAAGGTCGCGGTTTCACGCTTGTCGAGTTGCTTTCTTCGTGCCCGACGAACTGGAGCATCGAGCCAGTCGCTTCGATGAAGTGGGTCGACGAGAAAATGGAGCCCTTTTTCCCGCTCGGCGTCTACCGCGATCGTTCGAAGGAAGAAGTCGACGTCTCTGCTGCATCCTGCAAATAGGTTTGTAGGTTTGCAGGCGGGTAGGTCCGTAGGTAAGAAACTACAGACCTACAGACCTACGAACCTACGAACCTTCCTCACGGAGGCCTAAATGCTTGAAAAGATGATATTAGCCGGTTTTGGCGGTCAGGGAATAATGTTCCTTGGAAAGCTCCTCTGTTACGCCTACATGCATGAGGACAAGCACGTGACGTACATTCCGTCATACGGTGCGGAGATGCGCGGCGGCACGGCGAACTGCGCGGTCCAGCTTTCCGACCACGTCATCGCAAGCCCGCTTGTCGCGCAGGCGACGGCGAATATCGTCATGAACCAGCCGAGCTACGAGAAGTTCAGGAACCGCGTCGCTAAAGGCGGAAAACTGTACGTGAACAACTCGCTCGTCGAGGTGAAGGAGCCGCCGAAGGACACAACCCTCCGTGAAATCCCCGCGACCGATATGGCGAACGAGATGGGCGACGTCCGCATGGCGAACATGATAATGCTGGGGGCTATGATTCACGACCGCAACTTCCTGCCGATCGATACAATCAAACAGCGCCTGTCTGAGAAATTTCTCTTCGGCCGCAAGGCGAAGTTTCTCGAGCCCAATGTGGATGCGCTCCGGAAAGGTTTCGATTACGCGAAGGAAAACTGGAATTAGTGGTTAGTCGTTTGTGGTTAGCCGCTTTTACGCGGCGTTGATTTTGAAATGTTTCTTACTGCATTGCGGCTATCTTCGAAAGTAGATCACGCAGTTCATCCCGCTTGCCTGCCTCGAGCCTGCTTATCAGTTCTTCCAGCGAAGCGTTCATGGTTTTAAACGCTTTCAGCACGTTTTCGGAATTAGTCGACAGCATATCGGCGCCCATTTCAGGCGAGCCTTTTGCAAGCCTGGTGCAGCTTTCATAACCGCTCGCACATCCGTATGCCGTTTTCGGGTTCGTTTCTTTCTCCTTCATAACGGCATCTTTCAGCGCGGCGGAAAGCAGGTAGGGGAGGTGGCTGCCGAAGGCGACAATCCTGTCATGCTTCTCGGGAGTTATCTCGACAGGTTTTGCAGAAAGGGCTGTGGCAAGGTTTTTCGCAGTTTCCAGTTTATCAGGCTCGGTTTCTCCGGTGGGGGTGAGAAAAAAGAACGCATCTTTGAACAGGTCTGCCTTTGCGTTTTGCACGCCGGTTTTTTCCGCACCCGCCATCGGGTGACCGCCGACGAACTGCCTGCCTAAGCCCGTGTTTACTGCCGCCGCAACTATTTCCTGTTTGGTGCTGCCCGCGTCAGTGATTAGAGCGTTTCCGGTCTCGATTTTTCCAAGCTCGGCTATGGATTCGATGATTGCTCCGACAGGTGCGGCAAGAATTATAATATCAGCTTCTGTTGCTCCTTCACTCAAACTCTGGACGGATTTACTGATGATGAGCTTTTCCATCGCATATTCAAGAGCGTGCTCATCTTTATCGTAAGCGATTATAAGGCGTGCAAAATCGCTTCTTTTTAAAGCATGTGCGATTGACCCGCCGATCAGGCCCAGGCCTGCGATGAAAACGACCGGTTTTTTATCAGGATTCATAACTTCCTGCCTACGGCCTCTGCAATCGGTTTCATCTCTTGCATGAGTTTTTCGAAGTTCGGGAGTGTCAGTGACTGGCCTCCGTCGCAGAGCGCGCTTGCCGGGTCGGGGTGTATTTCGATAAGCAACCCGTCCGCCCCTGCCGCGAGCGCTGCCTTGCTCGTCGCCGCAACGTAAGACCAGACGCCTACCGCGTGGGTCGGGTCGACGATTATCGGCAGGTGGCTGAGGTGTTTAATGACCGCGACCGCGCTGATGTCGAGCGTGTTGCGCGTGTATTTTTCGAACGTGCGGATACCTCTTTCGCAGAGGATGACGTTCGGGTTGCCGGATGAAATCAGGTATTCCGCCGCGAGAAGCAGTTCTTCGATAGTCGACATCATCCCGCGTTTGAGCAGGACGGGCTTTGTTATTTTTCCGGCAGCTTTGAGCAGGGCGAAGTTCTGCATGTTGCGGGCGCCTATCTGGATGATGTCGCAGTACTCGGCTACAATACCGATTTCCTGAATGGAGAGCGCTTCTACGACTGATTTAAGGCCCAGTTCGTCCGTTACCTTCTTCATTATTTCCAGGCCTTCCTCGCCAAGGCCCTGGAAACTGTACGGGGAGGTTCTCGCCTTGAAGGCGCCGCCGCGGATGATCTTGCATCCGCATTTCTTCGCGGTTTCGGCCGCGCAGTACAACTGGTCGTGACTTTCTATCGCGCACGGTCCGGCCATGACGGCGAAATCGTCTCCACCGATCTCGGCATCGCCGACCTTGATTACGGTATTTGGGGGGTGGGAGCTCCTGCTCGCCAGTTTGAACGGGTCGAGAATCGGGACGACCTTGTCCACGCCGGGCATGAACGCGAGCCGCGACATCGCGGTTGTTCTCGCCTCGCCCCTTTTCTCTCCGACGACACCGATTATCGTGTGCTCTTCACCTTTGCTGAGGTGTGTCTTGAAGCCGAGTTTCACTATCTCGTCGCAGACATTTTCAATCTCAGCGTCCGGCGCACCGATTTTCATTACAACTATCATTTGCCCTTCTCCTCCCCGAACAGGTCTGGCCTTAGTTTTTCAGCCCCTTTCAGGTAAACATGTTTTATTTCCTTCTGTTTCAGCCCGGTCTCGACGTGCAGCAATACGCGGATAACTCCCGGCATCGCGCCCGATATTTCGAGTTCCTGTGCGCACAGAAGCGGCACCCATTTCCCGCACACCTCCCGCGCGGCAACGGCAGGAAAGTCAGCGTTGAGGTCCGTCGTCATTGTTAATACGATGCTCGTGATATTATCTGTTTCAAGGTTGTTTTCCCGAATGATCCGGTTTAATAGCTCAGCCGTCGCCGAAAAGATGGCTTCCCGGCTGTTTTCATCGGCCGTTATCGCTCCCCTGATTCCCCTTGTCATCATAACGTGTTCCTCATCCACGACAACCGGGCTATTCTAGACATTCTGGCGAATTTGTCAAGCTAAAGAGCAGCCTTAACCTTCTCCGTTTTATATGGTTTCGGATATCAATAATTGCTGGTGGAAATGCGTTCGAACCGCTATAATGTGCATCCGAATTTGTCTGAGAAAAGGTACTGGAGGAGCCTTGATCATGATACAAATAAACAGCGTTGAGGAAATCCAGAACTTCCTGAAGGAAAAAGTAAGAAGCATTGCGCTGGAGCCTGAATTCGACCGGCATCAGACGGACCTTGGTGTTCCCTGCCTTCTTGACAATGACGGGCTGCCCGCCGTCCGCGTGGCGATAGCGAACGCTTCAATCGATGCGGATATATGGCACGGGCTGAGAAGCCCGGCCGCGGTCGGTTTGCACCCGGTCGGCTTCAGGGAGATATGGGATTTCTATGCAGCAAACAACCTGAAAAGCGTTCTACCTGACGGGTCGCCCAATTACCTTGCCATACCGGAGAGTTTCGAGGAGGCGAAGAAAAGGCTGGACCGCGCGGTCATTATTTCCATGCTTCTGCCGATTGATAAACAGGTATTCGAGGCATACGCGGAAAAGATTACGGGCGGCGACCCTGACAACTTCGACGAGTATCCGCGGGCAAGCTCGGACGTCGCAGGCATTATCTCCAAGGTCGCGGCCAGGCTTTCGCTTGCGCGTCTCCGCAGGGACAGGGTTGTCGTCTGCATGAACTCCACCGGCGCGAAAAAAGTCGTCGAGTTTTCGCTTGCGGATTCGCAGACAGGCAGATACCACGGCCCGTGCAACGACCCGTTTCCGCAGAACAGTGTTGCCGTTCTTACAGGCCTGATGCAGTTCGGCGTATCCCGCATTCCGATACGGGACGAGCGCGGCGAAGACGGTAAAGTAATCCGGATGATGGGGCATTATGCAACGGTCGTCGTCTTTGATAACGCGCCGCTGGTCGAAGACGGGAGCGGTGGAGTCGTGCATCTTGATGCAGCTCACATTGAAAAAACCAGAAAGCTTTCGGATTATACCGTAGTCGATGAAGACGTTGTCAGCGGCAGGTTCTGCCCCTACAACCGTATGCTTGGCCGTTCGGGTAAATCGGTCTGCGGCAAATGCATAATGCATTGTTCCTCGGGCGCGATCCCGAATTCCAGCCCTGCTCCGAACGGCAAATACTCAGAGTCGATTCTCGAGAAAAAGCACCGGTTCCACGATGGGTTTCTGGATTTCGATTTTATCAAGTGCACCCGTGAGCGCAACCAGAAGCAGGAGCTGTATTCCGAATACGCCTGCGCCCGCTGCGTCGCCATCTGCGCTGCAAGAGGCGTATCCGGCCTTTCAAAACAATCTTGATTTGTCCATAAAGCCGGTTTCGTTTGCATTATACTGATTGTAGGATAGAATAATGTTAACACTGCCGAATTGAATACAATTCTATGAAAATTTCACTTCCCCTCAAACTCGGAATCGCGGTCGTGGTTTTTTTCGCCCTTGTGTTCGGCGCGCTGTTCGCGTACCGGCCCGTAAGGCAGGCGTGGCTTGTAAGCCGTCTCCGGTCGAACGACCCCGCCGTAAGCGAAGGCGCGGCAAAGCGTCTTGCCGCGGAAGGCGTAAAAATAATCCCCCTTCTAAAGAACTGGCTGGAGTCGGAAAATCCCGCACACGCAAAAAATGCCTGCCGGGTGACTGCAAAGATAACGGGGGACGAATGGAAAGAACTGACCGGGCAGCTCAATGCCGTCCTTGACGGAAAACCCTCCAAGCTGACCGATGCCGCGTCCGCCGTATTTTTTGCACATAATAAGGTCCGCTGGAAAGTAACGGAGGTGTTCGAGGATTCTCCCGCCAGGAACAGGAATATTCTCTGTTATTTGCTGACATACTATCATTCGAGTGAGGAGACCGAGGAGGATGATGAAGAGGCAGGAGTGATATGAATGTGCGACGGGTCCTGTGGTGGCAGGAGCTCAGGTGGCGGCGCGAGGGCCGATGCGGCGGAACGCCTCGGTGAGATGGAAGATCCGCTTGCCGTGCCGAGGCTGATAACTGCGCTGAAAAAGGACCCCCAGATTGAGGTACGCACAAGCGCGGCGAGAGCGTTGCGTTGTATTGGAGACCAGAGCGCGGTTGAGCCCTTACTGGATGTATTGCGGTATTCGGTGGATTTTGAAAGCAAGTGGGAGGATTGCGATGGTTATCTCACATGCTCCGCTATTAATGCTCTCGGGGCCTTTGACAATGCCGTTGTGGTCAGGCCGCTTCTCGCATTGCTGGAGAACGATACTTTTAGATTCGCATGGGAGAATATTTCGGATGCGCTGAGCAACATCACGGACCCGGATTCGTTTTCGTTGTTTCTTAACGCTTTGAAAGAAAATAAGAATCCGCGTGCACGAAAAGTCGCCGCCTGCCAGTTATGCGAGATAGGCGACTCGCGAGCCATAAAACCCCTGCTGGATGCGTATACCGGCGATGAGAGCGACGAGGTTCGCGCCACGTCGTACCATGCTTTGTATGACTTTTACAGTGTGCAGGCGGTGCACGTCCTTTCGGAAATCCTGAAAAACGATGAATCGGAAGATATCAGAAAACTTGCCGCGGTTGTAATTGCCAATCAGAACTCCCTGGATGCGGTCGAAGCTCTGGCCAGTGCATTGGAAAATGATAAAGCTCCGAAAGTACGACGGACTGTCGCCGATATATTGGGAGGAATTGGGCAACGTAGAAGCGTTCCCGCTCTGATTAAAGCGCTTCAGAACGACTCGAACGACTCGGTCAGGAGCGCGGCCGCCTTTGCCCTCGGGATAATCGGCGATGCGCGGGCCATGGAGCCCCTTCTCGACGCCTTTGCCGGTGACAACGCCTCCCGGGTTCGCGTTTTTGCAGAGGGCGCGCTTCATAACGCTATCGACGAAACTGCGATGCAAATCTATCTGAGGAAGGTGAAGGACGGCAAAGACGCGCGCATCAGAAGATTTTCGGTTGAAATGTTGGGAGTGATTATCGCATCGCTTCCGCCTTCGGATAGAATAGTTGCCGATTTCGAGAGCGGGCACGGTGATTCCTGTAAAAAAGCCCTCACCGCAATAGGCGATTCTCTTTTACACGATGCGGATGCCGAGGTTCGAAGGGCTGCGGCGGAGTCTCTGGAGGATATCGGCAATCCGGAGACCGTAAAGGTTCTGAAATCTGCGATGGAAAAGGATAAAGACGCCGGAGTCCGCGAAGCCGTAAGATATGCGCTTGAAAGCATTATTGAAGAGCAGAATAACAAAAAGAAATGACTCCCCGCCCAATCGGACGTTTTTCATTGCATGCTCCACCGGGTTCTGGTATATGTGGTTGTATGCCTGAACCGGATAAACAGAATGAAAGAAGAACCTGTCTGAACGAAGTTGCACGGAAGGCGATTCCTGCACTGTTACTTTTCCTGTTCGGCGCGGCCGTTGCCGTCGGTTCAGGGTGCTCCGAAGGCTCGGGGCTTGCCGACCTGGTAGACAGGGTCGGCAGGCGGGTATTCAGGAAGAAGGAATCGCGAACCCACAGGCGCAAGGAAAAGCTGTACGGGATTCAACCTTATATTTACTCCTTCACCCCGACGGCAGGCCCGATCACCGGCGGCACAGTCCTTGAGATTCACGGGCTCGATTTCCTCAACGTGCCCAGAGTCGAAATCGGGTTTACCAGTGTGGTTCCCATCGACGGAAATACCACGTGTTTCCGCGTTGTGACGGAGTCACATCCCGCCGGCATTGCGGACATAGTTATTTATAACGCCAATAACCGTACGGCGATCATGCGCGCAGCCTTCCTGTTTTACGACGGCACGCCGCCGGCGCCGATAATCACCGCGGTTGACCCGCGTCAAATCCCGTGGGGTTTCGGCGTCCGGGTTTCGATAAACGGCCTCGGGTTCAGGGAGGACGCGAAAGTCTACTTCAACGACGTCGAATCGAACGATGTGTTTGTCGAAAGCTGCACGCGAGTGAAGGCTCGAACGCCGTTTGCGGGAACCGGTTCGGTTGAAATCAGACTCGTGAATCCCGACAACGGATGCGCGTCCGTGACAACGATGTTCGAATACAAGGACTGGTCTAGCCAGTGGATGGACGGCAGCGTGCTCGCGCGGCGTCAGTACCGTTATGCGGAAGACACCGCGGCAGGGCTGCTCGTTGCCTTCGGGGGTTACGAGAAGGGTTACAGCACGGGTTACGGCGACGTTAATATGACGTGGACGTTTGACGGCTCGCAGTATATGCGCGACGTGGATTTTAGCGATGAACCGTCGCCGAGCCGCTTTGAATTTGCCTTTGCGTCGGAACCCGGGGGCGGCGTGCTGCTGTTCGGCGGATTCGGGGACGGCGGCGACCTTGCCGATACCTGGACTTACTCCACGGGCGTGTGGCAGCAGGAAGCGCCCGCGGGCTCGCCGACGCCGCGTGCGTATTGCTCTGCTGCGTTCGATTCCGTGAATGGAAAGACCATTCTCTTCGGCGGCTCGCACGGGTTCAAGTTTCTAAGCGATACGTGGTCGTGGGACGGCTCATCGTGGCAGCGGGTTGCGACAGGCAGCGCCCCTTCACCGCGGCGGCGCTTTGCGCTCGCGGCGGATGAAGTCTCGGGCGGGGTCGTGCTCTTCGGCGGTGAGACGGCATCCGGCCACAGCCGGGAGACGTGGGTCTTCGACGGGGCCGACTGGACGCTTGCGGCAAACACCGGTCCGTCGCCGCGGGTCGGTGCCGCGCTTGCGTTTGACAACAACACGGGAAAGGTTCTTCTTTTTGGCGGAGCCGGCTACACTGCCACGTTTTCAGATACGTGGCTTTACGATACGGCAACCGCGACGTGGGCCAAAGCAGCGCCGGCAATTTCACCATCCGCCCGCCTGGACGCGGCCATTGCCGCCGACCACGCCCGGGGTCGCGTTGTGCTGCACGGAGGTTTTCGCAGGGAGGGATACGGCGTGGTTTTCGAAAACGACACCTGGGAGTGGGACGGCTCCAACTGGATAAACGTCACGCCGCAACTGGGTCCGTAACGGTTTCAGGAAAACAGAGCTTCGATGACTCAGACCAGGATAATTATCGCCCTCGACGGCATGCTGCCTGACGATGCAATGATGTTTGCACAACGTGTTTCGGGGCATGTCTGGGGTTTCAAGATGAACGATCTTTTTTTCCGTGACGGTGCCGCCGTCCTTCCGGAGTTTCGCAAACTGGGCGGCGTGTTCTGCGACGCGAAGTTTCACGATATCCCGAATACGGTCGCCAATTCGGTTTCGATGCTGGTGGAGGAGGGTGCGGCAGACCTCGCGACCGTACACGCTTCCGGCGGGCCCGATATGATAAAGGCCGCGGTCAGGGCCGCGGACGGTAAACTGAAGATTATTGCCGTTACGGCGCTTACTTCTCTCGACGACGCGACGGCAAAGGCAATCTACGGGGTCGACGCCGGCGCTACCGTAAGAAAGCTCGCCCAGATCGCAGCCGATGGGGGGGCGGACGGTATCGTGTGCTCCCCTCACGAGCTTGCCGAAGTCCGTTCCATTTTCCCTGGCCTGGAAACGGTCGTGCCGGGAATTCGACCTGCATGGTATGGAAAGGCGGACGACCAGTCGCGCGCCGCGACGCCGGCGGATGCGGCTTCGGCGGGTGCAACGTATCTCGTTATCGGCCGTCCGGTGACCGGCGCCGACGATCCGATAGAAGCGCTGGAAAAAATATCTGCTGAGATTTCGGGGGAATAATGCCCGCGGTGAAGAATTCAACGGCAGCTTGCACCGTCATCATACTCATTGCCGCAGCCTGCATGTTTCCTGACACGGCGATTGCGGCGGGGGCGTTTTTCCCGCAGTCGGGCAAAACGGCTCCGACGATAGCCAAGGTGCAGTGTGCGGTTCTCCTCGACAGCGGACAGGTGACGATGGTGCTGCAGCCGTATTACTCGGGCGACCGCGAGCCGTTCGCGTGGGTGATACCCGTTCCCGCCCTGCCGGGTACGGATTGTGCGAATACTCTTTCGCCGAATCCTTTTCCCGCGATGAATATACGGACCGACCCGACCCTCGGCGTGGTTTACTTTGAAGAAATCCTGGATTTAGGCCTTTCAGGCGGATGTGCCGGCGCAAAAGAAAAGGAAAAACGGACAGGCGGGAACGCCTTTGTCTACTACCGCAATGTGACGAAACTCATAATGAGCAACGTTTATACGCTGACGCGCGTCACTAATTCGCTGGATAACACGCTCGAGCAGTGGCTTGGCGCAAACGGCTACGAATCTGCCGGCGCGCTTGCACTGGGTGCGGATTACCTGAGCCGCGGATGGCACTTCGTTGTAGTTGAAGTTACCCCACAGCCTGACGTGTCACTGGCCTATAACGAGGCGATGATGCCGCTTGCCCTCGATTTCAGCGCGTCGAACATCGTACTCCCGCTCAAGGCGATGGCGCTGAACATCGCGGACGAGGCGATGGTTACGGTTTTCATTTTTGCCGACCTCAGGATGCACGTTACGAACTACGGTGTCAGCGGCTTTTCCGGGCCGCGGACCGTGCAGAGTTCTTACGACTCCGTTATCCGGGCGCAGTCGCGCGGCCGCTTTATTCTGGAATACGTCGACTACTCGCCGATGGAAGAGTTTGAGGACCTTTCCATTGCATCGGTTATAACGCGGCCCTACATGCTGACCCGGATGACCGGCACGTTCCCCGCCGAAGGCATCTACGATGATGTCGAGATGGTTTTCTGGCCGAACAACCGCACCGTGCACCCCGTATCCTATATTACGTTTACCCCGGGCCTGACCGGACGCCCCGGTTCGGGGAGCGGACCGGGCGGCTGGCCGCTTGCGCCGATTGCCGTTTTTCTTGTCGCTATTTTCATTTTCCGGATTGTTCGTCGTGCCGGCGTCCCGCGTCATTCCAATTTCGGATTGCAGATTTCGGAATAACCGAATAACCGAATAACCGAATAACTGAATAACTGAATAACTGAATAACTGAATAACTGAATAACTGAATAACTGAATAAAGGCTTTGTCTTGAAACATATCCGCAACCAGATAGAAGAAGCCGGCGGGCGCGTATTCCGTTTCGGGGGCGCGGTGCGGGACGCGGCTCTCGACCGCGAGCCGAGGAACATAGATTTTCTCGTGGCCGACCTCGACGCGGAAAAACTTGAAGAAATTCTCGGCAGCCACGGCACGGTGAGAGATACCGGCCTCGATGTGCCCGCGTTCGCGTTTCGCCGGAAGGGCGCGGCTGAGGAGCAGGCCACGTTTACCCCGGCACGGGGCGCTTCCATCGAAGAAGACCTCGGCCGCTCTGACTTTACGATAAACGCGATGGCGGTCGACCTCAAAACGGGCGAGCGGATAGACCCTTTCGACGGCGCTTCCGACCTGCATGGGCGATGGCTCAGGGCGGTAACGGATACGGTTTTCGAGGATTCGCCGATACGGCTTATTCGTACTTCCCAGATAGCGGTCCGCCTGAAGTTCCAGGTCGACCGCGGGACGGCGGACCTGATGTATTCTTCCGCAAAACTTGCCCGCAACCTGGAGCCGGATGAGATATGGCCGGAAATCGTAAAACTGCTTACCCTTGGCGAACGGCCTTCTTTCGGTTTCAACATCTGGCGGGCCACCGGCGTGCTCGGTATTCTCCTGAAACCGCTTGCCGACTGCGATGTGAGTCTTGGGAAAAAGAGAATTCCCAATGTGCTGGACCACATGCTCGTTGCCCTGGACTCGACGCCCTCGACGAAGCTCAGGGTGAGGCTCGCCGCGCTCCTGCACGACCTCGGCAAGCCGGGGACCTACCAGGAAGCCGAGGACGAGGAAGAGTCGTTCATCGGCCATCCGGGTCTCGGCGCCAAACTTGCCGGCAAGCTGCTCAAACGCCTCGGCGCTCCCAAAGACCTTGCCAAAGACGTCAAGCACCTCATACGCAACCACATGTTCAACGACGCGTTCGATCTTTCGGACTCGGCCGTGCGCAGACTGCTCGACAGGGTCGGTCCTGACATGATCGGCGACCTTTTCGACATGCGTTTCGGAGACCGCATCGCTTCGGGCAAGCCGCGGCTGGCGATGGGGAAGCTGGGCTCGCTCAGGACGCGCATCGAGCGGATGCTCGCGGGCGAGCCCGACAAGCCGAGCGTGAAAGACCTTGCCGTGAACGGTAAAGACCTGATGGAAGCGCTCGATATCGAGCCCGGCCCCGAGGTCGGCCGCATCCTCCGCGAGCTTTTCGAAAGAGTCCTCTTTGATCCCGACCTGAATAAAAAAAGCAAACTGCTTAAACTGGCGCGGGAGATTAACAAGAGTTGAATAATGATATGGTGTATTGCGGATTAAAATAGAATAAAGCCGATTGAAATGCTACAACCTTCCGCATGATATGGCTTGCCCTGTCCGTTCTGTCGTCCGTAATCTTCGGCTCCTCTCTCAAGATTGCAGAAAAAGCCGGCCGCGACCGGGTCGTTGTCGCCTTTGCGAATTACTTGTTCGGGGCGGTCCTTGCAGCAATCTATCTTCTCGTTTATGCGGGGTGGCGGATTTCGTGGCCGACGGTTTATGTCGGCGCGATTGCCGGCGTAACCTGGGTGGCCGGTCTTATCACGCTGATGGTCGGCATAAAGGAAGTCGGCCTGGCCTATGCGGTTTCGCTCGCAAGGCTTGCCGTTCTTATCCCGGTGGCTGCATGTCTAATCTTATGGGATGAACAACTCGTCGGAATCCAGATAGTCGGCGTCGTCCTCGTCTGTGTCGCCATGCTTGCACTGTGCTCCCGCGCGGCGAAGCGTGAAGGGAAAATTACAACATGGGGCGTCACGCTGCTGGTTATGATTTTTCTCGCGCACGGCTGCGTTAAATTTGTGATGAAGCTCTACAAGGAAGTGGCTGTCAATAAAATCGGTCACGTCGAGACCGCGGCGTACATGATGGTGCTGTTCATCAGCGCGGCGATATTGACCGGTATCTGGACATTTGCCGCACGGAAAAAAGTGAAGGCCGGGGATTTTATTTATGGCGCGGCAGCGGGTATCCCCAATATCCTCACCGGCGGTTTTCTGATCCTGGCTCTGGATGCGCTTCCGGGCTCGATCGTTTTTTCATTCTGGGACGGCGTCTGCGTTTTTCTGCTGTCGATTCTAGGCGTTGTGGTCTGGAAAGAAAAACTCGGCGTTCGAGGGGTGGCGGGGATTGTGCTAACTCTTATTGCGCTTGTATTAATAAAATGGGGCGAATGAAACCCTAGCCGCGGAGGAATGCTATCCCCGCCGAAATGTAATACCTGAGTTCCCGCACGCTGGCAATCTTTCTCAGACGTCCGGCGATGCTGCGCCCCGAGAAAAGGTACTTGCGGAGGATGCGGCGCTGGTGGCGGACAAGCTCTTCGCCGGTGAAATGTTTCGCCCGCCACGGCGGCGGCTCGCCGTAGAAGAGATATCTGTCCCACGGCACATCGTCTGAAAGGAGTTTTTCTTTCAGCATTATTTCACGTAGCCGCGTGCCCGGCAATGGAACGGCTATTGAAAGAAAAAGGATGTCCGGCCTGATGCGGCGGATAAGTTTCTCCGTTTCGGCGAAGTCCTCCCAGGTTTCATCGGGGTGGCTTGTGAGCATGAAATCGGCTTCGATGTTTTTTATCCCCGCCCGGTGGAGCGCGTCGAAGGCTGTGATGATGTTTTCCCCGCTTGCGCCTTTCCCTATCAGTTTTCGAATCCGCCCGCTACCCGATTCCCCGCCCATTGCCGCGCCCGTGCAGCCGCACTTCGACAGGTGCAGCGCGAGTTCGTAATCCGTTTTTCTCGCCCTCATGGTCACGCTGAAGGTCAGGCTGCGTTTGCGGAAAACCTCCGCGATCGCGGCGGCGCGGTCGCGGTCCGCGTTAAAGGTATCGTCAAGCACAACGAAATGCCGCGCACCGTAGGTTGAAACCAGCTCGTTTATTTCCTTTTTAACAGATTCGACCGGTTTTGCCCTGACCCCTTTTCCGTGTACGACGCCGCAGGCGCAGAAGATGCACGATGCAGGACATCCCCGCGCGGTGACGATTTCCTGAAGCTTCAGGACGTCGCGGGAGAACCCGCGGTAGGACTGGCCGCGATATTTCTTCATCGGAAGGATGTGCCGCGCGGGCGGCGGCAGCAGGTCCAGATTTTCAAGCGGTGCAGGGCGTTCGTTTATAACAGGTTCACCGCTCCGGTCCCGGCAGGCGGTTCCGGGAGTCTTCTCATCCCAACCATTTTCAAGGCCGGCAAGGAGCGGAAGTTCGCCCTCGCCGATGACGACCCGGTCGATTTCGGCGCATTCGAGTAACGTCCGCTCGGGCAGCGCAGATGCGTGCGGTCCGCCGATTACAACCGTAGTTGAAGGGTGAATTTCTTTTGCCTTTTTCGCCAGCCGGTAGGCTTCGGGCACCTGGGGCGTCATGGCGGTAAAGGCAATTGTGTCAGGCCTGTCCCGCCGTATTTTTTCTTCAAAAGATTTTTCGACCTCAACGTCAAGGTCGAGGATATCTGCTTTTCCTCCCGCGCGCAGGGCGACGGCGGCGAGCATGGCAAGGTTCAGCGGTGGTTGGGTCGAAACGAACGGCAGGTGTTTTACATACAGCCTCGGCCGCACGAAAAGCGCAGACGATTTGCTTGAAAATCTGAATTCAGGATCGTATCTTTCCACATGGGCATTTTACATGTGAAAGCGGGCAAGTGCAACCGGCATGTCGGTGAAAGATGAAAGCTGGAAGCTTTTATTCCTTGCCGGGCTTGTAAATTTCAGAGAAGTTTTCCAGGAACTCGCCGAAATCTTTCTTGAGGTGAGCGCGCGCCTCATTCAATATGCGGTTGCGGTCGGTGTCGTCTACTGTTCCGTCATCAAATTTGAAGTCTTTTCCAGTGTCCTGCGACTTGTCCCACAACTCAAAATCTGTCGTCTTGAAATAGAAATGGTACCGGAAAATGGTGTCGCATTCGTTGTTCAGAAGGACCGACTTTAGCGGGTACTTAAGCCCGTCCTTTATCCGGTGAGCGTATCCTACGCGGACGAGCAGGAGGCCGTCAAATTCTTCCTTTTCCTTGTTAAGTAGAGCAAGGATTTCCCGCGCCTTAAGCCCGAGAAGGTCGAATTCCTCCGGGTCGATCAGCTTGACTTCAAGCCCGCGTGTTCGCAATTCGTGTGCGAAGCTGTAAAGCAGGTCGGAATCCAGGTCCAGGAAAAGTTGGGGCATGTCGGGAATTGTGTCCCATTTGACGAACAAAAGCGGCAGGTTCTCGTTGTAAGGGAAAACCATGCCGAGGGTAATCGCCTGAAGCACGCCGTAGCCGTAATACCAGCCCGGCACCTCAACGTTGTGGCGCGACCACGCACTCGGGCCGTAGAAATATCCGGCTTCCGTATAGAAGGGGATAAGCGCGATTCGGCTCGGCAGTTCCTGGGTGAGCTTTTCGTCGTACCACTTCTTGGTATTCGGGCTCCACAGGCCCGGATGGGAGAGAAGAATACAGCCATTGCCCAGGAACAGGACGCAGGCGAGAGAAAGTACGCAAAGGCTTCTGGCGATGGAGAGAGTCGGAATTCGGTTTGTTTTTCTCATGTCCTTCTGCTCCAGTAAGTCCGGGACCGAAAGTCCATATATTATCTCATAACCCGAATACTTCATATCATACATTCCCGCCTCCCACAAGAAAAAACCTTCCGTCGAATATGCGGAGGCAAAGATTAACCTTGCATCAACGCGCCGCGGCGATAAAATCGATTGGGTTGAGAACCTGGACTATCTCACCGCAAGGGACGTTAGTCTATCCGTCGCAGCCGGGAGCAGGTTTACGTGGCCGAGTTGACAACGCAGTTTCATTTCAGGATAAGCGACTCGGGGATCACCTCATACAGGGTCGAGCGCCTGGACGACCGCGGCAAAACCATCGCCGAGCATACTTTTTCCGCACCGGCCAATATCCCCGAGATGAGGCTCCACCGCCTGGATGAGATGCCTTATCCGCTGCCCCTTTCCGACGAGGACGCCCGCATACTTATCGGATACGGCGAGACGCTTTTCAGCTGCATTTTCCAGGACGATATTCTTGAGAGCTGGCGCATCATTCGGGAGCATGAAGACCCCATCCATATTGCCCTTGAAACGGGTACACCTGAGCTCGACTCTCTGCCGTGGGAGTTCTTCACCCATGGGGAACCTCTGCTTTTCAATGAGAAAATATCATTTTCACGGCGGTACGCGGCTGCGAGGGTGAAGCAGCTTCTCCCGCCCGCCAACCGCCTGAATATTTCAGTCATGGCTCTGGACGGCGCCGCCGCGAGGCACTACGGCGATGCAGCCGCCCGTGCCCTCACCACTTTCGACATAACATCCGATGTGATTGTACCGCGGGGCGGAGACGCTGTCGAGGCATGTCGGGAAATTGCCACGACCGGAACAACGGTCCTGATGTATGTCGGCCCGCCCGAGGAGCAGGCGCTAAGGGCGCTTGCCAGGTCGCGATATCTGAAGCTCCTGATGCTGATACCGACCGGAAGCGGCAGGAAAGGGAGTAGCTTGTCCGCCCGCACGCTTGAAACGCTCGCCCTTGAAGAGAAGATACCGTCGGTCGTTTCGCTGCACCGCCCGGCTGCGGACGGCTCGATACTGGATTTTCTGGAAGGATTTATCGAAGCGCTTGCGCGAGGCCTTTCGGTCTGTTCTGCCGTGTCGGAAGGGAGGCGGCATTCGCTGGTCTTAACTCCCGGAGACCTCAGCGTGCTGGGTATACGGACTTATATTGAGAGCGACGTAGAGGTGGTCGATGCGGAAGCGGTCAGGCAGGCCCGCCTGCGTAAAAAAACCAGGGTGATCACAGCCTCCAAGCTGACTGAGGACCCGCGGCTGCGCGCCATGAAGCTCGGCAGGTTTGCCAACATGCTTCGCGACAGCGGTGAAATTGACAGAGCTATCGAGACATACCGCGAAACCGTTGCCGCGTTCAATGAGGCCGAGGACCCGTACAACGAGGCCGTCGCCCTCAACCAGCTCGGTACTCTGCTTACTTACAACGACCGCAACGAGGAGGCGATGGAGCCTCTTGAGAAGGCCATCGATATCAGGATGAAGATGGGCACGCTTGCCGAGGCGGAAATGTCGCTCAACCGTCTCGCGTACGCGGAAGCGGAGCTGGGGAAGCTGGAGGAGGCCGTTTCCCACTACCGGCAGGCGGCTGATATGAATCGCTCGCTCATGAGGCGGGAGCCGCTTGCCAACGTGCTCCTGCGTCTGGGTGGAGTCCTCAAGAACCAGGAAGACCCGGTAGAGGCGGAAAAGGTATTGCGCGAGTGCATTGCCCTTTCGCGCGATATCCCGAACCCCGCGCCCATCCTGGTTGATGCGTATTCTCATCTCGGATCGATTCTGCTCTCGCAGAAAAAGTTCGAGGAGGCGGAGAAGATATACCGTAGCTGCACTGATCTGGCGGATACTCTCGGCAACCGCGAGGAGATCGCGCTTGCCCAGAACAACCTTGGAAATATCCTTCAACGCCGGGGCGATTTCATCGGGGCAAGCGAGGCCTACCGCCGGGGGCTGGAGATTTTCAACGCCCTGGACCAGGAAACCGGCGCGGCAAGTTCGCTGCATAACCTTGCGGTGGTCGAGGAGAAGCTTGGAAACTCGGAAAAGGCGGTTGATTTCGCATACCGGGCGCGTGAGATTGCAAAACGTATTGGAAACAGCGCACTGGAGGAAGTTGTATCCAGGCAGCTTGACAGGTTGAAAGCCAATCTGGGCGCGGGGGAGTTCCGCAAGCTCTACAACGCTGCGATGGACAGCGCGCGCAGGATTGATACGGATTAGTGGCTGGTCGTTAGTAGTTGCTCGTTAGTCGCCGGATTTGCCTGCCTGAAGGTCGTATTCAAACTTGTCGAATGAAATTTTGAATCCTGAAACGGCGCCGCCGTCACGGCCCCACCAGCAGCGGTATGTCGTTCCGTTGTCGTATGTATTCGACCAGGCGACCGGCTCACTGCGGAGAGTTTCTTTACCGTCTTTATCACGGAACAGCAGGCTCCATTTCCCGCCTTCGGAAATAAACCTGATTTCGAAATAAGTACCGGTCATTATATTGGCATGTGCCGCATTGATTTCGGAGCTTTCATACCCCGTGAACTTTCCGGCGGACCAGTTCCCGCCGCCGTTGCGGTAGTAGAGGCTGATATTCCCCTCTTCCCACGTGAGCCTGAACCGGTCGTCCGCTGCCGGGCCGAGCGCAAGTTTCGTGGTTTTTTCTCCGCCGTTCTGAACCAAGCCGAGAAGACAGAATTCGCCGAGCTTCGGCGGCTGGATAAGTTCGGTGTCCAACGTGACGACGAAAGAATTACCCGCAAAGACCGGCAGCCGGTTTTCGATCATGCCGTGGGTTGCGGTTGCAGGATGGCTCGAAGGTATATTAAGGGACATGACAAGCCGTTTGCCTTTGATTGCATATTTCTGTAGAAAAATAGCCGGTCCTTTTCTCTCGTCCGTCTCAATCGAAGAGTGAGCTTGTGCGAGCCACTCCGGAAGTTGAGGTCCGCTGAAGTCCGTGATATAGTGCTTCCCGAGCGGTTTGCTGTTGTCCACGGTGAACGGGGTGGTGATCGCCAGGGGTATGTGCCGGCCCTGCCCTGAAAGGATGCTTAGACGAAGCAAGACGTTTGTGAATGGCGCATAGGTCCCGATCCGGTTACGTACGGAGTCCCAATTTATTATATGTGAACGCGGTACGTTGTCGATTTCAATAAATCTCCAGATTCGACGGGGCTTTTTTCGAACCGGTGTGTTTGCGTAGATCACGGGGCGAAAAGTACTGCCGCCGTCGGTCGAATACTCCAGCGTATAGGCGGTATATATCGGCATCCTCCGTTTTATATAGAGCTTTACTTTGACAATCCCTTTTACCGGCTTTTTAGGCGTTTCAAGCTTCGCCTCGAGCCCGACGAGGATTCCGCTGCGCTCTATGAGCAGCCCGCCTTTGGTGGGGGTCTCGCACCCGGCGGCCGCACACAGCGCGGAAAACAGCAGCATTTTCGTCAGGCGGAAAACCGGCATATTCTTTTTCTCCCCGCACACAATGCCAGACTGGCGAAACTGATATTATAATACAGGCTCACGCGGCAAGTGCAAACGAATTGCCCCCTGCCTCGCCGACAAATATCTTGACTACCCAGTCTTTCAATTGTACATTTTGGTGATCGTCTTTACGTGTGGAAAAATCATGATTGAAATAGAAGTTGTCCCTGAGCTCAAAGGTCTGGTGTGCATCGCGGCTTTCGAGGTCCGCGGCGTCCGGGTCAGGCGCGACGCTCCCGAGTTACGCGCCGAGATTGAAGCGTACGGAAGTGAGCTACGCGAAGAAGTCGGCGATACGCCAATCGGCCGGGTCCCGGGCATTGAGATATGCCGCCGGCTTTACCGCGCTCTCGGAATCGAGCCGACGAAAACGCGCCCATCCAGCGAGGCGCTCGTCAGGCGGATACTGAAGCAGAAACCTTTCCCGAAAGTCAATAACCTTGTCGATGCACTGAACCTTGCGACCGCCAGGACGCGCCTTTCAATGGGGCTTTACGACCTCGCCAGAGTTACCGGAGACGTAACGCTTCGCCGTGGCAAAGAGGGCGAGCATTACCGCGGGATCGGCAAGGACCGCGTAAACGTCGGCGGGCGTTACACGCTCGCTGACGGCGAAGGCCCATTCGGAAACCCGACTGCGGATTCCTTCCGCACGCGCATTACCGAAGAAACGAAAGATGCGCTCGTGGTGATATTCGCCCCGACGGAGCTTTCGGAAGATGATCTGCGCGGGAAGGCGCAGATGACCGCTGACCTGCTGGTCAAATATGCCGGCGGTGAAGTACCCGAAGTCGCAATCCTGCCTTAGTAGGGCAGTTATGACCGCCGAACCCGCCCGTTTGTTCTTGTTACTTTTTTCACTTGCTTCGGAAAAGACTGTTTGGTATAACACCCAACCTATATAAGAGGCGCGGGGTTCTGTTACCGTTACATCGAGATTCCAAAGGAGAAGGATATGCACCTGATCTTTCTGGCGCAGGCAGCTGTCACCGGAGCCTGGAAACAACAGACTGCAAGGGCATTCTACATAGTGGTGCCGGTCATTGCGCTTATCGCCGCCTGGCTTTTCTGGATGAAAATCAAGACTGCCGACAAGGGCGATGAAAAGATGCAATCCATATCCGCGCGCGTCCAGTGCGGCGCAAAGGCGTTCCTCCTGACGGAGTACGGGCGGCTGGTGATTTTTGCAGCTATTCTCGCCGTCGTGCTGTTTCTGGCAATCGACCTCCAGCTTTGGAGTCAGCTTGGAAAGGAATACTTTATTGCCGGGACGACCGTCAGCTTCCTCGTCGGTGCGTTCTGTTCGGGTCTTGCAGGCTGGCTCGGGATGTATGTCGCAACCCGGGCCGCGTGTCCCACGACCGAAGCCGCGAAGTCCAGCCTCGGCAAGGCGCTTGGAATAGCCTTCAAAAGCGGCGCCGTCATGGGCCTGACCGTCGTCGGGCTCGGCACGCTCGGAGTCGGACTGCTGCTCTGGGTATTCGGCCATCCCGACCTTATCTTCGGGTTCTCCCTCGGGGCAAGCTCGATAGCCCTCTTTGCGCGCGTCGGCGGCGGAATATTCACAAAAGCGGCCGATGTCGGCGCAGACCTTGTGGGCAAAGTCGAGGCCGGCATTCCCGAGGACGACCCGCGCAACCCCGCCGTCATCGCCGATAACGTAGGCGACAACGTCGGCGACGTTGCAGGTATGGGCGCCGACCTTTTCGAGTCATACGTCGGCTCCATTATCGCGACGATTGCCCTCGCGTGGGTGCTTGCGAGTTCTAAAACCAGTCCGAACCACGGCGACCTCGGCGTCCTGATGATGTTCCCGCTCATCGTGGTCGCCATCGGGATTATCGGCTCGCTGGTTGGGACGTTTTTCGTGCGCACCGAGGACGAGAGCAAGCTGCACGCGGCCCTCTTCCGTGGAATGCTGGTGGCGGGCGGAGTGCTGCTGGTCGGGACCGCGATTCTGACCGCTTTGACCAACTTCGAGATTCACTTCGGCGGACACGTGTATTCCAAGTGGGGAGTGTTCGGCGCGGTCGCAAGCGGCCTTATCCTCGGCCTGCTTATCGGAAAGATTACCGAGTACTACACGTCCGAGCAGCAGAAACACGCGCGCTTTATCGCGAAGCAGTCCATGACCGGCCCGGCGACGAATTTAATTGCAGGCCTTGCAACCGGGATGCAGTCAACCGCCTGGCCGCTTATCCTTATCGGCGCTGCAATCTTCTTCTCATACATGTTCGCCGGAATCTACGGCATCTCGATTTCAGCGGTCGGCATGCTTGCCACCCTCGGTATTTCCCTCGGCGTCGACGCTTACGGGCCCGTCGCCGACAACGCGGGCGGGCTTGCGGAAATGTCGGGTGCGGGACCGGAAGTCAGAAAGCGCACCGACGCGCTCGACGCCGTCGGCAACACGACCGCTGCCATCGGAAAAGGGTTCGCAATCGGCTCGGCCGCGCTCACCGCGCTCGCGCTCTTTACCGCCTACGCCCAGAAGGCCGGGGAAGGCGGCGCTCTCGGCCTCGACATCCTCAACCCGGTCGTCACGATCGGCCTGCTTATCGGCGGCATGCTGCCGTTCCTGTTTTCCGCCCTCACGATGAAGGCCGTCGGCCGCGCGGCAAACGACATGATCGAAGAGGTCCGCCGCCAGTTCCGCGAAAAACCCGGAATAATGAAAGGCGAGGAGGAGCCGGACTCCGACCGCTGCGTGACGATTTCAACCGCGGCCGCTTTGCGCGAGATGGTCCTGCCCGGCATAATCGCCGTGCTTGCCCCGATACTTATCGGCGTGCTTCTCGGCAAGGCCGCGCTCGGCGGACTGCTTGCAGGTACGCTTGTCTCGGGCGTCCTGATGGCGATTTTCATGGCAAACGCGGGCGGGGTATGGGATAACGCGAAAAAACTCATCGAAAGCGGCGAGTTCAAGATGAAAAACGAGCAGGGCGAGGAAGTCACCTACGGCAAAGGCTCGGAGCCGCACAAGGCGGCCGTCGTCGGCGACACGGTCGGCGACCCGTTCAAAGATACTTCCGGCCCGTCGATAAACATTCTTATAAAATTGATGTGCATCGTGTCGCTGGTCTTTATTCCCGTGTTCACGGCCGCGGACAGGGTTATTCCGCGACTCGGCGGGACCAAAAAAGCGAACGTGAAAATCGAACAGCCAGCGGAGAAACATGGACCGGAAAAAAAACCCGCCCAAGCAACGGATAAGGATGAGTAAGAGGAGACGGCACCACGGATGAATGACCAGAAGTTTGCCGTCGCCTGCGCGCGCATACTGGACAGCCACAAAGCCTCCGACATCGTCATTCTCGACGTGGCGGAGGTTTTTCTGCTGGCATCGTATTTCGTCATAGCCACGGCCCGCAACCAGCGCCACCTGCGCGCGCTCGCCGACGAGCTCGATACTTACCTCAAGGAAAACGAGAAACAGAAGCTCGGCGTCGAAGGCCGGGACGAAGGCGGCTGGCTCCTCTTTGACATCGGGGATGTTATCGTGCACGTATTCCTGGAGGACGACCGCGAGCTTTACGACCTGGAAATGCTCTGGGGCGACGCGCCGCAGATAAAGTATGAAGTCTAAAGTATGAAGTATGAAATATGAAATATAAGGTTTTACTTTTTGGTTTCCGGCGGCAACACGGCGATGCAGATTCTGTTTGAAGTTATGCAAGGCCGTTCTGGTGGCAAAGGTCTTTTATCACCCCATCTTCGCGGAACTATAGGGTTGTATATTACCTGAATTCTGTATATGCCTGGAAGGTCAAAATCGTAAAGCCGGGGCAGACAGTACAGTAGTCTACCGGAAACCGATTGGCCGCTTTCCACTTCCACATTAGGCGCCGAAGGCCCTCCAAACCTGCCTCCAAAACTTGGATTACTCCCCGGTTTTGGGTTTGAGATGAGAGCTTCGACATTAACTTCTTCCAAAAATGTCTTATCCGGGTCAACCCATAATTCGATTTTATTGTCACCGAGATTTTGTACTTCAATTTCAAAATTGACCACATGGAGCAAGGGTACAGAATTGTCTGATTTTTCGCAGTAATAAATGCGTTTATCCGGTTTGAGTTTGACCCTGATGTCTCCGGATCGTTTACCCCAGCCTGCGTCGTTGTGGCGGCGGCAGAAATCTTCGATAACCCTGACGCCCTTTTCTCCGCAGTTGCTGAGATATTCGAATGCTTCCCAGCGGGTTTTGGGGTTTTCCGAGTCAAGGTCTAAAACGTACGACGTGAACCTGAAATGAAAAATGGTCATTCCCGCAATCACGATTGCAAATAGAACGACGACGGTGATACCGAGTTTTAATGGCAAACTGATTCTCATGATTTTGTTAATCTTATCAAACTTTGGGAATGGTTCAAATGATTTGTGATTTCAGGACAAGGCCGTCGTAGGCGATGCGCATGGTGCGGGGGAGAGATTTTTCAGTTTCCGCGTGGTCGAGGTTGTGGGCGATGTGGGTGAAGTAAGTCCTGCGCGCGCCGACGCGCCTGGCGAATTCGACCGCTTCTTTAATATTCATGTGCGTTACGTGCGGCTGATGGCGGAGCGCGTCCGTTATAAGAACGTCCAGCCCTTTCAGCTTCTTCATGCTTTTCCCGCGAACTTTTTTTACGTCGCTCAGGTAGGCGATGTTGCCGATGCGGTATCCGAGAACACTCATGACGCCGTGGTCGATTTCTATCGGCGTGACCGTAGTCGCGCCGATGCGGAATTTTCTTTTAATGATTTTCAGCTTCAGGCGCGGCACGCCTCCACCGGGCTCATTGGGAGAGAAAATGTATTTGAAGTGCCTGCGGATGTGCTTGAGCGTTCTTTCGTCAGCGTAACACGGCAGCGCTTTTCTGTTCAGGAAATAAAAACCTCTCAGGTCGTCGATTCCGTTGAGGTGGTCGGAGTGCGTATGAGTCCAGCAGACCGCGGCGATGTCTCTGATTTTCGCGCGAAGAAGCGCAAGCCTGAGCTCGGGCGGGGTGTCGATGAGGATGTTCTGACCGTCGGTCTGGAATACCACGCCTGTGCGGTAGCGCTTGTTGCGCGGATCCTTAGAGGTGCAGACCCGGCATCTGCAGCCGACCGCCGGCACGCCGCTGCTGGTTCCGGTGCCGAGAAAAATAAGCTTCACGCGGCCTCCAATCTGCACCGAGGTTATCACGCGCCCAGTCCGTGCGCAACTAAAAACATGTCTGCCTTTATCGTGTCGGAATTGCCTTTAGGAAGCCATTTAGACTTGCAACGTCAATGCGCCGTGTTAGAATGGCAAGTGCCGTACAAGCGGAGAATAAATTCATGCAGCGAAATCCTTTTTTAATGGTTTTTGTTTTACTTGTTTTTTGCACGGGTATCGCTCTGGGGGGCGAACAGGCTCCCGAAGACGAGCCGGAAAAACCCGGACCCGGTCTTGGGAAAAAAGATAAACCTGAGCCCGAAAAGCCCAAAACGCTGACCGAGGCGCTGGCCGGGTTTACGGAAAAAACTTCCTGGATATATCAGGAGATGTATGAAGAACTGGCCCTTCACGTTTTGCGTATTGCGGAGCATATGGACGGCGGCGGCAAACCGGAAGACCTTTACCTCCCCGGCGGACCTGCCGCGCGCATCGTCTATGTGAAAAGCAGGGGGGCGAAGTTCAGCTTTTCTATCGCGATGCAGCTTGAGAACAACCTGTCCGCAAAGACCCGTGCAGTAATGCTTACGCTTGGCACGTCGGCGGCGCTGCTCGACAACCAGAACACCAGGAGCCTTTTGCTTGTGACCGGGTCCAAGGAGTCCGCGCTGGTGATTGCCGCTTTCAATGCCCTCGCGGCAGGCGGGTATGATGCGACCGGCCAGGCCGAGGTGCTGCTTGCCAGTGATACGCCGGCGGTTGTTATTACCGCTGCCCGTTACCTTCTTGAAAAAGGAAACAAAGAGGGTGTTGAAACACTGGTAGCACGGCTTGCGAAGGCGGCCGAGTCGGGTGATTCTTTCGCCTTTAATGAATTTCAGGCAGCTCTTCACGGGCTGACCGGCGCCATGATCTACACTTCAAAGCGAAAGTCCGCGGACAAGGCTTCGATGATTGCAGCAGCCAGAGAATGGAAAGAGTGGCTTGCTCAAAACAACGCAAAGCCGCGTGCAGACTGGCTCGAGGACGGATACCTGGCCGCGAAGAAACTCGCCATCGGCACTGAGCCCGAAAATATTACCCGCGGCCTGAATCACTTCATTCTTATCGGTCGGGATCTTGACGAAAAGACAAAAACGATTGCCCGCAGGATGTGTCTTCGTCTGAATCTGCTCGATCCTGATCTGAAATGGCTGCGCGTAAAGGCGATGTATGCGCTTGGAGACCCGAGTGCGGCCGACTTCGCCGCAAGCCTGCTGAAGCCGGGAATCTCCGAGGTGCGAAATAAGGAAATTATCGAAATGGTCGCAAAGGGGGTTCCATTTGTCCGCGAGATTTATGAGCGCGTGCTGGAGAACAAGATGGGATTCGTAACTCTAGAAAGAGGCGCGGACCTGCTGGCCGCCCGGTACCTCGCCGATAACCACGCATGGCAGGCTGTGCCGCTTCTGCTCGCGTGCCTTGGAAGTAATAACTCCGATATGCGCCGCAGGGCGCTCGGCATGGTTGAAAACCATTTCGATACGCTTGTGCCGCTGCCGTGGCGCGACCCCGCGCATGAGGAGCGTCTTGCCGCGGCCGTAGCGACGTGGATCACGACCAACAAGGAAGGCGGCGGCTTCACCTGGTACAAGCCGACGCAGAAATGGCTGCCGCAGGAGCTGCCGTACGTGCCCGGCTACGAGCCCAAAGAAGAAAAAAAGAAGAAAGGATGAAGAAGAAAGTATGAAGGATGAAGTATGAAGGATGAAAAAGAATATAATATATCCTTCATACTTCATCCTTCATACTTCATACTTTTTTTTGCCGTGACGACGCTGATAAACATAAACCGGGAAATGTTTGACGAAGACAAGGCCGTGGTCTCGGTGTTTGACCACGGTTTTCTGTTCGGGGACTCTATCTACGAAGTTATCCGCACGCAGTACGGCGAGCTGGTTTTTACCGACCGCCACCTCGAGCGGCTTCACAGGTCGGCGGACCGTATCGCGCTGAAGCTGCCCTGCGATGATGAAACAATTATCGGGGAGATCGAGCGCACAATCGCCGAAGCCGGGAACGATGAAAGTTATGTCCGGCTCGTCATCAGCCGCGGCCGCGGTGTCCTCCATCTCTACCCGCAGGATTGCGACCCGAAAATGGTTATTATTGTAATGAAATTCGTGCCGTTCCCGAAGGAGTGTTACACGGACGGTGCAAAGCTTTCGGTTGTCTCGATTCAGCGAAACCCCAGAAACGCGACTAATCCTGACATAAAAAGCGGCAATTACCTCAACAACGTGCTTGCGATAATGGAGGCGCGCGCAAAGGGCGCGCTTGAGGCTCTGATGCTCAACCATGCGGGCGAGCTTACCGAGTGCACGACTTCCAATATCTTTGTCGTTCACGGCGACAAGATCCGAACGCCTCATCTTGAAAGCGGACTGCTACAGGGAATAACCCGCGAGGTGCTGCTGGAGATCGGACCCAAACGCAGATTTGATATGGGCGACGCAAAGTTGACGATTGATGATCTTAATTCCGCCGACGAAGTTTTCCTCAGCTCCACCCTCAAGAACGTGATGCCGATAACCCGTATTGACGAACTCGCCGTGGGCGACGGTAAACCGGGCCGTCTGACGATGCAGCTTGCAGAAATCTTTGAAGAGTTTCTGAAAGAATCACTCCAGGAGAGGTCGTGAGCGACCCGCTCCCCAAAACAATCGACGCTGTCGTAATAGGCGCGGGGATTATCGGCGCGTCAATGGCTTACCATCTCACCGAGGCCGGCCTCGGCGTTCTCGTTATCGAAAAAGAACAGCTTCCCGGCACAGGCTCGACGGCGGCGGCGGCGGGCGGAATTCGCGCCATATTCGATAACGAGCTCGATATCCGCTACGCGCTGGAAACCCGCGCCGCGATGCCCACCTTCGAGGAGCGCTTCGGCTGGAAGCCGGAATTCCGCAGGCACGGTTACCTTTATACGGCGCGCAGGGAATCCACGCTTGATGAGTATCGGCGTGACGCTGATGCCGGTATAAAATGCGGCACGGGCGCACGGATGCTTACTCCGGAGGAGGTTCCCGAGATCGCGCCAATTCTCGACATGAGCGGAATCGTCGGCGCCATGTTCGGGCCTGAAGACGGTTACTGCGACCCCTACGGAGTGATGATGGGATTTCTCTCAGCAGCGCGGAAAAATGGGGCGCGGATTTCTTACCGCACGCAGGTTACGGGTGTAAAGACTGAAGGCGGCAGGGTGACGGGCGTCGCAACGAACCGCGGCGAAGTTTCATGCGCCACGGTTGTGAATTGCGCGGGTCCGTTTGCGCGTAAGGTCGCGGCGATGGTTGACCTGGATATCCCCGCCCGCCCGCATCGCAGGTATATTTTCGTTACAGGCCCGTTTCCGCAGGTGCCGAAAACCAACCCCCTTGTCCTGGACCAGGATAATCTGTTTTATTTCAAGCCCGAGTCCGGTACGGTGATTATGAGCGGTATGGAGGAAGAGCCGGACGAGCCGGATGATACGGCCGTACGCTGGGAGCGGTCCGAAGGCGTTGCGGAAAAGGCGCTCCGCTGTGCATCTGTTTTTTCCGAAGCCGGTTTTGCCCGCGCATGGGCCGGGATGAGAACCCTCACTCCCGACCGCAGGGCGATTCTCGGCCCCACGCCGGTCGACGGGTTTTTCCTGGCATGCGGTTTTTCCGGACACGGCATCTGCCAGTGTGTCCCCGCCGGCCGCGTCGTCGCGGAATATATCACAAAAGGCAAATCAGAAGACCTGCCTATCGAGCCGTATTTTCTGAGCCGTTTTGAAGAACCTCAAGAAGGTTAGCGAAGAAAAATGGGTTTAACAAGTAAAGAATAACCTGGCAATAGTCATGTCTGTAAACTTCTATCTTATCCTGCTTGGCAGCTAGCACCCGGTGTTACTACGTATCTGCTTCCGGGATGAGATTATCGAAACGGTAGAGTTCGGTTGCGGCGAAGGCATTATTGTCCGTGAGGTCGACGGTCAGAGGCGTTATGGAGATATAACCGGCCTTGACGGCGGTGTTGTCCATTCTGTCGCCCGTTCCCACGCAGTCGATTTTCCCGTAGAGGCGAAATCCTCTCCCACCTTCATCATTCTTCTCAACCGCGTGGGATTCCGCGATACCCGCCGGGCACTGACGGGTAAGCCTCACGCCCCGCGGCGGGCTTTTATCTACCACCGGGAAATTGATATTCAGTATAGCGGCCGCGGGGAGCGGGCGCTCTTTTATCTTTTCCACCATCCGGGCCACGAACTTCGCCGCCCCTTTGAAATCGGAGGGGCCGTGGCGCGGAACAGAGACCGCGATGCCGGGAATACCCTGCGACGCACCTTCGATGGCGGCAGCGACGGTGCCGGAATAATGCACGTTTATACCGAGGTTGGAGCCGTGGTTGATTCCCGAGATGAGAAGATCGGGTTTATCTGAAAGCAGGGAGCGCAGAGCGATTTTCACGCAATCAACCGGAGTGCCGTCAACGGCGTAGGCGGATTCCACCCCTTCAAAATCGCGCTCTTCAACCATCACGAGTCGGCCAAGGGTAACCGCCATCGCCGCGCCCGAGCGCTCGGCAACCGGTGCGGCAATATGCAGTTCACCTGCGCCGGCAAGCGCATCGACAAGCACTTTCATACCAACTGCATCAATACCGTCGTCATTTACAAGCAGGATTCGCATATTTTCGGTTCTTCAGTTCTTCGGTTCTTCGGTTCTTCGGTTGTTCGGTTCTTCGGTTCTTCGGTTGTTCGGTTCTTCGGTTGTTCGGCTATCTGGTTCATCGGCTGTGTTTTATCAAACCTCAGGACTCGGGTCTCGAGCTATTTCCTCAAGCCTTTTATCACTCGAAGCGGCGAAGAAGTACAGGCAGAAGGTTATCGCCATCGCTCCGAGGGCGTAGGCG
>SOJX01000108.1 GCA_004376375.1 Planctomycetota bacterium
TCGTCCGTCATGTCATCCCACGACCACGTCAGCGTCGTGCTCGAGCAGTCGGTCACCCTGAAATTGGCCGGCGCACCGGCCGCGAAGGCAGGCGTAGAACTCATTGCAAGAAAAAATACCAGCGCAATTGCCGTCAACGCAAACGCTGCTTTTCTTTTTCGCGGGTTCATGCCGGCGCTCGATGCCGGCATGTTTCCGCAAATTATTGAATTGACTGTTTCATGCATTTTCATACGCGCTGCTTTTTCATCAAAATAAGCCGATAAATCCGTTCCCGTAACTTCCGTCCCCGAAGCATGTTGTGTAAATTGTCGAAGGCTGTATCCTATACACAAAACGATACGGCTTAAAACCGTTCTCCCGCTTATAATTATAACGGATTTATAGCAAAAAAACAAGCTAAGCGGGATTTTTGGCATATTTTTGTATGGGTATTGTTTCTATCGGCACAAGGCAAAAACCCTAATTACTCTAATATTCCTCAATAAATAATACTCAGATGTCCAGAAATATAACCTGAAATTGTTGTCAAAAAATCAATCATTGCCGGCGCATGCGCGAACCATATATTTACCGGGCGGGCGCGGCCGGGGAAAAGGGACAAGGTAACAAGTTGACAAGGTAACAAGGAATGAATTATAAAGTATGAATTATGAAAATTAGATCTCTTATTTCATCTTTTATCCTTCATCCTTTTCTTCTTGTTCCATTGTTCCATTATTCCCTTGTTTCCTTGTTTTCTTGTTCTCTTGTTTCCTTTATAATGCGCCGCAAGCGGCGCTGCTAAATATATTACTGGTTAAAAAAACATCTTTGGACCCCGGAACACGGAATCCAAAGATGCATGGAATAATCATTGAAAAATATTGTTTCTAAATCAATGCAGTCCTTTTACTCCCCAAAAATCAGGACCCACCACACGTCGTTGTCGCCGACGTCTGTCTTGCCTACGCCCAGCTTGTTCTTCTTATTGTACTGCCCGGTGCCGGTCTGGTAGATGTAGCCCATGCGCGCGGTTCCGTTGGCCTTCGTGTGCCAGCGGCCGTAGAGGTTTCCGTCGAGCGACCCGGATGACTTTCCGCTTATCATGTACTTCGGAGAATCGAGTCCCTGCGCCCAGAACGGCTCTCCCCCTCCGTTCTGGTATCCGAAACGCTCGCCCTTGGGCGAACCGCCGCCCTTGAGTGCGTTGGCCTCGGCCTGCGCCTCGGAGAAAAGTGCATCGTCCTTTGTCATCGTAACGGACCATGTCCTGACGCTTACGTACTCGCCCTTCCAGGGATAGCCGTCGAAGATGTCGTCGCTGGTGTGAAGGTATTCCGTCCTGATGGCGTTCACGAAATTGAACATGTCCATCGCCGTGAACATGCCGGTGTTGGCATCGTTCTCGGTGTCGCCGGTGGAGGACCCACCGCCGCCATTGCCGCCGGTGCCTGTTCCGGTACCGGTGCTACCGCCTCCTCCGCCGCCGCTGGGCGAACTGCTGCGGCTCGAGCCGCCGCCGCTGCTGCCGCCGCAACCCGGGATGCTGATAACCAGGCCGAATACCATTACGATAACGATTAGAACGTATTCCTTTTTCATGCCCTCGCCCTCCTGAAGGATGAGTTATCGGGTTCAGAGCCTTGTAACGAATTGAGCGCGATAGATTTCAGCTCGTCGTCGCTGACGCCCATTATCGGCGGAAGAACTTTGACGCTCAGTTTTCCGTTCTGCCCGCGAATCCAGTTGAACATTTCGATGCCCAGAGAATCGATGGAAGTCGTTTCCCTGAGGTCGAGTTTTACGTCCCGCCTTCCCGGACCTATCGCCGACCGCAGGAACTCCAGCCCTTCTCTCGCTGCATGGCCGGTAAACTTGCCCGTAATCCGCATCTGCAGCTGGCCGTCGTCCGTGTACGCTATTGAAAATGATGTTCTCATTAGATTTCTCCTGAGATACTTCTTATTGCCTGCTTTTTCCTGCGAACCACTGCATCGCCGCGACGAACTGGTCCGTGCCGCCGTGGACACTGGAGCCGGGTCCGCTGTAAGGAGCATCACTGGGTAACCTGTAGCCGGCATTTCTCATACCCTCCACTATGGCATTTGCTGCTGCATAGGCGCCGCCGGGACCTGCGTTGCCGTGCGGCGCAAAACCGAGATCGGCTGCTGTTTTGGCCGGAGTCGCGGAAGCATTAACATCGTTCGCCCAGTACGCCGCGAAGTAGGACTGCCTGAGGCCGAATCCGAGTTCCAGACCCGAGCGCGTACCGGCTGACTCGCTAAGGAGATACATCTTGTCGTTGTCGATATCGTAACCCGCCCTGAGGGCATCGATAACGCTGGCTCCCTGGCTTGCCGATGCGGACTTGCCGTCCAGTACGGCGAAGAGAACACCGCTGAGGCCCACCATGCCGCGAAGCTGCTGAATGTTCTGCGCCATCATGGACGCGCCTTCCGTACCGCTGTAAACAATCATCAAAGGTATCGGCCCACTGCTCGAAGAGGGAGTAATCAGCGTCGCGCCGCTGGCCGAGCCGCCCCCGGAGCCGCCTGAAGATTCGCCGAAGGGAAGATCCGGGTTGCCGCCGGTACCGTTACCGCCGGTGCCCGTGCCATTTCCGGTCCCGCTGCCCGTGCCGCTGCCGGTGCCGGTACCGCCTCCGCCACCGCCGCCGCGGCTGGACTTGCTGCCGCCGCCGCAGCCGGGCATCGCAAAGGCCAGTCCGAATACGATTATGATGATTACAAAGATTGCTGACCGTTTCATGCTTCCTCCTCCGTACCTTGGAGCCAGTTATGGTTTGCCGTTTCCTACTCTCCGAAAATCAGTACCCACCAGATTTCGTTCTTGTCCTGGACGTCCGCCTTGCCGACGCCGAGCAGATGCTTCTTGTTGTACTGTCCGGAACCTGACTGGTATGCGCAGCCGAGCCTGAAAGTGCCGTTCGCTTTCGTGTGCCAGCGGCCGTAGAGGTTTCCATCGAGCTGGTCGGTAGACCATCCGGTAATCATGTACTTGGGAGTGTCGATTCCGGTCGCCCAGAAAGGCTCGCCTCCGCCGTTCTGGTAACCGAAACGCTCGCCCGCCGGGTCGCCGCCGTCCCTGACTCTCTCGGCCTCGGCCTGCGCTTCGCCGGTGAGTCCGCTGTCCGCGGTCATCGTAATCGACCATGTCATCGAATCAGCGTTCTGACCCTTCCAGGGATAACCGTCGTAAGGACCGTGCGAAGTGTATTCGCCTCTGAGCTTGTTGATGTGGTTGAACATATCCTGGGCAGTGAACATGCCGGTGTTTGCATCGTTCGTTGTGTCGCCGCCGGACGTTCCGCCGGTGTTACCGCCGCCTGTGCCTGTTCCGGTACCACCGCCGCCGCCGTAGCTTGTCGAGCCGCTGCGGCTCGAGCCGCCGCCGCTGCTGCCGCATCCGGGTGTGGTGATAATCAGTCCGAAGATCACCGCGAAGAGTGCAAGTGCCATTATCTGTTTCATTTTTCTCTCCCGCTTCCGCTCAGGTTTGATTGTCAATTCTCAACAGCCGAACTAATATATAACAATATTCATGCCAAAGAGGTTTCAGATATGTTGAATCAGCTCAACTCCTTTACTATCAAGGGGTTACTAAAATTATATACCCCGAATTTGGCTAACATCACGGCGTTGTATATCTCAACAGGCAGGCGTTTTGTTGAAATCCACAACATCCAGAAATGGATAAGATGGAAAGACTTCTGACCTGGATTACCGTTGGTTTTACATTGGAAAATTATTCCGGGCGGGAGAGATTCCACTTCTTGCGTTTGTGCCAGAGGGTCGTGCGGTCGATGCCGAGCACCCTGGCAAGCTCGGTCTCGCTTAGCTGGTGCTGGTAGGCGAGTATGAATTCCTTGACGTACTCGTCGATGGAGAGGCGGCGGGCGACCGCGCTCTCGGGCTCGGCCTGGTGTTCCTGGCCCACCATCACGTTCTCGATATCCTTGTGCGAAATAGGACCGTCGGTGATTACGAACGCCTGCTGAAGGATGTTTCGCAACTGGCGGATATTCCCCGGATAGTTGTAGGAAAGCAGCTTCGCCTGCGCATCCGGCTCGAGAGTCTTCTTTTCCGTTTTCAGCTCTTTTGCGAACTCTTCCAGGAAATGCTCGGCCAGGAGCGGGATATCTTCCCGCCGTTCGCTCAGCGGCGGCAGGTCGAGCCGGACGACGTTTATCCTGTAGAACAGGTCTTCACGGAAATGCCCCCGCTCGACCAGTTCTTCCAGCGGAATATTGGTCGAGCAGACGAGTCGTATGTCGACCGGGACAGGTATCGCCGCGCCGATACGCCTGACCTCACGCTCCTCGAGCGCGCGCAGGAGCTTGGCCTGCATCTCGAGGTTCATGGAGCCTATCTCGTCCATGAAAAGCGTGCCGCCGTCGGCCGCCTCGATAAGACCCGCCTTGTCCGCGGCCGCGCCCGTGAACGCGCCCTTGACGTAGCCGAAAAGCTCGCTCTCGAGAAGCGACTCAGTCATGGCTGCGCAGTTTATCGAGACGAAGGGCGCGTCCTTGCGGCTGCTGTTGTAGTGGAGCGCCTTGGCAACAAGCTCTTTCCCCGTACCGGTCTTGCCGTAGATGTAGACGGTCAGGTCG
Source organism: Planctomycetota bacterium (assembly GCA_004376375.1). Classification (GTDB taxonomy): domain Bacteria; phylum Planctomycetota; class E44-bin39; order E44-bin39; family E44-bin39; genus E44-bin39. The sequence goes on from SOJX01000108.1 coordinate 4,613, forward strand.
GTGTCGGTGACTGAATCGAGCATCTTGAACAGGTTCCGCATCGGCTCGGATCGTCCAATGATGTTTGTATAGGCGTAGCGGGTTCGCACTTCCTCCTCGAGCGAGCGCAGCCTGAACTTGACCTGCTCCTGCTCGATCGCGCGGACGATGACCGGTGCTATCCGCTCGGCGAACGTCTCCATCAGTATCATGTCGGCATCGGAAAAGGAGCGCATCAGCGATATCGAATCGAGGTAGACGACCCCGATGGTGCGCTCTTCGTGGATAATCGGCATGCAGATCACGGAATGAAGGCCGAGGTCGACGACGCTTTTCGCGTCACGCAGGGATTCGTCCAGCGCGACGTCTGAGACAAGCCTGGGTTTGCCCGTGCGGATCACCTCGCGGACCATGGTGTGGCTTGTCTCGTATTCGGGCGACGTGATTTCCTCGTCGAGCACGTTGCGCGCGGTCAGATGCTTGAGCTGTCCTTCCTCGTCGACGAGGATTATAAAACCGCGCTCGGCCTGTGTCACGTCGAGCGCCATGCCGAGAGAAAGGCCGAGAAGTTTTTCCACGTCCGGCTCGGCGGCTGCGAGCCGGTTAACCATGCCGAGAAGTACAAGCCCTTCGCGCGCAAGGAGGCGCCCGTCCACCCCCGCGTCCTCGAGTTCTTCTTTCTTCAGCCCGAGGTCAAACACCGACGGAGGAGTTTTTTCCGGTTTCGTTTCCGGTTTTTCAAGATGTTCTTCGAGGCCGCCCAGAATTTTGAAAAACGATGAGGAGCGCAACTGCTGCCTGTCATATTTCTCGGGCAGCCCGGCCGCGATTTTATCGAACACCTCCTCCGCCTCGGCAAAGTATTTGGCGGCGCGCTCCGCGTCCTCCACGGCAAGTGCGCATACGGCCGCAAGAGCCGTTGCCTCGAACGTGTGGGCCGCATGCTCGATATGGCGCGCGCTTTTCATCGCATCTTCAGCAACGCCGAGCGCCGCTTCCCCGTCGCCCTCTTTCAACAGGCACCTGGCATTAAGCATTTTCGTCCAGATACGGCTCGACATGTCGAATTGCGTTTTGCCCAGCCGGGAAAGGATTTTCCTTGCGGGAGCTATCCTGCCGGTTGCGATAAACACTTCCGCTTTCGCCAGGTCAACGGTCCTCTGTTCGACGCCGGGCTCATTCAGTTTCTTTGCCTGCTCGACGAACGCAAGCGCTTCATCGTTTTTTCCGTTAATAGCCGAAAGTCGGGCCGAAATCGCCAGGACCCCGCTTCTTGTGAGCGGGTCGTCGGCGATCTCAAGAGCCTTTTCAAGCTCGTCTTCGGCCGCGTCGAAATCACCGCACATGAGCGCAAGCGTATTGCCGCGTTTCGTCAGAATGTTAATCTCGAGGCTTCTGTCTCCGCTCTCCCGCGCCATCCGGAGGACAGTCTCGTAATCGTCGAGCGCGTCTTTTGTCCTGCCGAAGAAATAATTTACCATCCCGCGGGACAGGATTCCGTGGCGCATCATGAAGGAATTCGAGGTTTTTTCCGCAAGCTCGATCGTCTGTTCGTAAAAGGACAGCGCCTCCCTCGTCCTGCCGAGCTCGAGGTGAACATCGCCGGAGTTTTTCAGCGTGGCGCCGTAATTTTCGTCGTCCCCGGAGACCTGGAAGAGCCGTTTCGCCTCGGAAAACGCGTCGAGCGCCTTGTCGAACTCGTTCATATCCTTGTAGCTTGCGCCGATGTTCACCTGAACGCATCCCGCGTTCAAAAGCTGACCGGTCTCCTCATATTCTTTGAGCGCAAGTTCATAATGGTGGAGCGCCTTCGGTTTCCTGCCGGTAAAGTGGTAGTGAGTGCCGAGGATATTGTGAATATGCGGCAGGATGTAGGCCGCGGACTTCCGTTTCAACAACTGGTTTGCGCGCTTCAAGGCCTCGGAGTACCGCCCGGACTTCATATCAAGGACGGCAAGGTGGTAATCGAGCTTGTTTATATTTCTTTTGTCCTTAATGGATGCAAAAACGGCGCGCGCTTCAGAAAAGAGGCGGTACGCTTCCTCCATGTCAGCCTTGAATTCCTTTATGTGTCCAATCTCGGTAAGAAGCGACGCGCGCAGATAATCCGATTTTTTTGCGCTCTTTCTTTTCAGCGCATTTTCCACGAACTGCTCCGCCTTGTCCACCTTTCCGGAGCTGACGGACGCCGAGGCGTAAATCATGGCGACTCTCGCCGCGGATTTCGGATATTGCCAGAGTTTTTCATGCACGGCTTTTTTGGCGCAATCGAACGCCTTGTCGAGCCTGGCGCTCCGCCAGTAAATTACGCCCAGCCGGCTTGCGGCCTCGAACCATTTCTCGGTCTTTTCGGGTACGCGTCTGCGAAGTGCCTCAAACAGGCGGACCGCGGACGACGTTATCGATTTCTGCTCGGCACGCTCGGCCGCCTCCCAGAGCAGGGGCAGGAGTTTTTTCTCCTCAATCTCCGCCATGTCGGCGTGGAGAGCATGCTCGATCACGTCGCCGTTACTCTTTTCGAGATAAGAGAAGAGCCGTTTGTGGATATCCCTTCGGCGTTTCTTGTTCAGCCTGTCAAGAACCACTTCCCTCATGTTTCCGCTGGCAAAGGAGTAGCCCCCCTCCTCGTCCGCTATAATCAGGCGGGTGGACAAAAGCTTCCCGACCGCCGCGGCGCAGGAACCGGTAGGCATGTCCGCCGCCGCCGCCAGCAGGCCGAACTCCGCGGGCCGCCCCACGCATGCGAGCGCCTCGACGGCTGAGCGCTCCTTCTTTGAAAGGGTTTCCAGCCTTTTCTTCAGCACCTCTCCGCCGGCCGTGGGAAGTTTCATCGCAGAAAGCCCGGCGCTCGCCCGCCACTTGCCTGCTTCGTAGAAAATCATCCCTGAATCGAAAAGCTGCTGGACGGTCTGAACGATTATCAGGGGGTTTCCGCCGGCAGCGTCGAGGACGGCGCCCGTCACCTGCCCGGGCAGCTCGGAGCCGCCCAGCATTGCGGTAAGCAGCTCTTTTCCCGCTTCCCTGGAAATGGGCGAGAGCGAAACCTTCTCCGCAAACCCCTGCGCGACCACGCGGTCGATGACTTTCATCGTCGGTTTCGCCGAAGCAACCTCGCTGTTGCACGCGCCGATAACCAGGAGCGTAACCTGTTCGTTCTCCTGCCGGCTGAGCCACAGGATGCGCGTCAGGTGCTCGAGGAAGGCGAGCGCGTCTTCGTCCGCTTCCTCCATGTCGTCGATGGAAATAATTATCGGGCGCTCTTTCGCCGCTCTCTCCAGAAGAAGCGCGGTTTCGTGGATAATCCTGTTTCGCTCTTCCGCCCCGGTTTCAGTTTCTTCGCCTTCCCCGGCGAACAACTTCAGGATGTCTGAAAACTCTTCCCTGACTTCCTCCGAAACCGCATGGGCGACCGCGCGGACGACGTCGGCAAAGGGGCCGAACAGCCGGCTGTCGGACGCCTTGGAGCGGCAGTTTACCAGCATAATCCCGCTCAGCTGCGCATAGTATCCTGCTTCACGGAGCAGGCTGCTCTTGCCGATCCCGGTGACGCCGGTGATAAACCGGACGGACGCTCCCGTGAAATCGGTCTTCAGCACGTCCACAAAATCCTGAAGCTCTTTGAATTCCTCGTCCCGGCCTATAAAACCGCCGCTCAGGAGATAGGCCATCGCGGTTTCGACCGTTTCCTCCTGAAGGGAAATATCCATCGCCTGCGAGAGGGCGCGGTTGGCTTCGTTTGCGGACTGGAAACGGGAAACCGGATTGCGCTCGAGAAGACGCAGGATAAGGCGGTCAAGCTCCTGCGGAACTTTTGCATCGATTTTGTGAATCGGCTCCGGCTCCGTTTTCGCCTGGGTGCGAAGCACCTCGATGGCGGACTCCGCGATAAAGGGCCGTCTGCCTGCAAGCGATTCGTAAAACGCGGAACCCAGCGAATAAAGGTCCGAGCGCGGGTCGCCCAGCTCGCCGCGCACGACCTCGGGCGCCGCATAACCGACAGTGCCGCGCATGGCGCCTGTTATCGGCGTCGCGGTCGTGGCAAGTCCGAAGTCGATCAGCTTTGCCGCGCCGTCCGTATCCACGATAATGTTCGAGGGCTTCACGTCGTAATGCACGATTCCGCGGGAGTGAATATGCTGAAGCGCGCGCAGGACCTGGGCGAAAAGCCTGCTCCTGGCGGCGTAGGTGAGTTTCTTTCCGGCCTTGATGATATCTTTGCCTTTGAGGAACTCCGAAGTGTAGAACCAGAAACCGGACTCCTCGTCGAAACCGAAGTCATAGACCTGCGCAATATTCGGGTGCTGGAGCTTGGTTAGAATCGTGAATTCATGGCGAAGGAGTTCGAGGTGGCGGACGCCGGGAGCTTCGAGCAGCTTGAGCGCGATGCGCTTATCCTTCTGCAGCTTGTCCGCCACGAGGTAGACTTTGCCGGAAGCACCCTCGCCGAGGAGTCTTACGACCTTATATCGATTGGCAATTGTCTTGGGCATCGGTGAGCTTTCTTCACAATGTCACTGTTGCAAAACACAACATACAGCCTTATTTGACCGGATTCAAGACAAATGTGCACTCGGTTGTTCGGTTGTCCGGTTATCCGGTTTTCCGGTTTTCCGGTTTTTATTTTTAACCGAATAACCGAACAACCGAAAAACTGAAGAACCGAATCCGAGCGGATTCCGGCACGGCTACTTGCACTCTTCGCGTTTGGGTGTAGAATATAGAAGAAGTACCGAGTACCAAGTACCGGGTACCGGGAAAATTAATTATCATACCCGCCGCGGCAAGCGCGGCGGCTTCACAAATGATTTACCGGGTTGATTTCGCAATTTATTCGTGAAGCCGTGCCGCTTGCGGCACGGGTAATCCATATCGAACCCGGAACTCGAGACATGGGACTATGAAGTTATATTTCAAACTCACCATTTTCGTTCTCGTCCTTTTCGCACTGGTAATAGCCACCTGCCTGCTGTGGACGCCGGTGAAGATACGGTATTATGTTGGGAAGCTGCAGTCGGATGACCCGAAAGAGCAGGTAGCGGGTGTCAGTGGGTTGCTGGATATTGGCGCAAAAGGCAGAAAAGCGCTTGTTGAGCATTACAATTGCAGCGAAAAAGAAATTGAATTTCTAGCAAAGTACTGGGCCAACTGCAACGAGCCTGTGAATGAAGATGAATTCGGCCGTTATCCTCTGCATCTTGCATCCGAAGATGGATGGAAAGATGCAGCCGGTCTTTTTCTTACCAAAGGCGTCAGCGTGAATGTGAAAAGTAAAGGCGGCACGGGCATGGCAGCGTTGCACTATGCGGCAGGGATAGGCCATAAAGACATAGTCGCTTTATTGATTTTAAAAAACGCCGATGTGAATGCGAAGGACAATCTCGGCATGACACCGCTTCACTTTGCAGCATGGAATAATTATAAAGAAACAGTCGATATGCTGATTTTAAAGGGTGTTGATGTGAACGGGATGAATTTTAAAGGCAAAACGCCGCTGGATATTACACGAGATGACGAGATAAAATCCCTCCTCCGTTCCCACGGCGCTAAGACGGGGGAGGAGTTGAAAAAAAGTATCGAGTATCGAGTACCGAGTACTGAAAAAGAAAAAAAGAAATGAATTCGACAATCGAAAATCGTAAATCGAAAATCTCCCAGCTTCCCCTCAAACTGACAATACTGGTTATCGTGATATTCGGCCTGCTGGTTACCGGCTCGGATTCGGTTCTTCAGTTTTTCGGTTGTTCGGTTATTCGGTTAAAAATAAAAACCGGAAAACCGGATAACCGGACAACCGAACAACCGAGTGCACAATTGTCTTGAATCTGCCGCTGCATGACTGTATTTTGGGTACAATCCCTGAACCTGAACCGGGTCCGGAAAATTCTTCATGCCGAAGGTTATCGCAAACAGATACAGGGTTGAGAAGCTGTTGGGTAAAGGCGCATCGGGCGCAGTATACCTGGTCAGGGACGAATTACAGGATAACGACAGGCTCGCACTAAAGCTCCTCGAAGCGCCCGGAGTCCGCCACCTCGAACTCCTCCGGCACGAATTCATGATCCTGACCAAATTAAAGCACCCCAATATCGCGGCGGTGCACGAATTCGGCTTTGACGAAGATTCCGGCAACTGGTTCTATACGTCCGAATTCATCGAAGGCAGAAACATATTCGACGCCTGCGAGAACCTGGACATCGCCGACAAATCACGTCTCGTCGTGCAAGTCCTCCATGCGCTCCAGTACATACACTCCCGCGGAATCATCCATTACGACGTCAAACCGGGCAACGTCATAGTCGACCCGGGCGGCGCGGCGAAACTCATCGACTTCGGGCTCGCCACGACCGAGACGCCGGTCTCGGGATCAATGAGAGGCACCATCGGCTACGCCGCACCCGAGGTCATCCAGGGCGAGCCCGGCGAGCCGCGGTCCGACCTGTACTCGCTCGGGGCCGTGTACTTCGAAATCCTCGCGGGCAGGCGCCCTTTCATTGCAGATTCCGCGCTTTCGCTACTGCACATGCAGGCAAGCTCCGACCCGGAACCGCCCGGGAAGTTTAACAAAGATATCCCGTCCGAGCTGGAGCTTATTGTCATGCGCCTCCTCGCCCATGAGCCCTCGTCGCGGTTTCAATCCGCCAACGATGTGATCCGCGCCCTCTCGCAGGCAATGAATATTTCGATTGAAGAATTCGGTGACGAATCGATAAAAGCCCAGCTGTATCACGGAGGATTCGTCGGCCGGCAGCAGGAGTTTGAGAACTGCCGCAGGCTCGTCCATATGCTGGGCACCGTTTTCGAGGAGCCGGTAATCAGGTTCATAACCGGCGAAACCGGTATCGGCAAAAGCCGGCTCATGCGTGAAATCGGCTATCACGCGCAGCTGCACGGGTGCTCGCTCATAAGCACAAGTTCTCTTGCCAAAAAGGACCTTCCCTTCGGGCCGTTCGGCAACGCCATCCGCAATATTGAAAAGACAATCCCGGTTGAAATAAAAAACAGGTACCCGCAAATTCTCAGTATTCTCAGGGGCGACTATCAACCCGATATAACCGCCCAGTTCGAGGAGATTATCCACGAAAGCACGCTCCTGCTCATTGAAGCTTCCGAGCTGCATCCGCTTGTCATCACGGTTGAAAAGCTCGACGAAGCGGACGATGATACGCTTGCTTTTCTTACACGCCTGGCGCATGTAATGTCGCTTCGTCAAAGCGAGGGTGACCCCGTATCACTGCTCGTAATATGCGAGTTCAACACCGAAGCCGTCGACAAGGCAGACACCATCAACAAGCTCACGGCGGGCGGGCTTTCCGAACGGTTAGACCTTCCGCTGCTCCCCGAAGAAGCGGCCAAAGAGATGCTCTCAACCATACTCGGCGGTTCCAATCTGCCCGATTCGGCCCGGGAAGCCTTACTCGAGCTGGCGAATGGGAATCCGTTAATAATCGAGCAGACCGTACGTCAGCTTTTCGATACAGGGCACCTGTTCTTCGAGGCCGGGAAATGGCGTGTAAGCGCGGCATTCGCCCAGATGCAGCTTCCGGCCGCGGGCAGGGAAATGTTCAGACAGATATTCGAATCCCTGCCTGAAGACGAGCAGTCAGTTGTCGAGACCCTCGCATGCATTGAACGGCCGGCCGATTTCGAACTGCTATGCAGGACCGCCGACCTGCCGTATGACGCATGCGCAGATGCCGTGGATAAACTGGTTACCCGCAGACTGGTTCGTCTCGAAGGCGGCGGCAATTACGCCTTCTCGAGCGGCAGCATAGGCGAAGTAATCAGAAAATCGACGGCGCCGAAGCGGCTGCGCGGAATCCACCGGCGGATTTACGATTATCTGGAAAAGAACGGCGGCGACCCGGTCGAGCTCGCCCGCCATGGAGACCCGGCCGGGATAGAATCGGAAAAACTGGTGCCTGTACTGCGGGAGGCACTCAACGAGGCCGAGAAGAATTCTCTGCAATCATCGGTTATCCGCCTGTGTAAAGCCCTGCTCGAACGCCTGCCGGAACATTCCGAGGAATGGTTTTCGGCAATTGATAAATTACTGACGGCATATCGGGATACGGGGAAAATAGAAGAGATACTCAAATATGGAAAGATCGCCGGCCATAACTCGCTCTGGCAGTATCCTGAAATCGCCGCAGGTGTTCTGGCGTGCCTTACGACTTCCTACATCACCAGCGGTAACGTGGAGGCGGCGCTTCAGTTAATAGAAAATGCGGAAAAAAACTCGCCGGCCGTGGAAGAAGGCAAAGCCAGGCTGCGCGCCAGAACCTTGTCCTCACGAGCGCTCGTCGCCCAGCACAAAGGGCAAACGGAAGAGGCGCGAAAGAACTACATCGAAGCCCGCGATATCTTTGTCCGGGAAAAACTTGATAATGCCGTCAATTCGGTAGATTATAACATCGCCCTGCTCGACTACCGCGACGGCAACTATGACGAGATCCTGAATCGAGCCGACGAGATGCTGAGTCGGAAATTACTGCCGAGCCGACGGGCCAACATCTATAACCTTCTCGGCTCCCTCTACATGTATAAGGAAAAAACGAAGGAGTCCCAGGAGAGCTTCGAGCAGGCCCGCAAGATCTATAACGAAACCGGCGACCTGCGCGGGCTCGGTTACCTCCAGATAAACTTCGGAGTCCTGAAGAAGCGGCTCGGAAAATTCGAGGAAGCGCTCGACGCATACACCACGGCAAGGCGGCTTTTCAAAATCATCGGAGACGAGGTTGCGCACGCCGGAGCGCTTTCAAATATCGGCATCACTCTCCTCCACCTGGGGCATACCAGGGAGGCGCTCAACACGCTCGGCCGTACCATCGAGCTCGCCGAAAAAACCGCGAGCCATCTTGTAAAACGGTACGCTATCCTGTCGCGGGGGATTGCCTGCGGCACAATCGGCGATACGGACGCCGCCCTTTCCGATATTAATACAGCCCTCAGGCTGACGCGGGAAACGGGAGCAAAAACCCAGGAAATCACCGCGCTGGTCATGCGGGCATGGGTTTACGTCTACCTGTGCGGAGACTGTGACGCCGCCGAAAAAGACCTGTCGAAAGCCTGCAAACTGGGTGAGCCCGATAACCCCGAAGCGGTGTACGAGCCGCTTGCGATGCTGGCCAGGATATCAACTCTGAAGAACAGTCATAAAGAGGCGCTGAAGCTCATCGAGCAGGCCGAGAGCCTGGATGTCAAGGGACATTCGCTTACGACTGTTACGCTCGCAAAAGTGGAAACCCTTGCCGCAATGGATAGACCTGAAGACGCGCGGGAAGCTCTGGATAAACTGAAAGACATGCAGCTAAATGCCGCGGACACGATAAAAATGAATATCAATAAGGCCCGGTACCTGGTAAAGCTGAACAAAACGGATGAATCGATTCAAATCGCCACGGATGCATTCAGGCATGCGCAGTTTACGGAAAACACCGTCCTGACGTTCGAGGCCGCGTTCATAGCCGCCGCCTGTGCAGTTGCAGAAGGTGATTATCAGCTTGCCGCGCAATATATCGATGAGGCCCAGAAAGTATTTGATCAGGTTGCCGCCGCCCTGCCTGAAAAGTACGACGCGAAGTCGCTCGCAGATTCACCATTTTACTCCGTGCTGAATGCCATACGGGAGCTTATCCCGTCTTCGGAAACCAGGCACGAAGATTCAGAGGAAGACCTAATCGTGAAAAGCAAAATACTTGCGGACGCCGGGCTCGACGACCGGCTTCTGCCGCGCGAAGGACTCGCGCTCATCGGCATGGTCAACCGACTGGCCACGTCCGGGCTGGACGTAAAGAACCTTCTCGACCTCGCGCTTGGAATGGTTCTCGACCTCACCCGGGCGAGGCGCGGCTTCATCATCCTCGCCGACGAGGCAGGCAATCTGAAACATCTCAGCGCGCGTAACATCCGCGACGAGGAAATCACCTCGCCCGAGTACGAAACCAGCTACACGATGGTAAGGGAAGTGCTCGACAAAGGCAAACCGCAGCTGGTCCGGGACGTAAGCCTGGACGAATCCCTGCGGAATGCGAAAAGCATCATAGACCTCGGACTGCATTCGGTGCTCTGCGCGCCCATCAAATACGAAGACAGCACGACCGGCATCGTCTACCTGGATTCGACCTCGCCGACGATAACTTTCAGCGAACCCGACCTTATCCTCGTCGAAGCGTTCGCGGAACGCATTGCGCCCATCATTGCGCGCACCGTCGAGCAGGAACACCTGCATATCCGGCTGCACGCGCTCGAGGAGGAAGTACGAACGAAATACGCCTATACCAACATAGTGGGGCGCTCAAAACCGATACGCGAGCTGTTCCGCATACTCGACACCGTCACGGATACCACGCTCACGGTTTACATTTACGGCGAAACAGGTACCGGGAAGGAACTGGTCGCAAAAGCGCTCCACTACAACAGCGGCAGAAAAGACGGGCCGTTTATCACAATCAACTGCGGCGCCATGACCGAATCCCTGCTCGAAGGCGAACTTTTCGGGCACGTCAAGGGTGCTTTCACCGGCGCCGTTTCAGATAAGGCGGGGCTCATCGAGTCCGCCGGCGGCGGCACCCTCTTCCTGGACGAAATCGGCGCAATGCCGCTGGACATGCAGACAAAACTTCTCAGAGTCATCGAGGAGCGTGAAGTCAGAAGAGTGGGCGCGGCAAGCGCCGTCCCCGTCGAAATACGGCTCGTGTGCTCGACCAACGTACCTCTCGAGCGGCTGGTGGAAAAGAATCTTTTTCGCGAAGACCTTTTTTACAGGTTAAACGTCGTCCGAATCGATCTGCCGCCGCTCAAGGAGCGCGTGGAAGATATGCCTCTTCTCGTAATGCACTTCATAACAGAGTACGCCAATGAGCAGAATACGGAAGAAAAACAGATTGAAGACGACGCGCTGGCCAAACTGCAGGCCCATACGTATCCGGGCAACGTGCGCCAGCTTCGAAACGTTATTCAGCAGGCAATTATTAAATCAGATGAACGCATTACGGCGGAAGTCGTGGAAACTATCCTGAGCGAGCAGAAACGGGGCTCCGAGATGCAGTCCGCGATTGCCCGAAAGCTGTCGCTTGACGATTATATGAAAGAATTCATACTCTGCTACCAGGAACAGTACAGCGAAACCGAGCTGGCCAAAATGCTCGGAATCAGCCGCAATTCCCTGTGGCGTAAAAGGAAACTATGGAATTTATCCCGGCCCTAGTACTCTGTTACGCCTCAAATGATATGTACTGATTTGGTTTTAGGTTTTAGGTTTTAGGATATATATTTTTATTTCCTGACACCCGACACCTGACACCTGACACCTTTTATATAACTGACAACCTTTCAGATTGTAAAAATATTGAATTCTCCAGATCGGAAGAGCAAACGTCTCAACTC
>SOJX01000046.1 GCA_004376375.1 Planctomycetota bacterium
TTTGGGAGAACCGCTGTAGGACAGGATAACGGTTTTATCCTCACCGCATCCGCCGGCGGAAAAGAGCAGCACGAGGATTAGAAACGCGGGAACGGCGAGTATTCGGCAGGTCGGGAGTTTCACGGCTTCTCCCTCATAATTACGGTAAAGATTCAGACAGATACCTTACTTATAGATTATACAATTTTCTTATATTTTAAGCAAGTTAAGGGCGGACAGAAATATCCACGCGCCAAAAATCCCGTTTTAATGGATTAATCGGCGGTAATATGCCATATTCCCTCCCTTAACATCCTCATTACTTTTTTAGATTATCCGTTCTTGACGCCGTCCTGCAAATATGCTTTAATGAGCCGGTTGTTGGTATAATTCCGGGGAAAAGGACTGTGGCTCTCCATATACCTTCTATAAGAGCGGCCAGAAAACTGAGGACCATTCATATGCGTTACGCCAAAACATTTGGAATCGTGTTGTCCCTGACAGCTTTGCTTCTTGCAGCCTGCGGCGGCTGCCGGAACAAGAGCAAGCAGCGAATGCTGGCGAATAACGAGCTGGAATTCCTCGTAACCGAAGGGCTTACGGATTCCAACGTCGTTACCGTCACCCATAACATGGAGAAGGACTGGTGGGTAACCATCGACAGGGAATGGATTCTTGCCGATCCCCTTTTCGGTGTCGGAAGAAACATCTCCGACACGCGCTTCAACCTCGGTATCTCCATCAACGCCAGCGAATTGAGGGACGGGACCTATAACGGCGACGTTCAGGTCACTGACGGCTTCAACGCAAAGTGGTGGGCCTGCAAAGTCAGGGTGACACCCGACCCGCCGATCCTCAACGCAATCGACCCGTTCAACGGCCCCAGCGACGGTGGAACGCTCGTCACCCTGACCGGAACGGGCCTCAGGCCGGGCTCGGTGGTCATATTCGGTGACAACGTCCTCGATAACGTGTCTACTATATTCATATCGGAAACCACCCTGACGTGCATAACTCCTCCGAACCCCACTATCGGTTTTGTGGACGTTACCGTGAAGGTGCCCAACGGCAAGACCTCCACTTTGCCGAACGGCTTCCGGTATACTGATATAAGCATTATAAGCGTTCAACCCAACGTCGGCTCGGTCGACGGCGGCGACCTGGTCCTGATTCTCGGCCAGGGATTCGTGGACGGAGCTACAACTATCATGTTCGGCAGCGTTCCCGCCGCCGGCGTTACATTCGTTTCAACCACTGAACTCTGGGTAACTACACCGCCTTCGCCTCTCCCTCTACCGGGATACGGATCAGTGAATGTAACCGCGGAAGATACAACCAACGGAGACATTTCTACGCTGGCAAACGGTTACACATATTCGCCTACCGGCCAACCGCCGCAGATTACTCTGGTTGACCCCGACATCGGCTACTGGGAAGGCGGGGACAACGTCACAATTCTGGGCCTGAACTTCGATAACTCGGTCATCGTGTTTTTCGATAACACCGCAATCGCCGCCGGCGATACGACCTTTGTCAGCTCGACGCAAATAATAGTCATCACCCCCCCGCACACGCCGGGAAACGTCAGCGTAATGGTTCTGAACAACAGCAGCGGTCTATCGGCCACATGGAGCCGGGAGTTCATGTACACGGCGACCCCGAGACCCGTGATTGATTATATTGATCCGAAGGTGGCGTACACCGGCGTCAATCACTGGTACTCGGCTTACAAGACATACACGCTCATGTATATAACGGGTGAAGGATTCCAGAACGGGGCAACGGTATTTTTCGGAGGCACCCAGGCTCCTCCCCCGCCAACATATACAAATATGAATCCACCCCGAACATATCTGAGCGAAAATCTGCTGCTTGTGACCGTGCCGTACAGGTCCGCGACGGGGTATGTGAATATCCGTGTCGTAAACCCCGACGGCCAGGTTGCGTGGATTGAAAACGGCGTCGAATATGTCGACACGGATTCGCCGAGGATTGACGACGTCGATCCATCCATCGGTTTTATCGGCGGCGGCGCCGATATCACCATCATCGGTTCATATTTCGACGATACCGGAGGGCTCACCGCCTTTATTGACAACAACGCGATTCAAGGCATTGAGGTGACGCAAATCAGCGGCGCCTCCCGCATGACCGGGACTACGCCGGAAAATACAGAACAGGGCTCGGTAGATATCATGGTTCGCAACGAAGACGGGCAGTTCACTCTCAAATTCAACGGATACAAATACACTTCGACCCTGCCGCCCTCGATTGACGATATCTCGGACCTGCGCGCTCCCCTGCTCGGCGGCAGCGCGCGCGGCGTTACCGTGCCGGCCGTCGCGGACGTCATCGGTTGCACATACATCGTCCTTCGGGGGGGGAACTTCATCCCGGGATTCAGCGTAGAAGCCGGCGGAGTTCTTTGCGACCATGCCGCATATGAAAATCCGCACCTCGCCTCCGTACGGACACCCGACCTCACAAACTCGGTTGTAGCTCCGGAGCTCGTTATGGTCAGAATGACCTCAACCGAGAATCAGACCGCGACGCTGTACGACAGACTCGTCTATATAAACGGCTCCATGACCGAGCAGAACTACCTGTGGTCCGAGAAGACCAAGCCTCATCACAGCTGGGAAGAAGAAGAGATTAACATGCAGGCTTTTGCCCTGACTACGGACACCGATCCGGCCGGCGCAGGGACGTTCCCGGTAGGAGTCGCAAGCGTTTTCTTCCCGAGCGGCGTTACAATGCACGACATGGCTTACATTCCGGCGGCCTCGACCTTCAGCTCAACGGCAACCGGGATGCTGTTCGGGTTTGGAGGCTGGGACGGCGTCGGCTACGTGGATGATACGTATTTCCTGTTCTGGAATTATACTGGATTAACACCCGTCGAAGTCGGCGATCTCGGCAACTGGGGCATTATTACCGCTGTCACCATGACCTCGGGCGCGCCGGAGGCACGCGGCCAGCATCAGCTCGTCTATGACAGCAGTAGAGACGTTATCGTCCTCTACGGCGGCCTCACGGGACCGGGGGAGTTAAAAGACGATACATGGGAACTCAGCGTAGCTGCAACCGTCTGGACGTGGACGCAGATCGCAACGGCTGCAGACCCCCCGGCACGTATCGGCCACAACATGGTTTACGAGTCGAACGGCAACACCGTGATTGTCTTCGGAGGATATTTCATCGGATTTCCGCCTCAGATGTACAACGATGTCTGGGAATATAATCCCGCCGGGCCGACCTGGACCCAGTTGGACGACGGGACGGGAGTCGGCAAACCCGCAAAACGCGCCTATGCCTCTTTCGAGTTCGACTCCACCAGGAACGTTGCCGTCCTGTACGGCGGCATAGACCTCGCCACCAATAAACAGTACAACGACACATGGGAATGGGACGTGACCACGGACACCTGGGCGGAAATTTTCCCCGACGGCAGCGCAAGCTCGGCGCCGTCACGCGACCAGGCCACCATGGTTTACGACGCCAATCGTCAGTCCTGCATCATGCTCGGCGGCAACAGCGGTTTGGACAACGGTCTCCATACCGACATCTGGGAATATGACGGCCCCACGCAAACATGGATCAAACACACTCCAACCGTCGCCCGGGCCGGCGCGAGGGCGTTCGGCAGCGCCGTTTACGATTCCGACCGCCAGTGCATCACGGTCTTCGGCGGCAATACGTTCAATTACAGCAAGCTCTACAACGACGTCTGGGACGCCGGAACGTGGGACCCGAACGACAGCAAGCAACCCACTGCACCGTAATTCCTGAAAACAAGCTACCGTTCATCAAACCGGCGGCCCACAGCCGCCGGTTTTTCATATTAATACTTGTTTTCTCCGTAAATAAAATATGACGCCTGACGCTGATGCTTTGGAAATCGCTTGACACTTCAAAAAACCACACTTATAATCAAATTTCACCACAGTTTTGGGAAGTACTTCGAAAGGTTCAGTATGCGATTGCGAATCTTTATCTGGGCCGTTTGCACATTCATTTTTCTTGTTACGCCTCCCGTTCTGAATGGAGAGGAACCTGCCCCCGCACCTGATCCTGAAAAGCAATCAAGAAAAACGCCCGTCGTCAAAGTCGTGGAGAAAGTCAATCCATCCGTGGTAAACATCTCCACCGAGATGATAGTCCGGCAGCGGCGGCGGATGTCTTTTGATCCGTTTTTCGACCCGTTTTTCGACGAGTTTTTCGGAAAATATAAGACCACCAGTCTCGGCAGCGGCGTAATAATCGACCCGGAAGGCTATATCCTGACAAATGCCCACGTCGTTCTGCGCGCCACTTCCATAACCGTAAAACTCTCGGACAAATCGGAATACAATGCATTGCTGCTCGCAACGGAACCCAGGAACGACCTCGCCCTGATAAAGATCGACCCGAAGCCGGGCGCAAAACTGAAAGCAATTGAATTTGGCACTTCCAGCGACCTGATGACAGGCGAAACGGCAATCGCGCTGGGAAATCCTTTGGGACTTTCCAACACTGTAACCGTAGGCGTCGTCTCGGCCGTGAACAGGTCGGTGGAACTTAATGGCCGCATAATCTTCAAGGACTTTCTGCAGACCGACGCGGCGATCAATCCGGGCAACTCAGGCGGCCCGCTGGCGAACATCAAAGGCAAGATGATCGGCCTCAATACCGCGATTCGCATCGCCGCAGAGGGAATCGGCTTCGCAATCCCGGTCGACCGCGTTCGTGAAGAACTGGTAGACCTCGTGGAAAGAGCGCCGCTGACCACGTTGTACGCTGGTATCAGGCTCCGCACCGAGGCCGGGAAGTTTTACATCAGGGAAGTAACGGAAAAAAGCCCGGCTGATGAAGCCGGCGTCAAAGCTGACGACCTGCTTGTCTCCGTAGCCGGTGAAAAAGTGGTGTCGGCGGTTTCACTGGCTAAGGAAATCGCCAGGCGCAAGGCCGGGGATAAACTCGAAATCGAAATCAAAAGAGGCGGCAAAACAAAAAAACTCACCCTGACCCTCGAAAAATGCCCTGCAACGAAAGCAGAGAAGCTTGCACTAAAACATCTGGGGCTCGGGGTAGAAAAGCTTACATATTCATCGGCCCGCAAGGCGAACATGAAGTACCTTGACGCGGTCGTCATCAATGAAGTCGTCAAGGACGGACCGGGCGACCGTATCGGTTTCGAAAAAGGGGACCTGCTTCTGGAAATCGCCATCATCGAGCAGCGCGGGCCCTACTCGGTGACAACCGGGTCAGTAAAAGTAACCGGCCTTGACGAACTGGAACGTTTCCTTTCGATTGATGTAAGCGGACGACTGGTTTCAGTCACGATAGCGCGCGACGGCGAGCGTTTTAAGGGAAAACTGCTGGCTCGCTGACGCGCTCTCGGAAAGGACGAACTGGTGGACGAAACTGAACAAACAGACATTCTGTTCGAGAAGATCGCGCTGGACCTCGGCTTTATCACGGAGAAGCGTCTCAACGAGGCGAAGAAGTTCCAGAAGGACCTCGTCACCATGGAGATGCCTTCGCTGCCCATGAAGACAATCTGCCTGAAAAAGAAACTGCTTTCCGAAGCCCAGGTCGGACAGATAGAGCGCGCCATCAAGGAACTCGAGGCCGACAACGTCATCCCCGGATACCAGATCATCGCGCACATCGCCCGCGGCGCGATGGGAACGGTATACAAGGCGTTCCAGGTCGCGATGGAGAGGAGCGTATGCCTCAAGATACTCGACCCGGACCTCGCGGAGGAGCCGCGCTGGGTCAAGAAGTTCATGAACCAGGGCAAGGTGCTCGCGCGGCTTTCCCACCACCACATCTGCGACGGCTACGACGCAGGTCATCTGGGCGACCGCTACTTCGTGGCGGTCGAATATATTCCCGGTCTGAACCTCAAGGAACTGCTCGAGGTTCAGATCAGGCTCGAAGAACCCGAAGCGATTAAAATAATCGAACAGATCACCAAGGCACTCGAACACGCCTCTTCAAAGGGCATCGTCCACCGCGACATCAAGCCGCAGTCGATTATCGTAACGAACGACGGAACCGCAAAGCTCTGCGACTACGGGCTTGCGCTCGAGGACGAAGAAATCGGCGAGGACAGCCCGCCCGGAAACCCGTTCTACATGTCGCCGGAGCAGGCAAAGGGTTTCACGGAAATCGACGTCCGAAGCGATATATATTCGCTCGGCGCGACCTTCTTCCACCTGATAACCGGCCAGGTCCCCTTCGGCGGGGAAGATCCCTTTGAAGTAATGACCAAGCACATCATGGAGCCTCCGGCAACGGCAAGAGAGGCAAACTCCGAAATTAGCGAGGCCACGTCCGAGCTAATCACCCGGATGATGGCAAAGGAGCCCGACGAAAGATTCCAGTCCCCAACGGCCCTTTTGCACGCCATTCAGGACGCAAAAGTCAACCGGCTCATGGAGGAAGAGCCGCCGGTAGAAGTCGTCGCGCCGCCTGATTTCGATATCGAGGAAGATTTGGCCCCGGGTGCAGAGGATGTACCCGTTATAAGACGACGACGACGCGGCAAGAAGCGGCCGCGTTCGAAAACGTGGCGAAAACCCCTTCCGACGCCCTCCTCCTTGGGGAAAGCGGTTCCCGATGACCTTGTCGGACAGGCAGACCTCAAAGAGCCCGGGTATCCGTCTCATGAAGCGGCGCTCGGGGCCGACGGCGCTCCGGTCGACATCCCGGACGATGTCGACCTGGATGAAATGAAACCCCTTACCGCGGAAGACAAGGCAGACGCGGCCCGGGTGGATGAAGAAGAAGACCTGGAACCGACCAGGCAGGTCGCTCCCTCGCGCCGGCGTTCGGACCGCCTGAGGCCGGCCGGTTCCAAACGCGGAACCGTGCCTGTTTATGCCGAAGAACCCGAGCCGTTCGCCCCCGAGAAAAGCCATAAGGCGCTGATAATCTCCCTTATTGTGATATTGCTTATCGGGGCGGGCATTGTTGTTCTCTCTCTTAACATTTCAAGGCCGGAATATGAAGACGACGACGAGTATGCCGCCGGAACTGCCACGTCGACGGGGAGAAGGACCGGCACTGCCGGCACGGGCAGAAGAACCGGCACCGGCACGGCGGCGCGACAAACGCCGACCGCTACCGGTACGGGCACAATCGCAGCCGTGTGGGATTGGAAGGTCGAGCTGAAAGAAATCAAGGCTTTCGCCGAAAAAGAACCCGATAAAGAAAGTGAAACCTTACGCCGCTACAAAAACCTTATCGCCAAAACCAACGTCAGGTCAATGACGGAAGCCGCCAAAGCCGTCGCGAAAAGCCGCGATACATATGCAACCTCCCGGTGGGGCGTTGTCTCCAGGTTTGCGCAGGAGCTTTACAGGAAGGAACAACTCAGGGCCGCCTTCAACATGTATAACGGCTTCCAGGTGGTCTTCAAGGATTTCTCCGAGCTGAAACAATCGGCCGAAGCCCAGGCGGCAAACATCAGACGGGTCTCATCCCGCCGGTGGCAGTCGATAAATCGGGAAATCGAGGGGCTTGTCCGCGTGGGCAAATTCAGCATAGCCAGGGAAAAGCTCAAGACTGCGCAGAAAAACCTCCTCTCTGCGGAGGCAAACGCGGCCCGCGACGCCCTCGACGAGATAAAGAAGGCAAGACTGGCGAAGATGGAAGCCGCCCTCCAGAACGCAGAGCAGGAATTCCTCACCCTCAAAACCGCCATACAGGTAAAGCTCGCCAACTCCGAGCTCGAACCTGCGAAAAAAACGGTTATAGCGGCGATAAAAAAGTCGGAGTACCCGCTGTTCAAAAACCTGGCCGATGACTTCCTTACCGACATCAACCGCATCATCGAGGCCAAGGAAGCGATCGAATCCGGTATAAAGAAATCCATCGGATCGCGCTTCTCGTTTTTCTTCCCCGACGGCAGCTTCAAGGTCGGAAAGGTCATCTCATACGAGCAGGATACAATCCGTATAAATACCCACAACCGGATAGAGATAGTCCTTTTCAAACAGCTTTCCGGCCACACCATACTGCAGCTGGCCCTGAGGGTTCACGACAAGGAAAAGCCCGACATCTATTCCAAAATCGGGCTCTATTCGCTTTACGTGAGGCGGGACAACAAGCACGCGCTTGAAATGTTCGAAAAAGCCGAGGAAAAAGGCGCGCCCAGCATCGCCCGCTTCAGGAACCTCATCCGCGAGCTCGAGTTCGCGGACATGATTGTCAAAGGCGAGTCCTTCTACCGCCGCGGAAAATACATGGAAGCGGTCGAGGAGTTCACCAGGGTTCTGGACGTGCTCTCGGGCGCCGGACAGGAAGGCCGGCGAAAGCTGCTCGAGGCCCGGCTGAAAGACGCGCTGGAAAAATCCGGCATCACGAAAATCCTTACCGGCAGCGTCACCTTCCGGGACGGGCGGTACGTCATAGTGTATGATTTTTCCCGCGGACTGCAGCTTGCCGACTTCGTCGAGTATGTCTGGTCCCAGAAGAAGAAAGGCGAACCCTCGTGGGAGGTGAAGAACGGCCGCCTCGTGGCAAAGGGAAAAAAGATGATGCGGTGGCGGTCGAGCTTCGATCAGCGCACCAATTTCAAGGTCGAATTCCAGGCGGAAGTCGTCGACTCGGGCGCGGGCTTTGAAATCCTCGTCGCCGCGGACAACCGCGGGTTCAAGGGCAAATGCTACCTCGTCGGATTCGGAGCCTCTGTCAAATCCGGCGAGCCGCGCGAAATTTATTTCGCCAAACTGGGTAGAAAGAAAATCACCAAGCTGGGCGCGGAAAGCACTCCGACGATAGTATCCGGGCAAAGGTATAACGTGAAGATATCGTATACGGAGGGCTTTTACCGCATATACGTGGACGAGAGTAAAGTACTCGAGATAGCGGAGAAAGCCTATACCGGCGGGACGATCGTATTCCGCGCGGTAGGCGGAACAGTGTTTTTCGACAATATCATCCTGACGGGCAAAATCGACCCCGACTGGCTCAAGAACGCGCCGCGCTAAGAAAGTATGAAGGCTGAAGTATGAAGGATGAAAAAGAATTGTAAATTGAGAATTGTAAATTGAGAATTGTAAATTGGGAATTGGAAATCGTCAATACTCAATATTCAATACTCAATTCGCAAACGGAAAGGATGAATTAAGAATTATAAAATCTTATAATTCATACTTCACCCTTCATCCTTCATCCTTTCTTCCTTCATCCTTTCTTCCTTCATACTTCAGCCTTCATCCTTCATACTTTCTTCCAGCAGTTTTTCTTTAAGTGCAGCCGCCTCTTTCAGGAGCGGTCTTGGCAGATTGTCAAACACCAGGACACGCCGCCCGCCCGCGTATCGTCCGAAATACGTTTTTTCCGTTTCGCCGATCCCGTGCGCGATACCCGCAGCCGGGTATTTTTTTCCGAAATAAGCGTCTATCGCCTCGACGAACTCGACGGTATCGTTTTTCGTATCCCAGACGGTAAGCCACAGGTAAAAATATTTTTTTTCGCCTGTTTCAAAGACCCAGAACCTGTCGCCGTCCCAGCCCGAAGCGGCCCGCACCGCAATTGCGGCGTGAATCCTCTGCCGCAGAATCAAATCGATCAGGTATTCGCCGTGCACGTTCGTGGCAATGACTTTCATTCCCTTGAAAGCATCCTTCCCTGCGAGCTTCTGCGGTATCTCGGTCGGCTCGTCGAAGTACCGCGGATCAAGCAGCTTGGCGGGATGGATAATCTGTTCGGTCGAAGCCAGCTTCACAAACGCCCCGTTTACAGCACCCCAGCCGCCTTTGCGGTAAACCGCGTCGACGAAGCCCACGCCCAGCGTATAACAGTTCGCCATTTGCGAAACGAGCACGGGCGGAAGATCAAGCTCTTTCCCGATTTCATCAACCGTCAGCATTTTACGGACAATCCCGACCGGGTCGGCGAACTCGCCCAGCCACCCGGCCCCGCCCATCGAAACCACGGTTGCATCCCCCTCGGCCAGGCACCTCAGGGCGTACGACAAATCACCGTTCGATTTGGCTTCGTCAAGCCGCTTTCCCAGCTCAAAATGCTGGTCCTGGAGCGCGTGCATCAATTCGTGGCAGAGTATGGGTTCGCGCTGCTCTCGTTCGAGGTTGTCCCTCAGAACGAGCAGGCGCTGATACGGCATATACATCCCCGGAAACAGGGAATACATATCTATCAGCTTTTTCTTCAAGGGGTAGGATCCGGGCAAAAGCCCGAAAAGCTCGAACGTTACGGTAATCGTGGACAATTCCCGCTCGTCCATCTCCCTGTCCAGCTCTTCCAGGATGAGCTTGAGCACAAGGTCATAATCCGCAATGCGGCAATCTATCGGCTCGCGCGGTGAAAGCCCGCGGCGGGATGAAATCGACCGAAGTGCGTCGTCGAAATCAATGGCGGGCGCGCAGGAAATCGAAGCGGCTGCGGTCGCAAAGATTATTAGATGCAGGACAATATTCTTCGGATAATCCACTGCGCCTCTCTCTGTTTTACATGCCGGACAATTCTCATTTTAGACCACCCGGCTCCCCATGTCAAACCTTTCAAACAAAGTATGAAGAAAGTATGAAGGATGAAGGCTGAAGTATGAATTATAAGATTTCATAATTCTTAATTCATCCTTTTCGTTTGCGAATTGAGTATTGGAAATTGAGTATTGAGTATTGACAATTTCCAATTTACAATTCTCAATTTACAATTCTTTTTCATCCTTCAGCCTTCATACTTCATCCTTTCTTCTTACTTTCCCCTTGCCGATTCCCGGGGCGTCTGGTAGAATACCGCGCATTACGCTTTTAAATCAACCGGTTTGTACCGATTCGAGGACGCAGATATATGGAACTGGCCGCTTTGCTTCGGGAATACATCAGGGACGCGGAGGAACTCCTCAAAACGCAGGGGAACCCGACGCCCGGTAATCAGCTGCTTGAAAAATACCTTGAACTCGTGCTGCTGGAAAAGCGCTTCCCGGCCGAGCTTTTTTCCTGCTCCGAGTGCTCATGTATCACCGAGGACAGGAGAGAAATATACCGGCACGTTATCGAGCGACACGGACGCGGCGAATCGCTGTATAAACACACCGATTTTTCAGGCGAGCCGCCCACGTTAGACATCAACGAGGAAACCGGCGATTACATCTGCAGCCTCTGCGGCGAGCAAACCACCGAACGGGTTATCAAGCGCAACTGGGCCTCCCGCCACGGCGTTCCGTGCCGCAACCGTTTCAAACTGGAGCTGACTTACCAGTGCATACTGCAGGATGAAGACGGCCAGCCGTGTTCCGGAGAAGCGGCGACCCTCAAAGTATTCCTCGATCATCTCGTGTCGCATCACGAGCAAAGCCCGTTGTTTTCCCGCATTTCGGACCGCGACGAGATTCTCGTAAAGCTTGGCGAAGACGATACAAAAGCCGATGCGCGGGAATTCATACTTCGCATCAAGAAGGAAGCGGAAAAAATCGTCGAAGAGTATCTGCCTTATTTCGAAGGACTGCTCGTATCGAACACGTCATGTGTAAAGACGCCCGAAGGCTGGACGCTTGCCTCGCTGGAGCCTGAAGAGATTATCGAAGTCGAGCCGGTCGTCTCGCCCGAAGAGACAGCCGCGCGCAGAATCATCGAAAAGGAGCAGGATGATGCGCGGAAAGCGAAAGACGCCAAAAAGGTGAAAAAACCGCGCGCCCGCAAGCCGGCCGAGCCGAAAACCGCGCCCGAACCAACCGCGGATGAGCCGATAGACGCTGACGTTAAAGAAGAAATCCTTGAAATAGACGCCGACGAAGAGGAACCGGACGAAAAAGCGGGCCTGCCCGAGATGCGCACTCCGGACAGGCCGTTCGTGGCCCGCCCCGGCAGGAAAACGCCGCCCATGCCGCCGAAGGAGTCGCAGCCCGCGAATTTCGGTAACTACGAATCCTCGCTTCTCTGCCTGCTGGCCGAGCACGGCACTCTTTCCGCGGATGAGGCGAAGGAAAAACTCAGCAAATACTATACGGTCCCGACGGAACATCAGCGCGTCATCGGCTCCGGCGAGATTTTCTGGGAGGAAAGCGTTATCGACAGCCTCCAGAACCTTGTGGACCTGACCCTTGCAGAACCGCTCGCCGACCGCTGGACAATCACCGAGGAAGGGCGCCAGTTCTGCGAAATGTACGCCGGCAAACTGGCCGTCGAATCCGATGAAGAAATCGACTCGATGGAGCAGACCGGCGAGTACTCCGCCGAAGACCTTACCTTCGCAGAGGAAGGACCGAACCTTTCCTACGACTCGAAAGAAGATGCCGAGCCGAAGCCGCAGGAGAAAGCTCCGGAAAAACCCGAAGAGCAGTCTCCGAAAGAGCCGGATTCCACCGACGATGCGCCCGAGGAGAAAGAAGAAACTCCGGAATCGCCCGCGCCCGAGTAAAGAAGGGATAAGAAAACAGGTAGACAAGGAAACAAGTAGACAAGAAAACAAGTAAAAAGCCATTGCCAGAGGCAATGGCTTTTTTTATTTATTTTATTACTTGTTTCCTTATTTCCTTGTTCTCTTATTCCCTTGTTCCCTTATTACTTTATTTCCTTCTTTTCTTTCCCGGTACCCGGTACTCGGTACTTGGTACTTCTTTACCCTTGTTCCCTTGTTTCCTTGTTCTTTTAAGAAACGCGCAGCAAGCTGCGCCGCTATATATATTCTTTTATTTCCCTATTCCCTTGTTCCTTGTTTCCTTATCCACTTACTCCTTTGCCAGTTTTGTAAGAGCTTCCGTCTCGTCGTCGGCAAGCGTAAGCAGGAGGTTCATCCTGGTGGTTTCGAAGAATTTCTGGACGCGCTCCGACATGTTGAAGAATACGAGCCGGGAGCCGATCTCTCTGGCGAAATTGTGGACGGTTATTATCGCACCCAGGCCCAGCGAGTTGATGTATGCGAGATTGGCGCAGTCAAGGGCGACCAGTTTCGCCTTCTCGAGCTGGTCCCGGACACAGGTCTTGAACGTCTCCTCGGTCGCGTCGTCCAGGTAACTCTCGTCGGTGAACGACAGGATTGCCTTCCCCTCGATCTCTTTCGTATCTATTTTCATGATTCCTCTCCCCGCCTGCGCGAGTCGATAAAAGTTTGAAGTATAATCTGCGCAGCAACAACGTCGACTTTGCGTCTGCGTTTCCTGCGAGTTGCCCCGGTCTCCTTCAGCCTGCGCTCGGCCTCAACCGTCGTCAGGCGCTCGTCGAAGGTTTCGACCGCTATTCCCAGCGCCTCCGACAGCGCTTTACAAAACTCCTGCACTTCCCGGGCCTTCGGACCGACCGAGCCGTCCATGTTCAGAGGCAATCCTACGACGACGGCGTCAACGCCGTTTTCAGCAACTATCCCGGCGATCTCTTCCATCGTCTCTTTCGGCCCCGTGTTTTCAACAACTCCAAGCGGCTGCGCCGTGATGCCCAGCCCGTCGGAAATCGCCAGCCCGAAACGCTTGCGGCCGTAGTCGATGCCAAGCGTACGGCCTTCGCTCAAAGGACATCTCCCTGCCCCGCGTCCTCGAGGCGGGCGACGAGCTGCTTCACCTTTTCGGCGTCTTCGCGCCGCGCGACCAGTACGGCCCTTCCAGACTTTACTACGATTATGTCCCTCAATCCGATAGTGCCGACGACGCCGTCTTCTGCGACGATTATGCAGTTTTCAGTTTCCAGCCCGACGTGCGAACCAATGAAAGCGTTGCCGAACTCGTCGGTCCGGCTGTACCTGGCGACGGACTCCCACGAGCCGAGGTCGTCCCACTCGAAATCAGCCGGAACGACGGCCACGTTGTCCGCACGCTCGAGCACCGAGTAATCGATGGAAATCTTTTTCATTTTTTCAAACGCGCCGGCGATTTGCTTTTCGGGATCTTCCGAGCTAAGTGCCGCCTTTATATCGTCCATGCACGCCCCGATTTCTGGCTCGAATCTGCTTATCGCCTCCAGGACCGACGACGCCTTCCAGACGAAGATACCGCCGTTCCAGTAGTACGACCCCGAGTCGATATATTTCTCAGCCTGCGCCTTTTCGGGCTTCTCGGTAAAACGCCTGACGCGGAAAAGGTTTTCTTCAATAGCTTCGCCGCGCTCGATATAACCGTAACCGGTCGCGGGGAATTTCGGCTCGATGCCGAACGTGATAAAAAAGTCCTCCGACCGCGCGGTCTCATAGGCCCTTTTCAGCGCCGCCCTGAAGTTTTCAACCGGCGTAATCCGGTGGTCGGCGGGCAACGCGACGAAAACCGCTTCGGGGTCGCGCGAAAGGAGCAGCGCGGCCGCGTAGCCGATGCACCCGGTAGTGTCCCGCGCCATCGGCTCGCCTACGACGTTTCCCGCCGGAACGTCCGGCACTGCCTTGCGCATAGCGTCCACGGTATCGCGGTTTGTAATAATAAAAATATTTTCAGGCGGCACAACGCCGTCGAGGCGCGCCGCCGTCTCAGATACCAGCGATTTCCCGCCCGCCAGCGGGAGCAGTTGCTTGGGTCGCAGCCTGCGCGACATCGGCCAGAACCGCGTACCCGAACCACCGGCCATGATAACGGCATGAAACATCAGCGCTTCCGTTCGAAATACTCTTCTTCCTCTTTCTCTTCCTTTTCTTCCGCTTCCGTGGTGCTTTTTTTCGGGCCGCTTCCTACGATTTCTTCATATGGCAGATTCCTTACTTTCTTCCACCATTCACGCCAGCGCCTGAGGGCCGCCGCATCGGGCACATCCCACCAGTAACGCAGGGTCTTGGTTATATAAACGTCTCCGTGGTCGACGCCGGCAAGCTCGACCATATGCTCATTTTCGGACTTTGAAAGCTCATCGATGTGGTCGATATAATATCCCAGCTTTGATTTCCTCGACCTGAAAATCCATACCGTGTAAAACGGCACGTCGACGAAGATGCCTTTGAGAATGAAAACAGGCGCACTCGCAATGAATCCGCCGAGCGCGACTCCCGGTGCGATACCGGCCGCCCCGAGCTCGGTCCCGCCGCCGCCGACGCACATCAGGCCGCATCCGATTGGAAAGAAAAGGTAACCGAACGGAAGAGCGCCCAGGTCCGCGGCCCACCCGATGGCCGTGCGGCGAAAACCCGGCTTCTCGAACGGGTCATCCGAATCCGCCTTTATCGGCAGCCGCCCCCAGTCTGCGAGTGCGACAAACGCGCAGCCGCTGGATGTAACAAAAACCGCAAGTAGAAGAGCCAGGATATATTTACACATTTAAACCCCTTCGGAACCCCCTTAAAACAGGAGTATTGTAACTTCTGAGGTCGGCAATTCAAGGGAAAAGCGCCGAAGGAAATTATGAATTATGAAGTATGAATTATGAAATAAAGAAATATTAATTTTCATAATTCATAATTCATTCCTTGTTCCCTTGTTTCCTTGTTCCCTTATTTCCTTTTTTTGTACCATTCCCACCATTTTCCGGCCTTTTCCTTGCGGGTTTTCTCGTCATCGTCCCGGTAAAGAGTAAGGTCGGTAACGCCGCTTATCCGCTCGAGCGACCGGCTGGCCCAGTAGCGCACGTTTTTGTTTTTATCATCCAGCGCCACCATCAGCGCGTGGACAATCTCCGGCGAATTCCAGCGCCACGCAACCCTTGCGGCGTCACGGCGAAGAATGCTGCTCTTGTCGGCCGCAATGTGCGCGGCAAGGGCGCCGATGAAGTCGTTTCGCTTAATCCGGCCCGGCGGGTATCCCTCCATTGTGGCTGCATTTCCATCAGCCTTCGCGCGCTTTTGAAGCGCGTCCAGATAAACGCATTTCGATAAGGCGTGGATGCGCTTTATCGGCTCGTCGAATGCAAGCGGGTCCTTACGGGATTTTTCCGGCAGGATTTCCGGTCTGGAAGGTTTTTCGCCCGGCCGCTTTTTCAGCCTGATTTTCACTCTGCGCCTCAGGTAATAACCGAACAGGCGCACGGGCTGAAACATGGGGATGATTTTGCTCTCGTGCCGGGACGCTTCGGCGACGAGAAGCCACGCGGCAAGGTCCGAGGCCTCGTCCCGGTCCACCGCGTACCGTATTATGAATTTCCCTTCGGAGTCGCTCGAATTCGAAAAGCTTCGGGTCGTCGTGACAACGCGCACCCGGGCGCCGGGCCCGATCGGCTTTTCGGTGTCCGCATCCACGAGACAGCCGCGAAGCTCGAGGTACGGCTTCGCGCAGCCGGCGGCGAGCAGAATCATAAGCAGGGCCGTGGCCGCCACTCCGTCAGCGCGCATCCGGCTTCCTTTCGAGCGAGCGTTCAAACATTTCCCTGCACTCGGAATAGAGCGCCCGGGCATATTTTCTCGCCTCGACCTCGTAACCGATGCGCCGGTACGGCCCCCAGTTTTTTCCGAAATACGTGAGTGGATTAAATATGTTGTAAATGAAATTCATGACGTATTCGCCGTAATACCATCCCGCTCCGTCCCGCTTGAACTGCACGACATGAACAATTTCGTGGCAGATCAGCCGCGCCATGCCGAGCGCGTCGGACTCCTGCCTGAATTTATTTTTTTTGAAGCGGTCGTAGAAAAGGCTGTTTTCATGGTGTTCGTCCTCGCCGCTTCCGTAAACGCGGAAACTCATCCTGCCCGGCGCCGCGCTTGCCCGGGGTTTCAACGGCGTTATGGGTGAAAGCATCCCGATCATCGAAATCACGAGAGAGCCCCGCGTAAGCGTCACCTCCTCGCCGTTGAGATAAAGCCGGTCGTCCAGTAACTTCAGGCTGGCCTTTTCAACGTCGAAGCCCGATGTAAAGAACTTCCGTTCGCGAATGAAACCGTCCACGATCCCAACCGCTTTTTCAAATTTCCCGTAGAATTCGGGATGCTTTTCCCTGACAAGCGAAAGGTCGAGCCTGTTGGGGAGGGTATCGGACCGCATTTCCTTACCCGGTTCCTGAGGCAACGGCCTGTTCCCCGCGCAGCCCAACAGCGCGGCGGAAAATACAACCATCGACAGTAAGGCAATATAACGCAAAGTAAAGTTCCCGGGTAAAGATTTATGAAAACAGCATATTATACGTTAAGAAGTTAAAAGTTATAAGTTTAAAGTTAAAAGTTAAGAAGGCGGGTACTCCTGCGCGGCCGCTAACTTATCTGTCCGAGGGCGCGGATAAGGCTGCGCAGCAGGCGGAGCAGATCCTCGTGAAAGTCGAGCAGAATCCCGAGCGTGCGGAGCGCGGTGTACGTGGAATCGCCCGGGCTGGGCGCAAGGCTTTCGAGCCACGGCTCTGAATTCTGTTCGCGGTATGCAAGCGCGAGGTCCCTGACGATCCGGTTGACGGTCTCGAGCCGCTCGTCGAAATCGAAGACCGGCGAGGAAAGGATTTCGTACTTGCGGTTCAGGATCTGGTTTGCGAGCTCGCTGGAATGACGCCGCTCGAATTCCTCGAAGTGATACTCGATAGCGGCAAGGTATGAAAGGAGGACGATGAATTCCTCCTTGCGCCGCCCTCCCGCGTAAAGGCGGATGAACTTCCTTATCGCCGTGTCCGCCCGCCTGATATCGAGGTTCAGGTCGAGCTGTACCGCGTTCCGAAACGAAGCAAGGGCCTGCAGCCTGTCCTGCACCGTGGGGCCCGCGATATTACGGGAATAATACGCCCAGGCCAGGCATAGATGCGCGTCCGGGTTCACGGGGTCGTCCTGGACCTTCTTGCGCGCTTTCCTCAGCCTGATTGACTTAACCAGTTTCGAGACGCCGATGAAACTAACCGCGCAGAACAATGCACCGAGGAGAATCGGGAACAGCGTCGTCCTGAAAAGCCAGAGACCGATCAGAAGTAAAACGGCAAGCAATACGACGCAGAATACGAAAATGAAACCAAGAAGGTTCCGGCCGATTTTCATGAGCGGACCGGTATTTAACAAGCGGGCACACACGAGAAAACTCCTAAACGGCAATGCAGCACTTCTACTTAATATTACCACATGATTCGCAACTCGGCAAACTAAAACGCGGAATATATGAAATTCTGAATTATGAATTGTGAATTATGATAGCGTTCCCGGGGCTGCGTGCTTGTTCTCCGGGCTTTCACGGCAAGTTCCTTCGGAGCTTTCTTTTGTGCGGCTTCGCCGCGCAGTTAAAAAAAGGCGGACAGGAATGTCCGCCATTCGATTTCGGATTTGGGATTTCGGATTGCGGATTTCTCCAAATCCGAAATCTGCAATCTGAAATCTGCAATCCGAATGACGCTCGACGCCCGACGCCCGACCATCGATGCATTTTAGAAGGTTTCCTCCAACTCCTTTATTGCGAAGAACCAGCCGCTTTTGAAAGCCATATAAACAACCGGATCGTCGGGGTTGGGATTCGTCAGGAAGAAATCGACGTGCGGGTACGGGTGCTTCCAGAGGACGTCGCCGCTCCTGTTGTCAATCGCGCAGATGTCCCTGTCCTTAACATATTGTGAAAGGGCATAAACGTATTTTTTGCCCCGTGCAAGAAGCTGCTTGCCGTTGCGGAAAGACCAGCGTTGTTTTCCCGCATTGCGGCCTTTTCGGTCGACGGCAAACATTCCGAAGTCCTTGCAGAAGACGTAGACCGTGTTCTGTATGGCTATGGGCTGCTGCATGACCCGGTAACCGGACCTGAAAACCCAGGCCTGTTCACCGGTGATGGCCGAAACGGCGTAAACGTTGAAATCCATGCTCGGGATGTAAAGCATATTGCGGAAGAGATACGGCGCGGCGACGAGCGGGCCGCGGGTATCGAACGTCCAGATCGGTTCCGCCCGCTTGGCGGCCGTAAAGCAGTAGAGCTTGCCGTCGTGCGACGGGAGATAAAGGAGGTGGTCCTTGCCGACCCCGGGCGCCGTTACGTCGTTATCGGCCTTGTAATTCCATTCCTCGAGCTGCTCTTCCTTGGAGATCGAATGCATCCAGTCTTTCCAGCTTCCGATCATTACGTTCGTGCTGGAGGCGCATGGAACCGAGCTTGTAGCGAAGTCCAGCTTCTTAATCCAGAGCTGGAAGCCCTCCTCCTCGTCGATCGCCTGAACCGTATCGCCGGTAAGAAGGAATATCTCGTCGTACATTCTGGGTTTTATGTCCTCGGGATAGTAATAAACGTTCAGCGGTCCCATAATCGGTCCGCCGACGTCGTGTACCCAGCGCACGAATCCGTCGTTGATCTGGATTTTGTAAAGCAGGTGCGACTCGGTCTCGGCATAGATCGCCGACTTTTCGAACCGGTTGGGATTGGCGACCAGCCATGCGTTCCTGATAACGCGGTCCTGTAGGACGGTCTCCCAGTGCAGCTTGAAGCCGAGCCGGGTGAGACGCTTCTCGGTAAGATAGGGGACCTTCGCGGCGGCCTTGGTTATCTCCGGGTCCACCCGCTTCCTGCCCTCGATACACGCGCCCAGGCTCAAGCAGAGAATCGCCAGAGCGACAAGAATGATACCTATGCGAACGCCCATGCTGCCTCCTTTTATGGTCATTCGGTCATTCGGTCTTTCGGTCATTCGGTCTTTCGGTCATTCGGTATTTCGGTCATTCGGTCTTTCGGTCATTCGGTCAATAAGACCAGAGGACCAAGAGACCGAAGGACCTGTCTAAATACTTGACAGTGATTTCGCCGTAAAGTATACTCCCAAACCTGATCACTTGGTCTTTTGGTTAATAAAAATATGACCAAAGGGCCGAAGGACCGAAAGACCAAGCGACCATTTTTCAAACCCAACGTGGAGCTTTCCGATGATCTTCGATTCCCTTGTCGTATTCGAACCCTTCTCGGTCAACTGCTACATATTCGGCGACGAGGCGACGAAGCAGGCCCTCGTCTTCGACCCGGGCGGCGACGCGGACGCAATCGCCGGCCGCCTGGAAAAACACGGGCTCACACCCGCAGAAATCGTCCTGACGCACGGCCACGGCGACCACATCAGCGCGGGCGCCGAACTCGTCGAGCGCTACGGCGCCGAAATCGCCGCCAGCGAAACGACGAGCGAAATAATCCAGGACCCGCAGAAGAACCTGTCGGCCGCGTTCGGAATGCCGATCAGAATGCCCGCGGCCACGCATGTCCTCGCCGAGGGCGACACTCTGGAGCTCGGCGAGATTTCATTTAGCATCATCTCGGTGCCGGGCCACGAGCCGGGGCATCTCGCCTTCTTTTCCGAGAAGCCCCTCCCCGACCAGACGGCGCCGTTCGTCGTTCTCGGCGACATGATCCAGATGCACTCGGTCGGGCGGACCGACTTCCCCCACGGCGACACGCAGGCGCTCATCCGGAGCATCCAGGAAAAGCTCTACACACTTCCGGACGAGACGGTAACCCTTTCGGGCCACGGCGGCGCGTCGACTATCGGTTACGAGAAAGAGCACAATATGTTCGTCCGCGCGGACATGAGCGACATGTAGCGCGCTAACTTATTTCGGATAATCGCTGTTCCACGGAAGCTGGACCCTGATCCGCTCTATCGTGTCCACCCACAATTCCTTTTCGAACGTGAACGTGTCCTCGAGCCTGTAATAGTCTTCCCCCTCGCGCGAGTATTTGAGGTACAGCTCCCTCCGGTGGATAACGCGCTCCTTTGGCTTGAGGCCCGTTACCGCCGCGATGAGCTTGGCGACGAACTTGGCCTCCTTCTTGAACTTCTTCTTCTTCAGCTCGTCACGCTTCTCGCGGAGCTTGTCCAGGTCCTCGTGGTTGTAAATATACTGGAAGTTGGTGATGCCTTTTATTTTTATCGTGATGTTTTTCGATTCTTTCCTGAACTTCTTGAAGACCGCAAGACAGATACGGTTGGTCTTGTTTTTTATCACCGGCAGGTTCAGGTTCCGAAGCGAAGACTGGTCGGCCTGGAAGGTCGGGACCGGGCGCTCCGTATACTCTATCTTGTCCGGGATCGTGACGTCGTGCTTGTCCCAGACCACGTAGCTCGTGTGCAGGCCCAACTCGATTATCTTGTTGCGCTCGCCGTGATGGTTCACGCGCTCCTTCCAGACGTTGCGCTCGACCACGTCCGCGGGCAGCGGCGGGAAGAACTTCTCCTCGATGGCGACTTTGACCTCCTTTTCGTGGAGGTCGCTGTAATTCTCGCCGAACTCGTCGAACGCATGGACATCGAGGAAGAACTTGCGGTCCTCTTCACGTCCGCGCAGCGAGGGGTCGCGATCAGTCGGACTCCCGGCGAAGCCGGGATACGTCTCCGTATCCTCGTAGTTCCCGATGGTGTACATGAAATAGTAGTACGCCTCGGGCTTGTCGGTGTCTTCGTGGAGGACGATGTGGTGAATAACCTCCTCCTGCCAGTCGATCTCGACGCCGTCGGAGAACACGTTTTTATCCGGCTCCTCCACCTTCAGTTTTTTCATCTTGTGCGGGTCGCGGAAACCCTTGTGAAACTGCAGGGTCCATACGATCCGCGGCGTCGCCAGCCTCGGCGCGCCGGGACGCTCTTCATCATCGGCCACCGCGTTTACAACTGCGAAAAGGGCGACGATTACCGTGACAAGTAAGAATCTCCGCATGGCGGATACCTCCATTTGAGGAGTTCGGCTGATAATTTATTCAACGCCGCGCAAGCGCGGCCGCTAACATTTTATATCACTCCAAATGCCGCGCTACGATGCCGCGGCACTGGCTGCTTCCGCTGTCCTGAATACATAGCAGTTCTGCGGGCAGATCTCGTTCGCCTCGGGCCAGTCGGTTATCACGCCGTACTGTATCTCCGGCAGGTTGGCGCCTTCCACCATCACGTTGCCGCCTTCCGGCCCCTTTTTGACGCACAGCTTGCAGGCGGTGCAGGCGACCTTGCAGACCGACTTTGCGGCTTTTGCTTTTTCCCTGTTCATGCACGCGAGGTAAAAACCGACCTTGTCCGGGATCATCCTCATCAGCATGCGCGGGCACGCCCGCACGCATGCGCCGCACCCGGTGCAGCGCTCGGGAATCGTTACCGGGATGCCGTCGATGCCCGGCACGAGCGCGTTGAACGGGCACGCCTTCACGCAGTCGCCGTACCCGAGGCAGCCGTAGATACAGGTTTTCGGGCCGCCGTGGAGCGAGTGCGCGGTCGAGCAGGTCACGGGGCCGTCGTACGTCCACCGGTCGGGCGAGCGCGCCCGCGTCCCCTGGCAGTGACAGACGGCGATCATGCGCTCTTTTTCCTGTGCGACCTGCCCCATGATTTCGGCGACAATACAAGCAAGCTCGGCCCCGCCCGGCGCGCACAGGTCGGGCGACGCTCCTTCCTTCACGACCGCGGCGGCGTATCCCGAGCAACCGGGGGAACCGCATCCGCCGCAGTTCGCGCCCGGAAGGATTTCGTTTATGGCCGTAATCCTCGGGTCGACGTACACGCGCAGCTTGACCGAAGCAGCGGCCAGAATCATGCCGAAAGCTGCGCCGATTATTCCGGCCGCGATAAGCGTGAGTATTATCGAGTGTGCTGCCATATATGTTTCTTTGTAGGGGCGGGTTTCAAACCCGCCCGCCTTATAGGGCGGGTCTAAAACCCGCCCCTATTTTAACTCTTCACCAGCGCGACGAACCCCATAAACGCGAGCGCCATGCATCCCGTGCATACGAATGCGATGGGCACTCCCCGAAACGCCTTCGGGACGGGCAGGATTTCGAGCCGCTCGCGTATGCCGCTCATGAGCAGCATGGCGATCGTGAACCCGATGCCGGCGCAGAAACCCTGAATCAGCGCGAAAATAAACGACCACGCAAGCGGCGCGCCCTCGCCGCCCGCGTCGAAAAACTTCTGCGAGTTCAGTATCGCGACTCCCATTACCGCGCAGTTGGTCGTGATAAGCGGGAGATATATTCCAAGCGCCTCGTACAGGGGCGGCGAAACCTTGCGGATAACCATCTCGACGAACTGCACGAGCGCGGCGATAACGAGAATAAAAGTCAGCGTCCGCAGCGTCGAGACGAAGTTGAAATCCTCGGGCACGACGTCCGGCTTGAACGCGTGGGCGATAATATAAATCAGATTCGACGAATCGGGAATGAGCAGGTAACGGTGGATAATCCACGTCACGAGCGACGCGAGGGTCATGACGAACGTAACCGCCATCCCCATTCCGAGCGCGGCGTCCGTCTTCTTCGAGACGCCGATGAACGGGCACAGGCCGAGGAACCGCGCAAGGACGTAGTTCTTGACGAATATTACGCCGATAACGATTGCGACGAGTTGCCCGAAAGTCTCCATAATCCGTTCAGTCCCCGCTTACTCTTCCTTTTTCTTCTTCTTTTTTTCCGGTACTTTCCTAAGAATCTCGTCCATAGTATCCACCCACGGAAGCGCGGCCTCCTCTCTCTCGCACCTGACTCTGCGGTTGTCCATGTGCGCGAAGAGCGCAAGCAGACAGCCGAGCGCAAGGAAGGCGCCGGGCGCCTGGACCATTACTCCGATAGGCGCGAACACTTTGTCGTAAAACGCCTGCGGGAAGATGTTGACTCCCCATATCTGGCCGGCGCCGAGAATCTCGCGGACGCCGGAGACGATTACAAGCGCGATCAGAAATCCAAGCCCTATTCCTATCGCGTCGCCGACCGCCATGCCGGGCGAGTTCTTCGAGGCGAACGCTTCCGCGCGCCCGAGGATTATGCAGTTTACGACGATAAGCGGAATGAATATCCCGAGCGCCTCGTTCAAAGCGGGCGTGTACGCCTTCATGACGAGGTCGACGAGCGTAACGAACGTGGCTATAATGACAATGAAACACGGGATTCTGATTTCTGCGGGAATGATTTTCCGCATAGCCGAAATTATGGTATTTGTGCAGATGAGGACGGCCGTCGCCGCGCACGCCATCCCGACGCCGTTCTTGAGCGACGTGGTCACGGCCAGGACCGGGCAAAGCCCGAGGAAAAGGACGAAAACAGGGTTCCTTTCCCAGATTCCCTCGCGGATGACCGCTCCGACTTTCATCGATTCCCTTCCGGTCGGCTCCGGCTTCGGGCGTCCGAATACTCCACCCTCAGCGGTAGTTAATATACGTACACTTCCCGCAGTAATACCGTTAGGATAGAAACATGCGTATTATAAACCCGAATTTTCGCCTGTCAAGCGAATTAGCGTCTAACGTCACACGTCGAACGTCAAACGTCATAAGATGTTACATTTAGCGGCACCGCGAGGCCGGTGTGGTCTGCGGCGCGTTCAGGAGTTTCATTGCAGGAAGAAATCAGTAAAGGGTAGAACAGACATTCCTGTCTGTTCATTTATAATCGACAGACAGGAATGTTTGTCGTACCCAATCAAACGTCTCTATTCAATTTGATAATCCGGGATTCGGTGGTATACTGATGGAAAAGAACTGCCGGAATTCACTATTTTCAATGAAGCCAAAACACGCCCTTTATTCCATCTTCCTGATCCTGCTTTTCTTCGGACTGGTAATATTCTGCTACGCGGTCAGGAAACCTGTAATCCGCGGGTATCGGCTGAATCAGACGCATTCGGAATACAGAGAAACCCGGATGAAAGGTTTTCGAGCTTTAATCAACGGCGGCAAACTTGATCTTGAAGCGGCAAACCGTCGGCTGCTTGAAATCGAAAATACTGAAAAAGACATCGACCGCATAAAGCTCGCGACCTCGGTCCTCGGCGGGCAGCGCGAGCCTAATAACGCGTATCTCGCCATAATCCATGGCTCAAAAGACGATAAACACCTCTGGCCGATGTTCGACCTCGTCGAGTGGTGGGCTGATTCGGAAAAATTCGGAGGCATACCCGACCACGACGTACTGCGAAAAGCAGGCGTGCTCAATCGCTGGCAGCGGGCCTCCTGCGCGACAATGTTCGGATGCAGGCGCCTGGCGGCATTCAACCCCGACAACTGGTGCGGCACAATATGTTTTCCGGAGGAGAACTTTGCCGCAAATGTCTTCAATGATATGGGCAACGCAGCAGAACCGTACTTTATCAACAAGCTTACCGCGCCTGATGCAGAAGCAGCACAGCTTGCCGCATGGGAGCTTTATACGTACGATTGCCCGGGCGCAAACGCTGCAATGCTCAAGGCCCTGACATCGACGCCTTCGCCATATACGCTTGTTGAAATACTTTTCAGGCTCAACGCCGACATTCGGGTTCTTGAAGAACCGTTTATGGAACTTCTGGATTCCGCGGTCACAGACGAGCAGCTTTCAGCAGGCGCATACGCAATGGAACTGATAAAGAACCGGGACGTGGCGCCGCGCATCGCGAAGCTTCTCTCCCACCAGTCGAAACCGGTCCGCACGTCCGCCGCATCATATTTCTGTCGTATCAAATATCCCGCTGCCGCGCAGGCGTTAAAGAATATGCTCAAAATGAGCGAAACCTGCTCGGAAGAATTCTGTTCTTCAGCCACCGCTCTGGGATTTATCGAACCCGAATACGTGGTAAAGGTCTGCGGCCCTTTCCTGCTTGGCTCTGACTATATGACCCGAATACACATGACGTATAATCTGGCGGATTTTCCCAACGCGGTCGCAATGCCGCTACTATTGGATCTCGTCAATTCGCTCAAGCCCGTAGATATCGAAACCGATAATTCCGTCGAAGCGGACAACATTGACTCCTCTTGGAACGATGCTCAAAGGGTCTTCGACATCCTTCGCAGCGAATGCTGGTGGCTCGGACAGCAGGAAAACCTTGAAGGACACCTCGAGGATTGTGATACGGAAGATGAAGAGGATATTTCCCCGATAGAATGGCAGCTCAGTTTCCGCAGGGAACTAAACGAATGGTGGGAGAAGAACAGGCGGAAAACAGACGACGATCTCCGCCGTGAAGCCGTTATGAAAGCTGTTGAGCTTTCAAAACAGCTCGTCAAGTACAGTAAAGAAGAATCATGTTACATTTTCTGGAGGTTCCATCCCCTCCCAATCTCTGAAGATATGGACCCCGACTCCGTCAGCGAAGAGGAAATAACGCACAACCTCGACAGGTTCAAAAAGTATATTCTCAGGGAATGGCCGAATTTGAAATTCCGTACGCGAAGAGAAGATGACGACAAAATCCTGAGAACCTACCACCCCGGCACGTTCAGGTGGGAGAAGCTGCCGGGGGGAAAAACGGAAAAGGGTGAAAATTCGCGGGAGTGAAACGAGCGGGCAGGCAACGCATGTTAGCGGCCGCGCTTGCGCGGCGTTGATTAAATATAATTAATATCAACGCGCCGCAAGCGGCGCCGCTAACTATTTGTTTTCCCACTTTTCGCGCAACTGCTCGTACAACTTTTTTTCTTCGTCGGAAAGGTCGGTGGGGATAACAAGCTGGATTTTTACGAACTGGTCGCCGCGATCGGTCTTGTTTTTCTTCAGACCCTTGCCTTTGAGGCGCAGTTTCTGGCCGCTTTTGACGCCGGCGGGCACGGTCATCTGGACGGGGCCGTCGAGCGTGGGAACCTCGATTTCACCACCGAGAGCGCCGTGCCATGGATAGACCGGCACGTCGCACTCGACGTCGTAACCGTCCGCGCGGAACCTCGAACCGGCCGCCTGCGAAATCTTAATCAGAAGGTCGCCCGAAGGTCCGCCCATCCCCGGCTCGCCCTGACCGGAGAGCCGCATCTTGCCGCCGAACTTGAGGCCGGGCGGGATCTCCATTTCGATATCGCGCGGCTGCGGCGGCTGTCCCGGCGCCTGCATCGTAAGGGATACGCGGCGCGCGCCTCCGTGGTACAACTCCTCGACGGTAAGCGGCATCTCGGTCTGTACATCGCGGCCCTTCATCCCCGTGGTGCCGGGCTGGCCCTGCCCGAAACCGCCTGCGCGTCCGGCGAACGGGCTCGAAAACCCGCCGCCTCCGAACGGGCTTCCTCCGCGGCGGCCGCCGCCGCCGAAAAGCATTTCGAAGAAGTCGGAGAACCCGCCCAGGCCGCCGAGGTCGCCGATGTCGCCCGAGAACTGGAAGCCCTCGAACCCGGGCGGGGGCTCGAACGTGGCGCCGTGCTTCCAGTCCGCACCGAGCGTGTCGTAGCGTTTTCGTTTTGCCGGGTTGGAGAGGACTTCGAAGGCTTCGTTAATCTCGGTGAATTTCTCTTCAGCCTTTTTCTGGTCGTCGCCCTTGTGCTTGTCGGGATGCCACTTGAGCGCAAGTTTTTTATAAGCCTTACGG
Organism: Planctomycetota bacterium; assembly: GCA_004376375.1. Lineage (GTDB taxonomy): Bacteria > Planctomycetota > E44-bin39 > E44-bin39 > E44-bin39 > E44-bin39. The sequence continues at coordinate 27,003 of SOJX01000046.1, forward strand.
ATGTCTTTTTCCGACGCGTCGCGGAGTACGCTGAGAATGTTGTAATAGTCTTTATACTTCAACGCCATGGTCTCGATGGAAGGGACAAGGTAACAAGTCGACAAGGCAACAAGGTCATTTTCTTATTCCTTGTTTCCTTGTTTCCTTATTCCCTTGTTCCCTTGCTTCCTTGTTTCCTTATTTCCTCGGGCAGGTCGGGTACCGCTTTTTCCGACGGCTCGGCCTCTTCGGGTTTTTCGGTCCAGATCCCCGCCTTCTTCCGCTCTTTGAATTCAGCAATATAATCCAGGCATATCGACGCCAGCTCGCGCTCTTCGGGCGACTTGTCTTTCAGCATCCTGGTTTTCAGCTCGGGGGCAAGGTGCGCAACCTGTGTCGAAAGATAAGCGAGCAGGTTTATAAGGTATCTCTTATATCCGCGGCCGCACTGGACGCATCGTTCGCGGAAAAGAAATATTGTATACTTCATGTCGTCCCAGGTGTAATGCTTTTTCAGGAAATCCGTGGCGACCCTGTCCATTGACGCGCAGACGCAGCCGTTTTCGGGCGTGGCGATGGCGCCTTCGAGCGCACTGTAATACAGCTTGCTCTTGCGCTTGCGGGAGCGGACGATTCCGCGGTACGTTATGCGGTAGAGGATAATGCCGAGTACCGCGCCTATAATGAAACCGCCGAGCAGCATGGCGATAAAGACCGGGGCCCCGAGCTCGAAACACCTCGAGAAGAACTCAAGAAACGTCGCCACCGTCCCGATCGTGGGGTCGATTGCGAAGAGGCCCGTTATGTCGGTCCACCTGACATAGCCCCAATCCGCGAAAATATTCAGCACCCACGCGCCCAGGAAATAGTTTATCGGATAAATGAAAAACATGGTGATGGGGTTCGTTATCCACACCATCAGTATTCCCGCGATGCGGTTCGCATGCAGAAACGTGTTCACGACGGCGGCGATTATCATCTGGAAGCCCATGGTCGGCGTAAGGGCGACGAACATGCCGAGCCCGACTCCGCGGGCGATTCGCGCGGGCGTGTCGTGAATCTCCAGGAACTGGATTACTAATTTTTCATAAAGCCATTTCTTCACGGCCGGTCTGCCCTTATGCGGCGGTTAAAGCGGTCAGGCCTCGCCATTATACAAAAGCCGCCGGTAAAGTCAAGCGGCAGGCGTTTGCGCACTTGACGCGGGGGGCCGCTGCCTGTAACATCTCTACCGTGACGAACGATTACGGTAAACTCAGGATTCATTACGTGGGGCAGCTGAAATCGTCGGCCTCGTGGGCGCACGTGGGCCGCGAGATGGTGCTTGCGCTCGACAGACTCGGTTGCGATATCTCAGCCTCCAGTGCGCGGGGTTACCATCACGCTCCCCACTTCCCGCTCCCGCCGCGAATTATAGAAATTTTCGAAAAAGAGCCGCACGACGACATCATCCTCACGTTTTCCTTTCCGCCCAATTACCCGAACCTGCGGGGCAGGCTCAAGGCCGGGATTCTCGTTTACGAGTCGACGAAGGTGCCGCAGAACTGGGTCGACGCCATTAACTCGCACATGGACCTGCTGCTCGTGCCGAGCAGCTATACCCGCTACATAATGGTCGAAAGCGGCGTGAGGGAAGAGCTGGCCGCGGTAGTCCCGCACGGATACGACCCTAACCTGTTTCACGAAAACGCAGAACCGGGGCCGCGGCTCGCCGGTGGGAAGTATACTTTTCTATCGCTCGCGGTCCCGCACAGGCGCAAGGGAATCGAGCTGCTTCTCAAGGCGTTCACCCTGGAGTTCGGCCGCGGCGAGCCCGCCGCGCTCGTTATCCATTCCACTTATGCGCCGAAGCCGGGGAACGAGAAAATCTGGGAGACGACCGACACCCGGACACTTGCGTACAAGGTGCGGCAGAAATACAGCGGCCCGTCCACGATAATAGCGGAGACGGGCGTAATTCCGATAGAGGACGTCCCGTCGTACATCGGCGCGTGCGACTGCTACGTGCAGCCGTCGATGTCGGAAGGCTTCGGCATGGCGATTCTGGAGGCAATGGCCCTCGCAAAACCGGTCATAGCCACCGGCTGGAGCGGGCACATGGACTTCTGCAACAAGGACAATTCCTATCTCATCGATTATGATATTATAAGGGCGCGGGAAATCCAGTACGACAACGACGATCCCGAAGCGCTCATCGCGTCGCCGCGGCTCGACAGCCTCAGAAAGATCATGCGCCACGTTTTCGAAAACCGTGAAGAGGCGAAGGAGCGCGGCAGAATCGCCGCCGAGAGCATACGCCACCTGACGTGGGACAACGCCGCGAAAACGCTTGCAGATATGTTAATGAAACTGCGGGAAGAAAAGGGATAACCTGTGGAAAATACCGACCCGATCGAGCGGGCGCTCGAGAAAAGCGTAATCAACAGGCGGCATGTCGGTTTCCTGAACCTGCTTTCGATTGACGACCAGTTCACGGTTCTTTCGCGGCTCATCGTGCCGCTGAAGATGAACGCGAACACGACGCGCGATGTCGTAAAAATGCTGGACGAGGTTTCGCGGCGCGACGGGGTCTCGATTGATACGCTTCTTTCAACGCCGCCTCTCGCGGACGTTTTTGCCGGGGATGCAGCCGTCAGGAAACGCCGCGACGATTTTATCCATACGCTTCGCCGCCTGCGATACCCGGAGTTTTCCAGAATCGAAGACGCCTTCAATATAATAGTCAATAAGATAAAAGCCGACGGCGGCATAAACATAAAGGCGCCGCGGAATTTCGAGGGAAATAAAATCACCTTCAGCCTGACGGCGAAATCTCCGGGTGAGCTTGCCGCCCTCCTCGGCCGCCTCCGCGCGGCTGTCGACGCGGGCGATATTGGAAAACTCTTTACACTTCTTTCCGGCGTCATTTCGGAAGAACGGGACACCGCAGAATAAGATAATACCCGCCGCGGCAAGCGCGGCGGCTTCACGAAGAGTTGCTGATGGCAGTACTCGCATACCATGTCATTTTCGGAGCATTCCTGTCTGGGCTTGGAGTTTATCGACAATTATTTCGCCGAGTAAATACTGCAATTTATTCGTGAAGCCGTGCCGCTTGCGGCACGGGTATGACATTCCGTTTGACGGATTCGTTTTTCCAAGTACAATTGATTCAGCGCCACGGTGTTTTCACATAAAAAGGAAACGGTCTAATGGGCAGCTACAGCGGCCTTGGCGAAAAAGGCGCGCCCGGCGTAAATCTCTACGCCGAGCCGTTCTTTCGGGAGAACGGTTTTACGCGCGTCCCGGTGCTGGTGCAGTGGATGGCGACTCTGCGCTGTTCGTTCTCGTGCGTTCACTGTCTTTGCGGGGATGCGGCATTCGACAATGAGATGACGTTCGACGAAGTGCGCGGGCTTATCGGGCAAATCGCGGAGCTCGGCGTGTGTGAGCTCCTCGTCACGGGCGGCGAGCCGCTCGAGCGCCCCGACATGCCGGAAATCATACGGCTGCTCGGCGCAAGCGGCGTAAGATGGAGCCTGAACACCGCCGCCTTCCCGGATGCCGCGTGCCGAAACGCGATGGAGGCGTGTCCGCCTTCGTTCGTCGCCGTAAGCCTCGACGGCCCGGAGCGTGTTCACGATTCAATCAGGAAAAAGGACGGGGCCTTCGAAGAGGCCCTGCGGGCCATCAGTTACTTTTCCAGGATTACGGGCGGCCGCACGACCGCCGGCACGACTGTTCACAGGATGAATATCAATCATCTGGCCGAGACTTTTCCCATCGTTATCGAGAGCGGCGCCACGGCGTGGGGAATCCACCTGCTCTTCCGCGAAGGAAAGGCGGCGGAGAACCCGGACCTTTTCCCGACGCGGAAGCAGCTGAAGAAACTGCTCTCATTTATCGCGTCAAAGCGGAAGTATTTCCCTGTCGGCCTTGCGGACGAGCTGGGCTATGCGGGCGAGTGGGAACCGCTCGTGCGCGACCATCCGCTCTGGTGCGGCGCGGGCCGCGCGCAGTGCGTCGTCCTGCCGGACGGCGAGGTCGTCCCGTGCACGACGCTGGAGCGGTCGGAGAGCGCGGGCAATATCCGCTCCCGCCCCCTTCGGGAAATATGGGAAACCGGGTTTTCCCGAATACGCACTTACATTCCCGAAGGAAAATGCGCGAAGTGCGATTACGCGCCGGCCTGCGGCGGCGGCTGCTGGCTCCAGCGGCGCCACGGCCTGCACTGTTTCCGCGACGTGTGGAGCAAGCCGCGCTCACTTCTCACCGCGGCCGGGCTTGCCGTATGCCTCGGCCTTTCCGCATGTACGGGTGACGAGAAAACCGCTGCGGGAAAAACCGCCGCCGCATCGCAGGCTGTACAGGCAGCGGGAACGGCAAAACCTGGAAGCGGGGCGCATGAAATTATCGAGCCGCAAAGCCCGGCAGTGCTGATAAAGATAAGCAAGGACGCCAGCGTTGATCTGCTCGAGTGGAGCATCGCCCAGTGGTATGCAAAAGTCGTACTGAACAAGCCCGTGGATGAGTTGAAATCCATTCGGGAGCCGACAGAAAAGCTGATGCCACGCGACCCGGCAGCGAAGTACTTCCTCGATTTTATGGACGGGAAGCGGCCGAAGAAGCTTGCTGAAAAGGCGAAGCTTATCCACAGATGCCTTGAGACGGACCAGCGGGCACTTTCTCTTTCCTCACTTCTATGGCGCGAGATTTCCGAGTGGTGCCTTGACTCGAAGCCGGCAGTCGAACGCACCGAGGAGGAAAGAAAGCTGGTGCGCGAGACCATCCGCGCCATCGCGAAACAAACTGAAAAATGGCGGACGGAAATCTTCCACAGAAAACTCGATCCCTTTTTCCACCGGAACGCTCTCATAGGAAAGCATCATATGGCCTTCAAAGGTGGACCTCGCGTAGCGCCAACAGATGCGGCAATACTCAGTCTCGCAGCCGAGCACTGGTACAACTTTCCGAACGCATATGTTATAAATCCGGGGCGAATGACAGAAGAATATCTGAGTAAAAATCCATTCGGACTCTCAATGCGCGTGGGTTTCAAAGTAATTAAAGGGCCGGGAATCACCAGGATTCTGCCGGGAGAGAATGAAAAGATAACCGGCGAAGGCAGGCTGGAAATCTTCGATATCGTAAAATCGGAAAAAGGCGCCGACGGGAGCGGCACAACGATTCGGCTCGGCCCGATGAAAAAACCCTTCGACGTGGTCCTGCCGCCGGGAATAGAGCTAACGTACGCCGACGTGCTGCGCCTGGCATACGAGCAGAACAGGGAAGAAATAGACAAGTGGGCGGCGGGTGCCGTGAAGAGTCGTTTTATCTTTTCGCAGCCGCTGCTGTTGCCGGCGCTGCGCGAAATGTCCAGACGCAAGGCAAGCGAACCGGATTCCGCCAAAATAGCCGTCAAACTGCTGAACCAGTGGATGTTCTGATTATAAAATAAACTCGAAGCCTGGTATTATTTGAATACTTCTTCAATCACTTCGGGCGGCTCCATGACAACCACGACTTTCGCGCGGGCGTTTATCCGGGAGATGAGTCTGCGGTACATTTCGATGCGCAGCGGGCGGGCGTATTTCACCTTGCCGTCGGGCGAAAGGAACTGTTCGCCGAGGGCAAGCGGCGACTCGGGGTCGCGCGCCCGGATGATATCGCCGAGTTCGGAAACATAACGTAGCGCGCCGATGTGGATATCCCTGATTTTTTCAGCATCGAGAACGGAAAAAATCTTTTCAATCAATTCCCGGTACGCATCTTCCCAGGCATCGTCCCGCACCACGGGATCGAGCCTGACGCCGACGGACCAGCCGCCTGCCTGCAGCTTCGCCATCGCCTCCAGGCGTTTCTCAATCGACGGCGTGCCGCGTTCATATTTTTTGCGATGCGCTTCCGGCGAGAGCGTCCAGCTCGGGATAATATTTTCAGCCGGTTCGATACCCTCGTAAACTCCGACGTCCGTACCCTTCGTCCGTACCTCCAGCGCATGCTTCGGGAACCGGCGGACGAGCCCGCAAAGCTCCGCCAGAAAATTATCGTAAGCCATAAGCGGAAGCGTTTCGGACAGATGCCCGGCGAGCAGCATTGCCGGTTCATCATGCGAACCGATAAAATTGTCGATTTCTTCAAGGATTTCTTTACGGTTGATAAAGACGGTTGGGACGGAGGTGTCGTCGTACGTCTGGAGATAACAGTACGTGCAGTCATAGGGGCAGCCGAGCGCGTGCCTTACCGCAAACTCTACTCCCCCCGCGCAGTCAGAGCCGCCGGTCCGAAACGGCTTCAGCGCCGCGCCCTTCAGGTTCTTCAGCAGCAGCGTTCGCGGCCCCGCTCCGCGTGCGGATTCGGCGTATTCCACCGCAGCGGTTGGCAGCGCCACGAGAAACGGCTGGGCGTTTTCAGCCGCGTCTTTCTCTATTAATATTTTTTCCGGCCTGAACATATCGGGATTATATACCGGATCGGGAAGTGAAACAAGAAGCTAAAGAAAGTATGAAGTATGAAGGCTGAAGTATGAATTAAGAATATTTATTCTATTAATATATTCCACTTTTCATCCTTCATACTTCATCCTTCATACTTTCTTCTTGACTTGCCGGTTTCGCAGAGTTAATATAACGGTCCGGACAATTGGAGGAAAAGAAGAATGAACATCCGCGAGCTGCTCGGGCGCATCGAAGGACTCAAGAAAGACCTCGAATACACCAAGAACCTTGCCGAGAAATGGAAGCCGCAGGAAGAGCGGTTCCCCATAATCTACGAATACATTCTGAAGCAGCAGTCCTCTTTTGAAGAGACTATAGAAGACTCTTACAAGCTGGACGTAAAAGAAGTGGCGGATAAACTCGAGGAAAGCGGCTCCCCGGCCGCGCAGGTGAGCGAAGAAGATGAAGCAGAGCTTGCCGCGCCGATCGAGTCCGAGGCCCCGCCCTCCGCCGACCCTGATGAAGCGGACGCGGCTGCTGATAAAGCCGAAGAAGACGCTGATACGGAAAGCTAGGAGGCGGAGGAGTAATCGCTTTCGATTGCCCGACAAAATGCATAAAAAAGGCCGGATACTTATCCGGCCTTTTTTCGTTTAACCGTTAACAATCGGGTAACGCAACCGGGTTATTCGGAATCTGCGGTGTCAGCAACCGGCAGAATCATCTCATTCTGCCGGAACTCGACCCTATCCCTGCCGGCCTGTGCGCTCCTGTAGAGAAGATATACTCCGCCGACCGTGAATACGCAAAGAAACAGGATAATACCGAAGATTGTCAGTGCGGTATATTTGGGCTGCAACTGCTCTTCCTCCGATTCAGTTCTTTTCTGTTGTCTAATCCGGGTGCCATTCTAGTATCCTATCGGCTGATTACGGCGGATTCTTAATTGTAAAGATGGGAGCGTCGCGGAACACTTCCCCGGGCCGTATGATTTTACCCTTCAGGAATGGAGCCGGATATAAGATATAATATATAGGTTCGTAGGTTCGTAGGTTCGCAGGTTCTTACCTACAGACCTACAAACCTATTCAGCCGGATTGATTTTCAATACGCCCTGTGCTATACTGATTTCACTGTTCAGAAAGCCGTCAACGACTGAGAGAAACCGGACGATGGTTCGATATCTCCTGGCCATCACCGTCGCGCTTTCGGCGTTGTCTCCGGCCGCGGCCGGCCAGCAGCCCGAAGACCTGGCAAAGATTCTCGAGCCGTATCGCGGCAACGCTTCCTCCATCGCCGCGGCCGCGAGATCATATCCCGATTACGACACGATTCGAAGGCTTTCGCTCCGCCTGGAGTCGGACGACCCGGTCGTTTCAAGCGAAGCCCGGCAGGAGCTGCTGGATCTCGGCTCGAAGGTTGCGCCCGTATGTTTTGCCGTAGGGCTCCTGGGCCCGGATCTCGACGTGCATGACGCCAACGTCAGCGGCGTCTATTCCATCCCCTCCATGGGGCGCGTAGCGGCGGAGCTGCTGGATAACATGTCGGGCCCTGACCTGGTTTCCGCGCTCGGCCGACTCCGCAATACTCAGCTTGACCTTCTTATCCTCAGGCATCTGACGTCAAAAAGGGAAAACCCGGAAGTAACGTCGCTGCTTGCGGACGCGTTTGCCAACGGCTCTCTTATATTTCGCAACCGCATCTGCCTGGACCTGCCCGAGAAATACGCGCGCCACTTCATAGTCGAGCTTATTGCGATGGCGGCCCACGGCGAAATTGACGACCCGCAGTTCATCTACGGGGCCGGCGGGCGCGGCGACCTTCAGCCGTTCGCCACCGACCTGATGCTGCGCGTCGCCGATGCGAACGTGCCGGCGCTTATCGAAGGAACAATGCGCAACTCCTCGTACGCCCGCGGACGGTGCGCCGCCGCCATGAAGTACGTCAGGTCAACGCATGCAATAATCCCCTCGCTGGCCGAACTGCTCAGCGACGGTGAACCGGGCGGCTTCGGCGCAATGGGCAGGCCGATTCCCGTCGGACGACTCGCCGCGGAATCTCTCACGCGCCTGACCGGAATTCCCGACCCGAGGCTGCAGCCTCCCTTGATAACGGGCCGCAACATCCGGGAGAACCCGGAGGAAATCATCAATCACAACCCGCTCCTGGTAAAGGCAAGCGCAGCCATTTGCGCCGGGCGCTGGAAACTCTGGTACAAGGCGCACGCGGACGTACTGGGTTACGACAGACAATCCATGCAATTCAGGGTGCCCCAGGGCCTGATTCATCCGGGCGCGTTTAACGAGCCTGAAAAGAGCGTACTCCGCCAGACCGCCCTGCGCCTCCTGACGTCGGAAGACCGGCTGCAAATCGCCAAAGGGCTCCTGTTTTTGAACTCCAGCGGCATCGTGGACGACGTGGATACGCTGCGGTACATCGCCGCGGGAGCGGATATAGCTCTTGCCGCAATCGCGCTCGAAATTATCTGGAATATCGTCGGCAAGGACAACACGGCGATTTATTTCGATATTATCCTGAACGCCAACGAGGCCTGGAGCGCGGGCGCGGTACATTTCTATCTCTCGCGCATCGGGCTTTTGCCGTCGGAGGCGATCGAACAGATTCTAAAGGTGGGCAAGGTCCCCGCCAGGGTAAGGGTGCTGGCCCTGGTTGCCGGGAGCGGGAAGTATAAGGGCCTGCTCCCGCGCGTACGGGAATCGCTGCAGGACGAAAACGCCGAGGTCAGGGCAAAGGCATGCGAAGTCTTTGTCGCCACCCCGTACAAAGATGCGCGCCCGCAGCTGCTGTCGCTTCTTGAAGACGCTTCACCCGACGTCCGCGGCGCCGCCGCCCTGGCCCTTGCCGAGTGCGAAGACAGGATGGGAATATTCTCTTCCATTACGGAACACCTCGAGCTGGAAAGCAGCCCGGCAGCCTTCTTCGGCATGGTCGATGCGCTTATCAGCATCGACAACGCTGCCGCCGCCAAGTTCCTCGTCGCACTCAGGCGCAAACCTGATTACCCGAAAAAGCTGGACGAGGAGCTCAGGCTGAGACTGCTGAAGTTAAGCGGTGTCGACCTGTTCGCAGACGACATCACGCAGGTTTTTGAGGGTTCGACGGAAGAAGCTCTTTGGGCGGCCCGTTACATGGTAATTTACGCGCCGAAAAGGGTTCAGCCGAAAGTCCGCGAGATGCTTGTCTCCAGGCGCGAAGGAACGGTCCGCGCCGGCATTTTTCTGGCGGCTGAATTGCGAATGCGAAACCTGACCCCGCAGGTGTGGTCTCTGGTTGGCGCCGGGGGCGGCAAGCTGACCGCGGTCATATGCGAATTCGCCGCAAAGGCCGGCGGTTACGACCTTGTGCCAAAGCTTTTTTCCGGCATCGCGGACGGATCACTGCCGAAGTGGGAAGCTCTTATCGCCCTTGACTCCATCCTCGGGTTCAACTGGGCCGGGCGCGGTGATTTGCTCGACGAGCGCGCCTTGCGCAGGCGTTTCGAACGATGGTGGGAAAACAACTCGGGTGAAAATATCGACGAGATAAGAAAAAAAATCCCTTCATGGTTTAAACAGGGCTGCGACGCCCGCCTCGCACTTTTCACCTCGGAAAACGAGAAAGAGCGCCGCGGCGCAGCACGGCAATGGCGGACTTTCTGGGAACGCCACACCGGCCTCAAAGCGCGTATCAGCGACAATGCCGAGGAAAAAGTGGTACGCAAACTGTGGGATAACTGGTGGGATAAACAACGCGGCCAACTGAAGTTCAATCCGAAGCGCCGACTGCTGCTGAAAGAAAAAAAGTAAAGAAACCGCTCATAGATAATTATTCCAGCGAAACAATCTCGAAAAAGCTTCCAGCCTTCAATTAGCTAAAGCGGTTTTCTTCCCCTGATAATATAGAACATAACGCCGTGGCAGAAATAGTATTCGTTGTTCTCGATCTGCTGAAGCTTCATCGGCGTGTGCTCGGCAATGCGTTTATCGGTAATAGCCTCGAAGCGCTCAAAGTCTTTCGGGTCGCCGCCTCCCGCCTGGAATTCTTCTCTCAACCGACTCCTGAAGAACTCGCGTTTTTCTTCTCCTTCCGGAGTGTTTTCTTTTTCAAGCTGTTCCCTGACCTCTTTCAGATGGTACTGCTGGGCGGGGCTGTCGTAAGGCGGCTGCGCGAAGTAAACCCGGTCGTTCAGCCTGGTCTCGATGTCCGTCATGCCAAGTTTCGACATCAATAAGGGGACCCTTGCGCCGATTCTCAAATCGCCCCTGCCAAGTTTGATGCGCCCTTCATTGCAGATAATGGCGACTTTACTGAACAGCAGCTTTTCTTCTATTTCCGGCTCCGGCATGGACGAATAATCGTTCATCAGCATTGACGACAGGTTGTCCGGTTCGTTGCATACGATGGGCGCGCCCGGTCTGGCCATGCGAAGCATTTCCGCAAGAGCTTCCCGGGGTTCCTTCAGGTGCATCAAAAGGGTCTGGCACATGACAATGTCGGCGAAATTGTCGGGAAAGGGTAACCGGTAGACATCGCCGGTCATGAAGTGGGTTTCCCCGCCTTTTGCCCATTCCGCCGCTCCCGCCCGGGCGTCCTGAAGCAGTTGTGAAGACATATCGACACCGAAGTAGCGGCCGTTTTTACCTATGTATTTCCAGAAGGTATAGCCCAGGTAACCAAGCCCGCACCCCGCGTCGATTGCGGTCATGCCGGGCTCGAGGCCAATCCAGTCGGCCAGTTTGTCCAGCGTGTCATCAAGCCACAGGAATACCCGCTGTTTTACCAGCATCTCTTTCCAGTGCTTTTCGGACCATTCGACTTTTCCGCTGTTTTCTTCACTCATGATGCGCGCTGTTCCCCGTATGAACCCTGCCCTTGATGCGGGAGGAGACATTGCCCCTCATGTGTCGTGAAAACTTGTCCTGCGCCCATTATACCGCTTCTAACAGGAAATTCCCTGCCCAAATAAAAATCTATCCGGGAAATCCGGGGTCAATAATAATAAAACAGGCTGAAGGCTGATAGCTGAACGCCGACAGCTATCTTGCCGAATGTTTGCTTGAAATTTAACATGAACATACTATAATGGCTGACGCAAATTGCGGTCGAGAATCTCCATATTCGGAGGTTTGACTCTCTTTTTATGCAACTCACGACCATTTCATTCCACCGTTCCCTGAAGATACTTTTCTTTGCGCTGATAATATGGGCCGCGTTTGCAACCCTCTGCCCTTCAGCGTGGGCGGCAGGCGGCTGAGCAGGCGGTTGAGGCGGTGGCGCCGGAGGAGCCGGCGGAGCCGCTGGAGGCGGCGACTTGCTGTCGTCCGTACTGGCATCGGGGTGCGAAGAGAACTACTTCGACTATTTCCTGTACTACGGTTACTCGGAGTCGGGGAAAAAAGGCACCACCGAATCAATCGGCCTGAACCTGGTATTCAAACCGCCCAAACTCCCGTGGCTCAAGGCCAACCTCTCCGCCTCTTACCTCTGGAAAACCTGGGAAGACAACATAAGCGGAACAGACCTGATTTATCAGAACCGGGGAATCGCGGACGCCTCCGTGTCAGCCTCAATTGATTTCACCGAACTGTTGAACCCCCGGATGGACCCGCTCGATCTTCGGCCCCATTTCCTCCTGAGCGTTGGCACATCGCTGCCGACGGGAAGCGAAAACGCAAGTTACGGTCAGGGCCGGTACCGCATCCCAGCCGCCTACCAACTCGGCCTGGGCGAGGCCGTGCCGTATGTCAGCCTGTCGTACTTTCAGAACTTCGGCGACGGCGGCTTCTCGACCATCGCGAGCATAACCGAATCCGCGCGAATGGAGGAAAACAGCGTCGGCTACCAGAAACCCTCGAGCCTGTCATGGCTCGCCGGCGTGCGGTACTCGCTTACCGAGACGTGGTCAACCGCCGTCTTTGCAGCCATCGGCGGGTCGCATACTTTCAGTCCCGAAAGAGACCGGATGCAAATCCTGGACCCGTTTCTAGGCCCTATCAATGTTCCTTTCGACGTCCCCGACTCAAAGGCCGACACAATAACCTGGAACATCGGCTTCACGTTCAAGCCGTGGAACCAAAAGCGCTGGGCGTTGGGAGTTTCCTTTGTCTTTCCCGCGCACACGTCGATAAAAGATGATTCCCTGGCGATGAAATGGGCGGGTGCGCTGGGCGTGTGCTATTCATTCTGACGGCGGCAGCAGGCTCCTGGCGAGGAATTTATTTTTCCATTTATTCCAGTAAAGCAAAGAACCATAATCGTTGTACCAGACCGGCCACTCGTGCGACTCTTTTATCCATCCCGAATCGAAGGCGTACCGCTTGGAGCCGAATACCGGGCCGCAAAGTTTCCTTAATCCCTTAATACAACCGCTCTTCAGGCCGGGATCGTCGGCAAAGACGCCCATCTCAACCAGTATCTTCACCGCGACCGGATCGCGAAGCGTTCTCAGGGCGGGGAAACCTTCCGCAAGAAACTTCCTTACTCCCTCACGGTCGACTGTGGCGGGGGCCGGTTTTTCACCGCCGTAACGGGCGCCGTTCGGGTCCGGGATATACGACCACGCGTTCTTGTCTCTTTCCCAGTTCCTTACAAAAACTCCGCGGAACTCCCGCCACTTCTTCACAACCTTATCACGTGACTCATCAAGGAGGTCGCAATCCGCTTTCAGGTTTTTTCGCATTTCGTATTTTTTTTCCAGAATTTCCATGTCGATTTTCTGCGCCTCCCGTTCGAAACGCTTCAGAAGCGCAGCGGCCGCCACAAAGGCGACGCCCGCGTCCTTCGACTCCGCGAGGCGTCTGAGCAGTTTCCCGGCCGACACATCTCCCACATGCAGCGTTTCGGGGAAAACGTCTACGCTCCGAAGCGACCACGCGAACTCGGGCAGGCAGTCCGTGATTTTCCCCGCCTCGTGCGCCCTCGCTTTTTCAATCGCGGCTGAAAGGAATTTCCGACGTGCGCCGTAATCGGGCGTGCCGATTTCCCCGAAGGCCCAGACCGCGTTCCTGCGCACCTCCCCGTCCGGGTCCCCGAGCAGGTCGATCAGGTCGTTCGCCGCGCCCGCGGCGCGCGTCACGCCGATTGCAAACGGGAGAGCCGCCTCATAATCGTAGGCGCGGGAAGTGGCGAAAGACCCGGCGAGATTCCGGCTGCGGCCGTGGAGACGCCTGATCCGCTCGAGCAGGTACGGGACGGCCCGCTCGTCGCCGAGGACCCCGAGCGCCCGCACGCATGCCCCGAGGCGCTCAGGCTCGTTATCATCGAGGCCTTCAAGGAGAACTTCGAACGCGCCAAGCGGCTTCTCGCGCGCGAAACAGTCCGTAATGCGGTTGAAATCATCCCGGTTTAACTGCCCGTTTCCCCTGCGGGCAAGGCTTATTTCCACCCCGAGCCGCTCGACCGCCGTCTCGCCCCCGATATTTGCAAGCGTCCTGAGCGCGAGGCTCCGGCGCAGCTCGTCGGTTTCTTCGCCGTCGAGTATCGCGATAACATGCGGAACCGCGTCTTCCCCGAAATAGGGAATAATCAGCGGCGCAAGGTCGGCGCGCGTCCGCGGCTCTTCCCTGAAAGACCTCAGCGAAACATCGAAACAATGGCGCACAACCTCGGCCAGCACGAGGTCGGTTCTCGCCTCCGCGGGTATTTGCGGTTTCTGCCCGCGCACGGGAAGGTTCCTTAAAAGAAAATCGGCCGCGTTCGGAACCGATTCCCGCAAAAACAGCCTGTCGAAAGCCCTGGGGTGGACCGCCGCATACGCCAGAATCGACGGCAGCGCTCTCGGGCTCCTGATTTCAATCAGCCTGCGCGCGATTTTTTCCTGAACCCGGTAGTCCGCTATCCGCTCGAACGCGGCGGCACATCCCCTGTCGGCCGCGTCCGTACCGATGCGTTCCAGAACAGGCAAAGCGGCGAGAAAGTGTTCGTAATCGACCCGGGCAAACCTGCAGAGCGAGCCGACCGAGCCGTTGCCCCCCGCCACGATCTCGTCGACGACGCCCCGGTAGATTCTATTCTCATTGCCGCACCCCGCGAGCAGGGCCATCTGAAGAAGCGCAACCTTCAGCTCCCTCTGCCTGAAATTAATCAGCCGCCCCTCCTCGCCGAGCACGTGCATTATAAAAAGCAGGTTCCACCTTTCCGTCTGGCGCGCGCCTGCGAGCCGCCTGACGATAAGCTCCGCCGTCTGGTCCGGGTATGCCGCAAGGACGTCCGACTCAGGCGGCGCGGCAAGGCGGAAACGCCCGCCGGGCTCGTGCGGAAGAATGATTTTCTTTGCGTCCAGCCGTATGTCCGCAAGCGCAGACAATGCATAGCTCAACCGGTAATGAAAACTCATCCAGAAGCCGAGATACACCGTCACCGCGATCACCAGTGCGGTGACCCCGATATATGCAAACGGTATGCGGATCGGCGTCTTAAATCTTCTCACTTCTTCTCTTCTTCCCCTCTTCCCCTCTTCCCGGAACGCGGCGAGCAAGCTCGCCCGCTAAACGAAGAAACTCGCGCCGCAAACGGCGCGGCTAACTCTTACTTCATCCTTCATACTTTACACTTCATACTTTCTTCCGTATCCCTTATCCCAAATTATATGTTTTCCCGCCCTCCGCGCAAAGGTTTTTCCGGGGCGGAAATCTACCTTCATCGAATATGCACGAAAAATGCCTCTAACCGGCGCGTTAATTACAATTCAAACCGGCTGCGTCATATATGCAACTTGATTAAAACACCCAAAGATTGTATAATACATAGATAATAGTATTTTCAAGGAACAGGAAGCTTTATGCGTTCCACCTCGTCCTTGTACTCATTTTTGCTTTCAATATTTATAATTGCATTGAGTTTGCCTGCCGTCTCCTGCAAGCCGCGCGGCCTGAAAATCAAACCATACCCGACACCGCGGGTGATTGCATCCACACCGAGCGGAATCCAGCAGGGCGACGTTACCCTGAGTTATACGCTCATCGAAGTCGACGGCTCGGGCTCCGACATTGCGCTCGAATACTCGACCGATGGCGGCTCTACCTGGCAGGCCGCGACCGCCAAGGGCGGCAGCGGAACAACGGACGTAAAAGGTATTATCTACCCCGGCGTCGGGCGCACGATAGTCTGGGACTCGGTCGCCGACGTGGTCGGATACGAGACCTGCCGCGTGCGGATTATCGCAAGAAAGTCGTTAAGCGGCAAAACGGGAACTCCGGACGAAACAGGGGAATTCGAAGTCCGGAACCCCCAGGTCCCGGTCATTTCATGGGTCTCGAAACCCGAGGGTACTGTCCGGGAATTGCCGCTCACCTTTACATGGCAGTACGACACGCCGGAGTACCCGGTTCAGGGATACTTCTACAACCTGGACGGCCAGCCGCCGATGCAGACCGCCTCCATGTCCGTTACCATCCCGGCGCCTCCGACCGGCCAGCACACTTTCCAGGTTTATGCCGCGTCATACACCGGTAATGTTTCAAACGTGCTCGAAGCAACTTTCACATGCGACAATGCGGCGCTCAACCAGCCTCCGACTGTCGTGATTACCAACGGTCCATCGGGAACGACAACCGATACCAAACCGACGTTCGAGTACATCGGCAGCGATCCGGACGGTTCTGTGCAGATGTATTTTGTTTCGATCGACGTAGACCCGCCCGATATCTGGATATCGGCCAATTCATGGACGTCGTCCGCACTTTCCTGCGGCTCGCATACTTTTTACGTAATGGCCCAGGACAACGAGGGGAAGAACTCGACCATTGTTTCGAGGGCGTTCACGGTAATCCCGCCTGCCGGTAACCAGTTTCCATCCGTGGCAATCACGTCCGGCCCGTCGGGAACGACGTATGACAACACGCCGACGTTTGAGTATATCGGCGGAGATCCCGACGGCTATGTAACAGGATATTACGTTTCAATCGACACCGATCCGCCCGACATCTGGACGACAGGAAACTCCTGGACTTCTCCCGAGCTTCCGCTTGGCCCGTATACTTTTTACGTGGTGACCCAGGATAACGAGGGAAAGAACTCCGCGGTTGTTTCACGATCCTTTACAGTTGAAGAGCCGCCCATTCAACCGCCAACGGTGACGATACTCACGGGACCGTCGGGAACTACATTCGACAGCACACCAACCTTTACATATGAAGGTCTGGACAATGACGGGACTATCGCGGGTTACTTTGTTTCGATTGACGTGAACCCGCCTGACGTATGGACAACCCAGAATTCATGGACCTCGCCGGGGCTTCCGCTTGGCCCGCACACGTTTTATGTAATGGCGCAGGACAACGATGGCGCAAACTCAACAATAGCAACTCGTATGTTTTCGGTAATTCTGCCGCCCGGCTCTCTTATCTGGGTTAAAGAGGCTCAAGGCACCAGCAATGAGCAGGGCAACAGCGTGGCGGTCTGCTTTGACGGCTCCATACTTGTTACAGGGCAGTTTTACGGCCAGGTTACTTTCGGCGCGGGAGAAGCAAACGAAACCTCTATTTCCTCGGCCGGCATTTATGACATGTTCATAGCGAAATACAATTCTGACGGAACGCTGGCATGGGTGAAAAGGGCCGGCGGGATCGGCCATCAGCGCGGCCTATACGTCCGCGCACACTCCGACGGTTCCGCCTATATTACGGGCAGACTGGAAGAAACAGGAACCTTCGGCCAGGGAGAAGGGAATGAAACCGATCTTACTTCGGCCGGCTTAATAGATATATTCGTCGCAAAGTACAATGCCGACGGCACCTTTGCATGGGCAAAGAGTGCCGGAGGCACCGGCATTGACATCGGCGAAGGAGTATCCGTCTTCCCTGACGGCTCCGCGGTCGTTACCGGATACTTCAATGACAATGCAACTTTCGGCTTGGGAGAACCCGGTGAAACTACCCTCGTTGTGACCAACCCCTCGTTCGGGAGGAGCGATGTATTTGTAGCAAAATACAATCCGGACGGCACGCTTGCATGGGCCAAACCGGCAGGCGGTACTGAACACGACAGGTCCCAAGCCGTATGCACCTATTCTAACGGATCTGCAATCATAACTGGATATTTCAGATCAAGTGCTATCTTCGGACCGGGGGAGCCGGGCCAGATTCTGATCGGCGCAGTCGCCGAAGATACTTTCATAGCGAAATATAATTCCGACGGCACGATCGCGTGGGCCCGCAATGCCGGGGTTGACAGCAACGGAAACGGGATAGCCGCACTTTCGGACGGGTCTGCAATTCTCTGCGGCTACATCGCATCGCCGATTACCGGGTGGGACATTTACATTGCGAAACACTATTCCAGTGGCGGACTTGCATGGGGGAAGCGCGCCAGCGGGAACAGTTTCAGCGAAGCACTTGACGTTGCCGCGTTCGTAGACGGATCATCGGTTATAATAGGACAGCTGTCGAATACATACACTTTTGGGCCGGGAGAGTTCGGAGAAACACCTCTTACCGCAAACGGCAGTTTTGATATCTTCGTCGCAAAATACAATCCCAACGGCTCACTTGCGTGGGCTAAAAGAGCCGGCGGAAGCGCGGTGGACAGGGGATTCGGCGTTACCGCACTGCCGGACGGCTGTTCGATTGCAACCGGATATTTCGGCGGCACTGCGACCTTTGGTGCGGGTGAAGCCGGCGAAACCCAGTTGACCTCGATAGGCGGTAGCGCCTTCTTTATCGCAAAGTTCAGCCCATAAGGGATTTTGACCGGGCGCAACCGTTTCAAATTCTTTACCCGTCGACATCGGCGCGTATGAATATCAGCCTTAACAACTGAACAATCCCGTTTATTCCAGCTTCTTTTCTTCCCTTATCCCGAATTATATGTTTTCCCGCCCTCCGCGCAAAGGTTTTTCCGCAGCATTGTCATCACGGGGAAGAACGCAATGGGAAGAACCCCGCTCACGGTGAACGGGGTTCCCGTAGGGAAGAGAGAGATATAAAGAATGCGCAAATCCGCTTATTTGCTTACTGCCCTGAATTCTCGACAGTCACTTCACATGTCGGGCCGCTGGTGGCTCCGGAGTACGAGCCATCGGTATGCTCCATATTCGTCTTGGAGCGTATCGTGTCCCAGCAGGGCGACTGGGAAAAGGCTGCGCCGTTGTGGTTCGACGAATCGCAGTACTGCATCTGCGCGCCCACCGACAGGTTCGCCATGACGCACGGGCAACCCTGGCTTGCCGTGTATTCCTCGCCGAGCTGCCATTCGAAGTGTCCGTGCTCGTGGGCGAAAAGTCCGGGATGCGGGTCGCCGGGCAACTCGATATGCCAGACGCCGCCTGACATTACCGTCTTGCCGTAGGAGCCGCCGCCGAGGCTGGTGGAACTGATCGAGGCAACCGGCGTCCTGATGTCGCCGTTGGTCGCGTTATCCCTGATGGTAATGCTCTTGATGTACTGCTGTCCGTCGCCGCACTGGTAGAGCATGTCGGAGAGCCTCTGCATCCGGCTCTTGAGGCCGTCGAGTTGCGACTGGGTCGCGTCACCGCTGACGGTCCATAGAAAAGTGTACTCGTTGTTTGCGCCGGAGGTGTTGCCAGTGCCTGTTCCGGTGCCCGTGCCCGTTCCCGTACCGGAGCCTGTGCCGCCGCCACCGCCGCCGCTGCGGCCGGACGAACTGCTGCCGCCGCAGCCGAGCGGCACGGCAATGATGCTCAGACAGGAGATTACGATGAGCAGATTGGCAATTTGTTTCATTTTCTTCCCCACTTTTTCCCCAAGTCTTCGAAATTACAGTTTTTTATACTTCAATAATCGTGCCGTGAAACCGGAATCTGGCAAGGAATTTAACTCTAGGTGCTGTAAGGAGTTAGGCCTTGCCTGAAAAGCCCTGAAATATCGCCGGAAATTTCTCTGTTCGGAATCCGTTCTAGGGACGTATTTCGTCTTTCCCTCTTCCCATTTTCCCCCCTTCCCCTTCACCACGCCTTCCGGCGTGGTGCTTCCTTACCCCTTATCCCTTATCCCGTATCCCCTCTTCCCCTCTTCCCATTTTCCCGGAACGCGGCGAGCAAGCTCGCCCGCTAAACGAAGAAACTCGCGCCGCAAACGGCGCGGCTAACTCTTACTTCATCCTTCATACTTTACACTTCATACTTTCTTCCTTATCCCTTATTGGCGTCCCTCGAATCCTGAGAAATTTTTGCATTTTCTGCAAGTTATTACCCGGTTGCCCCGTCATATTATTGGAAGCCTGCCGAAATAACCCAACGCCGAATTCATCCAGGAAGAAAAAATGAAAATGTCGTTTCGTTTCAGCATGTGCGTACTGTCAGCGTTTTTAATAATCGCGCTTGTCTGCTCGTGCAAAGAAGAAGAATGGAAAACTATATACCTGCCGCCGATCATGTTTATAGAAGAACCGCCGGAGGTGGACTTCACGGCCGACAGGACCTGGGGCAAGGATTTTCTCACCGTCAATTTCACCGACCTTTCACCCTGCAACCCGGATTCGTGGGAATGGGATTTCGACAACGACGGCGTTATCGATTCCACGGAGCAGAACCCGACGCACACGTACGAAGATTACGGCTGGTACACGGTATCGCTGAGGGTCAGAAGCGGCGCCGGCGAATACGTCTGCACGAAGCCCGCATACATCCAGGTCGCGGCCTCGATTATCTGCGTCAGCCCGGACGGGGTTCCTTCTCCCGCCGTAATTTCCTGCGACGCGGTATTTCAAACCCTCAACGCGGCCCTGACCGCGCACGGTGACAATACCCTGTTCCTGGTTTGCCGGGGCAGGTATGCCGGGCCGGAAAACAAAAGGCTGTACTGTTTCGAAAAGACCGTGTACTTCAAGTCGGTGGACGGGCACGGCGCCGCCATGCTGGACCTCTGGGACGACGGTTATGCGTTCTGTTTTTACGGCCCCCAGCGCTCGGTCCTGGACGGCTTTGATATAAGGAACGGGGGCGATTTCGAATTCGGCGCGGTAAACGTAAAGGAATACGCGCACGCGGTCATAAAAAACTGCCAGATAAGAAACTGGTATTCACAGTGCCAGCCCGCGCTCCTGAACTGGTGGGGGTGGAATGTAACAATCAATAACTGCCTTTTTGAAAACAACGTCAACGTCGGCCGCGCGGGCGGCGCTCTCATGTCGCGCAGCAGGGCAATCCTTTTTATTGAGAAGTGCACCTTCAAAGGCAACTATTCCTACTACAGCGCCGGCGGCGCCATCAGCACTATGGAAGGCACCAATTACAATATAGTCGACTGCAGGTTTGAAGGCAACTACGCCGACGTGGGCGGGGCGATAGACCTGGAGTTCAGCAACGTGAGAGTCGAGCGCTGCACGTTTTACAACAACAGGGCCGGCTACATTCACGGCGGCGGCGCTATCGCGGCGATTGGCAGCGGGCCCGGTTCCTGGCGCGAAGTGAAAATAAAGGACTGCGAGCTGACGTTCAACCTCGCCGACATCGACAACGTTTTCGGCGGAGGCGCTGTCAGATTCGAAAGCATACCTTTTGTAATAGACAACTGCTATATGTCGTATAACGATACGGACGGTCCCGGCGGCGCAGTCGTGGCCGGGAACTGCATCGGCCGTATCCTGGATTCCAGATTCAAGTCCAACGAATCGCATGATTTCGGAGGCGCCATCGCCTTCGAAAACACTATCGCGAATATCTCCAGATGTGTAATCCGTTCCAACGCCGCGAACAACAGCGGTGGAGGAATAAGCCTCATGAATTCCGCCGTCGTAGTGGACAACACGCTCATCGCCGCAAACAATGCCAGGTGGTTCGACGGCGGCGGTGCTGCATGCTACGGTTCCGACCCGTTCTTCGTCAACTGCACGTTTGCCGACAACCGCGCGGGCTTCTCCGGAGGCGGCATATACCTGCAGAACGCCTGCAATGCGACGGCGGTCAACACGATAATCTGCCGGAACAAGGCGCTCTGCAAAGGCGCTGCCATCAACCTCGAGCACGACTGTTCCACCATACTTATAAATTATTCCTGCTATCCGGCAAAGGGAAACTACGACTGGTTCGTCTCCGGCAGCGGCAGGATAACGGGCCGCTACAGGTGCGTGAGCACCTACCCGATGTTCAGGGACGTCTTTGGGATTATCCCGGAAGCATACGATCTTCGGCCGTCTTCACCGTGTATCGGCCGCGGGTGCAACGAATACGCCTCCGGCTTCTCAACCGACCTCGCCGGCCGCCCCCGCTGCACAGGCACCGTAGATATCGGCGCATACGAATTTTCACCGTAAACCAATATGTAGGGGCGGGTCTCAGACCCGCCCTCTTATTTAGCCGCGCCGCTTGCGGCGCGCGGTACCCGGTACCTGGTGCATGGATTATCTTTATTTTCCGACAAAAAATTCTCTTTCTATATCCTGTATAAGTGAGACACATTAATAAGAAAAATAATTCAACATGAATTCAAAAAACATTTCTTGCAAGTAATCAGGCAACGCATTATAATTCGCGTTTTGAGGAGTAACTTCTCATATAACAACGTTGTATCACACTGGGAGTTTTCGGGATTACTCTCCTTTTACCCTGTCACCTGAAAAATCCGTAACACGTGGACCACTTGCATAAAGGGGACGGAAAATGAAAACGCTGATCACCATTGTTTTTTGCACCTTTGCCTTTTTCATCTGCATGACTGCCGTCTACGGGGTGCCGCAGACGGTAAATTTCCAGGCGAACCTGACGGATGCGGGTGGAGCCGACATCGACGGTGTAGTTAGTATGACTTTCCGGATCTACGACGGGGAAACCGGCGGAGCTCCGCTATGGACTGAAGTCCAGGATGTTACGGTGGACAACGGCTTCTTCACGGTTGTCCTCGGAAACAACAATGCAATAACTCTTCCTTTTGATACGAAGTACTGGCTCTCGATCGAGGCCGATGGCGACGGCGAGATGTCGCCGCGGTTCGAGCTTGCGTCCGCGCCGTACTCTTTCAAGGCGCAGGACGCGGAAACGCTGGAAGGCAAGCAGGCAATTGATTTCGCCAACGCATCGCATACGCATGACGCGTCCGAGATCGCAACAGGCACGCTGCCCGTAGGCGTTATTCCGGTCGACAATACTTCCGGAACGGTGGCGGCCGGCGACGATCCAAGGTTCCTGTCACTTGTGCAGAAGGCTTCACTTACCGGCGGTGGTAATTGCGGACTGCATAATCATGAAGTTCTTCCGCAGGCGCACACGCATGCAGGCGGCGATGTCACATCACAGGTTGGCTCGGCCGCGACCGC
>SOJX01000112.1 GCA_004376375.1 Planctomycetota bacterium
TTATCCAACTCCTCCGTTGTCTGGTACTCGAACAATTCCGAAAATGCCTTATTCTGGTAAATGTGGTCTCCGGCGGGGTCAGCCATTGCTATTGCGTCACTCGCTCCTTCGACGGCCTTCATGACCCGCACCAGTTCCCGTTCACCTCGCTTGCGTTCGGTAACGTCCGTGGTTATCAGAGTAACGGCAACGACTTCCCCGTCCTGCATGATAGGCCCGAGTTGCGTATGATACCACGAGGTACGTCCGTGCGGACCGACACCGGCAATTTCATACTGGCCGCTTTCCCCGGTCTCGAATACCTTTTCAGTCGTTTCCCGTACCAACTTGTGATATTCAGTCGGTATGTATTCGTAAACCTTCGATCCAAGTGTATCCTCCACGCTGAGACCCGGAACGGTTCGATTGATAAAAAGGATAGTTCCCTCACGATCCTGGATTATGATTATATTCGGCGCATTCTCGACAAGAGAGCGCCATCTTTCTTCCGATTTTCTTATAGCCTCTTCGGCACGTTTCCGCTCGGTAATGTCCCTGGCCACGGCAACGATGAAATCTCTCCCCTGGTGAGAAATCAGGGACACGCTTGCCTCCACCGGGAAGGTTGTGCCGCCTTTTCGCCTGTGTTTTCCTTCAATTATCAGTTGTCCGTATTCGCTTAACTGCTTTACGTGCTCTTCCCATGAAGGCTGATCAGGCAAAATAACTTCAACGTCACGCACGTTCATCCCGCGCAGTTCTTCACGGCTGTAACCCAGATTCTTACACGCCTTCATGTTTGCATCGAGGAATCGACCTTCCTCGATATCTATTACAAAAAGCGCATCATTCGACTCGTCAACCAGATTGCGCAGCATAATAAGCTTTTCTTCATCACGTTTTCTTTTTGTAACGTCCCTGATGACTACCTGAGTTGCTTTCTTGCCTTCATAAGTTATCGCCTTTCCGGAAAACTCGATGACGATAATCTCACCGTCTTTCCGTCTGGCCAGCGCCTCATATGTTGCCGGAACTTCTATTCCCGCTAGCATGTCTTCCACAATCCTTTTTATGCCAGGCACCTCCTCCGGTAAAAGAAAGAACTCCGGGCCCTTGCCCAAAAGCTCTTGCTTCTCATACCCGAATATTTCGCAATAAGCCTTATTAATCCAGCGGGTTTCGTGATCTACCGTTACAATAACGCCATCCGTAATTTCTTCGGCAAGGTTACGGAACTTTTCCTCGTTCTTTCGCAGTTCCTCTTCCGCTTTCTTGCGGCTGAAGAATCCGGGAATCTCATAATTCTTGATTCTTCTCCCAAGCTCCGGCTTTTTCTTCACATACTCCCTGATGTATTTCTCGATCTTACTTGGGTGCGCCATTACGAAACGGCAGCAATCATCCCCCTCCGCACGGCACAAAATCTCGGTTGCAACAAGCGGAACGCCGAAGCTTTCTTCGCACCACCCGGACGAGTAACCCGCGTTCATAACGCAAACCGGGAATTCGGCGTGCCTGCCCGCTTTTATCCACGCGTCCGATTCGAAAGAGTATGGATGGTCATAGATGAGGTAGTATTCTTCATCCGGCGTCGGGCGGCTTTCCGGAAAAATATCAACGAAAGCCCACCCGGAGTGCGAAAAGTGCAACGGCCCCGCGGAAAGCTTCTCGATAGGATCTTTCAAATCCATGCGCCGATGGAATTCCCGGGCATCGGCAATCCCGATTGCATGCGCGATGTCGTACAGAAGGCTCCGGGCAATGGCCATCGCCTCCCTTTCTCCCTTATCGCCGTAGAGGCTTTTTATGATGTCGAAGAATTCGACCGACATCGCCGCGGCGCGCACGAAGATATAGCGCTGCCCGAAAATCTCAATCGTTCCCTCGGAAGGGTTTTCTCTCCGCTCGGAGAAATACTTGCTGACGTATTCCTCGGCCTTCTTGAAGACCGGCTCGAATTCTTTTGGTACTTTAACACCGTCAAGCATTGGCATCCTCCACAACCCGGATTTCGGGGGCATTTTCCAGACCTGCAGGCCATATCGAGGTGAATCGCAATTGTATTTCATCGACGGTAAATAGTCAAAGAAAAAGAACTTAAAACGGGATCACCCGGCATATTCCGGGCAATTCTCTTATACTTTCCTTCTGCTTGACTGCTTAATGGAAGCGCCTTATAATAGATTTGCTTTATGTTGCAGCGGCATGCATACTCCTGCATGGGAGGATAACCATGAGAGCAATCCGTTTTATCACTTCTATTGCATTGATTCTGGCATTCTTCGCGTGCGCAACCGATGTCAACGCAGGCTCATTCACATTCAAGGGCCGCCAGAGAAACTATCTCATCAAGACTCCAAAAGGCCCGCGAAAACCGATGGGGATGATGATATGTCTTCACTGCAACGGCGGTAATCCGGGCACGATTATCGGCCGCTGGACCGGCATCGTTATGAAAGACAACGTTATGTGCGTAGCGCCCTCGGCCTCCGCGGGAAGCGTCAATCCATGGCGCGACAACGAGCATGACGGAATCGAATTTTTCAGGGCTCTTGTCGACCACGTCGGCAAGCAGTACAAAATCGACCGCAAACGCATCTATATGTGCGGCTACAGCGCCGGGTCATGCCACACGATGCGCATCGGCATCCCCAACAGCGACTTTTTCGCGGGGCTTATCGGTTATTCCGGCTCGAGCATGCAGGGTCTCGGTCCGCGGAAAATTCCGGTTGTTTCAATCCACGGCACTAACGACCGCACGATCAAAATCGACGGCACAATCCGCCTGCACGAGACCCTGGAGAATGCAGGCTGGCCTCACAAGCTTTTCAAGATTCAGGGCGGCGGTCACGAGTACAACGCGTCCCATGACAAAGAGGCGTGGGAATTCCTGAAGAAGAACCCGCCAAAGGACCCCCCGGAGGTGATTGCAAAACGCGCGCTCGAGGAAGGTGAGGAGGAACTAAAGAAAAAGAGATACGGCAAAGCCTACAAGGCTTTCCAGGAAGCTCTCAAGACCGGCGCCCTTACGGATGAAGCCAACGCAGCTATTACAGAATTGATCGAAAACGGCGAAAAAGAGATTGAAAAAGCTGCGGATAATAAAAAGGCCCTTAAGAAAATCCATAGTAGATACAAGGGCACGCCCGTGGCTGACAAGGCAAAAGCGGCGATTGAAAAACTGGCGGAAAAACCAAAACCTTCTCCAAAGAAAACAAAACCCGCAAAGAAGGATCAACCCGGCAAGGCCGCTTCCGGGAAAAAGGCTGATGATGATATGTTCTCACCTGCCATGCTGCTGAAGCGGGCTGAAGAGTATTACAGGAACGAAGCCTATGAACCCGCCCGTAACGTGCTTGGGAGAATAATACGCGAATACCCCGATTCGAAAGAAGCCAGGCGCGCGAAATACCTCCTCAAGAAAATCGAGGAAGAGGATGGATAACCCCTCATAAAGTACTTAAGCCTCCTTGGTATACGTTTTCTCCTAGCATGAACTTATAGAAAGAGTGAAACCAACTCTAGACTAATCAGGAAATAGACTCAATTGACGCTGTGAGAACAACTTAGTTTTCTTGAGATGATTTAGGATACAATCAGCAGGTACATTGGCAAGTTCTTTGGGTTCTAGCTTGTGCAATCCGCCGCCGTATACACGCCCCTCATCCAGTATAGAATCGATGCTGATATTGTTTAGTTCATTCCATATCTTACGGATTACCTTAGGGCATTCATAAAACTCGTGGGCGATTTGAGGCTTTGGATAAAGCATGAGATATACGTTAGTGGCCGTTGCTTGGGATTTATTCAAGATAAATCGGAATGGACGTCCATCCTGTGCCTTACGTCCCATATATGTACATAGTATCGGTGGGGCTGGACGATTTTCTTGTGAATACCATGGAGACCTATGACTGCACAAGTAGCGTTTTGCAACTATTTCTTTTCCCGTTTGCAAATACTTCCAAAGTGAGGGAAATCGTTTCTGAATTTCTGCTTCATTAAGACGGCAGTTGAGCAAGAATAACTGGGGACTTATTACCGGGTTGCCTTTGCTATCGGATTGAATTTCATCATTCTTTACATATCTGGGGCTAGGCAATATAGGTTGAAAATGCTTCATTGACAATTTAAGCTGTTTTATTCTCTCCTTAGTTAATATGAAAAACTTGTTATCCCCTGTTGCCAAACCACGTTTAATGTGGAACAAATCCCCTAAGACTAGACCATTATTCTTTTTTCTCTCTTTAAGTACCGGAAAACGAGTCCATTTCTTTTCCTTTCGTAACGAAGATATTTCTATTCTCTTAAATACACTTGGCTTCAACAAAGTACCGCCAAATGTGAATTCAACTTTGTGATTCACCGAAGGATTAGCTTTGCTAAACCAAACTATAGCAGACGATACAAGAGCATCTTGGAATTGGACGTTGTTGGGATCAAATCTATGAATGCGCAATAATGTCACTTTGTTAAATAAATATTCTTTAATCGAATTGCCGTAATTAACATCCATAAATTCACTAGGAATTAACCAACCTGCAATTCCGTTTTTTTTCATCCACAAATGTGTTAGGAGAAGAAAATGACAATATAATCCTGCAAGACCACTGATTTCAATTCCAACTACCTCTTTCACCAAATCTTGAAGTCTCTGTTTTTTAATTGCCGGAATATGATGATGACGGATATAAGGCGGATTACATATAATTAAATTAAATCGATCACATTCTCTTTTGGGGGCTTTTAAAGATGTAAAGTCAGTGCATTTCATTTTTAAAGGAGTGTTGTTCCAAATATCTGAAGCTGGTTTGAAATAATAAGAGTCTATCTCGAAGCCAACAGCCGCGCTGATTCGCCTCTTTGGGTAGACACGTAATAAAGCAGAGTAAAAGGCTCCCGTCCCGAATCCTGGGTCAAGGAAACGGATTATTGTGCTTTTAGGGATAATTTTCTTGGCATATTTCAATACTTCAATTGCGAGTTCTGTTGGCGTGGCAAACTGGCCTAAGCGATTTCGCTCTAACTGTGTTTTTGCGGCATCAAGCTCAGCTTGAAGCGCAAGTCGATTTTTTTCATATTTCGGTATTCGTTCCACTGTCTTATAGCCCAAATTGTGCTAAATCATTTATTCGGTGTTCCCAGACCCAATCAATTCCTTCAGCTGCTTCATAACCCAAATAGCCGCTATCAAAATATCCACAGAGGAATAGAATGAACTGCACTTTTTTTCCATAGGTTTCACGTAATTGGCTAACTTTCTTTGCTTCTTCTTTTCGACGCTTATTAACATTTGCGAAGTCACCAGCAGATTTTGCTTCAATCAATAATGGAAAATTTTTTGCCCTGGCTTTCCTAGGCTTTACTACTGCGTCAACAGGTATGTTTATTGTTTTGCCATTTTCAGAATTTCGTACCGGAACAATCAATCTAAAAGAAAAAAAACCTGGCTTGAGATCAGTATATTTCAGACCAGTTCCAGGGGGTATATGTTTATATCCACGCTTCTTAAGCCACTTTCCAATTAAATCCAATTGACGTGCTTCCTGTGCATTTCTTATCAATGGATCAGCAACGGCACCACAAAAACGGTCAGCAATTATAGTGGCTGCTCTATATACCTTTTGAGGAGTAGCTTTACCCTTTTCAAGCCAGGGTAATATGTCATAATCTGCCATTTTACTGATAATTTTAGTTATCTTCTTC
Source organism: Planctomycetota bacterium (assembly GCA_004376375.1). GTDB lineage: Bacteria > Planctomycetota > E44-bin39 > E44-bin39 > E44-bin39 > E44-bin39. The sequence goes on from SOJX01000112.1 coordinate 5,686, forward strand.
AACTCTTTTTCAAGTTCCTCGTCCTTGAGTTTTGCTGGAAGTTTTTGCTTTTTCTCCATTCTCACAATCATACTTTTAGAAACTTGCGCAAGTCCAACAAGCCGATCACGAGCCAACGGAGGGCAAGTGCACATCCTTAGTGTAGGAAGTATCCCAGGATATTTTTTCAGAACACCTCTTTTTAAATTAATCAAGTTATCGGTAATCTTGAGAGTTGCGGCGACTTCCTTAGTGGTCTTCACACGACTCTCTCGAAAAGTTTTGGGGGCAAAATTCATAAACCATTTGTTGAATAAATCCACTGACTTGGCAATATCCTTTTTCCATTTGTCCGGCTTATCACGATTGACTGCCATCAAGGGCCTCCGTCGGGTAGTATAAGCATATTATACATTTTCCTAACATCGTCTTCAAGGAGCAAGAAAGTTTCTGGAAAGATAATGGGTAAATCTACGATTCTATAAGGGTTTCCGGGTCATATGGGGGATTGATACCAGACTCCGGATTTAAAAAAACGCGCCGGTCAAATGACCGGCGCGTCTGCATAATTGGTGGTCACATGCTTTACGGGATCGGGGTCGGCGCAACGCCTCCGACAACCGGGATGAACTCGGTCTCCTTGCGCCGCAGGCGGTTCTTCGTATCGTCCTTCGTTATATCGAGGCAGACAATTCCGACAAGGAAGTCGAAGAACTCCTTTAACCTCAGTATATCCCAGTCGAGGCCCACGAAACCCAGATGAATCGTAAAGCCGATATCGGCCCAGTGACGGTCGTCATTACGGTAGATATCGATATCTTCTTTCTGTTTGTGGCGGGTGCGCTTGTACTCGTCGAACAGAAACTCGTTTGCAATGAGCGGGGTTTTGCGGGCCGTGTTGATGTAAACAAGAGAGACGCCGACTTCGCCGCGCCACTCGTGCCAGTAACCGACTTCGCGTCCTTTGAAGCCGAACTTCTCACCGTCGATAGCCCCCGCCCCAACCTGCGCGACTTTCGTAACGCGTACGTTGAAGAGAAGCCCTTCACCTATGGTTCCCTTGAGCCCGAAAATCGGAAACCAGTCGATGAAGTCGTACAGTCGGTCTTTGAAGTAGGTATAAATTGCATTTTCGCCGGTTTTTACGTCCTGAACTTTCGAGTAGTCCTTACGTAATTTAAACATGGCGCAACCTGATCCCACGAATATGACCGCGATCAGCGCGGTACAAATTAAAGTGCGGCGCATACCTATCTCCTTACTACGTCGCCTATTCGACGTATTTCCGGCTCCCAATCGACTTATCTTATCATGGGTTTTGCGGATTGTCAAACGGAATTGCGGGAAGTTTTTACCGCCTGGAATGCCGACCGGATCCGAGCCTGGGCATCTCATCTTCTTCGCGAGGCAGAGGGATCGTGGTCGTTATCGGCCCGCGGTAGTATTTTGCCAGAGCTGTCTGGAAATCCTGATCCGTGCATACAATGGGGTTGATTTTCACGTTCAGAAGTTCCTCAAGCATGTTAATAGTATCGTTGTCGAAGGGATTCACCATGGCAAGAGTGAGAAGACTGCCCATCTTTGAAAGGGGAATAACTTTTCGCCGCCTGATGATATATGTCGGGATGATATCGCGTACCCTGGAATCGACTTTTTGCCGCCCGATACGAAGGAAGGGGATCTGGCAATAACGCGAAAAAACGCCCAGGAGCTGGGATTCGGATATAAACCCGAGCTCAATCAGTATCGACCCCAGAGGCGGCATCCGCTTTGAACGGCTTTGCTCATCGCGGGAAAGCTTGAGCTGGTTTGCAGAAATAACACCGCCCTTTACCAGGTCTTCGGCAAGTTCGTCCGATGCAAGCTCCAGGTCATCATCAGTGACGAAACCGAGCTCGATTAAAATATCGCCCAGGAAGCGATGACGGTCGGCATGCTTCTGGACCTTCAGAGCCAGTTGGAGCTGCTGATGCGATATTTTCCCCAGCCTCAGGAGCACCTCTCCGATTCGGCCGAAGCGCCTTATTTTTTTCTGCAATTGTTCCGGTGAAACGGCGCGGAGTTCGACGAGTATCTCGCCGAGAAATCTTTGACGGCGCCGCTGGCGCTGAAGCTCGAGAGCCTGCTCCAGCTGAGACTTGTCGATAAGCTTATGCTGGATAAGGATATCGCCCAGTCGTCGGTGATTGGTTGCGCATCTTGGTGTTGGCATCAGGGTGACTCACATGCTGGGCGGGAGGGTGGACTTCCCAGTAAAAAATATTATACATTAACCAGTCGCCGGATACAAGTAAAAACTTAACCGGGCGAGTACTTTATCCTCCCATTCGCGCATTCGCCCGGCTGATTGCTCGTCAGAATCTTCGTAACCGGCAAGGTGCAGCACTCCATGTATAATATACCGGGCAAGCTCGCTTTCAAGCATTTTTTTCAAATCAGCGCTTTTTATTGCCGTTTTTGTGCCTTTTTGCACAACCCTGGATTTCCGGCTCACCCTTTTGAGCGCCCTCTCGCCGGATACGACCACCTCACCGAGGAAAGTCTTCTCGTCCGTTTCGTCGTCCAGGGGAAAAGCCAGAACATCGGTCATGCGGTTACGTCCGAGGTAACGCCTGTTCAGCTTCCGGACGGTTGAGTCGTCCGTCACATATACGGAAACCGCGCCGAAAGTTTTTACGGATTCGAGCGTAGTTTTGACAATCCGCCGAACACGCACGTGCCCCAGCGGGCAGGGCTTTACGTCGATACGCACGTCAATCGTCGCTTCGCTGTTTTTCCGGCGCGGGTGTCGGCGTTTGGGCCTCTTTTTTCTCTTCGGGGAGTTCTTTTTTGTTGAGCTCATGTTCTGTCGTCGGGTACTTTATCCGGGAATGGAACATTGCCATAAGCACTCGGATGAAACTTTTCTTTATCCTTTTCAGATCAGTCAGGGTAAGCTTTGAATCATCGAGCTGTTTGTCCATCAGCTTTTTATTGGTAATCGTCTCCACCAGGTTCTCAATACGGGCGGGGGACGGGTCATCCAGAGTCCTGCTTGCAGCCTCAATCGCGTCGGAAAGCAAAATGATTCCGGCTTCCTTGAACGTCGGTTTCGGGCCGGGATAGCGGAAGGCGCCCTCCGCTATGGCCTCTCCGTTTTCTCCGTATTCCTCCTGGGCCTCGTGGTAGAAAAACTCCACCAGCGACGTGCCGTGATGCTGCGCGGTAATATCTATCACACGTTGCGGTAAACCCAGTTCTTCCGCCGCTTCAACTCCGTCCTTCGAATGGGAAATAATTATCAGCGTTGACAGCGCCGGTGAAAGCCTGTCGTGCCTGGACCCCTTGCCCATTTCGTTTTCCGTAAAGTACTCGGCTTTTGCACGCTTCCCGATGTCGTGGAAATACGAGCCTACCCGCGCGAGCAGCGGATTGGCGTTGACCGCTTCCGCTGCGGCTTCCGCAAGCTGCCCCACGCGAAGCGAATGGTGATATGTACCCGGCGCGATCAGGGAAAACTCCCTCAGGACGGGTTGATTCAGGTCGGAAAGCTCAATCATCGAAAGGTCGGTCGTCACGTCGAATATTTTCTCGATATACGGCAGGAGCCCCGTCATCAGGAAACCGCATGTAAAGGCATTCGCAAAGCCGAGCCCGGAGTGCATCAGTACATCGGTCCAGAAGCGCCCGCCCCAGGAACCGGCGGGATAGGCAACAATCGAGGCCATGAAGATGACGGTAAACTGCGTAATGCCGGACATGAAGCCGACGCTGATAAGACGTGAGCGCGTCCGAATATGGGCCACGCCGAAAATCGCGGCAACGCTCCCCGCCGCACAGCCCGCAAACAGCGGAAAATCGAAAACGAACCGCGGCCACGTCGGATTCTTTCCAATTAATACCGGCTCGAAGCGCATCGCAATGAACAGACAGAGCACAAGCATGGTTATAATGGCAAAGCGCTGGTTGAAAACAATCGCGTAGACCATTGCGGCAAGCACGCAGGGCGTGAGGAACGCCGACCAGTTCGCATACAGAAGCGCGCGGCCCACCAGTACAAGCCCGATGGCCAGAGCGCCGTAGGTAATAAGCGTCTTTCTCGTCTCTTTTACGGTATGCTCGAACTTGTTCAGGTAAAGGTTCGCAAGAGCGAACGTGACGATAACGATAATGAACAGGCCTATAAGATAGAAAGGATGCAGCCCTTTATTATGCATCCGGATAAAGGCGTCGCACTGGACAATTCCAATGAGAATAAATGCATAGAGCAGCGCCAGAAAGAAACCCGGCAGCCACTGCCTGGATTTCGACTCCGGCTTGTGGCCGGTTGTCAGCAGGTGATGCGTGTTTCTTTTTTTCGCCATCCGGGCATTCCCGCTCAGATTTCGGCTTCGGTTGACAATACCGCAAAGTCGAGACACGGAGAAAGAGAGACACGGAGAAAGGGAGACGCGGAGACAGGGAGAAAAGAGAATTCACCGTGTCTCCGTGTCGTCGCGTCTCCGTGTCCGTCTTTTTCGCCGCGTCTTACGGTTGGAGAATTGCAGTTTTCTGCCCAACGGCTGATGGAAATGTTACCCACTAATCGCAAGTGCACCCTACCCGTCCTTCGCCTGCAGACGCTCGTAAGCCGTAACAATATCCTGCACCAGCTTATGCCTTACGATATCTTTCTTATCGAGGTATGTAAAGTTGATTCCCGGGATATCTTTCAGGATCTTTCGGGCCGTCAGTAGTCCTGAATCACCGCGCCGGGGCAGGTCGATCTGCGTAATATCGCCGGTAACCACAATCCGTGAACGCTCGCCCATTCGCGTGAGAAACATCTTCATCTGTATCGTGGTTGTATTCTGCGCCTCGTCCAGAATTATGAAAGCCCTGTTCAGGGTCCTGCCGCGCATATAGGCCAGCGGAACGATCTCAATCACGTCGCGGTCACGGTATTTGCGCACGAGCTCGAAATCGAGCAGGTCGTAAAGCGCATCGTAAAGAGGCCTGAGGTACGGGCTGATTTTTGCCTGGAAATCGCCGGGCAGGAAGCCGAGTTTTTCTCCGGCCTCGACGGCGGGCCGCACGAGAACGATTTTCTGGACTTTGCCGGCCTTGAGATACGTCACGGCCATCATCACCGCCAGGTATGTTTTGCCGGTGCCGGCCGGGCCGATGCAGAGGACAATATCGTTCTTCTCCATTTCCTTGATATACCGGGCCTGGCCGTCCGACCTTGGTTGCGCCAGGTAGCCCGCTTTGTCGACAGCCGCGCCGGGAACGGGGGCCGTTTGCGTCCTGCTTAACATATCCTCGAGCGCAAGCATTGACTGACCCGGTATGGTTATTTCTCCGCCGCGTATCCGGTCGCGCAGGGATTCGAGGACCGCAACGCCGGCCTCAGTCGATTCCTGGTCGCCGCTCAGGCGCACGAAACTGCCGCGTGCGACAATTTTTACGCCGAAGTGCTCGCGCACCTTCCTGAGGTTTGCATCGCCCGGCCCGAAGAGCAGGCGCGCCTCTTCATGTGATTCAAGCTTGATGGTCGATTCCATATTTCCTAGCCGCCTCCGAGGACCGGCATGCGAAACTGGATTTTCGTACAGAAATAAACAAGGAAATACAAAGCCGGACCGGCCAGAAGAAGACTGTCAACCAGGTCCAGTACGCCGCCGTATTCGGGAATGAGGTTTGACGAGTCCTTCACTCCGGCCTTCCGCTTCAGAAGCGATTCGACAAGGTCACCGAGCTGCCCCGCAACGCCGACCACCGCCGCCGCCAGAATAATGAAAGACAGGGTCAGACCCTTGTCCACGTTCACCTGGAGCTTCAGGCAGCTGACGTAGTAGATAACCAGACCGATAACAATACCGCCAAAGAAGCCGCAGATCGAGCCTTCCCACGTTTTGCCGGGCGATACCCGCGGGATGAGCTTGTGGCGGCCGAGGAATGTACCGCCGAAATATGCGAAGACGTCGTTTCCCTTCGCGACGAGGATAAGGAAAAACACCAGCGCCCTGCCGACTTCCTGCCCGGCCGCTCCCATCTCTCCGTGGTAAAAGCGGATATACAGCGTAAACCGGCCGAGCCCCCAGATGTACGCAATTCCGAATATGGTGAAGGCAATGTTTTCGATAACGTGCGGTTCGTCTCTGAAAAACAGGTAATAAAGAAATATTCCAAAGAAAAAGATGAAGGACATGAGCTGGTTTATCGTGAAGTAGTCGGCCTGGGCAAACTTTTCAAAATGGTTGACTCCGTACTCGTACCCTATCAGCGCAATGACGGTAATAACGCCCATCCACTTCAGCGGCGTAAATGATTTCTTGCCGAGGAAAGAATAGAATTCGTAGAGCGCGCCCGGCATGAGCACGGCAACGAGTATCATGAAGCAGATTGCGGATTCATAGACAAAATCGAGATAGAGGAACCCGCTGCTGAGGCCAAGGAGAGTTGTACCTATGGCAACGCGCTTCTTCAAGCGTTTCCAGTTTATGCTCTTTTCCTTCTGACCGGCGGGCGTAGAAAGTGCGGCCGCGTCCGGGGAGGTCGTGTTTTCCGCAGGTTCCGTCATCGGCCCTTCCGCCGGTCGCGCTGCCGGTAATCGTTGATAGCCTCGTGCAGGTGCTCCAGGGAGAAGTCCGGCCACAGCACGTCGGAGAAATAAAACTCCGCATAGGCGATGTGCCAGAGAAGAAAGTTCGATACCCGGCGCTCGCATCCCGGGCGTATAAGAAGGTCCACCTCCGTCATCTCGGGGTCATAAATTCCAGAGCGAAGTTCATCCTTATCGACGGGTGAATCGAGCGGAACGCCTCTGGATTTTCTGCCGGCCAGAACGGTATTAATCGCGTCGAGAATTTCCGCATGACCCCCGTAGTTGAGCGCAAGCCGCATGACCATGCCGGTATTGGCCGAGCTGTCGGAAATCAGGTCGAACAGCGCTTTCCGGGCGGGGTCGGGAATGTCATCAACATGCCCGATGGCGCGAAGCCGGATATTATTGTCCATAATAGTCGGGCGCTCTTTCCTGCAGAACCTTTCAAGCAGGCGCCACAGCCCGCCTATTTCTTCACGGTCCCGGTCGCGATTCTCAGTGGAGAAGGCGTAGAGCGTCAGTTCGCCGACGCCGATTTTCGCGCATTCAGTGGTGATATTGCGGACCGAGTCCGCACCCGCCTCGTGCCCGCGCAGGATCTTAAATTTATTGCGGCGCGCCCATCGGCGGTTACCGTCCATAATAATTGCTATGTGATTGGGAAGGTTAGAACTCATCAGTTCCTTTTCGGGCGGCTGCCATGACCCCGGCCGGTTTCAAACATGGCCTCGCGCGCAGGTCCGACCGATATCAACCCGACGGGAATCGACAACGCTTTTTCCAGGTATGAGACATAATCGCGGGCCGTCTGCGGTAAATCCTCGAACCGCCTCACCTCGCTCAAATCCTCATCCCAGCCGGGCATTGTCTCGTATACGGGGCGGACCTTTGAAACGGCCGCCGCCGATGCCGGAAACTCCGTTACCCGCTCACCATCGATCTCATATTCAGTACAAACGTTTATAAATTTCAGACCGCTCAAAACGTCCAGCTTGGTGAGTGCGATCTCGTCCACGTCCGCAAGATACGTAGAATACCGGAGCGCAACGAGGTCAATCCACCCGCATCGCCGCGGCCTGCCGGTCGTAGCGCCGTACTCGCCGCCTGCTTCCCTCAGTTGTTTGCCCAGATCGTCCAGCAGTTCGGTCGGGAACGGCCCTCCCCCGACGCGGGTCGTGTATGCCTTTGCAATGCCGACAACGCGATCGATCTTCCGGTTCGGAATACTGCTGCCCGTAGCAGCTCCTCCGAGCATGGTATTCGAGCTGGTGACATACGGGTATGTGCCGAAATCGACGTCCAGCATAACGCCCTGCGCGCCTTCGAGCAGGATTTCCTTTCCCGCCGCAACCGCGTCCCGCAGGACGGGCACCGTGTCGCAGACGTATTGTTCAAGCCGCTCGCGGTATTTTTCATATTTCGCAAGAATGCTCCCGAAATCGAAGGCTTCCCCGCCACTCTTCGTCCCGGCATCCCGCGTTCTCGATTTAATAATTTCCGCAAGCTTTTCCTTGAAAACGTCCGGGCTCATGAGATCGGCAACGCGGATCGCGGAACGGCGCCGCGCCTTGTCCGCATATGTCGGCCCGATGCCGCGCCGCGTCGTTCCTATCGCAAGGCCGTCCGAATCTTCCTGGCTCACGTCCGCCGCGCGGTGATACGGCATAACGAGGTGGCAGCGGTCGCTTACATGAATACGCCCCTGCGTCGAAAAGCCGCTCTCTTCAACCGCGTCGACTTCTTCAAAAAACGATTCCGCATCGAGAACGACACCGTTTCCGACCACGCACACGACGCCGGGATGCAGTATCCCGGTCGGGACAAGGTGGAATATATATTTCTTGCCGTCCGCTACGACGGTGTGGCCCGCGTTGGCGCCGCCCTGGGAACGGATGACGTAGTCGGCATCAGCGCTCAGGACATCGACTATTTTGGCCTTGCCTTCGTCTCCCCACTGTAGCCCGATGATAGCTGTAACGGTCATAGACGCACCTCACGGCCTTTTTTCCGCAAAACCCCCTGATTGTAGGCGCCATACCCAAAACTGTCAAGGACAAAAGCGGGTCAAGCGTCAAGCGTCAAGGGTCAAGCGTCATAATAAAGAAAATATATTTAGCCGCGCCGCTCGCGGCGCGTTGGATATGTAGGGGCGGACCCCCGTGTCCGCCCGATTAATAATGCGCGAAGCTCCTCACTCCTTATCCCCTATCCCTTATCCCTTCTCATGCCCGCTTGCACTTGCCGCGTTTCGGGTACAATATAGAAGAAGTACCGAGTACCAGGTACCGGGTACCGAGAAAGAAGAAAAGAAGTGAATACGAAAATTGGAAATCTTAAATCGAAAATTGAAGGGGCGGGGAAATAATTTGATTCTGCCCGGGACGGGCAGGACAGAGTAGCCTGGGGTGGAGCGAAGAGCCTGAAAGGCTCGTAGCGTAACCCCAGGAAAGGATGTTATTATAATATCACCGGCCCTGAAGGGGCCGGACAATTCGCGTAATATGTCTTGCCCTTTCAGGGCAAGGGATTTTTTTAGGTAACCTTACCTGGGGTTCCGCGGCCTTCGGCCGCTTCACCCCAGGCTACTTTGTCCCGCCGCTCCGCGGCGCAAAGATGGGGAAGAAATTGAGAGCGCCAGGAATCTAGCATCAAAGATAAGAAGAAAAGAAACTACCGCTGCCTGTAAAACTCACCATCGCCGTCGTCCTGCTCTTCGCGGCGGATGACTTATCACCTGTCACCTATCACCTATCACTTATCACCGGAAGCGATACGCAACGGTTACGGCAGCAGATATGATTCCACAATGGCGAGGTCGTCGGGGTAGGTGATCTTGATGTTGCGTGACGTGCCGGGGACAATCGCAACCTTGTGGCCGCGGGCTTCCATTATCTGGGCATCGTCGGTGTAGCGGCCGGGGTCGGATACAAGCGCGGCGGCGAGCGCGTCCCTGTATTCCTCGAGCCTGAAGACCTGCGGCGTCTGCGCCAGCCAGCATGAACTTCGCGGTATTGTTTCAACGATCAGCCGCTCATCGTCCGCCCGTTTAATGGTATCACGAACCGCCTCGGCAAGAATGGCGCCACCCACCTCAACCGCCTTTGCGATAACCGCCTCGATTTCCGCGGCTGCGACGAGCGGACGGACGCCGTCGTGAAGTGCAATCAACTCATACCGGCCTTCGATCTTTGCCAGGCCGGCGGCGGCGGATTCAGCCCGCGTCTCCCCACCCGCGACAATTGCGGATATCTTCGTCCGAACCCGTGCTTCCTCGAACTCTTTCGAGACGTCGTCCACGTCGTCGGCATTGACAACGAGAACGATTTCTTTGACCGCATCACAATAAGAGAATGCTTCGACCGCATGCACAAGGATCGGTTTTCCGGCCAGCACCCTGAGCGGCTTCCTGACATCGCCCGGCAGGCGGCTCGACCTGCCGGCTGCCAGAAGCAATGCAACTGTCGGCGGATATTCCATAATCGTTTCTCGTTTCTCGTTACTCGATACTTGTTTCTCGATAATCGTTTCTCGTTTCTCGTTACTCGGTACTCGTTTCTTGTTACTCGTTTCTCGATAATCGTTTCTCGTTTCTCGGTACTCGTTACCGGATACCCGTTACTCGATACTCGTTTATCGATAATCGTTAATCGTTACTCGTTACCGGAGACACGTTACTCGTTTC
>SOJX01000021.1 GCA_004376375.1 Planctomycetota bacterium
CGCGTCGCCTGTAACCTCGACGATGCCCCCGCGGCGGGCCGCGATTACCGGCGCTCCGCATGCCATCGCTTCGAGCGCGGGGAGCCCGAAGCCCTCGTGCGCAGCCGGGTGCACGAGCATGAGCGCGCCGTTCATAAGGGCGATAAGGTCGGCCTGCGGCACATAGTAGGTAATCTGAACGCCGTCGATTTTTTCCAGCCGCCACAGGTCGCGCTGGCTCAGGTCTCCTTTTTTCCCGACGAAGACGAGTTGTGTGCCGACCGGAAGGTCGTAGCGCGCCTGCTGGAATGCTTCGGCAAGCGCGGGCAGGTTTTTCTTTTTGTCAAGCCTGCCGACGCAGAGGAGGTAGGCGGTTTCTCTGAGGCCGTAGCGCGCGAGTTGCCTGGCGAGTTCCCGTTCGGGAATTCTTCTGAAGTCTTCCGATACGCCGTGCGGGATGACCACGGTGCGCCCGGCAAGGTCGGGGTAGACCTTTGCGATGGAATTCCTTGTATCGGAAGAAACTGCGATGATGGCGCTCGCCCCGTACGCCGCGTATGCGAGCCGCGCCCTGTGCGGAAGCGCGGACAACCCCGATTGGTACCCCGGTGCGGAAAGCCAGGTCAGCTCGTGTACGGTCGCGACCTTTTTTACGTTTGACCGCATCGGCAGCGCCGTCACCGGCGAGTGGAAAACGTTGATCCTTTCTCTTTCCAGCCTGGACGGGAGATGCAGTTCGCGCCAGACCGCAAGTTTGCCCGATGCGCGGCCTTCGTGTAACTTGAGGGTCTCTGGAAGTCCGATCTTCCGGTTGAGGGTGCGGTGGGAGAAAAGGTGGAACTCGTGTTCGGTCTTGAGCCTGCCGAGCGCGCCGACAAGCTCGAGACAGTAATTCTCGACGCCCGTGCGTTCGCTCTCAGAAAGGATGCTTACGTCTATTCCGATACGCATTTAATCAGTTTCGAGTTACGAGTTACGAGTTATTCAATTGAAAATTGTAAATTGCCAATTGAAAATTGCAAATTGATAATTTTTCAATTCGCAATATCCAATTTTCAATTATCAATTCTCTATTATTCCTTTATCGTAACGCGGGGTGCGGAGCCGCGGTGTTTTATCACGCGCCCGATCTGTCTGGCGCCGATTTTGAATTTCTTCAGCCGTTTGATGACTTTCTGCGCGTTGAACGGCGGCACGATAACAACCATCCCGATGCCCATATTGAAAACGCGGTACATCTCGCCGCGCTTGACTTTCCCGAGCTTCTGTATCATCTTGAAGACGGGCGGAATATCCCAGGTTTTCTGGCTGAGGGTGACCGCGAGCCCTTTCGGGATGACGCGGGGGATGTTTTCCATGAGCCCGCCGCCGGTGATGTTTGCGACGGAGCGTACGATTTTTTTCTGATAGGTCTTGAGGAGGTGAACGATCGGCCGCACGTAAAGGCGGGTCGGCTCGAGCAGTTCTTCGCCCAGCGTCTTTCCGAACTCCTCGATATATCGGTTGACCTTCCAGCCGGTCTTGTCGATAAGCACCCGGCGCGCGAGCGAATAGCCGTTGGAGTGCAGGCCCGACGAGGGGAAGCCGATAACCGCGTCCCCGGCCTCGACGGTTTTGCCGCGGATGATGCGCCTTCGCTCGACTATGCCGACGGCGAAACCGGCGAGGTCGTATTCGCCGGACTTATAAAAGCCCGGAAGTTCCGCCATTTCGCCGCCGATAAGCGCGCTCCCGCTCTCGATGCAGGCATGGGAAATGCCTCGGACGATTTCCTCCATCACCCCCACGCGGAGTTTCCCGGTCGCGACGTAATCAAGGAAGAAAAGCGGCTCCGCCCCCTGCACGATAAGGTCGTTTACGCTCATGGCGACGAGGTCGATGCCGACCGTGTCGTGCCGGTCGAGCGCGAACGCTATTTTCAGCTTGGTGCCCACGCCGTCCGTGCAGGCCACGAGCACGGGGTCGCGGTAGTTCTGCCTGAAAAGCCGGGCCGAGGACTCGAGCGCGTAGAGACCGCCGAAGCCGCCGGGATAATCGATGACCCGGTGGTCATACGTCCGCTTCACGTGCTGGCGGATTGCCTTGACGGCCCTGTTGCCGGCGTCGATGTCAACGCCGGCCGCTTTGTAGGTTTCGGATGTCATCTAAAAGCCGCTCCCTTCGGGTTGCGATATCGGTAACCTGGATAAGCGGCGCCGCCTCGGGCGATGCGCCGCCGGGAGGATTCTTTGTAAAGTCCGGCTCTGATGCAGAAACTGCCTTGAGCCTCGCAGAAGGTTTTGAAACGATTCGGACCTGTTCGATTTCCCCCGTGATTTCGTCCGCCCATTTGCCGTGCGGGTCCACGAGCAGGCAGCGGCGGTAGCATGAAAGTGCGTACCGCCACGCGCCGGTGGCAAGGCGCCTGCATCTGGCTGCCTGCATCTTTTCGCCCGCGCGGTCGTGCCTGCGCGCCTTTTCGCGCAGGGCCTGGGCCTCGTGGCGCGCGGAGACGCCTTCGTAATAAAGGGCGTCCTGGTCCCGGTGGTTCCAGCTTACCAGCTCGTGGAAAGTCCCCCGCGCGGAAGCGAATTCGCCTTTCATAAACTGGATAAGGCCTACGCGGAAACGGTTTTCCCTGTAGAGCGCCCGCTCCTCGGGGTCGCGGCCCACCGTCGCAAGCAGCACTCCCGAGAGCGCCAGGGTGAAAGTCACCGCAAGGACGATAAAACCTGCCCAGAAAAAAAAGGGCGCCGCGGGCCCGAACAGAAGCGTATAGCCCAGTACCAGTGAATTGGCGGCCGTAAACGCGACTGCAAAGTACAAGAACCCCGCTCCCGGCCGGCCCGCGTAACAGTGGCCCAGACCCGGTACGACCGTTGCGGCAATGGCCTTTACCCCGCGCCGCGCCGGCCAGAAGAGCACGCCCAGCTCCCAGACAACGAGCGCCAGAAGAACGGTGCCCACGAAGCTGAGCCTGGAAATAATTTCGGCTGTAAACGTCACGTTTTACTCCGTGCCGATGATAGCAAAAATTAATTCAGCCGCAAGATTTTTCTTTTACAGCGTCCATGCTCCGGTTATACTTGCCTTTCCCGTTGTCCGGGAAATGCAGGAAAATGCACCAGATGCAGGCCAGACGCCGGATTATCGACGCCAACCTCAACCGCGCCCGCGAGGCCGCGCGCGTGCTGGAAGATATTGCGCGCTTTGAGGTGGAGAGCGGGCTTATCGCGTCATCGCTCAAGCGCCTGCGGCACGATATCGCCGCGCTCAGGCGGGCAGATAATCCCATCGGCGCGAGGGATACGGCGGGCGACGTCGGCACGGAAATCAGCGTGCCGGAAGAAGCGTCGAGGAGCGGTGCGGCGGACATTGTCGCCGCCAACTCGGCACGGCTCGAAGAATCTCTCCGGGTGCTGGAAGAGAACTATAAATGTGAAAATGCCGGGACGGCCGAAAAAACGGAGCAGCTCCGTTATACCGCTTACCGGCTGGGCGCCGTTCTCCTGCGGCAGATAAATATCCGGCCGCGCCTTGAAAAGGTGCAGCTCTGCGTGATTGTGACCGATTCGCTTTCCCGCCACGGCGCGCTCGAGACGACGCGCCGCGCGATAGAAGGCGGCGCGGATATGATTCAGCTTCGTGAAAAAGAGCTCGGCGACGGAAAGTTCCTCGGGCTTGCGCGGGAGCTCCGCGAGCTTACCCGAAACAGTGATGTATTGTTTATCGTCAACGACCGCGCGGATATCGCCGCCGCCGTGGGAGCGGACGGCGTCCACCTCGGCGCGGACGACCTGCCGATAGCTGCTGTAAAGAAAATACTCGGGCCCGAAGCCCTGGTCGGCGCAACCGCGCACGACATGGAAGAACTGACGCGGGCGGTCGAGGAGGGCGCGGACTACCTCGGCGTCGGCCCCGCGTTTGTGACCGAAACGAAGCCGCACGAGCCGGTGCGCGGCCTGGGCTGGATCCGGGAAGCCGTGAGCGGGGCCGGCATTCCCTGTTTTGCGATAGGCGGGATAACCGCGGCCAACATTAAAGAAGTCGTCGAAACCGGCGCGGACCGGGTTGCGGTCTGCTCGGGAGTCATCAGTTCGGAAAACGTGGTGAACGCGGCGAAGACGATACGGTTTCAACTTCCAGATATTAACCGGGAGACAGAGGAATGAAAGACCTAATTCTGGACCAGGTCCGGGGCACGCGTGCGGATTACCTGGAAATCCGGATCGAGGAATCAGTAACGACGAGCATCAACTTCCAGGGTCCGAAGCTCGAAACGGTGCAGGACAACATGAACTTCGGCGGCTGCATCCGGGCGCTCGTGAAGGGCGGGTGGGGTTTTATCGCGTTCAACCGGCTGGACGATATTCCGCGGAAGGTCGAGACCGCGATACAGCAGGCCGAGCTTATCGGGCGGGAGTCGTCGGAGAAATCCCGGCTCGCGGAAGTGCCGGTCGTTACCGACATCGTGCTCGCCAACCCGATCGTGGACCCGCGCTCGATCCGCCTGCCGCGCAGGGTCGACCTCCTCGGCGCATACAACGAGCAGATTCTGTCCTACCACGAGAACATCGTTTCAAGCAACGTCCGCTACTTCGACCGCGCGACCAGGCTCTACTTCGGCAACTCCGAGGGCACTTATATCGAGCAGGAAAAAATCGACATGGGCGCGAACATGTCGGCCATCGCGCAGAAAAACGGCGATACGCAGATGTGCACGTTCGGCGTCGGCACGACGCGCGATTACAACATAATCGTGAACCGCGAGCCCGCCGTCGAGGAGGCGTGCCGGGCCGCGGTCGAGATGCTCGACGCGGAGCCGGTCAAGGGCGGCTCGTATACCCTTATCGCGGACCAGCACCTTGCAGGCGTTTTCGTCCACGAGGCGTTCGGCCACCTTTCCGAGGGCGACAACGTCTACGAGAACAAGCAGTACCAGGAGCTCATGACCCTCGGGAAGGAGTTCGGCGGCAAACACCTGAACGTTTACGATACCGGCCTCGACGTCGGCTACCGCGGCTACCTCAAGTACGACGACGAGGGCGTCCAGACTTCGAAGGAACACCTCATCCGCGAGGGCGAGCTTGTCGGGCGGCTCCATTCGCGCGAGACCGCGGGCAAGATGGGCGAGCGCCCGACCGGCAACGCGCGCGCGATATCTTTTCGGCATCCGCCGATATGCCGCATGCGCAATACCTGCATCGAGAACGGCTCGGCCACGTTCGACGAAATGCTCTCGGATATCAAGCTCGGTGTTTACGCCAGGCATTCGCGCGGCGGGCAGACGGACGGCGAGATGTTCACCTTCATCGCGGCCGAGGCATGGATGATACGCGACGGAAAGCTCGCCGAGCGCGTGAAAAACGTCGCGCTCCAGGGCAACGTCTTCGAAACCATGCGGAACATCGACCTCGTCGGCAACGATTTCAGGATAAAAGACTCGGCGGGCGGATGCGGCAAGGGCGCGCAGATGCCGCTTCCGGTCTCGCACGGGAGCCCGCACGTGCGCATACAGAACGTCGTCATCGGAGGGCGGTAGAATGAAGATGGAAGAACTTCTCGAAAAAGCATCGGCCCGCGCGGGCGCCGCGGAAATCTACTCGATGGACGGAAGCACGACGAACGTGAGCTTTGAGAACTCGAAGCTCAAGTCGATCAACCGGTCCGACCAGTTCGGGCTGGCGATGCGCGTCGTCGCCGACGGCAAGCTCGGTTTCTCTGCGACGACCCGTGTCGAGGACATGGGCAACCTTATCGAGCGCGCGCTCGGCGTGGCGGCGTTCGGCGGTCCGTGCGAGTTCAGCTTTTCGGGCGAGCTTGCGGGCGGCGGGGCCTCTCCCGGGATACACGACCCGTCCGTTCCCGGCATGGCGGTGACGGAGCTTGTCGACGTGGGGAACGAATGCGTCGAGCGGCTCAAGAAAATCGATCCCGAAGTGGAGGTTTTTCTTAACTTCGGGTTCGGCGAGGTCGAAGTCTCGCTCGCCGCGAGCGAAGGCTTTTCGGGCTCGTACAAAAGGACGCGGTTCGGCGGCGCCGTCGGCGTAATGCTTCTGGAAGGGACCAGCAAGCTGGTCCTTTACAGGGGCCGCCAGGCCGTCGGTCCCGTTTTTTCCGTCAAGGATTATATCCCCGAGCTGGAGGAGGACCTGGAGGTCGCGCGCAAAAACGTGGAAATCTCCACCGGCGTTTACGACGTCGTGCTCACGCCGAACGGGGTCGCCAACCTGCTCTGGTCGCTCGGACCGTGCGTGAACGGGAAGTCGGTGCTGAAGGGCGAGAGCCCGCTCAAGGACAAGCTCGGCGAGCAGGTTTTCGACGAGCGGGTAACGATTATCGACGACCCGCTGCTCGAAAGCGGAGTTGAGAGCCGCTCGTTCGACGACGAGGGGACGCCGAGCAGCCGCAAGCCCGTCGTGGAAGGCGGGGTGCTGAAGAACTTCCTGCTGGACCGCAACAGCGCCGCCGGGCTCAAGACGGAGCCGACCGGGAACGGCCTGCGGGGCGATTTCAACATCGCGCCCTATCCCGGCGCGACGAACCTGCTCTGGGAGCCGGGCGAGGTTTCAAAAGACGAGCTTATCGCGAACGTGAAAGACGGCGTCATTGTCGACCGGCTGATGGGCGTTATGATGGGCAATCCCTACAGCGGTTTCGTCAACGGCAACATCGGGCTCGGGTTCCGGGTTGAGGACGGCAGGCGGACGGGCCGGGTGAAGGACGCGATGTTCTCGACCAATATCTTCATGGCCCTCAAGGAGAACCTGATAGGAATATCGAAGGAGCGCGATTACGTCCACGCGTACCAGCTGCCCTGGATAGCCGTCCGCGGCGTCAATATTGCGGCGGCGAAATAAGGGATACGGGGTAAGGGATAGGGGATAGGGGCGAATTTATTGACGCGGAGACGGGGCGACACGGAGACACGGCGAAAAAGTCTGGATTCCCGCCTGCGCGGGAATGACGAATATATTTAGCGGCGCCGCTTGCGGCGCGTTGAAATAGAAACAAGAGAACAAGAGAACAAGGGAATAAGGGAACAAGGGAAGAGGGGAAGAGGGGAAAAGAGGAAGAGAGGAAAGGATGAAAAGAAGAAAAGAGGAAAAGAAATAAAGAAAAAAAGTAAATAGGTCATTCATGTCAGTCATTTAGCCGCCGGGCTTGCTCGGCGCGTATTTTTGGGAACGGGGAAATAAGGAAAGAAGAAAAGAAAAAAAGAGAAAAACTATTCCAGTACAACTTCGAGATCAATTTTCTTAATCTCGCAGTCCTCGTATTGTTTTCCATTTTTTAGTTTCAGCCGAATGACCCCGCTGCCGGGCTGGACGTAGCGCCCGGCATTCTGCCTTGAAAGGCCTATGCTGTTGTTTCTATCCAGTGGTTCGTAGATATATTTCTTTTCCTGCCAGTCGCGGAAATGGATTCTTGGGAGATGAGAGCGACCGCCGTAATAAGCAGTTATCTTAAATAGTATATTCTTCACGGTCTTTCCCGCAGGCACCACGTATTCACGGATACATACGCCGGCAGATATCAGGGACAGGTATTTTCCGCTTGAATCCAGATTAATGTTCGAGTTCCAGCCGCTAATCCAGCGCGCCGGCAGCATCGCCGAGGTCAGGATCGTGTCTTTTCCGGGCCTGACCGGAAGCGAGGCGAGTACGATTGTCCGCGTCTTCTCCGCTCTCGCGCCGAGGGAGGTCTCGAGCGACAGGTCCGTATTTCGCGAGACGCCGATAAAACCGGCCTCGTGCACGCCCGGCCCGATGGGAAGGACGTTGCCCGAGCGCATGGCGGAAAGGAAATATTTGAGCGACGTTTCCCTGTCGATATTCGCCCCTTCCCGGAGGCGGCGTTCGGTTATCGAGAATTCATATCCCGGTCCAAAGCTCCGGGAGAGCGCCGCATCCCTGCCCGGATTCAGGGGAACGCCGAGACTGATTGATGCTCTCCCGTACGTCACGGCGCAGCCGTCGAGGGCGAAGTCGGAATTATTGGTCACGGAGTTCCTGAGCCTTCTGCCGGAAAGGACCAGGTCCCCGGTCACGCCCGGCGACTCGGCAAGCCGGGAGGCGACGAGGTTGGTCCAGCCGCGCCAGTTCACGGGGAAGTCCCGGAGCTGGGTGCGTTCGGCCTGGACGACGCGGAAGGACCTCGGAGCGTTTTCACGGTGCGCCGAGGACAGGAGGGCGTCGGGCTCGGTATTTACCCGGATTTCCGTTTCCTTTGTCGTGAACAGCGCGAAGCTGACGCCCTCGGCGGCGACGGTTCCGTCGCCGCATCGGAGCACCACGAGCGAGTTCACGCTCGACTCCGCGCGCGATACGGCAAGCGCGCCGAAGGTGAGAAGGATGGAGAAGGCAATGACGATGCCCGGCGTTACGAAGACGCCCAGCCTGAGCCAGCGCCTGCCCTTGAGAAAGAAATACGCGACGGGGGAAATGAGAATGATGTAGACAAGCAGGGCGAATATTACAAGCGCCCGCGGGTCGCCGCCCGTTCTTCCGCTCTTTGTCGGTTCCAGGAAGTTCTTCGCATAGTGGCGGAACTCCGGGAGGCTTTCCAGTCTGCGCACGGGGGCGAATATTCTCGAGACGAACGCGGCGTCGAAGCCGATGGGGTTGCCGAACGGCTCGCGCCCGAGGTCGTGGGCGCAGTAGGTTATCCTGCCGGCGCCGAGCGCCCGGGTCACGATGACGGGGTAGCCTTTCATCTTGTCTTTTTCAGGCTCGTGTATCTCTGTCACGAGGGTTGTGGAGTCCTCGCCCTGTTCCTTGAGCGTTTCCATGCGGATTATTTCGCCGTGGGATGTGCCCTTCTGCCCGATCGCCTTTTCGAGCGCGCAAAGCCGGGTTATTGTCCCGGCTTTTTTCCCGTCCTTCTCTTTCTTTCCTTCATCCTTCTTTTCTTTATCTCCTTTCTCCTTCTCGTCCTCTTTCTTTTTTTCATCCTCTTTGATAACGAGTTTTCTCGGGAGCTCGATCTTGCCCGGGGCAGTGTTTATCACGGGCAGGTGCTCTTCGAGAAACGTGTTCTTGTATGACTGGGTCCCGTAGGCCACGAGCAGCTGGCCGCCGGTCCGCACCCAGTCGATAAGCGCTTCCTCCTGTTGTATTGAAATGCCGTCAAGCGAAGCGCGGCATATCACCATGGCGTCGCAGGAGTCGTAGCCGAGCCACGAATGCGGCAGGTTCTGCGGGCGCACGTGCGAGGAAATGGTCTCGACCGGCCTGATATCGGGCGAGAGAAGGTCTTTGTTGTCAAAGAGCGGGACAATCCGCTTGACGGCCGGCGGGTTGCACACGACCCATATCCAGAACGCCCTGTCCGGTATGCAGGTGTAATCCGGTGTAATTGCGTTCAATACGCGGCCGCGCGAGTCGTGAAGTTCCAGGAGGAGTTTGCCGTAATGTGTTTTTGCCCCGAGAAGATGAATGGTGAAACTGCGTTTCATGCCGCGCGGAATTTTTATCTCGCGCTCGTACATCGCGCCTTTGGCGAATTTCGGGCGGAGGATTTCCGACCCGGGGTCCAGGTAGCCTGCGCGGATACATCCTTCAAAATCGGAACCGACCTCGGAAAGCGAGCACCGGATGGAAAGCCAGCGCCCGTCGCGGCCCATGATGCGCGTGCCGGTCGGGCCCTCCGGCAGGGCGAGGCGGTATCTCCGCCCTACCGCACTTCCCCTGCGGCCCGTGCAGCCCGGGCAGACAGCCATGGATATAAATAATATTGCAAGCAAATATGTTTTGATTTGCAGAATCAACTTTTTAAATACCGATTTATTCATTCTTCTTTTTCTTCTCCTTTACATTCAAACGATTATACCGGTAATAAGTCGGCAATGTCAATACCCGTTATTGACGCATGTTTCAGTGTTTATACGCCGATACGTACATGGAAGTTCGTTCTGGTGAACGGGCTCAGAATCGGGAGCCCGGTGCAATATGGATGGCGCTCGGATCCGGTAATCTTGCGGCGGTATTCTCTGCTACCAGTTTAATCGAGTTATACGCTACGTCAAGCGAGTTTTTAGAATTATGAAGGATGAAAGTTAAGAAGTGTTGAAGTGCTGATGTTTTGAAGTGTTGAAGTGTTGAAGTGTTGATGTGTTGAAGTGTTGAAGTGTTGAAGTGTTGAAGTGTTGAAGTGCTGAAGTGCTGAAGTGCTGAAGTGTTGAAGTGCTGAAGTGTTGAAGTGTTGAAGTTAAGAAGGAATATATTATTAACGCGCCGCAGACCACGCCGGCCACGCGGCGCCGCTAAATAAAAAAGGGGTAAGGGATACGGGATAAGGGATAAGGAATTTTCGATTGGCGATTTACGATTTTTTCTCCTTGTTCCCTTGTTTCCTTATCCACTTATTTGCCCTGAAGGCGTTTGGCGTATTTCTCTATAAGTGTGTGCCGGTACGAGGTCTGGAGGGCGAGCACGGCCATGGCGGTGGCGTAGACGCGGCCGCCGGCCGAGCACCACTCTCCGGCCGGGTCCCACGAGCCCCTGGCGCAGCCGCTTGTGCACTGCGAGCCCACCAGCGTTTCATGCAGCGGCTTTTTCCATTTCTTCCACTTCGACGAGCCGGCGCGGTACATCGCGTTCGTTGCGAAATACCAATAGTAGAAATTAATCGGGCAGTCTTCTTTTGTAACCAGCCACTCGGGCGTGTCGCGGATAATAATGCCGACGGCGCGCTTGAACTTGGAATCGCTTTTCTTCTTGCCGGCGCAGATTACCGCGTACGCGGCGGCGGCGCTCACGGTATGCAGCTTTCTGAAAGGCGTCTTCGGGTCGTCGTTTTTACGGTTGGTTCTGTCGCCCCCCGTGGCGGTGCTGACGATAACCCCGGAAGTGGGAGGCCGCATTTGGGCGAACCCAGCGAGCCCCCCCCGGAACACCGCCCACGGCACGTTGAACCCGGCCTGTTTCGCGGCATGCAGTGCGCACAGCGCCCAGGCTGTGACGGACGTGTTGGGTTTCCCGTCTTTCGGTTTGTAACCCCAGCCCGAGCCGGGGTTCTGTGCATCAAGGATGAATTTCACCGCTTTTTTCGCCGCAATCTCAACGCTGTCGGTCCGGGTCAGGATGTATGCTTCACAGAGTGCCTGGGTCGCGATGAGCTGGTTGTACATCCACTTCTCGTCCGATTGCGAGCCTATCGCACCGTTGTTGCCGACCCGGCCCTTCAGGTGCCCGATGCCCTGAAGCGCGCTCATGCCGTAGGGGACGTCCATGCGGCAGTAGTTGTTTCCGAGGAAGGCCATGACCGCCAGCGCGGTTATCCCGGTATCGTACTGCCCGCCCTGCATATTGGCCGCGTTTGAGCAGGGCTTGTCTTTTTTCTCGTCTTTGATTTCGCATTTTTTTGAGAATCCCGTGGCGCTCCACCTGCCGCCGGGTTTTTCGATGTGCCTGTGAAGCCAGTCGAGGCCGGCGGCGATCGCGTTGTCGATCTCCTGGCCGGATGTTTTCTTTTTTTTGGGCGGTTTTTTCGTCGGCGCGCCGCCCGCGGCGAGGATGACGGCTGCGACGGCGGCGAGAGCTACGCCCGCCCATTTCCAGCGAACGTTCTGCATGGTACAACTCTCTTTCGCGTTGAAGGGTTCGGGTGCGTAACTCAGGATGTCCGGACTGCCTGTGGTGTTCGAAAGTCAGCGCTCCACGCTGGAATATCTACCGGCTGTTTCTTTGGTTACCAGTTTAATCGAGTTATACGTAACGTCAAGCAGCTTTTCGATTTCGTCGGAAGTTATCGAGAGAGGGGGATTCAGCACAATGACGTCGCCGAGCGGGCGCAGTATCACGCCTTTCTTCCGCGCTTCCATGATGACCCTGTGCCCGACCCGCTCCGCGGGCGGGAACGGCCGCTTTGTGAGCGGTATATGCACGATCTCGATGCCGACGAGAACGCCGAGCCCGCGTACTTCGCCGACGTGGTGCAGTTCCTTGAAAATCTCGAGCCCGTCCCATAATTTTTTTATCTTCGGCTGCAGCCCGGAGAGAGTTTTCTCCTCCTTGAAAACCTGCAGGCTCGCCAGCGCGGCAACCGCGGCGAGCGGATTGCCCGTGTAAGTGTGGCCGTGGAAGAACGTCCTGTTCTCTTCCGGCCTGCCGAGAAAAGCCGAGTAGATTTCTTCCGTCGCAAGGGTGGCCGCAAGCGGGAGGTAACCGCCGGTAATGCCTTTTGCAAGACAGAGCAGGTCGGGTGTTACGTCTTCCTGCGAGCAGGCGAACATGGAGCCCGTCCGGCCGAAGCCGACCGCGACTTCATCGGCGATAAGAAGCGTCCCCGCGCGGTCGGCGAGCTCGCGCAGCCGTCTGAGGGCGCCTTCCGGGAAGGTTATCATCCCGGCCGCGCCCTGGACGAGCGGCTCAACCACTATCGCCGCGATTTCGTGCCCGTTGGTTTCAAGCAGACGCTCGAGACGGCCGAAACACTTCAGGTTGCAGGTCTCCTTCTCCTCGCCGACCGGGCACCGGTAACAATACGTTGACGGGACCTCGTAAGTCGGGAAAAGAAGTTTGCGGTAGGTCTCGTGGAACCGCTCGATACCGCCGAGGGAGACCGAGCCGATCGTGTCGCCGTGGTAGGCGTTTGAGAAGGTGATGAAGGACGAGCGCTTCGGCTCGCGGTTATACTTCTGGCGGTGGTACTGGTATGCGATTTTCAGCGCGGCTTCGACCGCGGTCGAGCCGTTGTCCGAGAAAAAGGTCCGCGAAAGTCCGGGCGGCGTGATTTCGGTAAGCGCCATCGCCAGGCGGACGGCGGGCTTGTTCGTGATGCCGAGCAGAGTCGTGTGGGCGACTTTGCCCAGTTGTTCGGTGATGGCCTTGTTTATCGTCGGGTGGTTGTGGCCGTGGACGTTTGTCCAGAGCGACGAGATGCCGTCGAGATACGCGTTGTCCTCGACGTCGTACAGCGTGTTTTTCTCGCCCCGGGCGATAATGAGGGGATCTTCTTCCGCATATTCCGACATCGGCGTGAAAGGATGCCAGAGATGCTTGGTATCCCATTCCTTGAGGTCTTTTATCTCTTCGGGATTCATTTGTTACCTCTCAGGTATCAGGTTTCAGGTATCAGGTTCAGAATGCATCTTATTATTTCCCTAAAACCTAAAACCTAAAACCTAAAACCTAAAACCTAAAACCTAAAACCTTTCCTATAGCCTGAACCTGTCCCGCGCCTCCCTCAGCGTGCCGACGAGTCTGTCGAAATCTTCTTCCTCGTGCAGGGCCGAGACCGAAACGCGTAACATTGCGCGGCCGCGCTCTACGGTCGGGTAACGCATGACCGGGGCGAGAAGCCCTTTCTCGAGCAGGAAATCCCCGACCTTGACGGCTTCTTCTTCCTTGCCGATTATTACCGGAATAATCGGCGTTTCATGAGGCGGCAGCCCGAAGCCGTTTTCCTTCAGCTTCGCCCGGCAGACCGAGACTGCCGCGCGCAACCGGCCCAGGGGTTCGGGATCGTTTTCGATAATATCGAGCGCCGCGATTGCCGCCCCGCATGCCGCGGGCGCCAGTCCCGTCGTGTAAAGGAACGCGCGGGAGGAATTATACAGGTATTTAATAAGGTCTTCACTGCCGCATATAAAACCGCCCTGGGAGCCGAGCGCTTTCGAGTAGGTTCCCATTACGATATCGACCGGCTCGGAAAGGTTTTCAAACGCCGCTTCACAGCCGCGGCCGCCTTCCCCCATGACGCCGGTCGCGTGCGCCTCGTCGATCATGGTTATCGCGCCGTGGTATTTTGCGAGCCGCGTGATTTCGTCGAGCGGAGCGACGTCGCCGGACATGGAAAACACTGAGTCGGTCGCGATGGCGCACATACGGCGGGAGGGGAGGGCGCCCAGTATCCGCTCGAGCTCTTCCACGTCCAGATGAGGGTAAACTTCGATCCGGGCGTTTGAGAGCGCCGCCCCGGCGATCATCGAAGCGTGGTTTTTTGAGTCCGAAACGATAATATCTTGCCCGCCGAAAAGCGCGGGGAAAAGTCCGATGTTCGTCTGGAATCCCGAGGGATAGACCAGGCACGCTTCCCTGTTCTTGAACCGCGCGGTCCGGCGCTCGAGCTCATCATGGATTTCGAGATTTCCCGCGACCAGGCGGCTTGCAGTCGAGCCGGAGCCGAATTTTTTAATAGCTTTTTTCGCACCGTCGGCGAGGCGGGGGTCCCGTGCGAGGCCCAGATAATTGTTCGATGCAAAGGCGAGATACTCGCGCCCGTCGGCGACGATTGTTTTTCCGCGCATTTCCGTAACGGTGCGCATTTTGCGCAACAGTCCCGCACCGGCGAGGTTCTGAAACTCTTTCTCGAAGAAATTGCCGAATTTCCGGTCCATGCTTCAATATCCAGGCAAAGAAATGGCGGGAGCAGATTATACCAGAGGACTGCGGCGATTTCAGGTAAAATCCGCCGTAAGACTTATTGCCGCGCATTTGTCCGCGTTCGCGCTTGACAGTTGTCGGCAGGTCGCTTATAATAGTTATTCGGGAAGAAGGCGTTAGTGTATTTATGTCGAGACGAGGCCCTATGGTTGATGACGCCCGCGCCAAGGATGATATCTCTTTCGGTCAGATAGCGATCGAGAAAAACTTCGTCACCGAGGAACAGATTCGGGAAGCTATCGAGGTCCAGAAGAAGTTCCAGTCCATGGGCCACGGGATGAAGAAACTCGGCGAGATTCTGCTCGAAAAGAACTTCCTTTCAAAAAAAGAAGCTGACGAAATCCTGGAGACGCAGAAGTCTCTCGAGCGGCGGCGCCGGATCGCCGGATACGAGATACTCTCCAAGCTCGGCCAGGGCGGGATGGGGGCGGTTTACAAGGCCCGCCAGAAGTCGATGGAGCGCATTGTCGCTCTCAAGATTCTGCCGCCGAAATTTGCCAGGAGCCCCGCTTTTATCGACCGGTTCGTGCGTGAGGCGCGCGCCGTGGCGAAGCTGAACCACGAGAACATTATCGCCGGGATAGACGTGGGCGAGTCGAACGGGCTCTACTATTTCGCGATGGAGTACGCCGACGGGAAAACGGTGTATGAGCGCATACGCGAATCGGGCGCGATAGGCGAGGACGAGGCGATTGACATCGTTTTACAGATCGCCCGCGCCCTCGAGCACGCGCACAGGAACGACCTCGTCCACCGGGACGTGAAGCCGCAGAATATAATCGTTACGAAGAAAGAAGTCGCCAAGCTGTGCGACCTCGGCCTTGCCAAGACGGAGGATTCGGAGGCTTCGGTGACTCAGCGCGGCGTCTCCGTCGGCACGCCGCATTACATCAGCCCGGAGCAGGCAAAAGGCGAAGTCGACGTCGATATCCGCAGTGATATCTATTCCCTCGGCGCGAGTTTCTATCACATGGTCGTCGGCCAGGTGCCGTTCGTCGGCTCGAGCCCGATGGTGGTCATGACCAAGCACCTTACCGAGACGCCGCCATATCCGCGTTCGAAAAACGCGGACGTCTCAAAGGATGTCAGCGACTTCATCATGCGGATGATGGCAAAGGACAAGGAAGACCGGTACCAGACCCCGACGAAACTGATAAGCGACCTGATGCGGCTCAAAGAGGGCAAGTCTGTCTCGCGCCGGCACAAACCCAGCCGTCAGCGCAAGTCGCGCTCGAGGGTTGCCGCACAGCGTGGAAGAGCCGGCAGCCAGCGTGTGCCGGTCGTTGAAGCCGCGCTGGTAACCGCGGCCCCC